>JBNRMV010000018.1:0-27697 GCA_050309775.1 Christensenellales bacterium | reverse complement strand
CACCCACAAACAGCATTGAACCAACGAGTCTGCGGTTCCGCAGGGCGCGACGCGTTAAGCCGACAGCCCTGTGTGGCTGTCGGTAGCCAAAGCGGGGAGCAATCTATGATTGCGACCGGGGCGTTGGCGAGAGTGCAAGGTTTCCCTTTATGGCTTGCTTTTAAGTGGTGGACTGTACCGAATTGGTACTCTTTTTTGCTATCACCCACAAACAGCATTGAACCAACGAGTCTGCGGTTCCGCAGGGAGCGACGCGTTAAGCCGACAGCCCTGTGTGGCTGTCGGTAGCCAAATGATACCGTCTATGTTATGAGCGGTGTTGATGAATACTATAAAAAAATGGGCTGATAATTTTTATAACAAAAATACAGTGTCTTTGAGCCGCAATCGGCAAGCATTGTTGATAGATTTCGTTTGAGAAAACTAAATTGAGCGCATAAAAAAAGGGCGTCTATGCGCCCTATATTTTTTTGTGCTGGATTTATGCGATATACGCTAACACCACTTGTTTGATTGTAAAACTGCTGTCGGGAGCAATCTCAATAACCGTGCCGCCTCTTTGCCAGTGTGAGTTTTTTATGTTGTAATAGGCGAGATAGTCTATTGATTTGCCGTAGGTCAAGCGGATACCTTTGTAGGTCACCGAAAAGTCGTTGAGGTGGTCGTGTCCGCAGAATATTGCCTTTGTGCTGCCCAGTTCTACCATTTTATCAAAGATTTTGCCGCGTGTAGCCGGGGGGTATATGCCTTCGTTCTTTTCTCCGGCTTGCCCAAAATGGTAAATGACTTGGTCGCTGCCTTCTCTGTACAGCTTCCATGCGTCCTCGTATTCATTTACGGGAATGTGGAAAAAAGCCAATGAAGGCATAAGTTCGTTGAGTTCGTAATATTCTTTTATGGCAAAAAGTTGTTCTTCATACCATTCAACCTGGTCGTCATGAATTTTGTCATAGACATTTAGTTTAAGCCCCGGCTCATATGCGTTTGAGTCAATAAGAGCCAACGAAGTGTTCAGAGCGCCGTCAGCATTTTTGATATTTATGAATGTGTTGCACTGACCATAAATATATTCAGGACCGCTTTGGAAAAGAGAGTACTTGTAAGATGAATAAATCTTGTTCAAATCCTCAAGGTCGTATTTGGCGTACCATTCTTCGTCATGGTTGCCGTAAGTTACCGTCCATGGAATGCCAAAACTGTCCATAAGTGTGCCGAAAAGCTCGGTTGAACGGCGGTTGTTGTTTGTGCCAGCCTGTACGGGAACGGGATAAACCATATCGCCGGTTACGATAATCAAATCGGGTTTTGTGTGTTCAACCAAGGTCCTGACGGCATCCAACGCCCAACGGTCCTTGTTTATGGTCATAAAGCCTGCGCCGATATGTATGTCTGTAAGCTGTAAAATTTTGAAATTCGTGTCGGCTTCATTCGTGAAAGTCCAATAGCCCAGCCCGTCTTTTTCCAGAGAGAGGTTTCGAGTGGGGATTTCGTCTAGCGATCTCGCATAGCGCAGATTGGCATTGCTACCGACAACGCCGATAATCGACAGCGTTCCTGTAATGGTAAGCAAGCAAATAACAATTATGGCAAGTACTAACAGCCCCCTCTTTTTGAAACCAATCTTTTTCATAAATGCCTCCGTGTCGGTTATTTTTTATTGCTACTATATTATATATCATAACTGCCCTTTTTTCAATAGCCGATAGTGGTATTTTGCGACATTCTTTTGGCTGATTTATTTTGCCGCCGAGGCAATTTTTTGTATTGCTGAGCGCCGCAAATGAAATCAAGGGTTTTAACATTTGCAATATTGACATATACTTTTTTTGTATGTATAATATGTTATGTATAATAGACTAAAGGAGTCCGAACATGAAAGAAATTGACAAAAAAGACGACCAACAGCCTACGGTTTCTCAAGAAGCTCTTCAAACATATTACAAAGAAGCGTATATGCGTGAAAGGGAGAGATTCAATTCGATGTTCGGCGCTCTGGAGTACAATCCTGTGTACGAGGCGCCCATTTATCAAGAAGCAACGCCCGAGCAGCCCGTCGAGACCGAGCCGATGGTGCCGCAGATTAAACTAAAAAAAGCGCGCCGCGCGCTTGCGGTGTTTGTCATATTGACAATAGGCTTTCTTGGCGCAGCCGCTTACTTTGCCGCCAAAGTGTTTGAACTGATATAATTACGGAAAAAATACAATGGACGAAACCTCGGCGAAGGCTCATTGTCACGGAGCCGACCCGAGTTTCCTTTTTTAATAGAGGTAAATAACAATTGTTTAGAGCAGAAATTGACATCACAAAAAAAGATTATGTAAAATGCAGTTTGTTCTATATCCGCAAGTATATGTCCTTGCGCGAGGCGTTGCTGTTGGCTGTGCTTTTTGTTGCGGCGCTGATTTTTTTGGTGTGGTTTGAAAGTTTTTTTATTTTTATCATGTTCCTTATAACCTTGTTGCTTATGGGCTTGTCGGTGCTGCTTTTTGTTGTCACCGCATATGCCGGCTATAAGACAGAATACAAAACTAGGGGAGTGGTAAAGCATTTTTTGATATTCAATGACAAAGGCTTTACCGCCGACAGCTATAACGACAAAGGCGAAAAGGTATTTACGGAGAACTTTACATTCAAAGGCATAGACAAAGTGGCTTTTCGCAAGGATAGAATTTATCTCTATGGCGGCGTTTCCACTCATTTTTATATCTTGCCATTTGCCGTGAAAGAGGGCGGATACGAGGATTTGAAGGCCTTTATTGCCGAAAGAGTTGACCCGTCAAAATTCCGTATGAAGACAAAATACCGTCAGTTCCCATTTTACAGCAAAAGGAAATTTGACGAGGAATTGCGGGAACGGGTGGAAAAAGATAACGAAAACAGAGAAAAGAAAGAATGAAAAAAGCGCCGATAAGGCGCCTTTTTTGTCGATGTAATTTGTGGTTATTCCGCTTGTTCCAACTTTGTTGTCTGCTCGTCGCCTGTCTCCATTTGTTCGTGGGGAACATCGGCTTTGTTCTTTGGCAGCAACAGCAGGATTACGCCGCCTATTATAAAGAAAAGTATGAGGGTGGACACGCCGATTCTGGGGCTGCCAGTAAGCGCCGTTGCGGCCGCCATAAGCGCAGGACCAAGTACCGCCGCGCCTTTGCCGCAGATATCATATATGCCGAAAAACTCATTGCATTTTTCTTTGGGTACCAATTTTGCAAAATAAGAGCGTGAAAGCGCCTGAATGCCGCCTTGGAATAGTCCGACAAAAAACGCCATTATAAAGAATTGATAAAGCGAATTCATGAACGCGCCAAAAACGGTAATGGCAATATAGCCGGCAATGCTAATTAGTATCAAATAACGGGGGCTGTATTTTCCGGCAAGTTTGCCAAAAATTATGGCGCAAGGCCAAGCCACAACCTGCGTCATAAGCAAGGCTACGACCAAATATACGGCGTTTATTTCGCCAAGGACCTGTTGCGCATATACAACGCTCATGCCGATTATGGTGCTTACGCCGTTTATGTAAAAGAAAAAGGCAATGACAAACAAAAATGCCGATTTATAGTGCTTCAGGTTGCTGAAGGTCTCCCCTAATTTACGGAATGCGTCGCGGACCTGATTTTTTACCGGCTCAACGCCGTGCAGTTGTTTGTAATTGCGCAGCAGCGGCACGGACAGCGCAAACCACCAAATGCCGGTAATTGCCATGCCAATGACTATGGCAGTGTTTTCGCCGATGCCGAGAATGGGGTTGTTCTTTGGCATTGTGGCAAGTACATAGAGCGCAAGGCAAACGGTGAAAGGTATGCAACTGCCGATATAGCCGTAAGCAAAACCTCTGGATGAAACATTGTCCATGCGTGATTCGTCTGTGATATCAACCAGCATAGCGTCATAGAACACCACCGAGCCGCTCATGCCTATTCGCGAGACGATGACAATGGCGGCTAGGTATGGAATGCTGCTGCTTATGCCCAGCAACAAACAACATGCCGAGCCGACGAGCATAAAGATAAAAAACATCTTTTTCTTCATGCCTTTGTTGTCGGCTATGGCGCCAAGAATGGGATTTGTCAAGGCGATAGCCAATGCTGACAATGAAAGCAAGGTGCCGAATATTGAAGTAATCTGCGAGTCCGTGTACCCTTGCGCTCTTGCTAGAGTATTGTAATAGATGGGAAGCAGGGAGCAGATTATCATTACGAAAGCGGAATTGCCCACATCGTACAGCACCCATGATTTTTCCAGCTTTGAAAGTTTGAATTTCATAATGCGTTCCTTTTTCCTTGAAGTAATAAAAACATTTTAACATAATATCCGGCAAAAGACCATAGTATATTTTTATTCGTAAAACTTTTGTGTTATAATAAACAAAAATATCTTAAGAGGTGCAAAATGCCGTCAAATATCACACATTTTTATTTTTCAGATTGCGTTTTGAAGGAGTTGAAACCCGAAATTCAAAGTATTATTGAAAAAAACCCTAGGGCTTTTTATGTCGGAGCGCAGGGACCGGACTTACTTTTTTATCTTCAATTAGAAAAAGAGCCGCTGTCAAAACTGGGTTACGAAATACATGATGGATTTGTCGCCGAAAAAATGTTTGCCGAATCGGCGGAGTATGCGGCAATGCAACAATCGAATGTCTTGAAGGCTTTTTTGTTTGGTCAGCTTTGTCACTATGCCTTGGACTGCAACTTGCACCCTTACATTATCCAAAAATCTACCGATTTGAAAGACTGCTACAAAGACAACGAAAAAGAGTATATTCATGTTGTTTTTGAAAGCGCTTTGGATTATATGTGCGTTAAAAATTATCTGAAAAAGAACAGCTTGTTTTACCGCTCGCACAAGAACTTAAAAATCGGCAAGGCTGAGCGGGCGGAGATAGCAACATATTATTCTGAAATAGTTGCGCCGATGATGAACCAAAATTTGCCGCCAAAAACCGCCGAAAAATCACTGCGCCTAATGAAATTATTTTTGTGGATAACCGACGATATTTTCGGTGTGAAATATCTTTTCTTGCGGCTGGTTGAAAAGTGCATGCGCATGCCAAAGTGTCTGAGTTCTTTTATTCGTCCGAGAAAGGAGAAAAAAGAGGAGGACTGGCTAAACCTCAAGCGCGCGCCGTATCCCGTATTTCATAACGAAACTTTGATATGCGACAAAACTGTCGAAGAACGCGCAATCGAAGCAAAAACAGAAGCCATAACAATGATAAATGATTTTTATGATAGTACAAATGAAGGCAAAAAACCTGACGCCTCATTTTATCAAAGGAATTATAGCGGACAAAGAAAGGAAATGTAGGCAGAACTTTTTATTGGCGCTGCTCAATCGATAAGGATATCATAAAAGGCCTTGTATACTTCGGGCGCCTTGCTGTTCCAGCTGTTGTAGATGGACAGCGCTTTTTCAAGGTTGGTGACAACAAATTTTAATTGCATAATAGGTTTTGTCACTTCAAATATGCTCATCTCAACGGTATAAGAGCCGTCGGGATTGCGCTTGTAGTCGCAAGTAAACTCCTGCTTTTTTTTGTAGTCAAGACGAGAGGAACGGGCAAAGTCGGTTATGGTGTCGCGTACGGACTTTGGAATGTCATTGTAAAAATGAGCCAGACAAGTTCTGCCGTCTTCGGTCAGCGACAGTAAAGGATTGCGGATGCTGCCGTTCATCTTTGAGATGAATCCCGCTTCTGTAAGTTCGGCGATGATTTGTTTGCAATAAAAATACGGTATCCACTCATTGTCTGTTGAGCAGATAGACAAAAGTAATTCCTCATTTATGGGAATCTCAATTTTGTCAAGCACAAACAGTACCAACAACTTATTGCTTATTCTTTCGTCGTGAATCATACTTTTCCTTATTTTGTTTATTCATTATAACATTAAACCTGTATTGTGTTAAGCGCTTTTTTCAGAATTATACTTTTTTGAGTGGTGTTTGGTGAAATAGATTGCCAATGTATTGATAAATAAGCGTAGAGTATAGTATAATTATGATATTATAAGCATTTAAGGAGAAAAATACAATGAATGTTTGGCATGACATAGGTTCGGACAGGATTTTGCCTAATGATTTTCTTACCGTTATCGAAATTTCCAAAGGCAGCAAAAACAAGTACGAGCTGGACAAGCAGAGCGGACTGCTTATTCTTGACAGAATTCTATATACATCGACGCACTATCCCGCAAATTATGGCTTTATCCCAAAGACCTATTGCGAGGACAATGACCCCATAGATGTGCTGGTGCTTTGCTCAGAGGCAATTAAGCCCATGGCTATTTGCCGTTGCTACCCTATAGGCATGGTATCCATGACCGACGACGGTTTCATAGACAACAAAATAATTGCCATTCCGTTCAATGAGCCTACATGGAACTGCTACAAAAACATAGAAGAACTGCCGCGGCACATTTTGGATGAGATATGCCACTTTTTTACCGTCTACAAAGAGCTTGAAGGCAAACACACCGCGGGCATGAAGATAGCCGACAAAGCCACGGCAATTGAAGTAATTGTTGCCGGCATAAAATGCTATAAAGACAAGTTTTTACCCGGGAGGTAGACATTTTGTATGACATAATTGTTGTCGGCGGAGGGGTAGCCGGAATGAGCGCCGCCATATCCGCCGCTGTACAAGGAGCAAAAGTAGCGCTGCTGACAAAAGGTGAATTGGGCGGTAAACTGTCCCAAAATATACATAACGGTTGCGGAACGGAGTTTTTTGGCGAGGATATGACAGGTCCGGAATTTGTCGCAAGGCTGACGGACAAAATAAAACAGGCGAACATAAGAGTAATCAAGAACGCGCATGTAACGGCTGTTTCCGAAGATTTGAAAGTCACGGTTGAGCGCCCGAAAAGAACAAGCGAAATGAAAGCCAAAGCAATAATTTTGGCAACGGGCAGCAAAGAAAACAACGATTTTTCCGACATAAAAACACCATATGCAGGCATTTTCTCAGCCGTTGAGGCGCAGAGACTGACGAATGCGGAGGGCAAAAGGATAGGCAAAAAAGCCGTCATTTACGGCTCAAACACGCTTGCGCTTATCATTGCCAGGAGGTTGAGCCTTGAAGGCGCAAAGGTGGTTTGTGTATGCGAAAAAGGTCAAGCTCCGCAATCCATGCCAAAGGATATCGTCGAATGCCTTGAAGATTTTGACATTCCGCTGTATTTGAATACCACAATAACACCCATAGGTCAGCCTTTGAGCGCAGTCAAAATATATTCAGAAGACGGAGAAAAAATAATAGAGTGTGATACGCTTGTCTTGTCGCCAAGATTGTTGCCCGATGACAGCTTGACAAAAATTGCGCAACTGAGTATTGACGAAAACACTCATGGCGTAGCGGTGGACAGCCAATACCAGACTTCAACAAAATGCATTTTTGCCGCAGGAAATGTTGTTCACACCCATACTTCTGTGGACAATGCGGCATTTGAGGGCGCCGCCGCCGGAAAGGGAGCCGCGCAATTTGTAAAAATCAAGCCGCAAAATGTATCAAGCATAAAAATAATTGCCGGCAACGGCATAAAATACGCACTGCCTCAGACGGCATATGCCGGAGAGACGGTCAGGATATTTTTCAACCCCAAGGAAGTCAGGAAAGGCGCGCGGCTCAATGTGCTGTTGGGCGACAAACTGATTTTTGCAAAGAGATACGCCGCTTTACTGCCGGGTTTGCTTGAGTCTATCGAAATAAACCCGGGCGAAAATGACGGAGATATTACCGTTTCTCTGGAGGCATAATGAAAAAATTTGTGTGCATACTTTGTCCTTTATGCTGCGAGATGCAGGCGGAACAGACGATACAAAACGGAGAAATTGCGGTGGAGGGTCACGCCTGCAAAAGAGGCGAGGTCTATGCCAGAACGGAAATGATAAATCCTCAGCGTGTGCTGACTACGGTTTTTCCGGTATTCAGAGGCGGCGTTGTCAGCTGCAAATCCAACGGTACGCTTGACAAGAATTTGCTGTTCGATGTCATAAAACTGATAAAAAAACAACGCGTTCACAAACCAATAAAAGTAGGAGATGTGCTAATCAAAAATGTGTTGGATACCGGCATAGATATTGTAGCAACCGCCGATAAGGAATAGATAAGGAAAAAGGTACAAAGGGAAAATATGAAACTTACGGTACTGGGCAAATATGGGAAATACCCAAATAAGCATGGCGCCACTTGCGGTTATCTCATTGAGAGCAATGGCGGCGCACGAGTTTTGTTGGATATGGGCAGCGGAGTCTTGCGCAATCTTGCCGCCATTTGCGACTACCATACCATTGACGGAATAATTCTTAGCCATTTTCACGGCGACCATGTTGCCGATGCTTTTGTGTTCCGAAACATTGCGTTTGAACTGACAAAGACAGGGGTTTGGCAATCCCCAATCCCCATTTTCATGCCGCCTACTCCAGAAAACGAATTTCTTGCGCTTTCATCTTTAGGCATAGCGCCACAAGTAACTTCCGATGGAATGATTGCCCGAATAAAAGACCTTAACCTAGAGTTTTTTGAAATGTGCCATACTTTGCCGACCTTCGGAACAAAAATATCCGACGGCAAAAAGTGTGTTGCATACACTGCCGACACAAGGCAATGCGGCAACATAAGCAAGCTGATTGCGGGCGCAGACCTTGCGCTTGTTGACGCTTGTATTTTGAAAAAAGACCACCATGAACAGTCACCGCACATAAGCGTATACGATATTGCCGGCATGACAAAGGATATTCCCAAAACGATTTTGACACATCTTGATTGCGGCAAAGAGCCTGACATACTTTCAGAGGCCTTGAGCGTAAACAAAAAATGTCAGCTTGCCCAAGAGTTGAAAACCATTTTAATATGAAAAAAACCGTTATCAACCGACGCCCGATGGTGTTTTATGCGTTGTTTTTGATGGCAGGCATAGCCGTAAGCCTTGCCGCTTTGAATTATATCGCATTGTTTTGGTTGATAATTATTGCGCTGTCAGGAGGCGCCGCATGCGTGTTGTTTGTTTTGAAAAAATGGCGCTTTTTTGCTTTGGCGCTATGTTTTATTGTAGGCTTTTTGGGGCATACATTTCAGCATGCCGCAACCGTTGAGAAAATAAACGAAGAAAGTTACATAAGAGGCAAGGTAGCGCAGATAAACGCCGCCGAAGGTTATTATAATATAATTTTGAAAGACTTGCAGATAGACGGCTTTGACAAAAAAGGCAAGGCGGTGCTGCGAGTGTATGGCGAAACACCCTATCAACTTTCGGACAGACTGCATTTTTTTGGCAAAATAACTACAATGCAGGTACGCTTGTCAGACTCAGCGTCGCTTACTTATTACGGCAACGGTGTTTTTTATAAAACCGAACTTATAGCGCAGCTGTCGCCGCCTGTTCAGGATGCAGATTTTTATGACAAACTGCGGCTTAGAATGACAGACCCCATGACAAAGTGGTTGGGGAAGAACAAGGGCATAGCCGCATCGCTGTTGTTCGGCGACCTCAGCGCTCTGTCGGGTGAGGACAAAGCCGCGATAAGAGATACCGGACTCAGTCATATTTTTTCGGTATCAGGACTTCATATCAGCTTTGTCGTGGCATGTATTGCTTTGTTTTTGAAAAAACTCCGCATAAAACCAAAGCTGTCGTTGGCAATAACGACCGTTGTGCTTTTTGTGTACTGCGGCATTACGGGTTTTCCGCCTAGCGCTGTGCGTTCGGCAATTATGGCGGTGCTGTTTTTGCTGGCGTCAGCCTTGCACAAAAAACATGACGCTTTGAATTCTTTGGGAGCGGCGGTGGCGGTAATGCTGTTGTTTTCGCCGCGCACGCTTTTTTCATTAAGTTTCATAATGAGCGTAACGGCGGTTTTTGGGATAGTGCTTTTTTATAAGCCGATTTACAAAGCCTTTGCCGGAAAGGGCGGCAGTTTGCGCAAAGGTGTGGCGTCATTGGTATCCATTTCACTGTCGGCGAATGCCTTTTTGCTGCCGCTGTCGCTAAATGTATTCGGCACAATATCGCTGTATTTTGTGCTTGCAAACTTGCTGGTGTTGCCGATAATCACAGTTTTATATACCTATATGTTCATTTCGGGAGTCCTTTGCTTGATTTCGCCGCATTTGGGAGCATTATATTTTCCTGCCAATGCCGTAATAGAACTTGTGCGGTGGGTGTCGTCTTTTTTGTCGTCATTGCCGTATGCCACAATAAAAGCCGGCGGCATGGGCGTCTTCACTCTTTCTTACATTCTTATCTTTGTTTTGCTGTCACGCTTCATAATGTTGCCGAGAAACAATAAGTTGGTCGGCATAGCCTGCATCATGATTGGCGGCATGGGTTTGTTTATAATTTTATAATTATGGGTTTAATAATTGCATAATCTTAATAAATATATTATTATATAGACATGCATTCAAAGGATTTGGGCAACTTACAGCTTGACGGCAGGGTTTTTTATCTGGTCGGCGAGGACGCATATTGGTTGGACAACGCCAAGAAGTTTTTTGTTGCCAAAATAGCCGAGGATATGCGCGATGTCAACATAAAGACCTTCCCAAAACTTGATTCGCTTGCCGACATCATATATCCGCTGTCAAGTTTTGGCTTTGACGAGGGTGAACAACTGCTTTGGGTCAGCGATGAGAGTTATGAAGCAAAAAAGGACGAACAACAAATTCTGCGCCAAACGGTACAAGAAGGCATCGAACCGTATTATTTGGTTTTTGAAAATGCAAAGCTCCTGACGGCGGCAGAAAAAAAGCTGATGACGGAAATAAACTGTTCTCGACTGGAAAAGAGCGATTTGCTGGCAATTATTGAGGATATCTGCAAGCCGTATGGCGGCATCGAAAGAAGCGCAGCGGCAACTCTTGCTGATTATACTCAGAATGAAATGGCAAAGATATACTTGGAATGCCAAAAGCTGACAAGCTATGCCGAGGGTGGCAGAATTACTGCAGGAATGGTCGAAATGCTGGTGACTGAAGATGCCGAATTGCCGATTTTTCGATTCATAAACAGCATAACAGAGGGCAGGTCCGACGAGGCAATGGCGCAACTTGACAGCTTGTTGAGCAAGGGCACGCCAAAGAGTTTTATTCTGGCGGCGCTGATTAAACAATATAGAAGAATATTGCACTGCGCATTGTCCCCAAAATCCAATGCCGAGCTGGCAAAGGTTTTCAAAGTAAAGGAATATGCCATAAAGAAAACCAGAGAAATAAAGAATATCGGCAAAGTAAAAATGAAAAGCATACTTGATATGCTGATAGACAGCGAGCTTGCTTTCAAAAGCGGGCGCATGAGCGAATCTGCGGCTTTTGATACTGCTGTGGCAAAACTGCTTGCGGCATAAAGGAGAATGATGTTCACAAAATTGTATTCAGATTCAACCATAGCCAAGCTAAAAAAGATTCCGCAACTGGTGTGGTACCTTTTTTATGGCATATCGACAATGTTTGCTGAGCTCTTTATGCTGAAGGCTATGGGAGAGGACAGTATAGCAATTGTCAATGAACTTGTTACGGGCGTTAAAGCGTCGTCTTTTTTAATACTTTATTATCCCACGCTGCTTGTTGTAGAAGTAGTTGTTTTTGAAATAATTGCTTATTTTGCCAACACGCTTATGATTAGGCGCTTTCCTGAAATAGCCAATTCGGATTTTGTGTTTAAGTTGCGTTTGACGCTAATCATAGCTTTGCTTGCTATCGGATTGTTGTCGCTGCCGTTTTTTGCCTATCCCCCGATGGCGGACATAGGCTCTGCCGTTATTACGGTGGCAATAAAAGTCTTTATGCTGGGAATGTTTCTCTTTGAATTATCAAAAATGTTTGCCCGCAAGCCGCACCTTGCATACAAATATCTTGCTACCTTGTATATCGGAATAAATCTGGCACTCAGCATTTTGCCGTTGGTGATGCTATTCACTTATGAATACACCGCTCCTATGGAATATGTATATCATGCCATAAAAGTAGGACTTTATTTGCTGGCAACGGTATTTGCATACTTTCAATACAACAAACTTAAATCACTGCCCCCAAAAGACGATGACATAACCATAATCAGAGATGACAAGGTGTTCAAAGACTTCGGGTTCTGACAAACAAACAGGAGAAAACAGAAATGGAATACTTCGGAATAAACAGTATATTTGATTTCGTAGCCCTCGGCATTATTATGCTGGTGCTTTTTGTTTTTTTCCATAAAAGAAAGAGTTATCGGCTGATGTTCATATATACGGCACTGTTGCTTATTTATGCCGGCGTCTTTGTGTTGGACAAGCTGTACAGCGTTTCATTGGCTATGATGCTGGCTAATCTCATTATGATACTTGCAATTGTGGCGCTTATGGTGGTCTATCAGTCGGACTTTAAAACGCTGTTTTTTAATCTTTCAAAAAAGCAAAGGACCCACGAAATAAATGTCAGCGATGAAGAATTGCGTACTGCCGTGGACGAGCTGGTTAAGGCTTGCCAAACCATGTCAAAAGCCAGAGTAGGCGCATTGGTGGTCATTGCCCCAACAAAGATATCGTCGCACATTCTGGAGACGGGAACCGAACTGGGCGCGCTTGTCACCGCGCCGCTTTTGGAGAGCATCTTTAATACAAGGGCGCCGATACATGACGGCGCAGTTATCATAAAGAACAACCGCATTCTTGCGGCAGGCTGTTTTTTGCCGCTGTCACAGTCGCAGCTGCTTTCAAAGGATTTGGGCACACGCCATAGAGCGGCTATCGGCATCACCGAAGAAAGCGACATGCTGTCAATTGTAGTCAGTGAAGAAAACGGTATTATCTCTGTGGCGCAAAAAGGAGTGCTGCGGAGATTCATAACGCCCGAAAGGCTGTCGGACATTCTGAACGAAGTTTACGGCATAGTGCGTACAACCAAAAAAAGGTACAATGCATTGAGCTAAACCCCAAAAAAATTTATATAGAGCGAGGAAGAAACAAAAATGGACATCTTTGGAAGGCACAAAATACTCATTCCGCAAAATGTGGATATGCAGAAATGGGCTGTGGTGGCATGCGACCAATTCACTTCAGAGCCCAAGTATTGGCAACAACTTGAAAAATTTGTCGGCGACAGTCCCAGCGCGCTGAAACTGGTTTTGCCGGAAATATATCTTTCAGACACAGAGAGGCGTACCGCCGCCATAAATAAGAATATGGCGGAGTACCTTGAAGAAGGCATCTTGCAGCCTGTCGATGGGTTTGTGCTTGTCGAAAGGGAAGTGGAGTTTGGAAAAAACAGAATTGGGCTGGTACTTAGCGTTGATTTAGAGAGTTATGATTGGCGCAGAGTGCGCTGTCCGATTCGGGCGACCGAGGACACCATTGTCGAAAGGCTGCCTGCCAGAGTCAGCATCAGAAAAGGCGCTCCCATAGAACTGCCGCATATTCTGTTGCTTATTGACGACAAAGAAAAAACCGTAATTGAGCCTTTATACGCCAAGAAAGAGCAACTGAAAAAGCTCTATGATTTTGAGCTTAATATGGGCGGCGGACATATCGCCGGATATGAAGTGACCGAAACCGAAGAAGTCATAAAAAAACTATCGGCGCTTGCAGACAAGGATACGCAACAAAGAAAGTACGGTTGGGACGCCGGATTGCTTTTTGCCGTTGGCGACGGCAACCATTCTTTGGCAGCGGCAAAATCCTGGTGGGAGCAGCTTAAACCCACGCTTAACGAGGAACAAAGGCAAAACCATCCGGCAAGGTTTGCGCTTTGCGAGGTCATCAACATATATGACGAAGCAATGATTTTTGAACCCATTCACAGAGTTATGCTGAATGTCGGGGAGGATTTTATTGAGGAACTGAAGAAGCGGTTGCACGGCAGCGGACAGCTGAAACTCTTTACAAAGGACAAAGAATACATAATAAATGCGCCGGAGAAGTCAAGCGAAACCATAAATGCAGTGCAAGAATTTATCGAAGAATACTTGCGTACTGTCGGCGGCGAAGTTGATTATGTACATGGCGACGAGCATCTGGAAGAAGTTGTAGAAAGTTCTGAGAACGCCATTGGCATACTTATGCCTTATTTCGGCAAGGAAGAATTGTTTGACTATGTCTTGAATGTCGGTAATCTGCCCAAGAAAGCCTTTTCAATCGGCGGTCCTGAATTCAAGAAGTATTATTTGGAAGCAAAAATTATTAAATAGAGGTTAATATGATAAAAGTAAGCAAATTTGGCGGAACCTCAATGGCAGACAAAAAGTCTATCGAAAGGGTAGTGAATATAATAAAAAGCGATACCGACAGGAAGTTTGTAATTGTCAGCGCGCCGGGAAAACGCTTTCCCGAAGACGAAAAAATTACTGATTTGCTCTATCAGTCATTCAATGAAAGGTTTGACGACAGCCAGCCTGCGTTCAATAAAATAAGAGAAAGATACATAACAATAACAAAAGAAATGGGCTTGCAACTAGACATCGAAAAATACCTTGACGAAGTTGAGCAAGGTATAGAAGCAAGCCTGACAGCCGACTATGCCGCATCGAGGGGCGAATACCTTTGCGCATTGATATTTGCCGACCTTTTGGGCTGGCAGTTTATCGATGCCGCAGAGATAATTAAGTTCAATTCAAAAGGACAATTTGACAGCGAACTGACAAATGATTTGGTCTTTGCAAAACTGCAGAATGTCGAATATGCCGTAATCGGCGGATTTTATGGCAGTATGCCTGACGGCACCATAAAGACTTTTTCAAGAGGCGGCTCCGATATTACAGGCGCCATAATTGCCCGTGGTGTAAAGGCGGACATATACGAAAATTGGACAGATGTCAACGGTTTCATGTCGGCTGACCCCCGTGTAATAAAAAATCCCATGCCAATCAGCGTGTTGTCATATGAAGAATTGCGCGAGCTGTCATATATGGGCGCAAGCGTGCTTCACCCCGAATCGATATTCCCTTTGCGCTTCAGCAACATTCCGATAAATGTGCGCAACACCTTTGACCCGGAAAACAGCGGTACGACTATCGTAAACGATACCTCCGACTTAAGCCATCGTCTTGTGACGGGCATTGCCGGCAAAAGCGGATATGTCAGCATTCAGGTCAAAAAATCCATGATGAACAATGAACTGGGGTTTGCCAGAAAGGTACTGTCTGTGTTGGAGAACAACGGCGTGTCTTTGGAACATGCTCCAACGGGCATTGATACCATGAGCATTATTATCCACAAAAACGATATTGCCGGCGGCAAGGAGCAAAAGATTATCGAGGAGATAACCTCTGCGACATCTCCCGACAAAGTCGAAATAATACGCAACATTGCGCTCATTGCCATAGTCGGTCATGGCATGGCGGAAAAAATAGGCACAGCCGCCAGGGTCTTTGGCGCGCTTAGCAAAAACCAAGTTAATGTAAGAATGATTAACCAAGGCTCCAGCGAAATGAACATAATAGTCGGTGTGGCGGAAGAGGACATGCAAAGAGCGATATCTGCGCTATACGCCGAATTTTTCAACTAAACAGAATAAAAAAAATAAATCAGTCAAAAATCCTTGCTATCGACAAGCAAGGATTTTTTTATGCGAAAATTTTTGATATTCCTATTTTTATTCCTTTTGTTTTTGGCATATCAGCTGAACGGCTTTGCCCTTGCGGCATATACGGCGGGCGGCAAATATTCTTTGCATTATGAAAACGGCGAAATGTCCAAAGAATATAGTTTGACTTTGTTTCAAACAATGTTTTCACGGTTCGGCAAGGGCGGAGTAAGCGGCGAAAGCGTGCGGTTCAATGGCGGCGATGAGGATATCGACAGAGTAATAAAAAGATTAAGAATAGACATTAAACAGCGTCAGGAATTTGCAAACATTACGGCATTTTATGGGTATTCCCCAAGATTGGGCGAGGGGGTAACCGTCGGCGGAGAGAAAATCAATATTCAGATTGTAAAAAGGGGAAATACTGTAATTATCGGCACGCCTTTGATTATGGGAAGCTATTGAAAAAAATTTTATTGAGCATGTATAACTTTTTTTATGTCGTACATAATCTTAGCAAACGCGCAGACTTTTCTGAGACAATGGAGGTAAAAATGGACAGAAAATATACAAAGAACCACAAGACTGTAGCTTTCTTGAAAAGAAATATCTACTATATTATTATGCTGGTATGCCTTGCCGCAATAGCAACTATGGTGACAATAGCCTTAATCAACAAAAGCAAAACCCCGCCTGCCGATGGCCCTGTTGTGCAAGTTCCCGATGGCGATGATGATACAATTATACCCGACGAAGACCCGCCTATCCTCGACCCGATAGTATTTGCTTCTCCGGTGGTCAATGCCAATATTATCAGAGATTTCACCATTGACACTCTGGTATACCACAACACATTAAATGAATGGCGCGTTAATACAGGTATAGACTTTGGCGGTGAAGATGGAGATGTCGTGGCGGCAGCTTATGACGGCGTAGTAGAAAGTGTAAGCAGCGATGAATTCTATGGACACAAGGTAGTCATTAAACACAACGACGAATTGCGAACAATATACTATTCATTGAACGAACCGTCGGTGACAGAGGGTCAAACGGTGACAAAGGGGCAATCGATAGGCACGATGGGTGCAACGGCAGCCAAGCATATTCTTGACGGTCCTATGGTACACTTTGAAGTCACGCTGAACAATAAGGCAGTAGACCCGTACGAATATCTTGACATCGGCGACAAATAATCGACGCAAAAGAGAGGAATATAGAAGTATTTGAGATAAAATCAAAAAAAGGTTGTTGAATAACAGCCTTTTTTCATGCGGTTTTTTTTGACTCTGCAAACGGAGCAAGGTTAATCCCGTTCCATGGGTAAACCGGTAAACTTTTCTCCGAGGTAGTTTGCCCATCTTTCGGGATAAAATGAAAAATAGCTGACGCCTTTATTTTCACGCAGTTTGCGGAATCTTTTTGCGTTGCACCAAATAATAGAGGGCAACCCTATTATAAGAAGATAAAGCGGTCCGAGAATTAGAGATTGTATATAATGTCCATATTCGTGAACTTTGGTGGAGGCTATCCATTTTTCGTCTTTTTGTCCGTTTATGATTATGAATCGCCCCAATGAAATACCGCCCCAGTCCTCATTGTGATACGCTATACATGCGCCCAAAAAGTTTTCTCTTTTGCAATGGCGGTATTTGCGAAAAAGTATCAAACCAAGCAGGTTTTGCGCGCCTGCCCATGTGCAATCCAGTATAAAAAGAAAAAGTTTTTTCATCATGCGTCTTCCGCCTCATTTTGTTGCGCCGCCAAGGCAGCGCCTACGGCATTGTGGAAATAGTCCATAAATATGCTTGAGGGAATAGCAAAGCCTATGCCCTCAACTCTGGTGTCGGTTTGCTTTATTTTGAAGGAGATGATGCCGACAACTTCGCCGTTTAGGTTTATCAGCGGACCGCCGCTGGAGCCGTTGTTTACGGCGGCATCAAATTGTACGACTTCACTGATTATCTGTGTTTCGTTGTCCTTAAACTTGCGTATAGGCACGCTTATTATGCCCTTTGTCATGGCTATGCCATAACCCTCAGCGTTGCCCAAAGTAAAAATGGTCGTGCCGTAGGTGAGCAGCTGACTGTTGCCGATGGTGACAACTTTCAGCGTCAAATCATTGCGGCGGAACTTCAGCACAGCAAGGTCTTTTTCTATGTCATATGCCACTATATCAAGTTTGTATTTTTCACTGCTGCGGTTGAAACTGCCTGTAATGTCATTGGCTTCATAGACAAAACGGTCAACCGTATTTGTGACAACATGAGCGTTCGTCAGCACATAGCCCCGTTCGTCAACAATAAATCCCGTGGCAGAACTTACGGACGCTTGGAAAGTGCAAGTCAATTCCAGCACAGAAGGCATAACCTGCGCCGCTATCTTTTCTCCGGCTTCATTTTCATTTATGTAGGTGCAGGAAAAAAGCAGCGTTGCAATCAGTATGAGCGCTATTATGGCGCAAAGTCTTTTCATAGTTATAACACAACCTTGATGGTTTTTATTTCAAACGGTGTGAACGAAAGTTCGCTCAGCGAGCATTCGGCAATTTCGTTCTCCAACATGTCGGTGAGCATGCATTTTTTGTATTCGGTGTCAATGCTGATGCTTGCCGTGCGCGCTGTGCCGCTATCCTCATATGCCCTTATGATTATTTCGTTCTCTCTGTTTTCTGCCATCTTTACTGTTTCGATGACAATATTGTTGTCGCTGGAAGAAATGAAACTGCCGAAAGGCAAGTTGGTCACAATCAGCGGATAGTTGAAAGCATACGCAACCTTTGCGGTGTTGGCTTCAATGCAATCGCCTGCGTGAGGATATAGCGCATATCTGAAAGAGTGCATGCCTTTGTCCGCATCCTTTGCCGGCCACATTGGTGAACGCAGCAGATTGAGCGAAATAACGCCGTCTTTGACCCTGTGTCCGTATTTGCAGTCATTGAGCAGGCTGATGCCGTATCCTTGGCTGGAAACATCGACCCACTTGTGTGCGGCAATTTCGAATTGCGCTTTTTCGATACTTGTTTCGTTGCGTGTGGAGCGTTTTATGTTGCCGAACTGAATGTCGCAGGTGACTTCGTCGGCAAAAACAGACGGTGCAAACTCAGCGCGCAGCATTTTGTGAGTTTCTTGCCACTCAATGTTGTTGTCAAACTCAACACAAGGCTGTCCCATGGTAAGTATAATCCTTTGTGTGAGCAGCGATTTGTTGTATTTGTAGAGGTTTTCTCTGATTATGCTGTTGCCCTCCTGATACTCCTGATAGCCCACAAGGGTAAAGAAATCAGGTTGCTTTTTGGTGTATTTTATGTCAATATCCCAAGCGTTGTAGTACAGTTTTTTGTCTTTATAGACACATAGCAGGTTGAGATAATCTCCGCAGAATTCCTTGTTCAGTTGTTTGTTGAACAGGCTTGTAATCTGACCGTTCTCGCCAAATTCCACTTTCAGAATGTCGGTTTCCATTGTGTCAAGATTCGGCGCGGAAATCTCTTCAAGTTTTGCGCTGCCATAAGGCGGCACAACGGCTTCATAGTACTTTTCACCCAGCTTTAGTGTTTCTCTGCGTTCATAAGAAGTTGTGTTGACTGCGCAAAGACTGTGTTTGCTGCCAAAACTCTTTAGTATGGCTTGCTGTTTTGCCACAAGTTCGTCATTTATTTGCTGATATCTTGCCACGCTTTCGTCATAGACTCTTTTTATTGAGGAGCCGGGTATTATGTCATGGAACTGATAAAGCAAAGTTTCTTTCCAAATGTCGTCCAGCATATCATAAGGATATTCCTCGCCGTTTTTGATATGCGCAAGAGTGGCAAGGAATTCAAGATTGTGCAGATTTTTTTCGGTAAGTCTGTTGTAGTATTTGTTTTTGGCTTGAGAGGTCAGCGTACCTTGATGTTTTTCAAGATAAAGTTCGCCCTTATGCGCCGGGAGTTTTTCTCTTTGAGCTTCAAGCTTGGCAAAGAGGTCTTTAGCCGGAGCAAATTTTGCAATAGGGCTTTCGGCAATGTCTTGCTGGCGGATTATGCTCTCAATATGTCCTTCGCCGGGTCCGCCGCCGCCGTCGCCTATGCCAAAGGGTAAGCTCATTTCTTTTATGAATTCTCTTTCTGTGTTCTTTGATACTGCGTAGTGAAGCGCAACGGGGGTGCCGTCGCTGTTGTAATTGCCTTCAGGGGGCATATGTACCAACACGCTGCTGTTGTCGATACCTTCCCAAATGAAAGTGCGGTGGGGGAATACATTGTGTTCGTTCCAGCTCAGCTTAATGGTGAGGAAATAATCCATACCGCATTTTTGCAAAATTTGGGGCAGGTTGCCGGAAAAACCAAAGACATCGGGCAGCCAGCAAATTTTTGAACTCTTGCCGTATTCGGCTTGCCAAAATCTCTCACCATAAACATTTTGGCGGATAAGACTTTCGCCGCAGGGTACATTTGTGTCGCACTCCGTCCACATTCTGCCTTGCGGCTCGATGCGGTCATTAAGAATGGCAAACTTTACTTTGTCATAAAGTTTTGGATAAAGCGACTTCAGCCATTCAAGTTGTTGCGGCTGGCTTACGCCAAAAATATAGTCGGGGTATTTTTCAAGGTTATGAATGGTGTTTGAAAAAGTTCTGCCGACCTTGCGCTTTGTTTCTCTTATGGGCCACAGCCATGCAAGGTCAAGGTGAGCGTGTCCCGTGGCATAAAATGTATAGGGTGAAGGCTGGCCGTTCTTCATTTCACCGGCAAGCGCTTCTCTTGCCAGGCTGACTTTGTCGGGAGCAAAATCCCCTGCAATTTTTAATACAGTATCAAGCGAAGAATGAATGCTCTTTCTTTTGGGGGAGTTTTTGTCCAGCATTATGAGTTGAAAAAGCAGCGTCATATAATCATAATACAGTGCGTTGATATCCTCTCTCATAACGGCAATGTCCGCTTGCTTTAGTTTTGCGTAATTGCGGAGATTTATGGACAATTTGTTGTGCCCGGCCTCTACCCAAATGTCAATTTCTTCGCCGCCAACGGCGTTTTCTGTGACTTCAAGTACTTTTTTT
Source organism: Christensenellales bacterium (assembly GCA_050309775.1). Lineage (GTDB taxonomy): Bacteria > Bacillota > Clostridia > Christensenellales > DTU072 > DTU072. The sequence goes on along the minus strand of JBNRMV010000018.1, from coordinate 7,163 downwards.
GCTTTTGCCGGCTGGAAAGCGTCGACAGCGCCGCAAATGTTGGACAGACCTTTTATGGGTGTGCCTTCGTCATCAAAAAGACAGCCTTCGCCGTCAAGGTGTATCAGCAGTACAACTTTTTGTCCTTTCGCCGAAGCAGGCACAGTGCCTTTGAAGTTAAACCATGCGCAATCAAAAGTATTGCCCCATTTTTGCCCTTTCTTTATTGGGCGCAGGTTGTTGGCTTTTTCGTCAAATGCAATGGGCTCTTTTTCTACCCGATATAAGGCTTCAAGCGTTCCTACCTTTTTATAAACTTTTGATTTGATTCTATTCATATGCGCAACCAATCTTGGGTTGCACAATAATTTCGCATAGTTTTTATACATCATATATCCTCCAAAGGCTTTCACCTCAATTTGCTATGTTTTATATTATATAATAATATGTAAAAAAATACAATAGTAATAAACCCATATCGTAAAGCGCCGCCGCCGTTATTGCAAAACCTATTTAACTTTGGTATAATTTTTCCATGGAAATACAAAGCATAAAACAAGGAAAAACAAAGAGCATAATAACCGCTGACGGCAAGGAGTATGACTTTTCAAACGAAGTCATTTTTACACAACGGCTGCAAGAGGGCGAAATAGGCGCAAAACAGTTTTTTGAACTCAAAGAAAAAAGTGATTGTTTGCTTGCCAAGCAATACTTGTTTGGGCTACTTGCAAGAAGCCAAAAGAGCAAAAAGGACGCCGCTACCAGGCTGCGCCAAAAGGGGTTTGGAAGCAAGGCAGTAAATTTTGCCATACAAAAAGCCGAGGAATATTCCTTGCTGAACGACGACTATTACGCACAATGCTATGTAAAGACCTACAGCCGCACCAAAGGCCGCCGACTGCTGGAATACGAACTAAAAAGACAGGGGATAGACGAACAGATTATTCAAAGAGTTTTTGAAGAAGAACCAGACACAGATGACAAAACAGCGCTTGCTGCCGCGCGCAAATATATTAGACTCAAAGGCGAAAGAGCCACCCGTGACAAGCTGTATCGTTCCTTGGCGCAAAAGGGCTTTAATAACGACAGCATAATAAGAGCCATAGAAAGCATTTTTTCCGACCAAAATGACCATGAGGACTGACATTCTTGATGACGGCGTACTGAATGCGGCGTTGCAAAAAATTGATATCGATATATGCGCAAGCGTTGTGAAGTGTGCCTCAACCCAAGATTATGCTAAATCGGCAGACTGCGGCAATAAAGACCATCTCTATGTTGCCGTAAGTCAGTCGGAGGGCAGAGGGCGGCTGGACCGAAAGTTTGTTTCGCATGAGGGCGGATGTTATTTTACCCTGGTGACTGCACTTGAAGAAAAACCGCCGCTGAGCTTTGTTCCGCTCATTTCTGTTGCTACAGCTACCGTTTTGGCTCAATATGGGCTTGACGCTAAAATAAAATGGCCGAATGATATTTTTTTAGAAGGTAAAAAAATATGCGGCATACTTTCGTATACGGACAGCAAGAAAGTGTATTTAGGCGTGGGCATAAATGTCTTTAACGATTTGAGTGAGTTGACCGATATTGCAACTTCACTTTATTTGGAGGGCGTACGGAATAAGACCAGAGCCGAAGTTATTGCCGATGTGCTAAAAGAGTTCTATAAACTTTGCAAGGCTGAATTTGACGAGGTTATGAGTGCATACCGCAAGTATTTGAACATACTTGGCAAAAAGGTTGTTGTTGCGCGCGGCAAAGACAGCATAGAGGGCATCGTAACGGGAATAAGCAGAGAAGGAGCTTTGCTTGTTGATACTTCTGTCGGAACTGTCGATATATTCAGCGGCGATGTCACAGTGACGGATTAAGAAAAGAAGCCCAAACTTATAAGCAAAGCGGCATTGACTCTTTGCATCAGGGATTCGTCAAGCGAGCCGATTTTATCCATAAGTCGGCGTTTGTCGAGAGTGCGGATTTGTTCGGTAAGTACAACGGAGTCTTTCGGCAGTCCGCAAGTTGTATCCAATTCTATGTGCGTCGGCAGTTTTGCTTTGTTCATTTGCGAAGTTACCGCAGCGGCTATTACCGTCGGCGAATGTTTGTTGCCTATGTCGTTTTGCACAATAAGTACTGGCCTTATGCCGCCTTGTTCGCTACCTACCACAGGGCTTAAATCAGCGTAATATAAATCCCCTCTTCTCACTCAATATCCTTTTTGTGTCTTTTCACAATTTATCCCTCATTGCATTATATTAAAAACAGCGCAAAGGGGTTCACTTCAAGCATTGCCACTTTTTTTGCATTTTATACTGAAAAAGCGGCGTTGGAAAAATGCCTTGATAGTCGGCAAAATCAATTTACTTTTGAGGTTTTTAGGTATATAATGGTATTTCATAATACATAATTTTAAGAGGCGACTCAAATGAAAGAGAAATTTTATATTACCACACCCATTTATTATCCAAGCGGCAAATGGCATCTTGGCACTTGCTATACCACCGTTGTGTGCGACGCGCTGGCGCGGTTCAAAAGAATGCAGGACTTTGATGTTTTTTATTTGACGGGGACGGATGAGCATGGGCAAAAGATAGAAAAAGTCGCAAAAGCCGCCGGCGTGGACACCAAAGAATATGTCGATCGACAAGTTGATTCGCTGATAAAAATTTGGGACCTGCTGAATATTTCGTACGACAAATTTATCAGAACCACCGACAAATACCATGAAGAAGCAGTGCAAAAGATTTTTCAAAAACTTTATGACAAAGGGGACATTTACAAAAGCCAATACGAGGGCTGGTACTGCACCCCGTGCGAATCGTTTTGGACAAAGTCGCAGCTCAATGACAACAAATGCCCCGATTGTGGCAGAGAAGTGGAATTGACAAAAGAAAGCAGCTATTTTTTCCGTCTGAGCAAATATCAAGACAGGCTTATCGAACTGATAGAGAACAACCCCGAATTCCTACAACCGAAGTCCAGACAAAACGAAATGCTGAACAACTTTCTGAAAGTCGGCTTGCAGGATTTGGCGGTTTCCAGAACTTCGTTCAAATGGGGCGTAAAAGTGCCTTTTGACTCAGACCACATCATATATGTTTGGATTGACGCTTTGAGCAATTATATCACCGCTTTGGGATACATGAGCGAAGACGACAGCCTTTTCCAAAAGTTTTGGCCGGCGGAAGTGCATATGATGGGCAAAGAAATAATAAGATTCCATTCTATCATATGGCCGGCGCTACTCATGGCTCTGGATTTGCCTTTGCCGAAAAAGATTTACGGACACGGCTGGTTGTTATTTGGCAGCGACAAAATAAGTAAAAGCAAGGGCAACATAATAGACCCGGTTATTCTATCGGAAAGATACAAGGTCGATGCCGTAAGGTATTATTTGCTGCGTGAAGTGCCTTTCGGACAGGACGGCGCCTTTACAAATTATACATTCCTTTCCAGAATAAACAGCGACCTCTGCAACAATTTGGGCAATCTGTTGAGCCGCTCTACCGCCATGGTAAATCAGTATTTCGGCGGCATTTTGCCAAGCAGCCGTGAAAGCGGAGAGTATGATTCTCAGCTTATCGAAAAGGTAAACGGTTTATATGAAAAAATAAAAGAAAATGTTGACAAATTGCTCATTCCCGAAGCGCTTTCAGAGATATGGCAAGTTATTTCGCGCGCTAACAAATATATTGACGAGACGACGCCGTGGTTGTTGGCAAAAGACGAATCCAAGAAAGACAGGCTGGCGACTGTGCTTTACAACCTGATAGAAACATTGAGGGTTGTCGGCACAATACTTGTGCCGTTCTTGCCGCAAACGGCAGAAAAAGTGCTTGCCGATATCGGAGAAGAGCAACCCAGACTTTTTGAGAACAATATTACTTTCGGAAAGTTCAAGGGCGGAGAAACTATCACAAAATCTGAGCCGCTGTTCCAAAGAATGAATATTGACAAGGAGCTTGCGGAGTTGGAAAACCTTGCCGAACAGCTTGCCGGCAACAAGGAGCAAAAACCCATAGAGTCCGAACAAAAGCCCGAAACTAAGGCAGAAATAACCTATGACGATTTTGCAAAACTTGACTTGCGGATTGGGGAAGTCATGGCATGCGAAAAGATTAAGCGCAGCGAAAAACTGCTGAAACTTGAAGTGGACATAGCCGGCGAAAGAAGAACCATTGTCAGCGGCATTGCCAAGTCATTTACTCCCGAAGAAATGGTCGGCAAACAGGTAGTAGTTGTCTGTAACCTTAAACCTGCAAAGCTGTGCGGAGAACTCAGCCAGGGCATGATACTGTGCGCAGAGGACAAGGAAGGCAACATAATTTTGGTCAACGCAGAGAAAAAGGTCGATTCGGGAAGCACGGTGAGCTGATGCTGATTGATTCTCATGCACATTTGAATGACAAGCGATTGTTGCCGGAACTTCATAGCATAATTGCTGACATGCCCAAGGACAATCTTGAAGCAATAATAAATGTAGGGTATGATTTGCCGTCCAGCAAAATGTCCGTTGACATAGCTCAGCATGACGGCGTTTTTGCCGCGGTGGGCATTCACCCCCATGACGCCAAGGACGCAAGCCAACAAGCCTATGACTATTTTGCCCAAGCCGCAACCAACAAAAAAGTAGTAGCGGTGGGAGAAATCGGTTTGGATTTTTATTATGACCACTCCCCAAGAGAGGTACAACAAAGGGTATTCCTTGAACAGCTGGAGCTTGCCGACGGGTTGGCATTGCCGGTGATAATTCACCTGCGTGACGCCTATCAGCCTATGCTGGAACTGCTTAAACAAAACAAACAAAAACTCAAGAACGGCGCTATTTTGCATTGTTACAGCGGCAGCGCGGAAATGATGCGGGAGTATGCCAAACTGGGGCTATATTTTTCATACGGCGGCGCCATTACTTTTAAGAATGCCACCGAAAAACCACGCATAGTAGCCGAGACCCCGATAGAAAAATTGCTTATCGAAACCGACTGTCCGTACATGACCCCAGAACCGCATAGGGGGCGGCTTAATTATCCCAAATATGTGAGTTTAGTAGCCCAAAAAGTGGCTTTATATACAAATCGCACCTATGAGGAAATTGCCGAAATCACCCGTCGGAACACCAAAGAACTGTTTGGCAGAATGAATAAAGAAGGATAAAATGAACACCACAGTATATACAATTGACAACAAAGTTTATATAAACTTAACCAACAGATGCTCCAACAGCTGTGATTTTTGCGTACGCAACGGCAGGCAGACTTTTTACGATTATTACTTATGGCTGGAGAAAGAGCCTACGGCAGCGGAGGTGATAGTTAAGCTTCATAATTATTTGGAGTATTCGGATTTTGTCTTTTGCGGTTTTGGCGAGCCGCTTTATCGCTTAGACGCCATAGTAGAAATTGCCGATTTTTTGAAAAGCAAAAACAAGAATACACGCTTGAACACCAACGGGCAGGCCGACCTCATACACCCCGGTATCGATACCGCAAAGCTGTTGAAAGACCGCATAGATGTCATAAGCATTTCGCTGAACGCCACCACCGCCGCAAAGTACCAAGACATTTGCCATTGCGATTTTGGCGAGGAAGGATACAAGTCGCTTTTGCGCTTTGCCAAGGCGTGCAAGGAAAAAGGCATTCAGGTCAGACTTTCCGTTGTTGACTGCATAGGAGAGGACGAAATAAGAAGAGCACAGGAGATAGCCGAAGGACTGGGGGTAGAACTGCGTGTACGAAAATATGTAGATTAAATAAAAAAGGAGACTGTATGACACAGCCTCCCTAAATTCATCTTTTGTACCCCAAGTTTTTATCTTTTGTCTACATATAGTATAATACATATTTTCCATCTTGCTCATCGGTAAATTATGTCAAAAACGCGGAGAGAACAATGCTCAAAGAAGTATTACAAAAACACAATTTCAGATTTAACAAGGCGCTGGGACAGAATTTTATAAGCGACAAAAACCTGCTTGACAGCATCGTCCGCGACAGCGGCGCGACTTCAGCCGACACTGTGCTTGAAATAGGCGCAGGCGGCGGAACTTTGACAAAGGCGTTATGTGAAAGGGCGGCAAAGGTGCATGCTTTTGAGATAGACGGCAGGTTGCAGCCAATAATTGAAGAAATGTTGACCGGATACGACAACTTTACGCTGCACTTTGAAGATGTGCTGAAACTAAAAGACGACGCATTGGCGGCGCTTATCGGCAATGACGAGTTCAGCGTCGTTGCAAACTTGCCTTATTACATCACCACACCGCTTGTTATGCGATTTGTCGAGAGCCGATTGCCGGCAAAAAGTCTTACGCTTATGATGCAAAAAGAAGTGGCGGATAGACTCTGCGCAAAAGAAAACACTGCCGAATACGGCTCCGTTACGCTTGCCGTCAAACTGTGGGGCGAAGCAAAAATCACTCGTATTGTCGACAAAAAATCCTTTTTCCCCGTACCCAAAGTGGATTCCGCAGTAGTACATATCGAAAGGAGCGACAAGTATCTGAACCAAACGAATGACAAGCTGAAACGGCTTATCCGCGCGGCTTTTTCTATGCGCCGCAAAACGCTTCTGAACAACATAATTGCGGCATTTTCTTTTTCCCGTGAAGACGCGGTTTTTGCCATAGAAAGCGCAGGATTTGATACAAAAATCAGAGGAGAGGTTTTGTCGCTTGAAGATTTTATAAAAATTTCTAAAAAAATATAGTAATTAAAAAATTTTATTATTGACGATTTTTTTACATTGCTAATAATCCAAATTTGCATGCAAAAAACAATTAAACGCAGTACAAAATGGTAAATAATCGCTGTCCCAATGGGAATATATTGCAATATTTGTAAGTTTTAATGAATATTTTTCTAATGCACTTGATTTTATATGTCTTTTATACTATTATTATCATAGATTAGTAATAAGAAAGTATATAAATAATTTTGCGGAATATTAAAGAATATGGCAAAGAATTTTCTGATAGGGAGCAAAAAAATGATTAAGAATTTTGTAAACTTCAATAAAAATTCAAATTTAAGATTTGTTGTTTTTTTTGCAATATTGCTAGCGCTTGTCGCCGCATTGACGATATCAGCACTCAATATATTTGTGCTGTGTGAGGAGGCGCCGGTAGCTGAAGCAAGTTATGCAAACGGCACCGCCGCCAACATAAACGGCTGGAATCCCTCAGCAGATCA
>JBNRMV010000017.1:0-99568 GCA_050309775.1 Christensenellales bacterium | reverse complement strand
TCATTTGTATTATTTTGCCTCCAATCCTATATAAATCTTATAGCAACCAAGTTTTAACCCAAAGCCTTCCATTGTCGTCTTTTGCTATTCCGCAAAGTCCGTTGGTTGTATATATAGCAAAAAAACCATCGGGCAAATCATATTTATTTATTTGCAAGCCGTTCAACAGACGGGTTTTTTCTTCCTCGGATATGTCATATCTGGGCATTTCCGAAAGCATATAATCCATAGGTAAGATATATTTTGAGATATCATCTGTTTTTTCTATGTGCTCCAGGCTTATGCTGTCTTTTATATCAAAAATTCCGCTTTTCTCTCTGCAAAGGTACTGCATAATGCCTATTGTGCCCATTTCTTTTGCCATATCTCTGGCAATTGAGCGGATATAAGTTCCGCCGCTGCAAACTATTCTGAAAGAAAACACATTGTTTTCCAGCATTTCCAACATTTCCAGCAATTCAATACTGTATATTGTGACCTTTTTTGTCTTTAATTCAAACTCAACGCCTTTTCTTGCCAGCTCATAGGCTTTTTTTCCGTTTATTTTCTTTGCGCTGAATGCAGGCGGCAATTGTTCAACAATGCCATGCATTTTCGGCAATACTTTTTTGATATCTTCGGCAGTCAGCGTTATGTCTTGTCGGGCAATCTCCGCACCGGACGCATCCAAAGTATCGGTTTCGATACCAAAGCGGAAAACGGCGTAATAAACCTTTTTTTTATCCAGAAAATAATCAAACAGCCGTGTTGCTCTGCCAAGCGCCACCGGCAGCACACCTTCAGCATCAGGGTCCAATGTGCCAAAATGACCTACTTTTGCAGCTATATTATTCTGAATTAAGGCTCTTTTTAGAATACTAAGGGCTTTATTTGAAGAAATGCGCGGCGGTTTACGGAGATTTATAAATCCGTTAAGCATATTTCAGCATCTCCGTTGCCGCAGAGATTAGCTTGTTGCAGACATCTTCAAAATAGCCATACACCCTGCACCCTGCCGCATTTGCGTGTCCGCCGCCGCCAAATATTTTTGCAAGGTTGGCTGCGTTGACTTTTTCTTTTGTGCGAAAGCTGACTTTGTATGCTTTGTCTTTTATTTCGGCAAGCGATATTGCTATCTCGACGGTGTCAATGTCAAGTATGTTGTTTATTATGCCCTCCGTATCGGCTTCGGTTGTGCCGGTGGCCTCAAAGTCATCATCTATATAACTGACAAAAGCAATGGCGTTGTTTTCAAAGAATTTTGTTTTTGAAAGAACTCTGTTTTTTAAGTTGAATATATTGTGCGGAGTATCTTTCATTACTTTACGCGATACATAACCTGCGTCAATGCCATAATCCAAAAGTTCTGCCGCCACATTGTGCGTTTCGGCAGATGTGCTGGTATATGAAAAGCTGCCCGAATCGGTGACCAAGCCCACATACAGCAGCAATGCGACATTTTTGTCAATATACTTTTTGTCGGTTGCGCGCAGCAATTTATAAACAATTTGGGTGGTTGACGCAGAGTTTATTTCAAGAAGAGTCAATGGAGCAAATGCCTCATGCGACTCATGGTGGTCAATGACAATGCGATTTTTGCATTTTATAAGAATTCTTAAGTTTTCGTCGCTCAGTCTTGATACATCGCCGCAGTCAAGCGCTATGGCGCAGTCATACTCTGCCATGGGCGCATTTTTGTTATATTCATCAGTGCCGGGTAAAAAAGTCAATTTGGGCGGTATGTTCTTGTCGCTATTCGGCAAAAACAAATGCGAAGTCTTGCCGGCATTCAGCAAATAAGTATGCATTGCAAGCGAAGAACCGACTGCATCTCCGTCAGGGTTAATGTGAGTAAATATGGCAAAAGTCTGACATTTCTTTATGACATTGACAAATTTCGTGTACATTATTCCTCCGTACGCTTAATTTCCTTCAGAATGCTGTCCAGCTTGAAACTATATTCAATTCCCTCGTCCAAAACAAAATGCAGTTCAGGCACTTCTCTGATTTTCAGCCGTTTGAACAGCAGTGAACGCAGATAAGGCGCAGCATTATTGAGTATTTTTAGCACCTCGTCATGGTCGTCTTTACTGAATATGCTGATAAACACCCTGGCAAACTTCAATTCCTTTGCCGTCTGGACTCTGGTGACACTTATTACGCCACTTATTCTGGGGTCGTTCAGTTCGTAAGCAATAAGGGAATTTAATTCCTTTTTTAGCTCTTGCTCAACCCTCTCAACTCTAGGCATTATTTTCCTCCATTACATAAGCCTCAATAATATCGCCTTCTTTTATGTCATTGTACCGTTCGATGCTTATACCGCACTCAAAACCTGCGGCAACTTCCTTGACATCGTCTTTGAAACGCTTAAGTGATGCAATTCCGCTGTTGAATATCTCTTTGTTGTCCCGTATAAGTCTTGCTTTGGCATTTCTGGTGATTTTGCCGTCTTTTACCATACAGCCGGCAACAGCGCCAACACCCGACACCTTATAGACCACACGCACTTCTGCGCGGCCAAGATATGTTTCCTTGTAGACCGGCGCAAGCATGCCTTTGATTTCTTTGGTGACATCATCGATTACATCATATATTATGCGATAAAGACGGACATCTACTCCGTTCTGGTCGGCAACTACCCTTGCTTTTGCGTCAGGACGAATATTAAATCCGATTACGATAGAGTCAGAGGTCTTGGCAAGCATAATATCCGATTCATTTATGGCGCCCACACCGTCATGGACTATGTTTACTTTTACTTCTTCATTTGTCAGCGCCAGCAAGGACTGTTTCAGCGCCTCAATAGAGCCCTGAACATCTGCCTTAATGATTAGGTTGCGTTCCTTTATCATGCCGCTGGCATATCTCTGCAAAGCGTCTTCTATTGTGGACGCAACTTTGGGTTTCAGCTTGTCTATTTTTTCTTTATTCTTTCTCTCTTCAGCAACCTGTTTTGACAGCTTTTCGTCCTCAACTACGATAATTTGGTCGCCGGCGTTGGGTACGCTCTGCAAGCCGAGAATTGACACCGCCATACTGGGCGTGGCTTTTGTAACTTTTCTGCCCTTATCGTCGAACATAGCCCTTATTTTGCCTATTGAGGTGCCTGCAACTATGAAATCGGATACATTCAGTGTGCCCGTTTGCACCAGCACTGTGGCAACAGGGCCCTTGCCTCTGTCCAGTTTTGATTCAATTATTGTGCCTTTTGCCGTACGGTTGGGATTTGCTTTAAGTTCAAGCACTTCAGCAACTGTAAGGATATTTTCCAGCAAGTCATTTATGCCGGCTCCTGTCTTTGCGCTAACCTTAATCGCCGGGACATCGCCGCCCCAGTCTTCAATCAGAACATTGTGTTCAGAAAGCTGCTGCAGTACTCTATCAGGGTTTGCTTGTTGTTTGTCCATCTTGTTGATAGCCACTATAATAGCGACGCCTGCTGCCTTTGCGTGGTTTATGGCCTCAATTGTCTGGGGCATAACTCCATCATCAGCAGCTACTACAATAACCACCAAGTCCGTTATGTTTGCTCCTCTTGCGCGCATTGCCGTAAAAGCCTCATGCCCGGGGGTATCAATAAAGGTGATTTGCGAACCATTCAAAGTAATTGTATACGCGCCAATATGCTGAGTAATGCCGCCGGCCTCGCCTGATGCTACATTTGCGTTGCGTATATAGTCAAGCACTGAAGTTTTGCCGTGGTCTACATGTCCCATAATCGTAACAATCGGCGGTCTGGGAACAAGATTGGACTTGTCCTCGTCGCTTTCGTCATCATAAAGCGAAATGAGCTTTTCTTCAGAAGTCTGCGTTACTTGTTTTTCCAAAGTAATGTTGAACTCTGATGCAATAAGTTCGGCGGTATCAAAATCAATGGTATCATTGATATTCTTATAGATTTCCAAATCCATGAGTTTTCGCATAATTTCTGCGCCGGTTTTGCCAATCTTTTCGCTAAGTTGTTTAATTGTAATATTCTCTGTGTTTATGATTGCATGTTCAATAACGCTGGTGACAGGGGTAAAGTTCCTTTTCCTGTCGCCTGCCGCCTTTCTTGTGCGGATTTTGCGAATTTCGCCGCTGTCATCGTATACGACTGATGAGCTGTATTGCTCGTAGCCCTTTTTGATTTTTGATTTTTTATTGAGATTTCTTTGGTCTTCTCTTACTTTTGCTTTTTCTTGCGGTGGAAGTTTCTTTTTTGTTTCCTTTGTTTCCGTCTTCTCGTCAACAGTTGTCTTTTCCGCAACTCTTGGCATGGGTTTTTCCACGGTACGCACAGGCTCAACGCGGCGAACGGGCGCCGCCTCTTTTACTAACGGCACAATATCCTCTGTGGACTGAGCCACCGCAGCCTTTTCGTCAATTTCGGTTTCTTCCGCAATATCAACCGTTATCTCCTCAACCGGAGCGGCAACAGGCTTTTCTTCGGCTGCCTGCGCTGCCTTTTGCGCCTTTTCGTTTTTTTCAAGAATGCGAAGTTTTTCTTCTTCGGCATGCAAAAGCATCTCCTTCTTTACTATAAACTCAAGTTTTTTCTTGTCAAGAAGGGTTCTCTTTTCTTTTATTTGGTTCAAATAAGAGCTAACAACCCTGTTTTCATATTCCTTTATGCGGTTAATAATCTCCGGAACCTCAGGTTTTTTTGTGGTACTTGTTTCGCTCATTCTAGCTCTCCTTAAATTGTTTTATTATTGCGTCCGACAAATTCGCATCTGTTATGGCGATTGCCTTGCAATTCTGTTTGTTCAGATATAGTGTAAGGTCGGCAACAAAATACGGTATTTGTTTGCTTTCCAAATGTGCTTTTGCTTTCTTGCTGCTGTTTGGGGCAAGTTCGCCGTCAAGCAACGCAACATATGCCCTATTTGTTTTGAGAATGTTATCAACGCCATAGACTATTTTGCCTGATTTTATGGCAAATCCTATATAACTATTAGTCTTGCTTAAGTCCGGCATATTCCTCCAAAAGGCTATTGTATACATCTTCGGCTATGTTGGTCTTGTAGGCGCGGTTCAGCAACCTTTTTTTCATACACAGCTGAACGCATTCGTCTTTTTTGCAAATATATGCGCCCCTGCCCATAGCTTTCGGGTTGAGCGTGCAAGCGCCGTCTTTTTGCCGCACTATGCGCAATAGCTCTTCTTTGGGTTTCATCTCCTTGCAAGCAAGGCACATCCTCAACGGTGTTTTTTTAGTTTTCAACTTCTTCCTCGTCGTCGTCCTCAATATCGTCCATGCCCGTTTCGCTGGAAAGGGTCTTGATATCAATTTTTACTCCGGTAAGCCTTGCAGCAAGTCTGGCATTCATGCCGCCTTTGCCTATGGCAAGTGAAAGTTTGTCGTCACTGACTATGACATCTGCGTGTTTTTGGTCATCGCTTAATTTTACCATTATGGGCTTTGCCGGGCTGAGCGCTCTTGCAATATAATCGGCGATATTTGGCGTATATAGTATAATATCAACCTTTTCGCCGTTTAGTTCTGACACCACTGCATTTACTCTGACGCCTCTTTGTCCGACGCAAGCGGCAAGCGCGTCAAGATTGGGGTCATCAGAATATACCGCTATCTTTGTTCTGTTGCCTGCTTCACGGACGGCATTTTTTATTTTCACAAGTCCAGAGCGTACTTCGGGCACTTCCAATTCAAACAGCTTCTTGACCAATCCCGCATTGCTTCTGGATACCATAACCTGAGCGCCGCTGTGGGATTCTTTCACTTTCTTGACATATACTCTGATACGGCTGTTTATTTCGTATTTTTCGCCAAATATTTGGTCATTTGTGGCAAGCACGCCTTCCATTTGGGAGCCGACTATTTCGACATAAACTACATTATTATCTATTTTTCGGATTACCGCAGTGACAAGCTCGCCTTCCTTTTCGTTCATCTCGGCGGCTATCTGTTCCCTCACTGCCTCGTTGATTTTTTGCATAATGACTTGCTTTGCTGTTTGGGCGGCAATTCTTGACAGCTTGTTCGGAGTGACATCTTCACCTATTATGTCGCCAATCTCGGCGTCAGGTTTAATCTCCCGGGCCTCTTCAAGTGAAAGTTCGCTCTCGTCCTCAGGCTCGGTCTCTACAACTGTCTGGTAAGCAAAGTACTCTATCTTGCCTTTTTCGGGATATAGTTTTACTTTTACGGTACGGCTCTCGCCATTTTCCTTTTTATATGCAGACGCCAAACCAACTTCAAGCGAAGAAAGCAACATCTCCTTGTTAAGCCGCTTTTCCTTTTCCAGTTCGTCCAACGCAGCAAAAAATTCCCTGTTAATCATTTTTTGTGTAATCCTCCTAAAATTTTATATAAGGTCTGACCAATTTTATATTTGGTCGTAATATTTCTGTATTGGTGTTGTCCTTTGTCAGCACAATTTTTTGTTCGTCATATTGAGTCAATATGCCCCAAAGTTTGGTTTTTTTGCCAATTTTTTCTTTCAGTAATACTTCAACCTCAGTATCCAAACTTCGCCTGAAATCAGCTTCGGAAACTATGGGTCGGTCAAGTCCGGGTGACGATATGTTGAGCACATAAGGGGCGCCGTTTGTGATATCAAACCTGTCCAATGGCTCTTCCAGGGCATTGTTGACTTTTTCGCAGTCCTCAAGCGTTATGCCATTCTTGTGGTAAATATAAAAAGTAAGGTTCATATCCTGAAGTATTTTTTTGTATTCAACTTCTACCACTTCATAACCAAGTTCTTCGATTATGGGTACGATAAACTCATTGGCTTTTTGTATTACTTCTGACATATTCTCCTCTAAACCATTGAGAGTGACCCGTCCGGGTCACTCTCAAGATGCGATTCTATCAAAGTGATTATATAATATCATATATTATAAACCTTTGCAAGTGTTTTTACTCTATGATATTTCTGACTAAGTTTACCCTTACCTCTTCACGGGTATTTTGTTTTCTTCTTCAAATTCAGCATATACCTTTTCATAGTCTATTGCCCAATCGGAATAATCCGCAATGACCTCGCGCGCAAGCGCCTGCGAAACAGAAAAACTTGTATCGGCAGACATTGTTATCAAAGTGCCGCCGCGGTTGTCGCCATAAGTAAACAGCCTTGTGAAGTCAATGTCATTAGGAATATACAACGCATTGTATTTGACTCCAATACGATAATCCATATTGTGACTTGACATTTGTCCTGCCGTCAGCCTTATGCCGCGATAATCCACGCTATAATCGTTGTCGTGATAATGTCCGAAAAACATTGCTTTTGTGCTGCCGAGTTCTACCGCCTTGTCAAAAAGTTTGTCCTTCCCAAGATAACTTCTGAAAGTTGCTTTGCCGCTAAGCAGGTTGCCATAATGATATTTTTCATTTGGTCGACCGTCATTATGCGCTTCTTCCCATGCGGTAATGCTTTCAGAAACAGGAACATGCGTAAACAACATTGACGGCACCAAGCCGCCGCCCTCGCCGTTTTGCAATGCAGAAAACAAGATTACTGCTGCAAAAATCCAAACAGTTAATTTCCTTTTCATTTATGCTCCTTCGATTTCGTTTTTATCGCCAAAAAGCGCCAACCGACGATATGGATGTTTTATCATAAAAAATGCTGCTATTCAATAATCATTTTGTCAAATGATGCAAATCACTATGTATTGGCGCTCATGATAAGCAACTTCTTAAAAAGATTGGCTGTAGCAAGCGCGTCGCTCATAGCTCTGTGCGCCATATCCAATCTTATGTCAAGTTTTTTGCACAAATCGCCAAGTTTATAACTTCTTGACTTTACTGTTTGACGGGCAAGCACAAGCGTGTCTATATGCTCTTTGTCAAAGTCATAACAGGCTTCTTTGCCCTGCCTTATAATAAATGACATATCAAACGGCGCATTGTGCGCAACAAGTTTGCTGTCTTGCGTGAATTTATAAAAGTCATGGACAACATCCTCAAACAGCGGCGCGTCTTTCAGCATTTCGTTTGTTATTCCAGTAAGTTTGGTTATTTCTTCGGTAAGAGGTATTTGCGGATTGACCAAAGTTTGAAAAATCTCGGCTATTTCGCCGTCAATTATCTTTACCGCTCCGATTTCAGTAATTTTGTCTGTAGCGGATATGCCTGTTGTTTCGACATCAAAAACTACAAACCTTTTGCCATGAAAAATGCTCTGTTCTTTTATGAGGTCTGTTGCAAAGAGGGATTTTTGTTCCTCATTTAGATATGGCGCAGGATGAATATTTATGTAATTCTCGCCGGCAGTCTTGTATTTTGGCTTGGTATTTATGCTGTCATAATTTATGCTGCATCGGGCAATGCTCCTTGCCGTCAATGCGTTGGCTCTGCTGAATTTATCGTAACGCAGCGGTCCTTCAATGACAAGTATGTCACCCTCTTGCAACTCCTTGCCGCATTGCCGTTGTTTGTCGTTTCTCGGAAAAAATTTGACTTCAATTGCCGAAGTAGTATCATTCAACGAAAATGTATAAAAGCAGCCTTCTTTTTCTTTGTAGTTTCTTTCACGAAAACCGCTTACCACCCCGCAAAGCGTAGCTTTCTCCGTCTCCGTGTCCTTCATTTCAAGGATATATCTAGGGTTTTTGCCGATATTTCCGCAAAGCGTCTCTTTTATTGTGATATCAATAAGTTTGACGCCCTCATATTCTCGCGGCGCTTGTGTAAGGATTTCTATTTCGGTTTTGTTGGCTATCTCCACAATATTGACGGAAAAGTCTTCCATAAAATTTTTGGACAGCATTTCCACAAGTTTTTCGTCCAGATTGGAATTTTGGCAAAATTTGTAGATATATTTCTCGGCATACAGCGTAACATTGACTTGCGCACCTTGTATGTCGACATCAATTTCGGAATTTTGCACAAATGAATATATTGTAGGAAACTCCGCATAAACATAATGCAGAATAGCTTTGATTATGTATTTTGGCTCGGTTATGGTCTTTTTGTATGTAATATTCAACCTGAATATCTTAGGCAAAATGTCTGCGGCAATCCTCGCAACTTTGTCCCGCAATTCATTGTCCAGTTTTTCATCGTATGTTCGCGCGTCAATGATAAAAACCAAAGTTAGCGTGTTATCCTTGTTTAGTACTGCTGAGTTCAGCTTAAATATTCTTTGGTTCTCCAACAAATTTTCATTTAATAATTCCATGAATTGATTATTGTTCATTGCAGCACTTCCTCCAAAAGCCGCATAATTTCTTCAACAACAAATTCATTTTTTACGGTTTTTATAATTTTTCCGTCCAAAAAGATGGAGGATGAATGCTTTCCTCCTGCCACGCCCAATCGGGCGCCTTTTGATTCCCCGATGCCATTTACCACACAGCCCATTACGGCAATTTTTATGGGTCTTTTTATATCTTTTACCCTTTGTTCCAACATATCAGCCAGCCGCTCAACCTCAATACAAGTTCTTGCGCAAGTTGGACAGGCAATTATTTCGACAAAATCTTTTTCCAAACCTACGGCGCGCAGTATTTTTTTTGCGGCATATACTTCTTCTATGGGATTGGCTGTCAAAGATACTCTGACGGTATTTCCTATTCCGTCAAGCAGCAAACTGCCGATGGCTATGGATGACTTTATTATGCCCGACTCCTTTGTGCCGGCCTCTGTAAGCCCAATATGCAAAGGATAGTTGCACAGCTTGTCCAGTATACGGTAAGCCTCAACCGTTGTTTTAATGTCAGATGCCTTGACTGCAAGCACCAGATTGTCATAGCCAGCGTCCTCAATAAGTTTTGCGCTGTCAAGCGCAAGCGCCGCCAGGTTTTTTGCAGAAAAATCATTGTTGCGCACAGAGCCCTTGTTTACGCCGACACGAATGGGAATGTTACGCTCTTTGCATGCGCGCACAACTTCAAGAATGCCTTTTTTCGTTAAATTTGAGGGGTTTATTCGAATTTTATTTACGCCGTTTTCAATTGCGGCAAGCGCCAGTTTATAATCAAAATGAATGTCGCCTATTATTGGAACATCGCCCTTTGAAAGCGCTTTTATGGTTTTTATGCTGTCAAAATCAGGAACAGAAACCCGTACAATATCTGCGCCCGCCAAATAAAGCTGCGCAACCTGTTCTTTTGTTGCCTCAGTATCGGTAGTTAAAGTATTTGTCATGGATTGTACCGTGACGGGGTGTTCGCCGCCTATCGGAACATTTTTGACATAAACTGTTCTTTTCATGATTTATCCTAATTGTATTTTTATGTTATCAGTCGTATAAGGTCTGCAAAAATTGCAAAACCGAATAAGATTATTAAGCCTGCAAAATGTATTGCTCCCTCAACTTTCTTATTTAGCGGTTTTTTCCTTATCCATTCAATTGTGGTAAACAACATGCGTGAGCCGTCCAGCGCAGGAAAAGGCAGCAAATTCATAATCGCAATGTTTGCTGACAGCAAGCTGACGACATATGCCAACGGTCCGAATCCGGCTCTTGTGGCTTGCGACATTGTAGAAATAATTGTGATAGGCCCTCCGGCAGACTCGGAAAACTTTATGCCGCCGGAAAATAATTGTCCGAAAAGCCAAAGAATTTTCCAAACCACATAAAATCCGTACGAAAATGAGCGCGCAAAACTTTGGAAAAAATTCAGTCTGACTGGTAAAAGCATTGAAGTGAAACCAAATGCATTTCGGGTCTTTGGACTGTTGTTTTCGTCATAGATAATATTACCCTCTGCGTCACGCTCAAAAATATTGCTCTTTTTTATGGTCAGTTTAACCTTTTTGTTGTTGCGCATGACGGTGACTGTGCCTTCATCTTCGATGCCCGACATTGCCCTTTGCAGGTCGTCTGCCATAAGAATATTTACCTGACGGTTGTTTACTTTCATTATGACATCGCCTTCAAGCAACACACCGTTTATGTCGGCTTCAGAATATACACCGCTTACAACAGGCAGCAGCTGCCCGTAAAAAGTAAATATCAAACTTATGATAATAAGCGCAGATAAAAAATTGAAAAATGCGCCGGCAAACAATACAATGAGTCTTTTCCACGGCGCTTGATTGTTAAATGCAGTAGGAGAAAAACTTGCCTCGTCTTCCGATTCAAACATACATGCGCCGCCCAGCGGAAAAGGACGGATTGTAAAGACCTCTCCGTTCTTTTTATTGGTTTTTTTGAAAATGGGCGGTCCGAATCCAATGGCAAATTCAAGAATTTTGAATTTCAGCAGTTTGCCGGCAAGATAATGCCCCAGTTCATGAACGACAACCATAAACATAAGGCATAATACCGCAATGAGTATATATCCTATGGTTGAGGCAACACCGGCAAAGGTTGCGCACAAATTAAATGACATCAATTTCCTCCCAATATTCTCTTAAAAGTATATTCACCAACAGCTTTATCCATACTTTCAGCTTGCGTAAGTGTGTCAAAGTCATAATCATCAGCAAATTTTCCCAATGCGTCTTGTATGATTAACGGAATGTCATAAAAGCCGATTTGGTCTTCCAAATATGCTTTTACGGCAACCTCATTTGCGCTGCTCATGACGCAACCTATGCTATCCTTATGTGCAAAAACTTCTTTTGCTATACCAAAGCATGGGAACTTTTTTTCATCAATAGCGCCAAAGCTAAGACTGCCAAGCGCAGCCAAATCTAACGGCCTGACATTGCTGTCCGTTCTTTCGGGATAAGTCAGCGCAAGCTGTATTGGCAGCGTCATGTCGGGTACGGACAGCCCTGCAATAACGGTATTGTCTTTCATTACCACAAGCGCATGTACAATGCTTTCTCTATGCTGCATAGCGGAAACATCTTTTATTGCAAACAAATGTTTTGCTTCTATAAGTTCCATGCCCTTGTTCATAAGCGTGGCACAATCAACAGTCACCTTTTTGCCCATCTTCCAGTTTGGGTGTTTCAATGCGTCGGCAGCTTTTGCCGTTCTCAATTGCTCATATGACAAATCCCGGAAAGCGCCGCCTGAGGCTGTCAAAATGATTGATTTGACATTGTCATATTCATTTGAGATACATTGCCACACAGTCGAATGCTCGCTGTCTAGCGGAATAATTTTTGCCTTATATTGGTCTTTTACACGGTTTATAAGGCTACCGGCGGCAACAAAACTCTCTTTATTGGCTGTCGCAAGCGTAGCGCCTGCGGATAAAGCCGCAAGACTGGGCGCTAGTCCCGATATTCCTGCTATACCGTTTATGACTATGTCAATGTTCTCATATGCTGCGTTATTTGAAAGGATATCATAATATTTTTGCGCAGTACCGTTGAAAAAAAGCTGTTTCATGCCAACGCTTACGGCAATTTTCGGTTGAAACTCTTTTTGGAGCGCGTCAAGGCTACCTTGGTTGTTGGCTAGCAGCGCGACTTCGTATTTGCTGCTGTTTCGTCTGATAATTTCCAGCGCCGTTGAGCCTATTGAACCCGTGGCGCCTAGTATAGCAATTCTTTTTTTCATTTCGGAAACACAAAGAACATAATTGCGCTCATAATTACCAAGCTGAACAGCACTGAATCAATTCTGTCCATAACTCCGCCATGCGCGCCCATCATTGAGCCATAATCTTTCAGTCCTACTTCCCTCTTTATGCGACTGGCGGCAAGGTCGCCTATTTGTGAAGCAACCGCCATTATCATTCCGATAAAGATATACAGCAAGTAAGGATACTTTGTTACCGAAGAAAAAGTAAAGATTATATATGCCGGGTAGTGCGCGACTTCAAACAGCGCATATATCACCAGTCCGCCAAGCGCACCGCCAAACAGTCCGAGAATACTGCCGACATAAGTCTTTTTCGGGCTGATTTTTGGGAATATCTTTTTCTTGCCCCAAAAACTGCCGCCATAATAAGCAACGGTATCGCACATAAGCGCCGAACTCAGCGCAAACAATACCGGTATCATGCCATATTTGTTGTTCAAGACGAACGACAGCGCCAGCATCAGCATGGGGTAAACGCTAAGTGTAACAGTAAGTATGAAGTCCTTGAATGTCTTTTTGCTGTTGAAAATATATACGACAAAAGCCGTAAGGAATGCCAACAAAAATGCAAAAAGCAAACCGGTGAAGTCGAAAAAATATGCCAACGGAAAGGTTGCTGCGCCCAGCACAATAAATGTAATTCCGCTCGGGTGATAGTCCAGTCTTTTCATTGCGGCATACATTTCATAAAGCGCAAAGAATGAAAACAACAAGACCAATGCGTCAAAAACAAACCTGCTGAAACTTGAAAGAAATAGTATCAATAATAAGAATCCCAACAACAATATGCCTGTCAATGTGCGTTTAAGCATTTATGCCTCCAAAATTTCGTTTAATACTCCCGTATTGCCTCAAAACTTCAATTATGTCGTTTTCGTCAAAGTCCGGCCACAGCTTTTCTGTAAAGAACAACTCCGAATATGCCGTTTGTATCGGCATAAAGTTCGACAGTCTTTTGTAGCCGCCATAGCGCAGCACTATGTCGGGGTCGGGTATATTGACTGTGTACAGTTGTGAGCGCAATTCTTCAATTGTCACCGCAGAGTCGTCTAGTCTGCGATTGCGAATTTTAATTATTTTATTTATGGCGGACACAATCTCCGCATCTCCGCCATACCCCAAAGCAAATATAAGCATTCTGCCTTTGTTGTTGAGCGCAGCGGTGTTAATGCTGTTTATTATGTCCAAAAGCGCATCGGGTAACAACCTCATCTCTCCGATAAAGCGCACACGATATGCTCTTTCGTTTATTATTTTTGCTATGTAATTATGCAAAAAGTAGGCTATTATTCCAAGTATGTTGCCTACTTCTTGTTTGTCTCTTTTTTGGTTGTCGGTGCTGAACGCATAGAATGTCGTATATTCTATGTCAAATTTCTCTGCCGCATCAATAGCTTTCAGCAGAGCTTTTGCTCCAGCTTCGTGTCCGTCGCCGCGCTGCAGACCTCTTGCTTCAGCCCATCTGCCGTTGCCGTCCATTATCAACGCAAGGTGTTTCACTTGGTTATACCTTCATTATTTCGGTTTCTTTGGCGGTTGCTATCTTGTCGACTTCGGCTATTTGTGCCGAAACTAATTTGTCTACATCTTTTTCGAAAGAGATTTGCATATCTTCAGCCAGTGAAATCTCCTTCTTGAGTTTTTTGCTCTCGTCAATAACATCTCTGCGGATATTGCGAATGGCTACTTTGGCTTTTTCGGCAAGCGTCTTTACTTCCTTGACCAGCGCGCGCCTTCTTTCTTCGTTTGGCTCGGGGAACACTAGTCTGATTATTTTGCCGTCATTTGATGGCGTAATGCCTACATTGGCATCAATAATAGCTTTTTCTACCTTTTTTATCATGCTTGCGTCCCAAACAGTAATGCAAAGCAGCCTGGCTTCGGGAATGGTGATATTTGACAACTGGTTTAGCGGCGTGGGTGTGCCGTAATATTCGACAGTAATGCCGTCAAGGATATGTGGATTGGCTCTGCCTACTCTCATAACTGTAAGTTCGTTTTGGAATGCTTGCAAACTCTTATCTGTTCTTTCTTGTAGGTCCTGCGATAACAATTCTAATTCTTCAATTTCATAAGCCATAATATTACCTCTTAATAGAATATTTAATAATATAATACCATAGACGGCAGTCTATATCAAGCATTTTTGATTTTTTCAAACCGTCCCGCAATCAGGTGAAACTGGGCCTGCGCACATCTGTTACATTTTGTTAATCGGATATTTGGGTTCCGATAGGCTCGCCTTTTATTACCCGAACTATACTGTTGTTTTCATTAAGCCCGAAAGCAATAATAGGAATGTTGTTTTCGCGGCAAAGATTTACGGCGGTGGTATCCATGGCGTTCAGGTCGGATTTTATGAAATCAAAATAGGATATCTTGTCGAATTTTTTGGCGGACGGGTTCTTCTTCGGGTCACTGTCATATATGCCGTCAACATTTTTTGCCAACAACAAAGCGTCGGCTTGAATTTCAGCGGCTCTTAGGGCGGCGCCGGTATCGGTGGAAAAATAAGGATTGCCTGTGCCGCATGCGAATATGACTACCCTACCTTTTTCAAAGTGCCGCAACGCTCTGCGCAATATATAAGGCTCGGCTACTCTTGTAATAGTAAGCGCTGTCTGCACTCTTGTGGCTACGCCTTTTTGTTCAAGCGCGTCTTGCAAAGCAAGCGCATTTATGACGGTGGCAAGCATGCCCATATGGTCAGCTGTTGTTCTGTCCATTTTCGTGCCTTGGCGTCCCCTCCAAAAATTGCCGCCGCCAATAACTATACCTACTTCAACTCCCATGTTGACGACATCGGAAATTTGCACAATGACCTTTTCGACGATGTCGGCATTTATGCCAAATCCCTGCGCTCCGCTCAATGCCTCTCCGCTAAGTTTGATTAATACTCTCTTATACATAATTCACCTCAAAAGAAAAGGCACTGATTTTGTGCCTTTTGGGATAACTTAAATTTATTTGTTTTGTTCCTGCATCTTCTGAACTTGAGCGTTTATTTCTTCTGCAAAATTGTCTTCTTTCTTTTGCAAGCCCTCGCCCATTTCGTATCTTACAAACCTTCTTATCGAAATCTTTTCGCCGATAGAGCTGATAGCTTCGTTCAGCAGACTGGAGATGGTCTTTGTGTTGTCTTTCACATAGATTTGTTCCATAAGGCAGTTTTCTTGATAGTACTTTTGGATTCTGCCTTCAACCATCTTTTCGATGATAGCAAGGGGTTTTGGCTTTTCCTCATTAAGCGCCTGCGCCTTAAGGATTTCTTTTTCTTTTTCGATTTCTTCTGCCGGAACTTCTTCTTTAGTGACATACAAGGGTTTTGCTGCGGCTATCTGGAGCGCTACATTATGCACAAACTCCTTGAAAAGTTCGCCTCTTGCCACAAAGTCAGTCTCGCAGTTTACTTCGACGATAACGCCGATTTTGCCGCCCAAATGAATGTAAGCGTCTACTATGCCTTGAGATGCAATTCTGCCGGCTTTCTTGGCCGCCATAGCCATGCCTTTTTCTCTGAGATATTCGATGGCTTTTTCGATATTGCCATTGGTTTCGGTAAGAGCCTTCTTGCAGTCCATCATTCCGACACCGGTTCTTGCTCTCAAATCTTGTATATCTTTTGCGGTAAATGCCATATTTTGTGTCCTCCTAATATTATTCCTCTTCGTCTATTATTTCTTCTTCGTCGTCATAAACTTCTGTGCTGTCTGCGGCTTCTTCTTCGCCGCCCTCAACGCCTTCCTTGGCTTCTATGACTGCGTTGGCTATTACGCTGGAAATGAGTTTTATGGCGCGGATAGCGTCGTCATTGCCGGGAATGGGATAGTCGACTTCTTCGGGGTCGCAGTTGGTGTCGACAAGAGCAACTATGGGTATGCCCAGCAGTCTTGCTTCTTTTATGGCGATATGTTCAACTTTCAAGTCAATAACAAACAAAGCGCCGGGCAGCTCACGCATATTCTTTATGCCGCCCAGGTTCTTTTCGAGAACATCTCTTTCGGCTTTGAGTTTTATTACTTCTTTCTTGGGGAGCAAGTCAAATTCGCCGATTTGTTCTTGCTGATTGAGTCTGTTCAGCTTGTCAATTCTGGTGCGAATTGTCTTGAAGTTCGTCAGGGTGCCGCCCAGCCATCTCTGGTTCATATAGAACATGCCGCATCTTTGCGCTTCCTGTTCAATAGCTTCTTTGGCCTGCTTTTTCTTGCCGACAAATAAAACAGCCTTGCCAGACGCAGCGACTTCTTTTATGAATGCGTACGCCTCTTCGACTGCTTTTACGGTTTCTTCAAGGTTGATAATGTGAACATCGTTTCTGGAACCAAATATAAATTTTGACATTTTGGGGTTCCACTTCTTGGTTTGGTGTCCAAAATGAACACCGGCTTCTAAAAGCTCTTTCATTGAGATTACTGCCATAGTAAAAAATCCTCCTTGTTTATTCTTCCCCGTGCGTCTACGAAGGTGAAAATCCTTTCGGACAACAATCCCCTCTCAGCAATTCGGGTGTATAATGGCTTGTTTTATATTACCATATCAAAAAGCCTTTGGCAATGTTTTTTAACTACTTTATTTACCAAAATCAGCTTATAAAACGGTAATTATATTGTTTCCAACAGATATTATTGCGCTATTCATGACAACATATACCCTGAAAGTGCCTTGTTGCTGCGGCATTTTGATAATTGCATCGGTGAAATGACCGTCAAGTTTGCTAAAATAACCGTCTTGCAAGTCTTCGAATGTCGTCAGTCCTGACGGCGCAATATACACAGTGATGCCTTCGCCAACGGCGTCCGTCATTGTCACCATTTCGCCCATGGCATATGTATCTTGCGGAATAAGTTCGTCAGCCATTTGCGAAAGCGCCAAGGTCCTGTCGTCATATCTTCTCCAGTTCTGCGCAGATTTGTAGGCTTGAAGTGAAGCGTCCGGCACATAAACCTTTACTGTCGAACGATACAGTCCCTCCGGACTTATGCTGGGCGGCACGGCAGCTTTCATTATCATAATCTCCAGCGACATGCAGTCGTTGAATATATTGTTGCCTATTTGTTGCACGCTTTCGGGTATGGTAATATTCACTATCCTTGCACAGAATGCAAAAACAAAGTCGCTTATTGTGCGCAAGCCTTCGTTCAGCGTAACGACTTCCAGAGCCGAACAGTTCATAAATGCGCCGTTTCCGATAACCTTAACCGATGCAGGTATGTTAATGGCGGTAAGCGCAGAACAATTTTCAAACGCGTATGCGCCGATATCCGCAAGTCCCTCAGGCAGCGTAATCGATTGCAGCCCAATGCATTTTGCAAAGGCATACGGCATAAGTTTTTTGATATTTTCTCCGCCGCTTACGCTGACTATTTCGGTGCCGAATGCATAACTCCTTATTGCCGTAACCTCTTTTCCGTTTAGTTCATCAGGCAATATCAAATTAGTTTGATTGCCTCTGTAATAGATTATTTCATAGCCGCCATTGTTTTCCGCCACAACATAATCCGAATAAATGCCGTCAAAGGGAATTATTTTATCAAAAATATTGCTCCAGCCGTCAGCATGTCGGTAGCTGTCAATGTACGCGCGCGGCACATAAATATCTGGCAGAGTGCCTGCGGTCTTGTATATGGCCAGCAAATCAATGATATTTATGTTATCGGTAACAACGACTGTGTTGCCCTGCTCGTCAACAGAATAATAATTGTAGGCGCAGTTGCCGATAAGTTGTACCGGTGCAAGGTTGAAAATAATTTTTGAAGCTAAAGTAAATATTCCGGCAAGGTTGGCAATCAGCAAAGCTTCTTCATTTATAAAGATAGTGTTAATCAAGCGTTCATTCTGCTCCAAATGATTTCCGAATGCAAATTGCGCAATGGATTTGATTGAAGACGGAATGCGTATGGAGATAAGTCCGGGTTGCTCGGCAAATGCATAAGGTGTGATACTTACCGTACCCTCTCTGAGTGTTATTTCTGTGTTGCTGTCAAGATGGTCTTTTACTTCATATGCAATGTTGCCGATATAAATAATCGTTGCACTTAGCGCTGTGCCGTAAACGGTGTTATCATACCAAGGAACATTACGGAAAGCGTCCTGCCCGATATATTTCAGCTTGTTGGCGTCTTCTATTGTTACCGTCTCAAGAGTGCTGCAGTTGCCGAATGCGTTTTCACCAATTACTTCAAGCCCGTCAGGCAGAGTAACTTCAAATAGACTTCTGTTGCCGAAGAATGCGTTGCGTCCTATTTCTTTTAGGTTGACATTGAGGACAAGTACTGTATAGAAAGTTGACTCGGGCGCAACCGTAACAATTTTGTATATGCTGCTGCGGTTTGCAAACAAATAAGGTGAAATGCTGACGGTATTTGGCCGCAATGAAATAACGGCGGCGCTGGGTACATTGCCGTTGAACGCATAGGCTACCTTTGAGAAATAAATAATTGCATCTTGATTTTGGGGAAGTTTTGTGATTCCCTGCGGTCCGTCATAGAACGGAGTATTAGTAAACGCCTCGTGGCCGATATAACTCAAAGTCTCGCTGCTTCTGTCATAGTTAAAGGTATCCAAAGCTATGCAGCCATAGAAGGCTCTGTCGCCGATTTTTGCCAAATAGTACGGAGTGGCAACAGCTCTCAGGTTTGTGCAATTCATAAAGGCATACGCGCCTATTTCCTCCAACTTACAGTCTGAATACAGGTTTATCGTTTGCATTCTGGTACAGTTGTAAAACGCTTTTTCGCCGATAAACTTCAGGCTTGCCGGCGCAAACAAGGAAGTCAGCAAAGTGCAACCCTCAAAGGCGTTGTTTCCTATATATTCAAGTTCTCCCTGAACAACGCCCTCAACGGTCTCTAACACAAGATTGCGCAGCGCCAGCAATCCGCTGAACGCATAGGAATTTATGCTCTTAAGACTGTTGGGCAATGTCAGGTTGACAATGGCTTGACAATCCTTGAACGCTCCGCTGCCTATTACGGTGAGATTACTGTTAAACACACTTTCAAAAACAATATTCTCCAAAGCCATATTCTTTGCCGTAGCAAAGAACGCATATCTGCCTATGGTCATTACGGAATTTGCAATCGTCACATTGACAAGACTGCGCGCATTGCTGTACGCATAATCAACGACATTTTCTGATATTATGTTAATTCGGGTCAAAGCGTTCGGGATATAGTAAGTCTTTTTGCTTGGCTCATTATATGCGGCATAACTGTTCTGATAGGATACCGTTCCGAACAGATACCCAAGAGCAAATTCGCCCGGCATAGTCAGTTCGTTGACATTTGCGCTGGATTGCAAAACATTTTCTCCGATATACTTGATACCCGACGGAATGTGGAACTTGCTAAGGTTGGGGCTGTTTCTGAATGCGTTGGGCAATATAGATACGGCATTTGCGTCAATGCTCACCGATGCGCCTACTGGCATTTGACCCTTGTAGTTCAGCGCAACAAGTCCGCCGCCGCCTGCTGAAGAAATATATACGACGCCGTTAGGCTGCAATTGGTACCAAAGAGTATCCTTGAAAGCATTATCGCCTGCAAACAGCAATTTGTCGGCCTGTTCAAAAAGTATATTTTCAAGAGCTATACAACCGTCAAACGCTCTGCTTTCAACAGCTGTGACGCTGTTTGGAATATTTATAGTGATGAGTTCGGTTGCGCCGCTGAATGCGCCGGCTCCGATTTCAACAACTCCCTGCGGAATGTCAAAACTGATTTGAGGATTGCCTGCCGGGTATGCAATAAGCCTTGTTCTGCTTGTGTTATAAAGTGCGTTGTCTATGGTGACAAATGACTGGTTACCGCCTTCAACAATTATTTCAGCAAGAGAAGTACAACCATAGAATGCGTTTTCTGCAATGGAAGTTATGTTGGCCCCCAGCGTTATTGTTTCAATACCGCAATTGCTGAATGCCGCAGCTTTAAGCGTTGTAACGGTATCGGGAATGGTAACGGACAGCGTTTCTGCGCCAAAGGCGTATGAGCCCAGCGAAACAACCGTCAAGTCATTTATGGTTTGCGGAATTTCGACATCGCCTGCGCTGCCCAGATACTGGAATATTTCGGCTCCGCCGCTTACCGGCACAATGGAGTATTCGCCAAAAATTCTGTTTATTGAATTTATGCCGCCTGCAAATTGCGCCCAAGCTGATTTATATACATTTAGGGAATTTTGGGGTACATATATTCTTAAACTGGCGTCCCATACTCCGCTTTCTATCGTCGGCGGCTCAACCGCAGCAAGCGTCATCCACCTTATGGACGGGCTTTGAGCAAAGGCTCCTTCACGCATTATGACAACCGTTGAGGGCAGATTGACCGACAACAGTCTTGCGCTTGCGCCAAAAGCATAAGCGCCGATTTCTGCAAGGTTACTGCCGGCCGCAACCGTCAGCTGTTTAAGGTTGTTTCCAAAGAACGCATACGGCTCAATGCGCGTTACGCTTGCCGGTACGGCAAAGTTCTCGATTGTGTTATTTTGGTAGAACGCATATGCGCCTATGACGGACAATTTGCTGCTGCCAATAAAACTTACAGATTTAAGTTTGCTGCTGCCTACAAAGGCATATTCGCCTATTGATACTACGGTTTCCGGAATGATTATGTTTTCCAGTGCCTGGCACTCAATGAAGGCTCGGTTGCCGATTGTTGCCAGTTTTTGTGTCAGTTGAAGATTGATATTTTTCAGTTCTACGCATTGTGCAAAAGCTCTTTCGCCGATTTGGGAAAGCTGGCTGTTTTGTGTAAAGATTACACTTGTCAGGCTATGGCATTTTTCAAAAGCTGATTGCGCAATCTTTGTTATGGATATAGGTATTTCTATGCTTTGCAATGAGCGGCAGTCATAGAATGCATATTGGCTGATTTCCGTCAGCTGTATGCGCTTTGGCAAAACAATTGTTGTCAGGTTGTAGCAAGCAGAAAATGCGCCCTCGCCTATGGTTTTTATGCTTTCAGGCAAACTTAGCTTTATAAGCGCAGAATTATTAGCAAAGGCATAGTCGCCTATATACATTATGCTTGCGGGTATGGATACGCAGCTTATACCGCTGTCAAAAAACGCATAGTCGCCTATTGATATAATATTTTTTCCGTTCAGAGATATCGGCAATGTGACATCTACTTCTTTTCCTATGTATTGAGCAAGTTCCAGTCCTTCGGCATGTTCGACAAACAAAAAATCATTATGGCGCAAATAGCCTGAGAATATTCGTTCGGCATACTGTGACCAAATCGGCGCAGACCTATAATTGTCTAAAGCGTTTGCCGGGACATATATCTTCAAATCGCTTCTGTTGTTGCCAAAAGTGTTCTCCCCAATTTCCGCAGGTTGCAATGAAAGCAATGTAATGGCGCTAAGTGTGGCGGCATAAAAAGCATAGTCGGTTATTGTGGTGACGCTTTCAGGAATGCTGAACTCTTCATTTGGCTTTCCTTGGGGATAAGCTATAAGTTTGTCGCCGGCAGCATTGTATAACACGCCGTCAATGCTGTAATCGGAAATAAATTCCAAAACATTTTCAAGGTGGCTGAGCGGTTTGGCTGTATCAAGTAAACCTATCAAATATGTGTCCGTAATAGTTAATTTTGTAACATGGCTTGAGCCATAGAACAAATCGTCATGCAGGCTTTCGACGCGGTCGGTCTCAATAAATGCCGGTAAAGTTACTTCTGTGCCTGTTACCACATAAAGTAACAGCGATGCGTCAACTCCCGCCACAAAGCCTTCATATATGCCGCGGTACAATTCCACATTGTGTTGGGGCCATCTTGTTTTGCTGGAATCCCATTCGTCAGCTACATAAATTGTAACATGTTCGGGTAAAAAGTCCGTGTCTGTTGTCAAACCTCTTACTCCGTCATTGATACTGCCGTTTTCCTGAATTATGAAATATTTCAGATTATTGCAGTCGGCAAAAGCGTTTGCTTCGATATATTTTGCAGCCGCCGGCAATACAAAGTATGACAACTGTGTACAGCCGTAGAATGCATTTTCTGCAATGGTATGCAAAGTGGTGTTGTCCCCGAAAACCACCCGTTGCAAAGAGGTACACTCGGCAAAGGCATTTTCATAAATGTATACAACTTTGGGCAGCTCTAAGCTTGTAAGCGAGATACAGCCATTAAAAGCATTCTCGCCTATTACCCAAACTTGGGGCAAAGAGATTTCTTGCAGGCTTTGGCAACCGGCAAACATTGAGACGCCCAATTGCGCCATGTTCGGCGGAAGTATGACATTGCTAAGATTGCTGCAATTCTCAAAAAGCCCTTCCTGAGTGGAAGAAATGAGTTCGGTATCATCGCATATTATGATTGCGCTCTGCAATGACTGACAAGAACTGAAAACTCTGTTACCAAAAGCCGTAAAGGTCTCAACGGTAACTTCTATACTTTCAAGCGCTGATGACGCAAATGCGTATGCGCCTATATAATTCAGTGTCGGCAATTCTATGCTTGAAATATCCGTGCCGGCAAAGGCGTGCTGCCCTATTTGCTTAAGCATAGAATTGTTCGAAATAATTATGCTAGACAGCGACGAATTCTTAAAGGCTCTGTCGCCTATTACTTCAACGGTGTCGGCAAGAGTAATTTTTGAAATGTTATCAATACCGGTGAATGCATCTTCAAGTATTGCATACACCTCCTTGCCGTTGTAGGCAGACGGAATAATTATATTGTCCGGCACAACCGCGTTGTAGGGCAAAATGCCTATTCCGTATGCATCGGAAAGTTCGTTCAACACAAAAGTAAAGTCAAACCATACGGGGAAAAGCTCAATATTCCTAGCAGGCATTTTTGCCAGTGAAAATTCAGCCAATGTTTCAGTATTCTCTGTCCAATACAAAAATTGTCTGCCGTCCAGAGAAATGGGTTGAGGTTTGATTATATTTGAATTGTATGTATATTCAAATTCTTCATAAACTTCGTCCGCATCCAGCTTGAGCGTCAGGTTATACACTTTTGAGGAATATTCGGCATGAATTCGGATATCTTCTGTCAGCGCCAAAAATTCATCGTCTTTGAATACCTTTTCCAAGCCATCTTGATTCCATTTTGCATTGTGTCCTGCAATAGCCGGCGGCAATGGAATTGCCGACAATTTTTGTCCGTAAGGTATGTCATAATATGCTACAACATTGTTGTTTGCAATAAATTCCACCCTTACTCTTGACGGCAAAACAATTCCGAACGGCAAGTCGGCTTTATAATCGTCAAGGTATTCGCGCGGGACATAAACTGTTGCGCCTTGATAGTCGCCTATTATTTCGGGGGGATTGTTGCCAGTAAATGTTACCGATACCGAATTATAATCAAAAGCGTCGCTTCCGATATAACTTATTTGGTGCGGCAAAGTCACAGCCGATATGGCGGTATTCTCAAAAGCAGAATCGCCGATATATTCAAGCTTTGGATTGTCACCGAAGATTATTTCAGATAGCCCGACGCAATCTGCAAAGGCAAAACCTCCGATATGTGTTATGTCATTGCCCAGTTTTATCGAAGTTATGCCGGCTCTGCCTCGGAAAAGCTCGTCGCCTATTTCAGTGACTTTGTTTTCTATAACGACAGCGCCGCCTATACCATAAGGCACATACAAAATTTGCGTCAAGTTGGCGTTGTATAAAATATTTCCTACAAATCTAAATCTTTCACTGCTGTTTTCGTCAATAATTACGAAGCGTGTCAACGAAGTACAGCCCTCGAAAACTGTCTGCGAAAACACTTCAACTTCATTTGTAAGCGTAAATTCAGAAAGCGATGAACAGCCGTGGAAGGCTGACTCTCCAATGGTGCGCAACATGCTGTCAGACACAGTCAGCACTTCAGAAAGAGCTATACAATCCGCAAAAGCAAAACTGCCGATAGCAATCAAGTTTGTTTTGAAAATAACTTGCTGCAAATTGTGCTGAGCATAAAAAGCGTAAGGCAAAATCCATTCAATATCATTATCAATATTCAACACATAGTTTTCGGGCATTTCGCCTTTGTAAGAATATATGATATTTTCGTCAAGCAGTAGTATACCGTTCTGTTGGCTGTTGTACCATGCTGTATGGTCAAAAATATTTGACCCGAATTTTATGTTATGGTTCAGGTTGTCAAAACTGATTTCAAGAAGTGAAAGGCAGTTAGCAAAGGCATAATCCCCTATTTCCTCTATTGCCTCGGGTATATTTATGGCGGCAATGGCGGTATTCTTAAAAGCCGCCGAACCTATTTTTTTAAGGTTGGACGGAATGTTTTCGATTTCGGCAAGATTTTGACAGTGCTCAAATGCGGATATACCTATCTCAGCCAGGCTATCGCCTTCAAATATTACACGCTCAAGACTGGTAATGTTTCTGAAAGCTCCATTTGAAATTTTGCGTAGATTTTTCGACAAAACTAATTCTTTTATGCCCGTATTTTCGAATGCAGAGTCACCTATTATTTCTAGTGACTCCGGCAAAATTACGCTTGTAATATTCTCTTGGTTTACGCAGGCACCTCCGGTTATTTCTATTGTGCCCTCCCGTATGGTTAAAGTCGTATCGTCGGTAGCATCGCCATAGAAAGCATACGCTATTCTCCCAACATATATCATAGTGCCTGTTTGCTTAGATTCCAGCCAAGATGTGTAATCAAAAGCGCTATTTCCGATATGTTCCAGCGCATCTTCTTCAGCAAATATTATTTCTGAAAGAGATGAACAGCCAAAGAACGCCTCGGTATCTATCTTCCGCAAACTTGCAGGAAAACTGACAGACTCCAATTCCTCGCAAGAAGCGAAAGCGCCATGCGCTATTTCTGTGACGCCTTCTGTGATTTCCAGATTTTTTATTTGGCTTGAGAGGGCAAAACCTTGCACTACCTTTTCGCCCAGAATGGACAAACCCTTTATTATTGAGCTGTCCGGGAATATATTTGACAACAGCGTCAATGCATACATTGATACCTTATCAAACGCGCATTCGTCGAAAGCGCCCTCCTCAGAAGACAACATAGTAGACGGCAAAGAGAGATTTTTTAGCTGTGCCTTTGCAAATGCTCTCTCTCCGATATACTTTGTACCTTCAACCACAGAGTATGCCTCGCCGGTTTTTGCCGCAGGATAATACAAGAGTTTCTCCCCGCTGTAAAGCGCTCCGCTATGGCTGAAGTAATTTTCATTTTCATTATGTACAGTTATGGCGGCTATACCGCATTGTGCAACTGCCGAAAGCGAAAAATGCTCTAAGTCTTTCGGCAAATACAAACTTGAAAGTTTTTCCGCACCGGCAAAGGCGCTGTCGCCGATAATTTTCAAGTTGCTTTGTGCGCTTATAGCAAAGGTTTCAATCTCTATATTGTCTACAAATGCCTCAATATCGATTTCAAAAACGGAATCGGGCAATTCAAACTCAACAAGCGAAATTCCGGCAAACGCTCTTGCGCCTATTTTTTCTATGCCCTCGCCCAGTGAAAGCATGACAACCGAATACAGTCCTTCGGCAAAGCTGTCCGCTATGTCCTTGTACTCATTCTGAACTACAACGCTTATTTCTTCCAGACTTTCAGGAATTGCATATCCGTCAACAATGTAATACCCATCTATGTCTATTTCCGCCTCGGCAAAAAGCAGTTTAATTGCAGATATTCCCGACGGAACGCTGATAAATCTCAGTTCAGAACAGTATTCAAATGCCGCTGCGCCAATGGTTTTGATTGCAGGCGCATAAAAACTTGTAAGTTTGCTTGCCGCATTAAACGCTGCCTGTCCGACTGTTTCAAGTTTGTTTAGGTTTTCAAAGTTAAAAACTGCATTATACAGTCCGCTGAAGGCATGTTCGCCAATTTCTTTCAATGCATTTTCGCCGCCCAAAGAAATTTCTGACAAGTCTATACATTCTGCAAAGGCATAATCGTCAATAACTATTACGCTTTCTGGGATATCAAAGGCTTCCAATAAAGCGCAATTATAAAATGCCAGCGCGCCGATTTCTTTTATGTCGCCAAAAACAGAAATGTTTTGAATTCTTGTGTTGGCAAAAGCATAGGGCTTTATTGCGCCGTTACCGAAAAACATAATTTTAATCAATGATTCAGGAACATAATAAATATTTGAGTTGTAATCAACTATATAGGTGTATTCCGATTCTTCCGTATCGAACAGCTGCGCAAGCGCAAAATCAGAGGACATGCCGATTTCACGAAGTAAGCTGCAGCCTGCATAAGCGCCTTTGCCTACATATTCAAGCATTGACTCTGCGGAGAAAGTAATATATTGCAGTTGATTACAGTTGTAGAATGCGCCCTTTGCCGAAAAATTCTCGTCGGTATAATCTCCGCCGATATAGGTTACCGTATCTGGTATGTTTATGCTTGTCAAAGCTGTCTGTCCGGAAAATGCTTGCGGCGATATACTGACAGTGTCCGCAAAAATACTTATGTTTGAACTCAAAGTTCCGATTGCCTCATACAATACTTTGCCTATATAAATAACGGAATTTTCGACATTTTCGATATAATTGCCGTACCAAATTGTATTTTCAAACGCACGCGCGCCTATAATCAATATGTTTTCAATTTCTTCAAAATCTATACTTTCAAGTAACTCGCAGTCTTTGAAAGCGCCGTTACCTATGTTCTGCAGGTTTTGCGGCACAACTATCTCAGAAATGGCAGAGCCCAAAAAGGCGCCGTTGCCGATATCTTTCAGCCTGCTGTCCTCATCAAAGGTTATTGTTTTGATAGAGTCTGATGCAAAAGCATAGTCGCCTATTGATATTATGCTTTGCGGAATTTGGACCGTCTTTATGCCTGCATCTGCAAAACCACGCGCGGCTATATTCTGAACTATTAAGTTGTCATAAACGCTGGGAATGATTATGTTTTCCGGCAGAGTTTGGCTGCTGTTGGCGGAAATTGTTTTGGTGGCGGAATTAAATACAAAATAACTGCTGTCCGAAGCTGTGTTTCTGTTGTCGACTACCCAGTCGGCATATATTGTTGCCGTGCCGGTTACTTGGTAAGGAAAAGTAATCAGTTGTGTTTTGGCGCTGTCGCTGTACCAACCGTTAAACTTATAGCCTTGCCGTGCATATTGCTGAATGCTGTCAATTGCTGCGCCATATGATTTTTGTATTGAGGTGTCGTACTCCGGCATTCCGGTGTCAATGTAGATTGTGTAAAGCAACTCTCCCCATTTTGCGTAGAGTTTCAGATTTTTTGACGGTATGGTCGTAAGGTCATAGCTTTGTTGAAGTTCCTCATCGGTAAACCAACCCAAAAACTCATAGCCGTCTTTTGTCGTAGTCACATTGACTGCGCTTTCATAAGCCGCGGAAAAGTCTGCTATTGGCGTGCCGCCATTGGTTTCAAAAGTAATGGTATAAATATTTTTTGTATAGACTGCAAAAACTTCCATATCTGAAGTTACGGCAGGAAAAGATGTCACGCTCCACACTCCGGAATACCCTTCTCTCTGTGGAACAGTAGGAATGCCCGTAAGGCTTTTGCCGTAATCTATGTTTTTGGTGTCTATGGTGCGCATGACATTGTTACTGTCCAGCGCCTTAAAAATTACTTTATATGTCCTGGGAGTATAAACTGCATTAACTACAATATTTTCTGTGATTTTTGAAAAGGACTTGATATCCCATTCACCTTTGTAGCCCACTCTCACGGGAACTTGCGGCGGAACGATGCCTTCACCTGATTTTACGATTTCGGTATGTATTGTTTCGCCGTCAACTCTGAACTCCACTGTGAAAGTCTGTACCTTGCCCCCGCAGGCGGTAAGCGAAAGAATCAGCAAAATCAAAAACAAGAGTATTATGCAGGTTTTTATTCCGGGCTTCATGACATCTCCTCAGTACATATAGCTAACTAATAATAATTATAATACTTTATATTAAAGTATACTATAAACACGCGCGCATTGCAACGGCTAAAAAATAATTCAAAAGTAAAAACAATGTAGTTTACCACAACATTAAATCAAAATTAACTGTTTATTTCTCTTTCGGAATTGCTGATTGAACGGAATGCAATAAAAAAGACGCGTTTCCGCGCCTTTTTGTGTGTACTCTCTCTTATTCCTCATCGGCTGTTTCGATTTCTTTAATAAACAATTCAAAGACCTCTTGCAGCAATTTTTCGTCATTTATGGGAATAAAGACTTCTTCTCCCTCCTCGTTTTCGCCAAGTTCAAAGATAATAATTTCACCCTCTTGATATTCTTCATTGAGTTCTACCGGCTCCAGATAAATGTACCATTTGTCTTTGTAATCCAGTTCTGCAAGGACATAAAAGTCGACATCGTTGCCATCGTCGTCAGTAAGTGTGACGACCTCGTCTTCCTCTATCATTTCCACATCGTTTCCTTGGTTGTTGACATCTTTCATTTTGTTATTTGCTCCTTTTATTTATTTTGTCTAAATAGCTTTGCAATATTATTGTTGCCGCCACCTTATCTATGACGCCTTTTCTTTTGTCACGGCGCATGCCGCCCTCAATAAGTGATTTCTCTGCGGACACCGTCGACAGTCTTTCGTCATGATAAACAATGTCAACAGCCGTATATTTTTTTAGTCTTTCACCAAATTGACGGACAATTCTTGCTCTGTCACCCTCTGTCCCGTCCATATTCAGCGGCAATCCGAGTATGATTTCATCGCATTGTTTTTCGGTAATTACCGAGGCAAGATATTTCATATCCTTGTCAAGGTTCTTGCTGCGTGTAAAAGTTTCGTATCCGCCTGCAATGAGCGCCGTCGGGTCGCTTGTGGCTATGCCTATTCGCACATCTCCCACATCAAAAGCAATTTTTCTCATTTAGTCCTCTATTTGTTCCAACAAGTGTTGGGGATTGTCGAACAGTTTTTTGTAGCCGACGATAATCAGCACTGTGTTTACAAGCAAGGACACTCCGGCAAAAAGCACATAAGACCATATTATATTTATGGATTCTTGTAGACTTAATAGCATGCCCATTGCCATATAAGCTATGCCTATACCTGCGGCAGTCAGCGCGGGTTTTATGGCGCGCTTGTTGTTTCGTGTCAGTTCGTTAATGTTCAGCCACTTCAAATTAGGGTTCTTCATGTCGTTATAAAGCCCCAGACAGTTTATGCCGAATCCGCAGCTTAGCGTAACGGCGGCAATGATTGCTACGGCTACAATGTTGTTGCCGGGTATTATGATAAAGTATACAACTGATACCAACAGCACAGTAATGAGATTCATTGATGTGGCAACAAGAAGTTTTGTCTTTACGAGCAAATCCGCCGACAGCGGCAAAGACTTCAAAATATAAAGGCTCTTGCCCTCCCGAGAAAACCCGACCATTGCCACCTGATTGGTGCCGCCTACCATAAGCGAAACAAAATATGACACAAACCCGATAACATAGAATTGCGCGCGTGCAGGATTGGAAGTGATATTCAATCCTCCCGATTTTGCCATAAATATCAAAATTACCGGTCCCATTACTACGCCCATAAGCGAAGTAACCAGCATTGCCGGGGTGTTCGCCAGCGTTTTTATCTCCTTGCGTATCATTGAATATTTTAGGCCTGCCGAGGTATAAACCAGTTCTTTCTTGGTTTTTTGTGCGCCACGCTTGCCGTCACCCTCTATGATTACCGAAATACCTTTCTTGTAGAACACCGAAGACAGCAGCACATTTATGACGGTGACAACCGCCACCCCTGCAATGTAAATCAAAAGGTTGAGCGCAACCTTTTTGCCCAACATGGCATCTATAAAAGGTTTGTTGAAAATAAAAATTTTGCTTGCATTGTTCAGCATTGATACAAACTGCGGCGACAAAACAATTATGCCGCTGTCGTCCATGTTGTTGGACATATTGGCAAAACTACCCAAAAGTCCGAAATATGCCGACATGGCTACAATAATGACTATGCCCAGCGCAATAGCGTTGCTTAAAGTACGCCGTTTCAACATCGCCATGACATACATCAGCGGCAAAGAAATGACGCTGATAACCAGCAGCGGTATAACAGGAAGCAAAAATATGCCCAGTATCTCAACAATAAAGAATGCTGCGTTAAGCGGTATTCCGCTGACAATGCAAACAATTCCGTAAGTCGTGACAGTAGGCAGAATTATTGCTGCGGCTATAATAAACTCCGAAATATAAGACATGGCAAGTTTTGCCATGAACACAACTTTTGAGGGAATGGGAAGCGATGCCAACAGCTGGTTGTCTTTGGAAAAATATAAATAGCTCATAGACGCCATAGAACCAAGAAACAGCACTGCTATTTGGGAGGCGCCGACAAACATATAAAGCAGTTTTTCGTGCTGCCCTGCCGAAATGGTTGCCCTTGTCATCATGGCTGTAAATATTGCCAGATATGCCAAAAGCGAAATGGCTCCAAAACCTATGGCTATAAGCGATGCAATCTTTTGACCTTTCTTTTCGCCCAGTCCTCGTACTTTCTTTATATTGTTTCTAAATATCGTCAGAAATAGACTTTTTGTCAGCTTAAAATTTGTCATCTGCCGCCTCATTATTCTGTGTAAGATTGAGGAAAAAGTCCTCTAGACTCATATCCGACCTCTTTTCTTTGAGTTCTTTTATGTCAAATACAGTAATGAGTTTGCCTTTGTCTATTATGGCAACTTTTGTACAAACCTTCTGCACGACTTCAAGAACATGAGACGAAAAGAAAACTACATTGCCCTGTTCGGCATGCTGCGCCATAAGCTGTTTAAGATTAAATGACGCCTGTGGGTCAAGCCCCGTCATCGGCTCGTCAAGCACCCAAATTTTTGGTTCGTGAACAAGCGCCGAGATAAGGCTGATTTTTTGTTTCATACCATGAGAATATGACGACATTTTGTTGTTGAGGTTGCTTTGCATATCAAAAAGTTTTGCATACTTTTCTATTCTTTCTTTGCGTTCTTTGGTCGGTACGGCAAAAACATCGGCAATGAAGTTTATATATTCAAATCCCGTCAAGCCCTCATAAACGATATGTTCATCAGGCACATAGCCTATGTTCATTTTTGCTTTGACGGGCTCTTCTTTAATATCGATGCCGCATACCTTTATATGCCCTTGCGAAAACGGCAAGATACCAGTCATACATTTTATTGTAGTGGACTTTCCTGCGCCGTTTGGTCCCAAAAAACCAAAAATTTCGCCGCCATTAACATTCAAAGTAATATTATCGACGGCTTTGACTTTGCTGTTGTTGTATTCTTTTGTTAAGTTATATATTTCAATCATGGTCTCAAAATTCTCCTAGATGAAGTGAGTATAGTTTATGCGGTGCAAAGGCTGTAAATGAGCCAAAGCCGCGCGCATGCAAAGCGCATTTGCGGTGACGCGGCTTGGTGAGCATTCACAGATTATTGTTACATGGGTCTATGTATCCCTTTTTTAATAATTTTTTACAAGTAGCTGATAGAATGCCTGCGGATGGTCGCACACATCGCATACATCGGGCGCATTTTCACTGGTCACGCGGTTGCCGCAGTTTCTGCACTCCCAAACGACCTTTTCGGGTCTTGCGAAAACAGCTCCTGTCTGTATGTTGGCAAGCAACTCATTGTATCTTTGTTCGTGCGTTTTTTCGATGGCGGCTACTCCGGCGAAAAGCCTTGCCAAATCGTCAAAGCCCTCTTCTTCCGCCTCTTTTGCGAACTGAGCATACATTTCTGTCCACTCATAGTTCTCTCCTGCGGCGGCGTCAATAAGGTTCTCAATCGTCGTGCCTATACCGTTGAGCTTTTTGAACCAAATCTTCGCATGCTCTTTTTCGTTGGCGGCGGTCTCTGCAAAATATCCTGCTATTTGCTCATAGCCTTCTTTCTTTGCTTTTGAAGCATAGTAATCATATTTGTTGCGAGCTTGGCTCTCTCCGGCAAAAGCTGTCCAAAGGTTTTTTTCGGTCTTTGACCCTGCAAGTTTTTTTGACATAATCAATTCTCCTTTTTAAGTTTTTTTATTTTGATATTTTTTTCCATGCCGTTGTTGGACGGGCGATAAAAAATTCTGTCTTTTATGGTATCAGGCAAATATTGCTGCTCCACATATCCGCCGTAATCATGGGGATATTTGTAACCGCTTATTTTTTGTGTTTTGTAGTTTGTGTCACGCAAATACATAGGCACTACATCGTGCGCTTCTTTTGATGCTGCGTCAGCCTCCGAAAGCGCCACAACCACGCTGTTGGACTTCGGCGCATTGCAAACATATATAATTGCCTGACACATCGGCAACCTGCCCTCGGGCAAACCCATTTTTTCATAGGCCGTCAAAGCGCTGACCGCCATGAGCATGGCGTTCGGGTCGGCAAGCCCGACATCCTCTGCGGAATGGGCTATCAGCCGCCGCAATATCAATAAAGGGTCGCACCCAGCGTTTATGAGGCGCATTGCATAATAAAGCGCCGCATCGGCATCGCTGCCCCGTAAACTTTTGCAAAATGCGCTCAACATGTCATAATATATGCTTTCGTCAATGCTAAGCGGCGGATTTTGGATTGATTGCGCCATAATATCTTTTGTGATAGTAATGGCGCCGTTGTTGTCGGGGTCTGTCGTCAGTACGGCAAGCTCCAGCGCATTGTATGCCACACGCAAATCGCCTTTTGACGCATATATAAGATGCCTCAATGCGGCTTCCTCTAGGTTGACGGAGTACATTCCCAGTCCGTTCTTTTTGTCGGTAAGGGCTCTTTCAATCCCTGTTCTTATGTCGGCATCTGACAGCGGCAAAAACTCAAACACTCTGCATCGGCTGACTATTGCCTTCGTCATACTTATGTACGGGTTCTCCGTGGTGCTGCCGATGAATATAATTTCGCCTTTTTCGATAGCCGACAACATGCTGTCGGATTGCGCTTTGTTCCATCTGTGACACTCGTCAAGCAAAAGATATGTCTTTTTGCCATAAAGCGAAAGCAGACTGCGCGCCTCTTCTATGACTTTTTTTGCGTCGGCAACTCCGCTGGAAACGGCGTTCAGGTAGACATAATTTGAATTTGTCGTCTGCGCTATTATGTTCGCCAGCGTGGTCTTGCCCACTCCGGTAGGTCCATAAAATATGCAGCTGCCCAACCTGTCCGCAAGTATTGCTCTGCGCAACAAACTGCCCTTGCCGGCAATGTGCTGCTGTCCCAAAAAATCGTCAAGGGAGGAGCATCTCATTCTTTCGGCAAGCGGAGCATTTTTTTGTCGGTTGGTTTCAAACAAATCCATAACTAGATATTACTATTATTTCCTATAAATGTCAAGGATAATCCCCAGCTTAGACATGCAATTCCACTATCACGCGTGAACGCTTTTTGTCGTGCAGTTCTATTTCCCAATCTTCAATCTCTATGCCGTCAACAACCAACCTGTTTTTATGCGCAGATAAAAATTCAAACTGATATTCCGACTGTTTGTATCTGTAAATCAGTTCAGAGTTGAAAAGTTTTTTGGGTAGCGACGGTTTAATAACAAGCGTATCTCCCCGCCTTTTCAGTCCATAAAACTCCTCCACAATCAGCCTGTATGCCCATGCGGCGCTGCCCGTATACCAGCTCCAGCCCATTCTGCCCTCGTTGTCTTTGTTCAGATATACATCGCCTGCCAAAACATAAGGCTCACCCATATACATTTTGTTGTTGTCCTTGTGCCTGCATTTTTCTACGGGGTTTATCATTTGAAAATACTCATAGGCTTTTTCCGTTCTGCCCGTTCGTATAAGCGCCATTATGAACCAAATTGCCGCATGCGAATACTGTCCGCCGTTTTCTCTTGTGCCCGGAGGATATGACGAAATATAGCCCAAATAGTTGTCTTTTGTCTGCGGCGGAGAAAGCAGTTTTATTATTCCAAGCCTTTCGTCTACAAGCGTTTCAGCGGCGTCCATAGCTGTCTGCGCGCGGTCTTTGTCTGCTATTCCCGACAGTACGGCAAAACTCTGTGCCACAAGGTCAACCTGATAATGCGGCACATTCTTTGCGCCAAGCCATTTGCCCTCGTCGCTGAAGAGCCGCTTATACTGTCCGTCCTCGAAACAATGCGTTTCTATACTCTTTTTTAACTCAATAGCCACACGCCCGAAATACTCTTTGTTTTCATCTTTGCAATGCTCTTTGAACATTTGCAGCACTTCATAGCACAGCATGGACAGCGCCACGCTTTCACCTCTGCCCTCTATGCCGGCAAAGTCCAAGCCGTCATTCCAATCGCCGCCGCCAAGCAACAACAACTTATGCTCGCCGAATCTAAGAACACTTTTTATTGCCCTAATACAATGCTGTTCAAGGCTTTCTTTGTAACTTGTCAGCGGAGGGTTTTCCAGTCTAGAATGCTGACCCTCGGCAAGCGGCGGAGAAGTAAGATATTCCAACTGTGTATCAAGTATGCCGCTATCTCCGGTAAATTCCACATAAAGGCTAACGGCATAAGGCAAATAAAGCCTGTCATCGGTTATTCTCGTGCGCAGCCCAAAACTTGGGTGATGCCACCAGTGCATGACATCGCCTTCTTCATATTGCTTTGTTGCCGAATACAAAATTTGCTCCCTTGCTAATTCCGGATTTGAATGCAAAAATGCCAGACAGTCCTGAAGCTGGTCACGGAATCCCGTTGCGCCGCCGCTTTGATAATAACCGCATTTGCCTCGCAAACGGCTGCTATACA
Source organism: Christensenellales bacterium (assembly GCA_050309775.1). Classification (GTDB taxonomy): domain Bacteria; phylum Bacillota; class Clostridia; order Christensenellales; family DTU072; genus DTU072. The sequence goes on along the minus strand of JBNRMV010000017.1, from coordinate 64,518 downwards.
CCTGGTAAAGCAGATTGTTTGCAAGATAATTGAAACTTTTAACCGGCGATTTTATGTCTATATTTGACAAACTGTTAAATTTTTCTATGCTTTGTTGCTTTGTTTGCAGTATGGTTTTTGGAATTAACGAACTCAGCAGTACGGCGTCGGTCGAGGCAACAAAAAAAGCTCTGAACGGATAATTCTCAACAGAATTAAACTCAAAGTACGGCAACATTTGTCCGTCACAGCAACAATCGGCAACTTCGCCGCCGGCGCTTATTGCTTTCAAGTAGAGTTTATGTCCGTTTTGTAAGTTATAAATTGATATTACCGAACCTTCTGTTTCCATGGCAACAAAATCTCTGTCCGTTTTCCAACTTAGCGAAGGATACATGGCATAAAGTATCTGCGTCAGCGCCTGCGTTTTGCTCTCAACGGATATTTCCGTAACCTTTGCTCTGCCCTCATAAATTATATAGCTTTGCGTAATGAAATCAAAATTCTGAGTATAGCAAAAATGTTCCAAAACTCCCTTTGAATATACAGTTTTTCGGTGAGGTCCGCTGCCGCCGTTTATGCGCAAATATCCGCTGTCGTCCTTGACTAAAATATATTCGTAAGGTTTATCTTTCACGGGGTCAAAGGCAAAGTCGGTGACTTTGAATTCCCTAGAATTTTCAAAATAGAAAAATCCGCCGTGATTTTCTGTGACAATCATACCGCCGAATTTGTCGCAAATTACATTACTGTACGGCAATGCAGGTTGCTGCGCAAGCACATATTTGTTCTGACAAAAATGTCCGTTACCGCTCTTTAATGTGCTTTCGGGGCAGTCCTTTTCAAATGCGTCAATTCCCACATCAGGTTTTATTTCTATATTTTGCAAAATGTTTTCAGGCGGTCTGTTATCCACAACGGCAAGAGAACTGTCCAGTACGGCAAACGCATAATCAAAAACATTCGTGTCCTTTACGCTTTTTTCCGCCAGCATAAAGTCGTCAATATAATTAGTTTTTAACTGCTCAATTATATGCTCCTTTTGCGTTTCTTTGAAATTTTCGCTGTAATATATTATAAGACGAACCTGAACGCCAAGAATTTTCCATTGCCTTGCTGCTTGCAAAAGCTCCTCAAAGCAATTGTTTTTTGTTTCGTCATATATATATACAACGGCTTTTTTGTGGTGCGTTATTTCCCTGAATTCATTTATATGACGGCTTTTCAGCGCGCGCAGCAGCGTTTTATTGGGATAAGGAGTATACAAAAGACTGCCCAACATACGATTGGCGACGGGCGCAATTTTTATCTTCATTCTTGAAGATTCTTTTGCATATCGATAAAAGTCTTCGGGCAACATTTTTATATTTGTGTATAACTCTTCCTGCGACTTTGCGACAACTGTTATCAGCTGACATTCGCCGTTGTTGCCAGAAATTACGCCCGAAAAACCCACGGCAGGTTCAAGTACATCGCCCATTGACGGATAATCCTTGCCTGTTTTGTCAAAGAACTTCGGTGACTTTTCGCTGCCGTTTCTGCCCAAAAGATTGAAACGGTTTGTTTCAACCTTAATATCGCTCAATCCTCTTATAATAAATGCCGCAAACAAATCGCCTTCTTTTTTCATTGACCTTTTATGAACAATGATGGCGTTGTTTTCTTCGTCAAAACTTGTCGCCACAAAAAGATTGCTGAATATCGGGTGAGCGTTAAAACCGTCATAGGTATTCATGCATATATCCATATAATACCCGACTCTTGCATCTTTCATGTCCTCCGGCACGCTTAGTCTGCGCACCTCGGCATCAATGCCGTCAGCAATGCAAATGTCGGTTTTTATGCCTTTTTTTGTATTTTGGAGGGTAATTTCAACGGCAGAATATGAAATGCAATAGTCCTCCATGTTTTGACAAAGGGGTGAATATGCCGACGAATAAACATTGCCTTGCGTATCATAGACATAAAAATATCCGCCGTTGGGCTCGCCAAACTGCCGTCTATAAGCGTTGACATAAATGTTTTCCCACCGCACAAAGTTATTCCCCAGCGTATCCACGCATACGCTCATAGTACCGTTTGTAAGCGCAGCGGCTTTTGGGGAGAATTCGACCTTGGTAATATTTTCAAAGTATTCATCTTTATCTTTTATTGACAATTGGTTTTCTTTGCGGTAAGGCAAAGTATATGAGTACTCGCTCTTTAATTCATTTAATAAATTTACTGCGCCGTTTATGCAATCGTTTTGTGACATAAGGCGGCAGAAAATATTATCTTTAAGACAGTTTGCCAGCGCAGTCAATATCATGCCTTGGTGGTGGGTCATATACGATGATATAAATCGTGGGCTGCCGCTCAAATCTATTGCCTCATAAAAGCCATAATCGCCAAATCCGCCGGCTTTTTCAATTTTTTCAAGGTTTTCAAGCGCTGGTTTTTTAAGATATTTCAAGGCCAGCGCAGAACTGTACGGCGATACTATGCCTTTGTCAAACTCGCTGCGCAGCGACAGTTTGCTTAATCCGAAAGCGTAATATTGATATCTTAACTCGTCGTCAAAGGCATAATATCCGCTTTCGCTGACGCCCCATATACCCTTGAATTTGCTTTTTGACTGTATAGTGGCGGCATTTTGCGCCGTATCATAAAGCAATGAAAAACGCGGCGGCGCAATAAAGTGGTCCGACATAAGGTATTCAAACATTGTGCCGCTCCATGAAAGCAAAGTGTTGCCCATAATTGGAGTATAATCCCTTTGCAGATTGCGCCAGTGCGCCACCTTGCCGCTTTTGGCAATAAAAATCAGACTCAACAGCCTTGCTTCCGATGCCAGTATGTCATAATGTCCCGAATAAGCGTTCTGAGTCTCGTCATAACCGATAAAAAACTGTCCTTTTTCATGGTCATAAAGCGCTTCAAGGTTGGTGTTCTCAATGATTTTTTCGGCAAGCGCAGCCGCAGACTTTTCATTTATTTCTTTCAGGAATTCTTTAGTAATCATCAACGCCGCTACCAAGTTTCCGCTATCAACGCTGGATATGAATCTATTCAAGGGCTGAAAACTGTCAATGCAATACCAGTTATACAAATTGCCCTTCCATTTTGGCATAATATCAATGCTGCGCAAACGGTTTGTTACCAGTTCGACGGCAGTTTTTTTGTCAATTAAATTCAAATAGTATGCGGCAATATCAGCAAGCATCGTGAACCCTATGTTTGTTGAAGAAGTATTTTTTGCCTGCCCTTTATACGGTTTTATCTGTATGTTGTCTCCGACAATGCCCGACGGCGTTGCCATAAGTTGAAAAAATCTGTATGTTTTTTCTGCATATTGCATTAGTTTTTGTTTTTCGCCGTGCTGGAGTTCATCATCATTGATATCTGCTCCACTGATAAAAAGCGACAGTTGGAAAAAATATGCCGACGTCATAACCAATAGAAAAGCCAGCGGCGAAATACCCAAAAAGAACAACAAACCACCGAAAAGCGCAGTAAAAACAATTGTCGGAGTAAACTCCTGTACGTATGATGAAAAATTTCTTTGTTGTTGCGTTTGATAATAGGTTTTCCATTCAAGCAGGTTGCCATGTGACAACATGCGGAATAGCGTTTTTATAAATATGATTGTGTTGCTGAGAGCATAATACGGCAACATGAGCAAATCTTCAAAATAACTATAAGCATTGTCCACCGTTCGCTCTGCCACATATCTCAAACGAATGTTGTTCCTCAGACCTTGCAGTATACAAAACTGGTTTATGACAAACGGCATAATTGTCAGCAATAAAAAAATCTTCCAGATTGCAGGATAAAATATCAATGCAACCAACGCCAACGCCGCAAGAAACAACTCTTTCAGCACGGCAGCTGCGTTGCGCACTATAAGAAATCTATAAAATGGTGAAATTGTAGACTTACAAGGCTTTTTTTCGTCATTTTTCCAGCACTTTCCGACAAACGGCAACAATTGAATATCTCCCCTTTGCCAACGCTTTCTGCGCTCTCTTTCCGCTATAAAACTCTTTGGCGCATCTTCAAATATGGTTACTCCGCACCCAGTCTGAACTATTGCCCCCTCAAGAATGTCATGCGAAAGAATTTTTTTCGAAGGTAAGATATCTTGCAGTTTGCTTTGAAATGACTTTAAGCGGTATATGCCCTTGCCGCAAAATATATCTTTGCCGAAAAGATTGTAATAAAAAGTTGAGTATATCGGATAACCGCTCAACCCAGCGCCCGAAAGAAAACGCTTGGCAAAAAGCGTATTTACTGAATAAAGGTTATATCTGCTGTGCGCGTTGATTAAGTCATATTTTGAGTTGTAAGGGTGACTGATTATATTTATCAAATCCTTTACCGTGCCGGTAATTACCGTGTTGTCAGCGTCAAGCGTGACTATAAATTCGGGCTTTTTATGGTTTTTATCTAAAATGAATGCAAAATTTTCATCTTTGCCGGTCAGAAGATAATCATTAAGCGCCATGATTGCGCCGCGCTTTCTTTCATACCCTCCATAATTTTTACCTATCTTGACCCTTTTTCTCAAAAACACATTGCAATTTGAATACTTTTGCAATAAAAAAAATTCCTCAATTATATCCTTATCTGTGTCCAGCGTTTCGGAGTCGCTCCTTTTCAAATCGGCGAGAATGGCAAGTTGAATGTTGTCGTCAAGATTGCCGGCGCGCAGCTGCAGCAAGTGAGTGACGGCTTCCCTGGCCTGTTCTCTGGAGCAAATATAATGCGACACCACCACCATAGTATTGCATTCGGCAGGGATATTCTGATAATTCATTTGCGGCAGCACTCTTTTTTTGAGATAAGGGTTGACAAGGGTGTTTAACAATTGTTCACAAATCAGCATAGTCGGCAGAAGCGCCAATATAGAAGCAAGCAGATTGCCTGTCCAAACATAAAAACCAAAACATATTGCCAGAGTAAGCACGGCAATACAAAGGATATACCACAACTCGCAAACAGAGTTTTTGACGGGCAATATCCTTGTCAGTTTTCCGCTCTTTACGGCTCTGCGCAATGCATTCGGGTGGTCATAAAGTATACTGCCGATATCGGTCTTGTTTGCGTCTGCAAGCTCAACAAGCCGCGCAGCCGTCAGCGTTTCATTGACATTTATTGAGTCGCTTATACGCTCAATTATGCCATAAAAACTAAGGCGTGTTTCAAGGCTCATATTCTGATAGCTTTTATGCTTACAAAGTATATTATCGGCATTATGGTATTCCAATATCTTGTTTTTGGGAACGAAAAGACTATGGTCCATTAAAGCCTTAAATAAGCATTCCGCCATTTTTGTGCTTTCCGTCAGCGACATATTATAGTTTATAAGCACCGATTGCGGCTTGATGCCCATCTTCTCCAAAATGCCCAATGTTTGTTCACGCAACTTCGGATTCTGCAGCAAATAGTAGTTGTAAATGTCGCTTGACATGCGCTTGTTGGAGATATAGCCGTTCTCTGCGGCATGTTTGTTGTTGTTATAAAATATTATTCTCTGCGATAGGATATATATTTGCTCAATTATGGCGCAGCCAATGGCATTGTTAAAGTTGCATATTTCTTCGAAACAAAGCGAAAGTTCATTTTTTATTGATTGCATTGCCAAATCAACTCTCTGCCTGTTTAAGCAGCAAAGTGATTTTGTCACAACAAAGCGCGCAAGCTCCATGATACGCACTTCGTTTTTGATATGCGGCAATCGCTTGAACGATATTTTGTTTTGACTATAAATAAACCGCTTGACCAAATATATGTTTTGATACAACCATTTTTCGTATTCGAACATGGCATGCTTTGCCCTTGCTTTGCGCTCCGTAAGTTTGTACGCCTTATAAATGACGGGATAAATTGACGCTAAATTGTAGCCTCTGCCGTAGTCTGTGACACGCATTGAACGGGCAAACGGCAGTAAAGTTCTGACAAAATCTTCATCGTCAAGTCTTATCATTTGTTTTATTTCCGGCTTTTTAGCCGACATGGCATAACCCAGCGCAAGAAGGATAATAATATTAGCAAAAATAACGATTGTGTAAACCATACAAACTCCTTTGTTTATTATTTACATATCGCTGCTATTTTAACCGCTATTTATACTTGTAAAAATCGGCGTTTTGTGCTAATATTAGTGTGCGAGTTAGCCGGATGACCGCATCTGGAAAAGGATGAGGAAAGTCCGAGCATCACAGGGCAATGGCGGTGGGTAACTCCCACTGAAGGCGACTTTAAGGAAAGTGCAACAGAAAGATACCGCAGATCGAAAGCTCTGTAAGGGTGGAAAGGTGCGGTAAGAGCGCACCAGCAGTTCGGCGACGAAATTGGCTATGTAAACCCCGCCTGATGCAAGATTGGAGTCATATGGGAGCCCGCCCGACTCCTCATATCGCTTGAGCGCTACAGGTGACTGTGCGCCTAGATAGATGGTCATCTAAGACAGAACTCGGCTTACAGACTAACTCACAAAAAAGGTTGCACCTGTTGCAACCTTTTTTTGTAAACAAATATCCGCATTATATTGCGTAAATCTTTATTTTGAGAAACAGCCATTAGTATTATGGCGGTCTATTTATAGTTTCAGTTTCAAATCACCGGCTTTTATCCAGTTGCGCTTGCGCAGCAACATGCACACGCTCCATGACACCACCGCAGGAATGACAAACATAAGAAACACTATCCCCAACACCAGCATAGTAATGGAAATGTCGGTGGAATACTCTATTGTACTGAATACCCCTACCAGTCCGCTCGTACCCATGCCGCCGCCTGTTGCTCCGGTTTTCAGTTTGAAAACTGTTGTTGCTAGCGGTCCGACAATGGCGCTTGCTACTATGGGAGGAATGAGTATCAATGGATTTTTCATTAAGTTCGGGATTTGAAGCATACTTGTGCCAAGTCCTTGTGCAATAAGTCCGCCTACCCCATTTTCTTTGAAGCTCATAACGGCAAAGCCTACCATGTGCGCTGCGCAGCCTACAACGGCGGCGCCGCCTGCAAGCAGCATTTCGGGAGAGGGATTGACCAACGGCACTATGCTTACCCATATCGCCGCGCTGGATGTCGGCAGCGTCAGCAATATTCCCATGACTACGGCTATGACCAAGCCCATAACAAAAGGACTCCAGCGCATTGCAGCTTCGATGCCTCTTGCGATTGCGGCAATGAGTCTTGCTACGGGCGGACAAATTGTAACGGCAACAATGCAGGACACCACAAGAGCGGTGAGCGGAACAAGCACAATATCAACTTTGGTTTTTCCGGAAATAAGTCTACATATCTCGGCGGAAAAAATAGATGTGAGATATGCGCCAATCGGGTTGCCGATGCCCGGCGCTATGGCAAAATTGGTTAAAAATCCTGTGGCGTTGGCGCCGATTAGTCCGGCAACTATGCAAGAAAATATTGTAAGTTTGTCAGCTTTCAGCGCATACGCTATGCCTGCGCCAATACCTGCGCCCATAGCAAATTTTGCTATGCCTGCGACCTTTATTATCATATAACCGACTGCTTTTTCAGCGCCTATAAGTTTGCCCAGCAGTTCAAAAATTGTGCCGATTATCAGCGTTGCAAACAAACCCAGAGCCATGCCGGAAAAAGCATCGATAAACCATCTTTTCAATAGCCTTGTTAAGATGGATTTGGATTTTGCCATTTTTTGTCTCCTTTTAGTGATAGTTTTTTAAGAGAATCTCCATAATATCTATCAGTATTTTGTTTTTTGCTCTCAACCTAATGTTGTTAATGGAAATTATATCAACATTTGTATCAGAATCAAAATGATTTTTTATACTTTTAACCATTGAATCGATATCATGCAAACAAAATCTATCCAAGCCGCATTTTTCAGCGCATTTTTCAAGCACCGCTAGCAGTACTTCATAATCAGACATCAAAAGCGTATCTTTCATGTGGGAGCGCAGTTGGGAAAAGAGTTTTTTTATGACCATTTGTTTATCCGAATCTTCGGGCAAATCAAACAAGGTCCGCAACTCGTCAATGGCGTTTTTGTCTATATGCAAGAAAAAGTCAGCCAATGCGCTTGCGCCCTCGTTGCGGAAATAATATAACTTGCCCTTGTGTCCGTCAAGCGCACGGATAGCGTCATAATATCCCATTCTTATGTTGCGTTCCAAAGAACTCTTGTACATGCTCACAGTGCCGCCCACGCTTGCCGAAGGATTTATGTAAGTTATTTTTACGGTATCATCAACAACCGTGCGGTGCGGCATGGAGCTGTTGGTGCGAACGGCTATTATTTCGTCATAGCCCTTGCGTATCAATGGATTTATGGGGAGATTGTCATATACTCCGCCGTCAAAATACTTTTTTCCGTATATTTTGTCACGGCGAAAGCCGGGAATATAAGCGCTTGCCATAATATAGTCGTGCAAATGCCCATAAGGGATTTCTTCCTTAAAAATTTCCAACGGCGCTTTGTCAGTAATGGATACGGTTACTATGCCAAAATCCTTATCTGACTGACGAAGTTTGTCCTCGTCAATTAGGCATCTCATCAGATTCATAATTCTTTCCCGTGAAAAGCCCTTGTTTGCCAATGCGTTGCGCAATAGCGAAAGCAGGTAAAAAAAGGCCTCTTTATCAATTTTTCTGCTGAGAATATTGACCATTTTTTCGTCGTCAACATCGACAAAATCAGATGGCATGGCGTTTTCCCACAATTCAATACACTTTTCGGCGTCGCCCTGCGCAACCAAGGCGCCGTTCAGCGCGCCAATGGAAGTACCCATTACTCCGTCAAATTCATAATTGCGTTCAATAAGCGCTTTTATTGCGCCTGCATGGTATGAGCCTTTAGCTCCGCCCCCTTCCAATACCAGCCCAAGCATTTCTCATAACTCCTCTATCAGGTTTTTTCATTAAGATTTAATACAGTCGCTGCGCAAATAATTGTAGACAATAGGTACAACAACCCAAAACTATACAGCGACGGCACAAAACCAGTTTTGTCAATCAGCATCCCCCAACAAAATCCCAAAACAATGGCGGTGGCAAGAAAGTTCGGCAAGCATATTGCGCGAAATGTGGTGTTCTTCCTTACAAAAACCGCGCCGATAAATACCGCAATATTGACCGCCAGCGCCGCTGTGCCGAAATAGTATTCCATATCTGCGGAAAATACGCTATCCGGATTTGCTGCGCCCGATATAATATTCAGCAGGCTGACCATATCATTTCCATAAATATTCAGCGGCAAGAAAAAGTATATCAAGTCTATGGCGAGCATAGCTGAAATGATAATTTTTGCTTTTTGAATAGCGTTAAATGTATTTTTTGTCATATTATTTTATTGTAATCCTAAAATTCAGCGTATGCGGCGTCTTTGGTTGAATCTTATATTGCGGCTTCAGTACAGCAAGCGCAGGAATATCACCGCCGACGCCTCTTTGAGCGCCGTCCACATTGACTGTCAGATAATCCAGCCTTGAAAGCTCATGCAGGTGGTTGGCATTGTCAAGCATTTCTTTTGTGTAAGGATGCGCAGAGAAAGTAAACGCTTTGTCCTTTGCGGCAAGAGTTATGGCTGAATCTGCGTTTGAGATTTCGGCATATCGTGTTTCGGTATGGGCGCCGTTTTCTTGCGGCATGAGATAGTCGTGTATAAAATCCTCCGCCTTGCCCTCATGTACTTTCAGCAAAGCCGCCGTTGCTCTGTCACAATAGTTTTCAAAAGGTCCCTTGCCATAAAACTTAAGGTTTTGGAACTCCTCTTTCAGCGCCATGCTGAAACCGTACCGCTCCATAGCATAGGACGACACGACTTTCATAGATATATCAATACTGCCGTCGGCTATTTCGTAGGTTGTCTGAAGTTCTTTTAGACAGCGCATTTTCCAGCGAATATCTATGCTGACTTTACCGTCAATTTCAGCAACCGACACTTTCTTTGCTCTTAAGGTTTTTGAGGCGTTTTTCCATCTGAATGTGCCAAGGATTGCCTTTACTATGCGGAAATTTACTTGCGCCAGTTTGTCATTGTCAATCGGCGCTCTCCAGAAGTTCGGATATATGTCGGACTTCAACAATTCTTCGCCGTCTTTTTTTATGCTTGTGATTGCGCCGCTTTTTTTGTTTATGACAAAAACAATATTTTCCGATGTGACCACTATGTCATGCCCCTGTCTTTTAACGGTTGCTTTGCCGTCAAGGGCTTTGAGATTGAAGGAATAAGGCTGAATGACAAACTGTTCATAAGCAATGATATGTCCCTGCGGCACTGCTTTGCGCTGGCGTTTTGTGTACACCTCGGCAATAAGCGTCAACTCTGCATCGTCAGCGGCAGGATGCTCAAGGGTAAGCTGCCCTTCTGTGGCCGGCTGCACTGACGGCATAAGTTTGTCCTGCGAAGATATCACAATACCGTCTTTGAGGTATGTCAGGCGTATGCCAAATTCAGAAAGATTGGTAAACAAAAACCTGTTCTTGAATTTCAGCGTATTGCCGTCAAGTGAAAAATCAATTTGTTGATACTGCTTTCTTACTTCATATAGCGAAGGGTTGGGCGAACGGTCTGCGCGCACAATGCCGTTGAAGGCAAAATTGCCGTCGTTGGGCTTGTCGCCAAAGTCTCCGCCGTATCTCCACTCCGTCACGCCGTTGTTAACAAATTTTATTGATTGGTCGGCAAAATCCCAAATAAAACCGCCGGCTAGCCTGTCATATTTTTTGAATTCATCCCAATAATCGGAAAAATTCCCCAAGCTGTTGCCCATGGCATGTGAATATTCGCATTGCATAAAAGGCAAGTCCCTATATTTTTCGGGCTTATACTTTGCGCCAAGCGGATTCCATAGCGCGCGGCAATGCCTGATTGTCTTGTTTTGTCCAATAAGCGGCATTTTTTCCAGCGTAGAGTACATTTCGCTCAAGACATCGCTGACTTTTCCGGAGGTATCCGGCTCATAGTGAATAAAACGGGTGTCATCAATGTTCAACGCCGCCTCACGCATGGCATAGAAAGATTTTCCAAAACCTGCCTCATTGCCAAGCGACCAACTTACTATACATGTATGATTTTTTAGTGTGTTTACCATGTTTTTCATACGGTAAACGCCGTGCTTTGTCCATAGCTTGCTGTTGCCGGGAATCATAAATGCCAATCCGTGTGTTTCAAGGTTATTTTCTGCCATGACAAGTATGCCATATTCGTCGCACAGTTCATAAAAACGGCGGCTGTTGGGATAATGACTGTTCCTTATGGCGGTAATGTTGTTCTGCAAACAGATTTCGATATCTTTTCGGATAAGTTCTTCCGGCACAGCATGCGCATAGTCGGGGTGGAACTCGTGTCTGTTGACTCCGCAGAATTTTATTTGTTTGCCGTTCAGCAAAATAAACGGACCTTTGCCGTCAATCATTTTTTGTATTGCTATTGAGCGGAAACCAAATTTTGAATATCTTTTGTCAATTAAGCCGTTTTCGTCAAAAAGCGATATTTCCAGCGAATATAAATATGGGTCCTCATGTGACCACAACCGCACCGAATCAATATGTTTACTGATTTCGACAAACATTTTTTGCTCCTTGCTGAGCATTTCGATATCGTTTTCTTCTTCATAAACCAGGTTGCCGTCTTTGTCTTTCAGCGAAAGTATCAGCTTGCCGTTCTTGAGCATGCCTCTATTGCTGTCTATTTCTATCGTTGTCTTAAATTCGGCAGATTTGTAGTCGTCTGATAGATATGAGCGCGCAAAATAATCGGCTATTTCGACTGTGGGTTTGAAAACAAGGTTTACATCGCGGAATATGCCCGAAATGCGCCACATATCTTGGTCTTCAAGATAGCTACCCGTGCAATAGCGGTATACCGTCACAGCCAATTTGTTGCGTCCTTTCCTTATGAATGGAGTAATGTCATACTCCTGAGGGTCGAAAGAATCTTCCGAATAACCTACAAAAGAGCCGTTAATGTATACCTCTGCGCAGGAGTTTACTCCGCCAAAATTCAGAAAAACATTGCTATCAATTTCATCAAGGTCAAAGAACAAAACATAAAGCCCGGCGCTGTTTTTGTGCGGTTTTATGTGCGGTACTCGCAGCAAGTTCTTTGAAACAATGGCATGCGGATAAAATATATTTGTGTATATCGGAACATCAAAACCATGCATTTGCCAGTTGGACGGCACAGATATTTTTGTAAATCCGCTTAGGTCTGCATCTTCGGCTTGGTAGCCCTCAGGAATTTCAAAAACATTGTTACAAAAGCGGAATAGCCATTCTCCATTCAGCAACCTTGTTTTTGGTTGCAGTTCCTCATTCAACGGAAAGCCGCTGGCATATCTTTTTATGGAGTTTATGTTAAAAATATTCTTATCGTTCCAATAATTCTGCATAGTATCTCCTTGTTCGCAAACTTTTTAATATTATACCATAGCAACAACATGTTTTCAACACAACTAATAAATAAAAGTGCTAAATGCAACATGGACAGATAAAATATAATATGCTGACAAATATCTTAATCTTTTTTAGTGGAATAGGCTTGTTTATGTATGGCGTTACGGCAGTCGGCAACAGCGCAACAATCTATGGAGAAACCATATTGCAGAGCCGACTGCAGCGGTTGTTGTCCGGCGGTTTTGCCGCAACCATGACGGGCATGACGGTGACGGCAATTATTCAGAGTTCCTCCGCAACGAACAGTATCGCAGTAAAGCTGTCCGATGCCAAACTGCTGGAGCAAAACGCTTCATTTTATATCATTATGGGCGCGAATATCGGCACTACCGTAACGGCATATCTTTCGATAATCTCCACCTTTGACATTTCATATTACATTGCTGCGCTGCTTTTCTTTGCAATACTTACCGCAATCATAACAAAAAATATTAAGCTGAAAAACATGGCAATGATTGTATGCAGCATAAGTATGATATTTATCGGACTTATATTAGTCAATTCATCAATAACGGCGTTTAAGGATATCATAAACAATATTTTCGCAGCCCGAACAAACCGTTTCGTGTTAATTGTAATGGCTTTAACATTGACTGCGCTTTTTCAGAGTTCCTCACTAACAAGCGTATTATTGGTATCAATGGCGGCAGCAAGCAGCATTGATATAAAATCAGCTTATTATATGGTTATAGGCATAAACATAGGCGCATGCGCCAGCGTTATATTGGCTAGTATCGGCTGTAAAAAACAAGGTATCGTATGCGCCATATTTCATTTGCTCTTTAACATTATAGGCGCTATGATAAACATATTTCTTATCGAATTCCGACTATTAGTTTTTTTAATTAACTCGCCCATACGCCCGGACATAAAAATAGCGCTGTACCATACTTTTTTTAATACGGTTACAACGCTGTTTTTGTTTTATTTTGTGCCTGAAATCTGCGCTATGCTGAACAGGATGTTGAGAAAAAATTTACTTTAGGGCGGCCAAAAGCATTTCACGCACAAGCGCCGGAGCTGCTGACTTGCCGACTTTACGGGCAACCTGTCCCATCAAGAAACCAAATACTTTCTCTTGACCGCTCTTGTATTCGCCGACAGCTTTGGGGTTGGTTTCTATGACTTCTTTTATGGCTTGCGCCACAGCGGCGGTGTCGTTGACAATAATCAAGCCCCTCTCCTTTGCTATTTGTTCGGGGTCGGCGCCCTTCTCAAACATAATGGCAAGTATGGACTTTTGCGCCGCCTTGGTTATGACATCATCGTCAAGCATTTTTACCAGTTTGGCAAGGCTCTGTGGTGAAAATCTGAATGCGCCGTCATATCCCGTTTCATTTATCAGGCGGAATACTTCGACAACAATGAGGTTTGCCGTTGATTTATAATTCGGATACGCTGCCACCGCCTCATTAAAGAAATCGCTGTATTCTTTCTTTGTCAAAATTATCTTTGCTTCAACTTCGGATACGCCGTATTCCTCAACATAAGTTTTTAGCCTCTCTTCGGGCAGTACGGGAACAAGTTTTGATATTTTTTCTATTTCCTTGTCTGTCAGCAACACTGCGGGGATATCCGGGCAAGGGAAATAACGATAGTCCTGCGCTTCCTCTTTGCTGCGCATGGATACTGTTCTGCCGTTGTTGTCGTTGAAACGACGGGTTTCTTGAATAACTCTTTCGCCGCGGTCAAGCAAATCTGCCTGCCTTTTTATTTCGTATTCAATTGCTTTGCCTATGCTTTTTAGCGAATTAAGGTTCTTTATTTCGGCTCTTGTTCCCAAAACATCGCTTCCCTCAGGTTTGAGCGAAATGTTGACATCGCATCGCAGTGAGCCTTCTTCCATTTTTGCGTTGCACACCTCGGCATAACGCAGTCTTGACGCCACAGATTCTACAAACGCAATGGCTTCTTCCGGCGTTGAAATGTCAGGTTCGGTAACAATTTCAATAAGCGGCACACTGCCTCTGTTGTAGTCGGCAAGGCTTATGCCGTGATACTCGTCATGTATCAACTTCCCTGCATCTTCCTCAATGTGAATGCGGTTTATTCTTACTTTTTTGCCTATGTCAACATATCCTTCCGTACAAATGGGATAGAAAAATTGCGAAGTCTGATAGGCTTTTGGCAAATCGGGATAAAAATAATTCTTTCTGTCAAAAGCGCTGAACTTATTTATTTTGCAATTCAGACACAACCCAGCAATAACTGCGTACTCAACGGCTTTTTGATTGAGCGTTGGCAGCGTTCCGGGCATGGCGACGCAGTTCGGACAGCACCGAGTATTTGCCTCTCCGCCGAATTGTTGTTCACAGGAACAAAAGACTTTGGTATTCGTCGACAGTTCCGCATGTATTTCAAGTCCTATGACCACATCGTATTTCATTTGCTGCCTCCTTTGGAGAAAGATTCATAAGCCGCGCATGCCGCAATGAGTTCTTTTTCTGCAAACGCCTTTGCCGTAATCTGCAATCCAATCGGCAGTCCGTTCTTGTCTTTTCCGCACGGCGTGGATATCGCCGGCAATCCCGCAATGTTTGTGGTTACGGTATAAGTGTCAGCCATATACAGCTTCACGGGGTCGTCAATATTGTTGCCTATTTTGAATGCCGTTGTGGGCGTGGTGGGTGAAATAATGAAGTCGCATTGCTCAAAAATGGCGTTGTACTCATCCATAATCTTTGAACGGACAAGGACGGCTTTGTTGTAATATGCGTCATAATATCCGCTTGAAAGCCCATATATACCTAATAGTATTCTTCTTTTTACTTCTCTTCCAAAGCCCTCATCTCTGGTTCGGCGCACATTCTCCTCATAAGTCTCGCCGTTCGGGCTGCGATAACCAAATTGTATGCCGTCAAATCTTGCTAGGTTTGCCGATGCTTCTGCGGAAGATATTAAATAATAAGCGCTTACGGCATATTTCAGGCTCTTTAAGGACACTTCTTTTATGCTGCAGCCAAGTTTTTCAAATACTTTTACCGCCTGCATTACGCTGTCGCGCACTTCTTCGCTTATGCCCTCATCAAAAAACTCTTTCGGCACTCCTATGACTTTTCCTTTCATAGTTTGCCCGATAGCCGCAGTAAAGTCCTCAACTTCCTTGCTTGATGAAGTCATGTCAAGCTCATCTCTCCCGGCTATTGCGTTCAACACAATGCCGCAATCTTCGGCGCAACTTGCTATCGGACCTATTTGGTCAAATGATGACGCAAAAGCCACCAGTCCGAAGCGAGAAACTCTGCCGTATGTGGGTTTCAATCCCGTTACTCCGCAAAATGCCGCAGGCTGTCTAATGGAGCCGCCGGTATCGGAGCCAAGCGCCGCCACTGCCATGCCGGCGGCTACTGCCGCTGCGCTGCCTCCCGAAGAACCGCCCGGCACATATTCCGTATTGACGGGGTTCTTTACGATACCAAAATATGAGGTTTCGTTGGTGCTGCCCATAGCAAACTCGTCCAAGTTAGTCTTTCCGACCAAAACAGCGCCCTGTTCTTTTAGTTTTGATATAACAGTCGCATCAAATGTCGGCAAATAATTATAAAGCATTTTTGAAGCGCAAGTAGTCAATATATCCTGTGTGGAAATGTTGTCCTTTATGGCAAGCGGTATGCCTGTAAGCGGTTTTGCCCTGCCCTCATCTATCATGCGCTGCGCATATTCCGCCTGTTCATAAGCCTCTTTTTCAAGTATTGTTATGAATGCGTTTATTTCGGCGTTCTTTTCTTTTATTTGGGCAAAGTATGCGTCCAACAATTCTTTAACGCTGATTTCTTTGTTGTCAAGTTTTTTTCTTAGTTCTTTAATGCTTGTCATCAGTCCACCACCTTCGGCACTACAAAGCAGTCCATTTCTTTTTCGGCGGCATTGCGCAACAACAAGTCTCTGGACAATGAGGGTTTGGGTTCGTCCTTTCTCAGGTTCTCAAATGTTACAGTATCCAGCTTTGGTTCGATGCCCTCTGTGGCGGCTTCTTTTATGCCGTCAATCAGCACGCTGATTTCTTGCATATCATTGACCATAGTCTGAAGTTCCTCATCGGAAAATGTCAACATGCCCAAATCTGCAAGATGTTTTACTATCTTTAATCTTTCTTCCATTTGCCGTCCTCTAGTTTTAGATTTTTGGTTATTGTTGTACTATTATGTCTTCTCTTGCCGGACCTACACCAATATATTTGAGTTTTATTCCGACATAGTCTTGTATGAATTCAATATATTTTCTTGCATTGAGCGGAAGTTTGTCGTACTCCCGAATCTTTGAGGTATCCTCTTTCCAGCCCGGCAGAGTGACATATATCGGCTCGACATCATACAATCTGTAGGCGGAGGGCATATAGTCAATTTCTTTGCCGTCTAGTTTGTAGCCCGTGCATACCTTTATTTCGTCATAAATGTCCAGCTTGTCAATTTTGCAAATAGCAATCGAAGTAAAGCCGTTTATGACGGAGGCATACTTCAATATGGGTAAATCCAACCAACCAAGCCGTCTTGCTCTGCCCGTTCTGGCGCCGAACTCATCGTCTATGCTCGTGCCGTCACCGCGAAAACCGTCGGCATGTTCAGAAGCCATTTCTGTGGGGAACGGACCTGCTCCGACAGCTGAAGAAAAGGCTTTCATTACGCCGACAATTTCTGTAATCTTGCTTATCGGAAAGCCGGCGCTGACAGCAGCGTATGCGGCAACCGGGTTGGATGAAGTCACATAAGGATATATTCCCAAATCAAGGTCCTTCATAGCGCCCAACTGCCCCTCAAAGAGAATTTTTTCGCCTCTGTCGATAGCTTTGTTTATAAAAGACACAGGCTCTACTATCATTGAGGAAAATCTCGCCGCCCATTTTACGCATTTTTCAAAGATTTCGTCAGCCGTCACAGTATCTCCGCCTTTGGCGGTAAGTTCTGCATTTATGGTGCTGATAATGGTATCAATTCTCTTTTTGCAATGCTTCAAATCCAAAAGGTCTTCAAACCTCAAAGCGTTTCGTCTGGCTCTGTCGGCATAGGCATAGCCTATTCCCCTTTTTGTCGTACCAATCGAAGTGCCGCCTTTTTCGGAAAGCGTGTCGAGTTGTATATGGTAAGGCATGAGGATTATTGCCCTTGAGGAAATATACATATTCTCGATGCTGATGCCCTTGCTTTCGATTTCGGCAAGTTCATTTGACAGTTCGTCCGGATTTATTACCATGCCCGTGCCGGCAAAGACCTTACAGCCCTTTTTGAAAATGCCGCACGGCACAAGGTGAAGTTTGAAAACGCCGTGTTCATTGACAACGGTATGTCCGGCATTGTCGCCACCTTGAAAGCGTACGACCATATCCATATCCGCAGCAAGATAATCGACTACCTTGCCCTTGCCCTCGTCACCGAATTGCGCTCCTACTAATACTGTTACTGACATTTTATCTCCTTTTTTTGCACCCTTATGCGTTTTTGTCAAGAATTATTTCAAAAGTTCTTCAAGGCGCTTCATCGCCTCAATTGTGTTCTCCTTTGTGTTGAATGCCGTAAGACGGAAATATCCTTCGCCGCACTTTCCGAAGCCGCTGCCCGGAGTGCCGACTACGGCAATTTTGTTCAACAGCAAATCAAAGAATTCCCATGACTTCATGCCGTTGGGACACTTCAGCCAAATATACGGGGAATTTATGCCGCCGGTAAACCAAATGCCCAGTTTTGTAAGTGTGTCCGCCATTATGCGGGCATTCTCCGAATAATATTCTATGTTTTGTTTTATGGCGGTCAGCCCCTCGTCGGTAAATACCGCCTCTGCGCCCTTTTGTACCAAATAGCTTACGCCGTTAAATTTTGTTGTCTGGCGGCGCAGCCACATACGGTTGAGGCTCATACCGTCTCTGACCAAAGCCTTTGGCACAACAGTATATCCGCATCTTGTGCCTGTGAAACCTGCCGTCTTGGACAGCGAACAGAACTCAATGGCGCACTCTTTTGCGCCGTCAATTTCATAAATTGACCTTGGAAGATTTTTGTCCTTAATGAAACATTCATAAGCCGCATCAAAAAGGATAATTGCGTCATTGTCCAGTGCAAACTTCACCCATTTTTGCAGTCTTTCTCTGTCATATACTGCGCCGGTTGGATTGTTCGGGGAGCAAAGATAAATAATGTCGCCTTTCAAACCGTCGTACGGCACAGGCATAAACTCATTTTCTTCGTTGCCGTCAATAAGTTTTATTTTTCTGCCCAGCATTAGGTTGCTGTCCATATACACCGGATATACCGGGTCGGGAATAATTATTGTGTTGTCATTGCTGAAAAGGTCGGTAATGTTTGCGACATCGCTCTTTGCGCCGTCTGAAACAAATATTTCCGCGCTGTCTAGAGTAACGCCATAACTTTGGTAATAAGCGGCTATTTTGTCTCTGAGAAAAGCATAGCCTTGTTCGGGGCCGTACCCACGGAAAGTATCGCCGTTGCCCATTTCCGCAGAGGCTTGTTGCAATGCGGATACGACTTCCTTAACCAACGGCTTTGTCACATCGCCTATTCCCATTCTGATGACCTTTTTGTCGGGATTTTTTGCGACAAACTCGTTTACTCTCTTTGCTATATCTGAAAATAGATAACTCTCGCTGACATTTACATAATTCTTGTTCAAACTTGCCATTTGCTACCTCCTATTTCTTTTCGCTGTACTCCTTGGCGGCGCCGATAAAATCTCTGAATAGCGGATGCGCTCTGTTTGGACGGGATTTGAATTCGGGGTGATATTGCACTCCCACATACCACATATGTTTGGGTATCTCAATAGCTTCAATAAGTATCCTATTCGGCGATTGTCCAGACACTATCATGCCTGCTTCCTCAAGTTCCTTACGATAGGTATTGTTGACTTCATAGCGGTGACGGTGGCGCTCCTCAATCCGTAAAGTTTTGTATGCCCTTTCCATAAAAGTATTGGAACGGATGTCGCAGGGATATTTGCCCAGGCGCATGGAGCCGCCCTTTTCGGTAATCGATTGTTGTTCGGGCATTAAATCAATAATCTTGCAGCTGGAATTTTCGTCAAACTCTCCGCTGTTGGCATCTTTGTAGCCAAGCACATTGCGGGCAAATTCTATAATTGCCATCTGTAATCCAAGGCAAATGCCAAAGAACGGAATGTTGTTTTGTCTGGCGTACTTTGACGCGCATATCATGCCGTCAGTGCCTCTTTTGCCAAAGCCGCCGGGAACAATTATGCCGTCTATATCCTTGAGAATTGTGTCTGCATTTTCGTCATTCAGCAATTCCGAATCCACCCACTCGATGGCAACATTTACTTCGTTTTCGTAGCCGCCATGATTAAGCGCCTCCAATACCGAAAGATATGCGTCATGCAATTTTATGTATTTGCCGACAAGCGCTACCCTGACTGTTTGTTTTATGCGTTTTATTCTTTCTATAAGATTGCGCCAGTCTTTCAGTTCGGGTTTTGGGGCGTCAAGGCACAATTCACGGCAAATAATGTCGGAAAAATTGCTTTGTTCAAGCATAAGCGGAGCCTCATAAAGCAATGGTACGGTAGTGTTCTCGATTACGCAATCGGCAGGAACGCCGCAGAACATGGCTATTTTGTCCATGAGTTCTTTTTCCATAGGCTCGTCCGTACGGCAAATAATGATGTCGGGTTGTATACCGTTGGACAGCAGTTCTTTTACGCTGTGCTGTGTGGGTTTTGATTTGTGTTCGCCGCTGAACTTCAGATATGGTACAAGCGTGACATGCACATAAAGTACATTGTCGCGCCCTATTTCCCGACCTATTTGGCGCATGCTTTCAAGATACGGCAGCGATTCGATGTCGCCCACAGTGCCGCCAATCTCCGATATGACGATGTCAGCGTCTGTGCTTTCTGCCACTCGAATCATGCATCTCTTTATTTCGTTGGTGATATGTGGAATAACTTGAATAGTGCTGCCAAGATAAACGCCCTTGCGCTCGTTTGACAGCACCTTTGTGTACACCTTTCCGGTAGTCAAAGAAGAGTATTTGTTCAGGCTTTCGTCAATAAATCTCTCATAATGCCCCAAATCAAGGTCTGTTTCGGCGCCGTCATCTGTGACAAACACTTCGCCGTGCTGCAAAGGGCTCATTGTGCCCGGGTCTACATTTATGTATGGGTCAAACTTTTGTGCGGCAACTTTGAAGCCTCTTTCTTTCAGCAGTCTGCCCATTGATGCCGCGGTAATTCCTTTGCCCAGTCCTGACACTACGCCGCCTGTGACAAAAATATACTTTGCCTTCTTTGCCTCTGGATTCATACAAATACCTCTCCTTCGTAATTTAGTTGGGCATCGCCTGTCAAATATATTTCACCGTTGTGAATTTTTAGTTGCAGGTCTCCGCCGATTAAATGTATTGTTGCTTTGTTTTTTAGCTTATTTTGTATATATGACACATAGAAAGCCGCAGAAGCTCCTGTGCCGCAACCAAGTGTTTCGCCAGTGCCTCTCTCATAAACTCTCATATATGCACTTTCTTCATCTATAATTCGTACAAACTCCACATTTGTTCTTTCGGGGAAAACCCTGTGGTTGGATATTTCTTCCCCGAGCGCCATATTCATTTGTTCATCGTTGTCGACAAAAATCACTGTATGCGGATTGCCGACGAAAACGCAATTAATGTATATATCCCCTCTGCTTGTAGGCAGAGGATAATTTATTATTTGACTGCCGCAAAGTGTCGTCGGAATGTCTTTCGGGCCTGTTTTTGCCCGACCCATGTTGACGGTGGCTTTGATAACTTTGTTGTCCGATATGTATAATTCAATGCTTTTTATTCCCGACGGCGTTTCTATGTCAATCATGTTCTTTTTGGTCAGACCTTTGTCATAGACATATTTCGCAACACATCGTATCGCATTGCCGCACATACCGCTCTCAGAGCCGTCTGCGTTATACATTTTCATGGAAAAATCAGCTTTGTCGGAACGGTCAATAAGCACTATGCCGTCACCGCCTATACTGAAATGCCTGTCGGAAAGTTTTTTTGCCAGTTCCGACGGGCTTTCAACTTTTTCTTGCATAAGATTGATATAAATATAGTCGTTGCCGACACCGTTCATTTTGCTGAATTTCACAAACACCTCCATAATTGTTTTGGTTCGTTCGTTCAGCAATTCTTTCTTCTTGCAAGCAGTATTTTTTGGCTTTCTATTTAGTTCTAGGGTTCAATATATTATATTGTTATGGTTTATATACAATTCTACGGCATTCCGGACATTCCGCCATATCGCCGCTTTTTGTCAGTTTTTCGTTTACTTCAATGAAGATTTCCATGCCGCAGCCTGCGCAGTTTCCGTCCATATATTCTACAAATGCCGGCATTTTTCTTGCGTTGCGGCGCTCCATGTACTTTTCGTACAACTTGTCGTCTAGCCCCTCTTTCAATTCTTTTAGCTCCATCATAATCGGAGCCGCCTTTTGTTTCATTTCCAGCACTTCTTTGTCGTGGTATTTTTTGTGCTGGACATACTGGTTACCTATTTCTTGGCGCTGTTCGATGAGTTTTTGAACCTCGTATTTTATTTCGTTCAGGCGCCTAGCGGCTTTGTTCATTTCTTTTTCGATTGAAGAAATACACTCCTCGTATTTTAGCAAACTCTTGTCGTATAAGTCAAGTTCGGTTAAGTCATTTATGGAATTTATGTCTTGGTTTATTTCTTCTTCGATGGGGTCCAACTCCGTAAGCCTTGCTCCGCTTTTTTCAAAGGCAACAAAAAGCTCCTGCGTCTCTTTGGCAACGCGGGCAAGTTCTTCATTTTTTTCATTGAAGCTGTTTTGCAATATCATTAGGTTTTTGCGTTTTTCGGATTTTTCAAAGTCGTTTTGCAACGCATATAGCTTTAGGTCTACGCTTTGATATTTAAGTATTTTGTCCAGACTCATTTTGTCTCCTATTGTTGTACGGATTTGAGCATTTGTTGGTTTTTATTATCTTTATGTCCATTCCGCTGCTTTTCAACATATTGTCAATCAAATCGACAAACCCCAGCTCACTATCATAATGCCCAAAGCATATTATACCATAGTTTAGGTCTTTTGCAAACCTCGCAAAGCTATATTTTATGTCCGCAGTAAGAAAAATATCCACATCTTTGTTTTGTAAATCAAGCAGCAACTCTTTACTGCCGCCTCCGGCGCCGTTTATGACGGCGGCTCTGCGCACAAGCAGGTTTTCATTGCCAATTGTGACTATGTTTTCGTCACGCAAAGTATCTCCGACAAATTTTGCAAAATCGCCCATTGTCATGGGGCGCTCAAGGTCGCCCACCCTTGCCGAATCAAGGCGGTCATAGAGGTATTCAACATTTTTTAAGCCTAGTTTTTCCGCCACATAATCGTTGAGTCCGCCCTCTGCAAAATCGGCATTTGTGTGCGCAGCGTATATGACAATGTCATGTTTTATGGCAAGCGCCATTGCCCTATGCAGCGGCAAACGATAATCAAATGAACGCAACGGCTCAAAAATTGAGGGGTGATGCTCAATAATAAGGTTACAGCCCTTTTCTATTGCTTCCTCAACAACAGCTATATTCGTGTCCAGCGTAACGACAACTCCCGTAAGCATGTTGTTGGGGTCGCCTAGTATCAGCCCAGAATTGTCAAAATCCGCTTGCAATGTCAGCGGAGCAAAGTTTTCTACCTCATTGATTACATCTTTAATTTTGTAAGGCATTGTTTATTTCTCCCAATTCTTTTTTGATTTCCTCGGAAGGATTATTTGTCTTTTTATATATATCCATAATAACGCTCTTTCTGGCGGTCAATTTCTTTTGAAAATCAGATTGCGGAGGAATGTTCTTTCCGACATAAATCTCATTTTCGGTATAGTTGCCTTTGCCCGGCACGCAAACAATAATGTCATAGAACCTTTTGCCCACCGCCACAAAATAGTCTTTTTGCACAAAGAACGCGTTGTCATTCAGAAAACGGCGCAGCGCCGCCGCGTCCTGATGCGGAGCCAAAATGTACTTTGCATTCAGCTTGCGCTGAGATAAAATTTTTATTATTTCAAATCCGCCCATACCGGCAATAACAATACAGTCTGCGTCATTGTCTATTTTTTGCAAGCCGTCGCCTACAACAAACTTAATCTTATCCGCCACTCCATGTTTTTCGGCAAGCAGTCTTGCCTTTTGGAGGCTCTTTTGACTTATGTCAACAGCATACGCTCGATGCGCCTTGTTGTTATTAAGGCAAAACACCACAACTTTGCCATGGTCTGCGCCAATGTCAGCCAGACATTTTGCATCAACTTCGGAGGCAATCGCCGCCAGCCGTTTGTCAAGTTTTAGCATATTATTTGTCTAGGAAATCCTTAAGTTTTTTCATCTTGTTCGGATGTTTGAGCCTGCGCAAGGCTTTTGCTTCAATCTGACGGATTCTTTCCCTTGTGACATTGAAGACCTTGCCGACTTCTTCAAGCGTTCTCGGGCGATTATCTTTCAGCCCATACCGCAAAATAAGCACCATGGCTTCTCTGGGGGCAAGCGTGTTGAGAATTTCTTCAACCTGCGCTCTGAGCATCTTTGCTTCGGCTGCGTCCATGGGCGCCACTGCGTTGTGGTCCTCAAGAAAATCTCCCAAATGGCTGTCGTCTTCCTCGCCGATAGGCGTTTCAAGAGATACGGGGTCTTGCGCAATCTTTTGTATTTCGACGACTTTTTGTTCGGTTATGCCCATTGCTTCGGCTATTTCTGCCTGCGTAGGTTCTCTGCCCAATTGTTGGAGCAGCGTTCTGGAAACCTTTGTCAACTTATTTATGGTTTCTACCATATGCACGGGAATGCGTATGGTTCTGGCTTGGTCGGCAAGCGAACGGGTTATTGCCTGCCTAATCCACCATGTAGCGTAAGTCGAAAACTTGAAACCTTTCGTATAATCAAATTTTTCTACGGCTTTCATCAAGCCCAAGTTGCCCTCTTGTATCAAATCAAGGAACTGCATGCCCCTGCCAACATATCTCTTTGCTATGCTTACAACAAGTCTGAGGTTGGCGTTTATGAGGTTATCTCTCGCTACCTCGTCGCCCTCCGCCATTCTTTGCGCCAGCTCGACCTCCTCCGATGCCTGCAATAGAGGTACTTTACCGATGTCCTTCAGATACATCTTGACGGAGTCATCTATGTTGACCTCGCTCATAATTTTTTGGAGCAGTTTGTCGCTTGTTTTTTCAATACCAGATTCAACCTTAATGTTGTTGTCCTCCAGTATTTTATAAACTTCCTCCATTTCTTTGGCGTCTAGTTCTAGCTTGTCCAGCTTTTTCATGAGGTCTTCTTCCTGTATTTTTTTGTCGTCCTTGTGCAGTTCGACGATACTGTCAATTTTTGTTCTCTTGCGTTCTTCGTAGTTTGGCATATTCGGCTCCTCTATCTTTAATTAGGTTGTGAGTTTGAAAGTTCTTTTATTTTTTCTTGTATCAATGCTTTTTCATTTTCATTCTTTGCTTGCGTGAGCATTAAAGTTAGCTTGGGTAAAGCTTCTCTTTTGTAATCGTTAAAAAGAAAATTTAAGGACTGCGAATAATACTCTGCCTGTTTGTCCGGCGCAACCTTATCAAGCGCGTCAATAATCTCATTTAGCTCGTCTTTGTCCTCGCTCAAATCAAACAAATCACTAAATTTCGGCGTATACTTATTTTCTATACAGTCAAGAAAATACTCATATACTGTTTTTTGCGCTCCATCGTCAAAATACTCCGGCTTTATGTATTGCATTCTCACATATTCTTTCATGTTCAGAATGGAGGACAGTACAAATCTTGCGGCATTGGCGTTGCCCTTTCTCGATTCTTTCTTTTCGGGCTTTTTTGCCGTTGCATACACTTCGCCGCTGTTGCCGGCGGCTTCAGAAAGTATGGTATCAATAGCTATACCGCTTTTTTCTGACACATTTCGGGCATAAACCTCTCTCTCTACAGCGTCTAATTTTGACAGCACCTCGGCGGCGGCCTTTATGTACTTTTGCCGTCCGTCGGCGGTCTTAAGGTTGTGCGCTCGTTCTGTTTTCTTCAATTTGTAATCTATCAAAGGCAATGCCTTTGTTATCAGTTCCTCAAAGGCTTGCTTTCCTCTCTGCTTAATGACATCGTCAGGGTCCATCTTGTCCGGAAGGTCCATAACTTTGACTTCCAAACCGCTGGTTTTAAGCAGTTCTAAACTGCGCATAGTGGCGGCTTGTCCGGCGCTGTCACCGTCAAAACACACATACACAATGTCTACATACCGCTTCAGCACCCTGCATTGGTCTACGGTAAGGCTTGTCCCCATAGGCGCAACTACATTCTTGATGTCTGCTTGATAAAGGCTTATGGTATCCATATATCCTTCAACAAGTATAACTGACTGAACGGTTTCTGTTTGTTTGAGTTTTTTGAAAAGGTTTATATTAAAAAGGCTGCGGCTTTTGTCAAAAACCGGATTTGCCAGTGTGTTTTTGTATTTTGCAAAGCCGGTGTCTTTCAGCACCCTGCCGCCAAAACCTATTACATTGCCGAAAGCGTCAATAATCGGCACAATAATTCTGCCCGAAAAGAAGTCGTATGCCTTGCCGCTCTCTGCGTCATAGCCGCAAAGCCCGGCTTTTTTTAAGGTGGTTTTGTCATAGCCCTTGTTTTCCATGTGTTGGGGCAGTGACCATGAGTTCGGCGAAAAGCCCATGCCGAAAGTCTTAATGGTTTGTTCCGTAAGTCCTCTGTTGAGCAGATATTGCAGCGCTTCCTTTCCGGCGGGTGAAAACAGCGTTTGGTAATAAAACTTTGCCGCTTCTTTGTTGGCGTTATGTATTTTTTCTTTCAGTTGTTTGGATTCCTTGTACTCGGGCGCAACAAAATTTTCCGGCAGTTCCATATTGGCTCTGTCTGCCAGCCATTCTATGGCCTCGGGATAGGTAATGCGCTCATGCTCCATAACAAAAGTGATGACATTGCCGCTTTTTTGACAACCAAAACACTTGAAATACTGGTGGTCTGAACGCACCTGAAAAGAGGGCGTCTTTTCGTGATGAAAAGGACAACACGCCCAATAGTCCCTCCCCTTTTTTTGGAGATGGACAAATTTTGAAACTATGTCGACAATGTCGGATTTTGATTTTAGCTCATCAATAAAGCCCGAATGAAATTTGCTTATGTGCCAAGTACCTCTTTTTTCCGTCTAATATATTATTCGACAAAAAAAACAATTCTCCTAGCACATAAGCATATTTAGTTAGCAGTTTATGGATTTTTTCTTTATATCAATATATATATTGCTCAAATCAAGTATGTAGCGCTGTTTTGCCACTTCGTCAAGCCCCATAAATTCGTCTTTGTCAATAATCAGTTTGTTGAGAGGGTCAAGAATAAAAACATCGCTTTTGATGATTTCGTTGACGCGCATGCTGAAAGCGCGCAGCTGCTCGCTAGTCATTCTTTTGTTGTTGAGAAAATACACCTCGCCGACACGCTCGTCGTTTATCTTTACGGTATAGTCGGAATAATTGTTCTCAACAAGGCGTTTTTTTATCATTTTGAAAAATTCGTGTTTTTCCCTTAGCATAATAACTAATCTCCTTAGCATGGTTTTTCTTGATTGTAGCATATTTGACAGCTTTATCAATATATCCGACAAAATAAGACATTAAGAAACAAATTCTACGGGTATAAAAGAGAATTTGATAAAAAGAATGACAAATTTGTCACAAAAGGCATAAAATTATAATCAAATGTTTGACAATGATAAAAAATCGCTTATAATAAACATATGCGAAAAAATCTTGGACAGAGGGGGTGAATATTTATGGCAACAGTATATGTCAAGGACAATGAGTCTGTGGACAGCGCTTTCCGCAGGTGGAAAAGAAAATGCTCAAATGAAGGCATTATCGGAGACCTCAGACGCCATGAGTTTTACGAAAAACCCAGCGTCAAGAGAAAGAAGAAGGCAGAGAACGCCAGAAAGAGAAGCTACAAATAAGACATTTATAAAAACCGCTGTTCAGGCGGTTTTTACTTTTCAATTTTCTTTTCTATAAATCTGATATCTGTTTATTTATAACAACTCAAAACTTAAGCTATTATGCCATTATTTCTGACAATTTTTCACCGCCAATGACATGAATATGCAGGTGTCCGACGCTTTGTCTGCCGTTTTCGCCTTTGTTGGAAACCAGTCTGAAGCCGTCCTGAAGTCCCAAAGTGTCGGTCAGCGTCGACAGTTTTTTTATGCACTTGCCCAATGTCGCCGCTTGCTCGTCGCTCATTTCAACAATGTCGGCATAATGCTGTTTGGGAATGAGCAGCAAATGCACTTTTGCTTGCGGGCTAATGTCTTTTATGACAATCATGTCATCGTCTTCATAAAGTTTTGCCGAGGGTATCTCCCCTGCTATAATTCTGCAAAAAATACAATCCTTATCCATTTTCTTCTCCTTTCAAACCGTCTTTATATATTTCTGTCGGAACAATTTCCGCCAAATCCTTTTCTGTGCTTGCATAAACTTTAATATACCGTTCGGAATAACCGCTTTTTATGCCGTCTTCCTCTTCTTCAAAAAGTACCTGTTGCACTACTCCTATGTTATTATTCAGGTAGCGTTTTTGCAAATCATTCTTAATTTGCGCCAGTTTTGCCGCGCGGCTGCGCAAGGTTTGTTTGGGCAGCGGCGGCAGTTTTGCCGCAGCAGTTCCCTCCCTTGCGGAGAATGGGAATATATGTATGTCCGAAAAGCCGGCTTGCTTGACAAAATTCACTGTGTTTTCAAACTGCTCATCGGTTTCTGTGGGAAAACCTACTATAATATCGGTGGTAATGGCAGCATTTTTGTCAAATGAGCGTATAAGGTCAATCTTTTCAAGATATTCCGTTGTGGAATATCGGCGCCGCATGGCCTTAAGAACGCAGTCATCGCCGCTTTGCAGCGACAAATGAAAATGCGGACAAAACTTCTTTAACGAAAAAAGCGCCGTCAGCAATTCTTTTGTCAATCCTTCAACATAAAAAGAACCCAGCCGAATTCTCACATCTGTACGACTAATAGCTTTTATTAACTGTGTAAGGCTTGTGCCGTTATCTTTGCCAAACAACGCAAGATTTATGCCTGTAATAACAATTTCTTTAGTTTTTTGCGCAAGGTTACTTATTTCTTTGACTATTTCGTCAATATCTCTCGACACGCTGCGTCCTCTCAAATGAGGTATTATGCAATATGAGCAAAAATTGTCGCAACCGTCCTGAATTTTTACAAATGCCCTTGTTCTGTCGCTGAATGCGTCATTTGCATTTTCATTTTTTGCAATTGTTTCAATCTTGTCCAACAACTGCCCTTTGTCGGCGCCGCAGACATATTCTGCTTTTTTCTTTTCAAAGGCAGCGGCGTCGCGCTGACTGGCGCAGCCGCAAACAAAAACTCTGCCGTCGGGATTGTGTGAAAGACATCTTTTTACGGCTTGACGGGATTTTCTCTCCGCCTCTGCCGTCACGGCGCAGGTGTTTATTATATAGATATCGGCAAAAACCAACTGAGAAAATACCTCAAAGCCTTTTTGGCGCAGTCCTTGCGCCAATTTGTCGCTCTCATATTGGTTTACCTTGCAGCCAAGGTTAAACACTACCGCCCTCATAGCCTGTCCAGCCCTTGCAAACAAAGCGCCAGTGCAGCAACTACGGCAGTTTGCACACGCAAAATGCGCTTGCCAAGCGTAAGAATCTTGAACCCGTTTTCTTTTGCAACCTCTATTTCTTTCAGCGAAAAACCGCCCTCGCTGCCAATAAATATGCCTGTGCTTTCCGCATCTTTGTCCATATTTTCACTTACTTTGTTGTTGCGTTCAAATTCATAAAACAGCAAGTTTTGGTCATTCTGTGCGGCATCTTCAAAGGCTTGTTTAATTGTCATAAGGCTTTCCAACTTTGTCAGTCTGGGTCGGCCGCATTGTTTTGCGCTTTCGACAATTATTTTGTTTAGTCTTTCTGCGTTTATTCCGCCGATATTGCTGTGCTGTGAAGAAAAAGGCACTATCCTTTCGGCGCCCATTTCAACAGCCTCTTGCACAACGGTATCCAGTTCTTTGCAAACGCCTATATAAAGCGTTATGCCGCTTTCAGCCGTATCATTTTCTTTTATTTCGTCAATTTTTGCAATAAAATAATCCTTATATATGCGTTCTATCGTGCAATTATAATCCTTGTCGGTATTATCGCAGATTATCAACTTAAAGCCCTCTTTCAGGCGGCAGACTTTTATTGCATGATGGAATTCTTCCCCTCGAATAACTATTCTGTCAGTTGTGACCTTATCAAAAGTAAAAAAGCGTTTCAAATCCATGCTCACCGCCTCAGCATAAGAGCATTCCATTCGCCCATTTCTATTTCTTTTTGGACGGAAAAGCCTTGCTGCAAAAATGCATCAATTACCTCTTGTTTGCGGCTGTGGATTATGCCGGAACAAATGATTGTTGAGCCGTCTTTTGTGTGCGCCGCCAGTCCGCCCGACAGTCTTATGAGTATATCTGCCGTAAGGTTTGCCAACACAATGTCTGCATGCATGCTTTTCTTTGTCAATAGGTCGGCTGCGGCTATTTCCGCAACATCTTGCACTCCATTCAGAATTGCATTTTCTTTTGCGGCTTTTACGGCAATGCTGTCAATATCGCACATATAACAGTTTTTTGCGCCGGACTTTATTGCGCCGATACCTAGTATTCCGCTGCCTGTGCCTACATCAATGACGCTTTTGCCGTCAAAATCAACTTCCGACATAAGCATAAGACACATTTTTGTGCTTTCGTGTTCTCCCGTACCGAAAGCCATGCCCGGGTCAATAAATATCAGCGTTTTTTTGTCATTATTGTCATATTTCAGCCATTTTGGCACGACTACAAATTTTTCCGCATGGATAGGTGAATAATACTTTTTCCAATTCTCGTACCAGCTTTCGTCGTCAATATCTCTTATGATAAATTCCGCAGATATGCCATAACCACTTAAAGTTTCGGTCAGTTCAGCCAGCTTGTCCGAAAGACTTTCTTCGGAAACAAAACCGCTTACTTTAACCGTATCGTCTGCTTGCAGCAATTTTTCGTCGACATAATCCCACATGCCGCCGTCCTTCATTATGTCAAGCAAATCTTGTTTGTCGGCAATTTTTACGCCGCTGCAGCCAATAGAAAAGAAGGCATCAGCTATCAGCTCGGAGCCTTCTGTGTCAGTGTTTATAGTTATTTCTTTCCAAATCACAATTATGTTCCCTTTGTGGCTTTCTTATATTTTTGCACCTTTTCAAAACTTGCTTTTTCAAAGGACTTTTCCAAATCACGCAATTTGCTGCGTTGCTGCATTGTCAGGCTCTTTGGAATGTCCACAATTATTCTGATAAACAAATCCCCGTAAGCGTCCTTCTTCAGGTACTTCACGCCTCTGCCCTTTACTCTTATTATTGTGCCGTTTTGGGTTCCCTCGGGTATGTCTACGGGTACCTCTCCTGCCATTGTAGGGATATTTACTCTTGCGCCCAAAGCTGCTTGCAGGAAGGTTATGGGCAAGTCCATATTAAGGTTTACGCCATCCCTGACAAAGTACGCATGCGGACTTACTTTGAAAATTATTATTAAGTTGCCGTTTGGCGCATTGCTGTCGCCTGCGCTGCCCTCGCCACGCATTGTCAGCATTTGTCCGTTGTCTATTCCGGCAGGAATCTTAACTTTTATTGTTCTTTCCCTTTTTACTTTGCCTCTGCCTTTGCAATCGACGCATTTGTCCTCGATTATTTTGCCCTCGCCTCGGCACACATCGCAAGTTCTGGTCGTCTGCATCATACCAAAAGGCGTGCGCTGAGCAACTCTCACAGAACCGCTGCCGCCGCACTTAGTACATGTCTTGATTGACGAACTGTCTTTTGCGCCCGTTCCGCCGCAAGTTCTGCATTTTTCTACTCTATTGTAAGTAATTTCTTTTTCTACACCGGAATAAGCCTCTTCAAAAGTCAGGTTCAGCACTACTTCAATGTCGTCGCCCTCTCTCTCATAGCGTGCTGAGCGTCCGCCGCCGCCTGTAAAAGCATTGAATATATTGTTAATAATATCATCTGCAAAGCCGCCGCTGCCGCCGCCAAAGGGATTGAACCCGCCGCCAAAACCGTTCATTGCCGGACCGTCTTCACTTCCGTATTGGTCAAATGCAGCGCGTTTTTGCGGGTCGGACAGCACTTCATACGCATGCTGAATTTCTTTGAACTTTTTTTCGCCTTCTTTCTTTTTGCTTTCTTCTTGTGTTGCAAATACATCGGGGTGATACTTCTTTGCAAGACGGCGATATGCGGACTTAATTTCGTCCGCACTCGCATTCTTTTCTACTCCCAGTATAGCATAATAATCTTTGGCAGCCATTCAGCCTCCTATTTTATGTCGTCAGGGTCTACATTTATGGTGCTACCGCCGTCATCTTCGGGCTGGGTTGCGTTCTGAGCCTGCGCTTCCTGATACAATTTTGTGAATATGGGGTTTGTTGTATTGCCCAGTTCCTCTGTAAGTTCTTTTATTTCTTCTGCCGTTTCGGCTTTTGCCAACTTCTCCTTGGCAGTCTTTGCGGCATCTTCAAGTTGCGTTTTGTCTTCTTCGCTCAGCTTGTCGCCGGACTCTTTTACTGTCTTTTCTACCGAGAATATCAGCTGTTCGGCATTGTTCTTCATTTCAATAAGTTCTTTGCGCTTTTTGTCTTCTTCGGCAAACTTCTCGGCTTCTTTAACTGCCTTGTCTATCTCGTCATCTGTCAGATTGCTGGAGGCGGTAATTGTAATGTTGTTCGATTTGCCCGTGCCTTTGTCGACAGCCGTTACGCTGACAATACCGTTTGCGTCAATGTCAAATGTAACCTCAATTTGCGGTATTCCTCTCATTGCCGGGGGTATGCCGGTCAGTTCAAATCTTCCCAGCGTCTTATTGTCGGCGGCCATGGCTCTTTCGCCCTGCAATACATGAATGTCAACAGAAGTCTGATTGTCCGACGCAGTTGAGAAAATTTGGGACTTCTTTGTGGGTATGGTGGTGTTGCGATCTATAAGTTTTGTGAACACCCCGCCCATGGTTTCGATACCCAGTGAAAGCGGTGTGACATCTAGTAACAGCACATCTTTTACATCGCCTGCAAGCACTCCTGCCTGAATTGCTGCGCCCAGCGCAACGCACTCGTCGGGGTTTATGCCCTTGTACGGCTCTTTCCCGGTAATGCTCTTTACGGTTTCTACTATTGCGGGAATTCTCGTCGAGCCGCCCACAAGCACAACCTTTTCGATGTCTGAAGCTTTTATGCCGGCATCTTTTATGGCTTGCATCGTCGGCGCAACAGTCTTCTTTACAAGGAATTCTGTCATTGCGTCAAACTTTGCTTTTGTCAACTCCATATCGATGTGCAGCGGTCCGTTGGGTCCGACTGTAATGAACGGCAGATTTATAGAAGTCTTTGTCATGCCGGAAAGCTCAATTTTTGCTCTTTCGGCGGCTTCCTTAACTCTCTGAATAGCCATTTTGTCCTTTGATAGGTCTATGCCGTCGCTGTTTTTGAATTCGGTTACAATCCAATCCATAACGACTTTGTCAAAATCGTCGCCGCCCAGTCTGGTATCGCCATTTGTGGCAAGCACTTCAAATACGCCCTCTCCAAGCTCCAGAATCGATACGTCAAATGTGCCGCCGCCAAGGTCGTAAATGAGTATTTTTTGTGACTTTGTCTCTTTGTCAAGACCGTATGACAAAGCAGCAGCCGTAGGCTCGTTGATTATGCGCAGCACTTCAAGACCGGCAATCTTTCCTGCGTCTTTGGTTGCTTGCCTTTGTGAGTCTGAGAAATAGGCGGGTACGGTAATGACCGCTTGTGTAATCTTTTGTCCAAGGTAAGCCTCCGCGTCATTCTTCAGTTTTGTTAAAATCATTGCAGAAATCTCCGGCGGAGTATATGCCTTACCGTCAATAGTCACTTTGAAACCCGTACCCATCTCTCTCTTTATGGACGCAATGGTTTTGTCGGGGTTGACAATGGCCTGTCTTTTTGCCACTTGACCGACAAGTCTTTGACCGTCTTTTGAGAAAGCTACAACAGATGGCGTTGTGCGTCCTCCCTCGGCATTTGGTATTACGACTGCTTCGCCGCCTTCCATAACGGCTACGCAAGAATTTGTTGTTCCTAAATCAATTCCTATTATTTTTCCCATTATTTTTGCTCTCCTTTTATATTATTTATTTGTTACCTTAACCATACAAGGTCTTAGGATTTTTGATT
This sequence comes from Christensenellales bacterium, assembly GCA_050309775.1. Taxonomy (GTDB): domain Bacteria; phylum Bacillota; class Clostridia; order Christensenellales; family DTU072; genus DTU072. The sequence goes on along the minus strand of JBNRMV010000017.1, from coordinate 30,852 downwards.
TTCTTTGGTACCCTTTCAAGTACACCTCGGTGACCACCGGCTGCTCGCCGTCACCGTCTTTTGATATGGCATGGTGATAATCAGGATTAAAGTCCTCGCCTATTGCCTTAATTTCGCATACATCGAACTTTGCCAGCACTTCCAAAAATTGTTTAAGTATAAGTTCCATGCCGTTCTTTGCTGATTGGTCACTAACCGCCGCAATGCCTCTCTCAAGGTTGTCAATTGCCGGCAGCAGCTCGCATACTACATCGCATATACCTTCAAATCGGCTTTGTCGGTTGCTTTCGGCTGTTCTTTTGCGATAGTTGTCAAATTCCGCCTGCAATCTTTGCAAATGGTTTTTATATTCTTCAACTTCCTTTTTTGCCTGCTCTACATTATCTGTGACATCGTCAAGCGGTATTGATACGACTTCCTCCTGCTCCGTTTCTGGAGTGATGTTCGTTTCATCATTCTTCTTCGTCATTCTTTCCTCCGTTTGCTATTTTTTCAAGTGTCTTACCAACATAGCTGAGTACAGACACTACCTTTGAATAATCCATTCTTTGCGGACCTATTACGCCGGCATGTCCAATCTCCTTGCCTTTTATGGTATATTTTGCCGTGACTATGGCGCACTTTTCCAAACCGCAGGATTCGTCCTTTCCGATTCGTACCGTAAACGCAATGTCCTCATTTTCTTCAATCAGCTCTGCAAAGCGCTCTTTGCTGTCTACCACCGCCAAAAATTTCTTTGCGGCTTCTCGGTCATATTCGGGATAATCCAAAAATTTTGACGCGCCCTCAATGTATACATTTGATTCATTTGTTTCGCCATAGCTGATAAGAATGGCAATTATGCTTTCATAAAGCTCTTTGAAGTCCTCAAGTTCTTTTTTTATCATCATATCCGGACTTTTTATTTCGGCAACAGTCTTGCCTGCGAACATCTTGTTGATAAGCGCGTTTGCGTCCCTGATATATACTTCGCTTGCCGGTTTGGTCAAAGAAATCACCTTGTCACGAATTATGCCGCTGTCCGTAATGATAATCACCAACGCCGAATATTCGTCAAGGTCAACAAGTTTTATTTCTTTTATTTTGACCTTATTTATGTTATTCAACACTATTACAGAAGTATAATTCGTCACATCGCTTATGACCTTTGCGGTACGCTTGACAATCTCGTCTACGCCATCAAATCGCTCTTTGAAAGAACTTTGTATAAAGCTTATTTCTTTCTGCTTCAACGGTATTTTGACCATAAACCTGTCAATATACAGCTTGTAAGCTTCTTTTGACGGTATTCTGCCCGCCGATGTGTGCGGCTTTATGAGATAACCCATATCCTCAAGCGTCGACATTTCGGAACGAATTGTGGCTGAACTAAGATTGCTGAAATGCTTGCTCTGTATTTCGCCAGAGGACACAGGTGTAGCGCTCTTGATATATTCATCAACAACGGCTTTCAAAATCTTTTCCCTTCTATCGGAAAGCATATCCATAATATCGCTCCTTTAGCACTATATTTGTTTGAGTGTTAGCAGTCTAGGGCTTTGAGTGCTAAATTTATTATACCATTATTATATGTGTTGTCAAGCAAAATATTACAAAAGTTTTGAATTTTTTTGATAAAAGTTTGCGCCAAAACGGCGAAAGTATATTATTATTGCAATGTTTTATATTAAATATTATTTTCTTTATCCATATATGCTTTGGCTGCCGCCTGTTCGGCTTGCTTTTTGCTCTTTGCTTTGGCAAAAGACACTACCTTGCCGTCAATCAGCAGTCTTGCGACAAAATGTTGTTTTTCTACCGTTGTCAAAAACCGTGCGTACTTGTGTTTTTCGAGCAGCGCCGATTTTGCGTCGTCCATGCCGATGTCAAAAATGTTGTCTATGTCGCCATCAAGGAATGCCAGTACAATTTTTTTAACTTCGTCAAGGCTGTTGCTGTCAATCATTATTGCGCCCAATATCGACTCAAAAAGGTCGCACTTCTTGCGCACACTTTCAAGAGCGTTTATTCTTATGTCGCCTTGCCCTACCTGCATATATTCAATAAGTCCGCAAGCGTCAATCTTTTCGCTGAGGCTTTGTCTGGATACAAGCTGCGCTCTTGCTTTTGTCAATCCGCCCTCATTTATATTTGGATACCGCTCATAAAGTTCAAGCGCAACAATAAGCCCTATGCAAGCGTCGCCGATATATTCCAGCCGCTCATATGAAGGAACGCCATTTTCGTTTGAAAAAGAAGAATGCGTAAACGCCTGGAAAAGCAAATTCTTATTTCTGAATTTGTAACCTATGATATTTTCTATTCTTTTTATGTCAAAATCTTTCAATTATGCCATTATTCCTTCAATTTTTTCTATTACGCCGCTTTCAACCATTTGTTTTGCCTGCAAGATTGACGCGCAGATAGACTTTGCTTTAGAGCTGCCGTGTGATTTAATAACTATTTTTTTCAGCCCCAACAATACTGCGCCGCCGTTGTCGTTGTAGTCCATTTTTTGTTTGACTGCCTTAAATACGGGTTTCAACAGCAAATAACCAAGTTTTGCGCGCAATCCTCCTGATATAATGCCGTCTTTTATAAGTTTGAACATACCAAGCGCCGTACCTTCGCAGGACTTCAATGCCACATTACCGCTGAATCCGTCAGCAACTACAACATCATAATCGCCGCTGAGAATATCCCTGCCCTCAATATTGCCCTTGAAATTTATGTCTGCCTGCTGCAAAAGCGGAAAGGTTTCTTTGGTCAATTCGTTGCCTTTTTTGTCCTCTGTGCCGTTCGATAACAAGCCCACTCGGGGGTTCTCAACATTGTAGACGGCTTTCATAAAAGCCGTACCCATCTTTGCAAACTGTACAATATTCAACGGTTTTGGGTCGGAATTTGCTCCGCAGTCAATCAAAACTGTTTGCCCATCTCCGTTAATAACCGGTAAAACCGGAGCAAGCGCAGGGCGCATAATACCTTTTATTCTTTTCAAAAGAAGTACGGCTCCGGTAAGCACAGCGCCTGTGCTGCCGGCAGATACAAAAGCCTTGGCATTGTCATCACTGTTCAGCGTGTCAAAACACCGTACCAATGAGGAATTGGGCTTTTGCCGCAAGGCTTCTGTGGGTGAATCGTCGTTTGTGATGACATCGTCAGCGTCAACAATGCTAACTCTGCTTTTGTCAAATTCAAACTCCGTCATAATACCTTCAATTTCTTGCTGTTTTCCCACAAGAACAAGCTCAAAGCCGTCAGCAGTGTTTAGGGCAAGGGCTGCTCCTTTGAGAATTTCATATGGCGCCTTATCGCCGCCGTACGCATCTACAACTATTTTCATTATTATCCCCTCCTGAATTTGAGGCTAAAAGCAAAATCTTTAATTAAATGCCGAATAAGAGGAGATACTCCTCTTATTCTTGTTTGCAAAATAATTCATAAGAAAACCTTAGTCTTTTTTCTTTTCTTTGGCTATAACAACAGGTCTGCCGTTGTAATAACCGCATTTCGGACACACAGTGTGACTGGGTTTAAGTTCGTGACATTGTGAACATTCGCTAAGATTTGGGTCTGATAATTTCCAATTGGCAAATCTTGTGTTGCCTCTTTGTTTGGATACTTTACTTTTTGGTACTGCCATTTTTTGCACCTCCTGTAATAGATTTTAGTATGGCAAAGGGGTTGTTGTCGTCGTCTTGCTGGCAGTCACACTCATGTGTATTCTTGTCGCAACCGCATTTTTGACACAGTCCTTCGCACTCGTCTTTACATAAAAGCTGTTCCGGCATATTCAGGATGATGGCATCCCTCACCGCCTTGTCCAACTCGATAATGTTGTTTTCGTATACATAATCGCCGTCTTTGCCAAAAACCTCGTTTAGGGATATTTTGAGAGTCTTTGAACACTTAAGCAGACATTTGTCGCAACTGAAACTTATTGGCGCCGAAATAAGCGCTTCGACATATATTTTGTCGCCGCTGCGCATATATGTGCCGCTGACATCGGCTACGCCGACAATTATGTCTCTGTCAACAAACAAGCCATCATCTACTTTTGTGGCATACTTCAGCGGATAGGCTTGTTCTTCAATTACATTTTTAAGGTCGATATACATATGTAAGTTATTATAAATAAATAATAAACCGTTTGTCAACCTTTTGGAGCCTGTTTTTTATTTGTTAATAAGCTCCATTGTCTCCCTAGCGATGACAACTTCCTCATTCGTGGGAATTATGACAACCTTGACTTTTGATTGCGGTTTGTGCAATTCGCACAGCATGCCTCTGGGCGCAATCTTGTTGTATTCAAAGTCAAAATCAATGCCAAAACACTCCAATCCCTGCATAATCAGACTTCTTGCCTGATAAGCATTTTCGCCGATGCCGCCGGTAAATACTATGAGGTCAAGACCGCCCATAGCCGCAACATAGCTCCCTATGTACTTCTTTATGCGGTACTGGAACATATCAAGGCACAACTGCGCTCCTGGGTCTCCTGCCGCCGCCTTGGCTTCCATATCTCTGAAGTCGCTTACTCCGCAAACTCCCAAGAATCCGCTCTTTTTGTTGAGAATATTCAGCGCTTCGTCAACGCTTATACCTTTTTGGGCGCTCATAAATTGCAGTACTGTGGGGTCAATATCTCCGCTTCTAGTCCCCATTATCAAGCCTTCCAACGGAGTAAGTCCCATCGATGTATCAACGCATTTGCCGTCAACGACTGCGGAAATCGAACTGCCGTTGCCCAAATGGCAGGTAATGATTTTTGAGTGTTCTTTCTGGAGATATTTCAAAGCCTCTCCCGTCACATATTTGTGCGAAGTGCCGTGAAAACCGTATTTCCTAATCTTGTATTTTTTATAGTCTTCATAAGGAATGGCATACATAAACGCTTTCTTGGGCATTGTCGAATGAAAGCCTGTGTCAAAGACGGCTACCATGGGCGTCTTGGGCATAACTTTCTTGCAGGACTCTATGCATGCAATGTTGGCAGGCATATGCAACGGTCCCAAAACTGCATTCTTTTTGCAGATTTTTATTACCGTACTATCAATGACAACCGAACCTGAGAAGTCCTCTCCGCTGTGCAGCACTCTGTGTCCGACAGCCCCAATCTCAGCAATGTCTTTTACGATGCCGTATTGCTCATCTGTCAAGGCTTTTATGACCATTTGTAAGGCTTCGGTATGGTTTGACATGTCTTGTTTTATGACCAACGGATTTCCGTTGCCGTTATGCACCAATGAAGACCCGGAAAAACCTATTCTTTCAACCAGTCCTTTGCAAAGCATGGTTTCCGTTGTCATGTCGATAACTTGATATTTCAAAGAAGAACTGCCGGCGTTTATTATCAGTACTTTCATATTTCCTCCTTATTCTGCTTGCAACGCGGTGATAGCTATGACGCTGACGACATCTTCCGCCGAACAGCCGCGGCTGAGGTCGTTTACGGGCTTTGCCAACCCTTGCGATATCGGACCTATGGCCTCGGCTTTTGCCAGCCTTTGTACAAGTTTGTAGCCAATATTGCCCGATTGCAAGTCTGGGAATATAAGTACATTGGCTTGTCCGCCAATTACGCTGTCGGGCGCCTTAAGCCATGCCACGCTCTCTACAAGCGCCGCGTCGGCTTGCAACTCGCCGTCTATCAGCAAATCCGGTTGTGACTCCTTTGCCAGCCTTGTCGCCTCGATAACCTTGTCTGCGTATTCGTGTTTTGCGCTGCCTTTTGTAGAAAATGACAGCATTGCTACTTTTGGTTGCGGTATATCGGCTATGGCTTTTGCGCTCTGCGCCCCAGCCAACGCTATGTCAGCCAGCGCTCTGGCATCGGGATTTATGTTGACGGCGCAATCGGCAAATATCAGCACTCCGTTATGTCCGTACTTAACTCCCTCGGGCAGCGCCATAAGGAAACAGCTGGACACGGTGTTTATGCCTTTCTTGGCCTTTATGATTTGGAGCGCCGGGCGCAACACATCGCCGGTAGAATTTATGGCTCCTGCCACCATGCCGTCAGCATCTCCGTTCTTGACCATAAGCACGCCAAAATACAGGTTGTTCTTCGCCAGTCTTTCGGCGTCTTCCATGGTCACACCCTTTGACTTGCGGAGTTCGTACAGCAAGTTGCTGTATTGACTTATTCTGTCTGATGTTCTGGGATTTATTATTTCTATAGAATCAAGGCTGCCGACTGCCTTTTTTCTGATGGTATCTTCGCAGCCCAATAATGTTATTTTCGCAACGCCAAGTCTTGATGCGCTGATAGCCGCCTCAATAATTCTCGGGTCCTCCCCCTCCGGCAAAACTATGCGTTTTTCCATTTGTTTTGCTTTGGTAAATATGCTTTTAATTAAATCTGACACAACAAGCCTCCTGATTGCATTGATTTTTTGTCTTTTGAGTATTATAATAAAATAACACCTATATGATTATACTCTTTTCAAAAATAAAATCAAGCCTATGAAGAAGCAAAGTGAGGAAAAATGAAAGCCACTGCCATAATTTGCGAATACAATCCCCTAACAAACGGACACCTTGCTCACCTAAAAGAAGCCCGTGAGCAAACAGGCGCCGATACGGTTTTTTGCGTTATGAGCGGCAGTTTCACTCAGCGCGGCGACGCCGCAATTGCCGACAAATATCAGCGCGCGGCTATTGCCGTGCGGTTGGGCTGCGACATGGTTGTCGAACTGCCGACTGTATTTGCCGTTTCCCCCGCCGACAACTTTGCATACGGCGCCATAAAAACTATATCCGCCCTGCCAAATGTTGAATACCTTTCTTTCGGCAGCGAATGCGGCGATGCGGAATTGCTTGAACAAATGGCAGAATTGCTCCTTAATGAGCCTGCCGCAGTAAAAGAAAAGATTTCGCTGTTTTTGAATGAAGGTCATTCCTTCCCAAAAGCGCGCGCAAAGGCAGTGGACGCATATATTGACACAAATGAAGACCTCTCTGCGCTAAAAGGCATTCTTGACGAACCCAACAATATTCTGGGCATAGCCTACATCATAGCCGCAAAAAAACTTAATCTGGACCTCAAATTTCACACCATAAAACGCATTGGCGGCGGCTACAATGACGAAAGCGTCAAAAACGCATTCCCGTCAGCAACAGCCATACGCAGCGCAATAAAAGACGGCAGATTGTCCGAAATCAAAAACTTTGTGCCGCCCTTTACTTACAATCTCCTCGAACAATACAACACCTCCGGCACTTCTTTGGGTGACTTGATACTCTTCCGCATGAAAGAAATAAGCGGCAGAGAACTGGAAGGGTATTATGACATAAACGGCGGCTTACACAATCGTTTGAAAATTGCCGCAAACGCCTCAACCACATATGAACAGTATCTTGAAAACGCAAAGACAAAAAAATATACCATGGCAAAAATCAAGAGAGTGTCCTTGTATGCCATGTTGAACATCACCAAAGAATTATATGATTTGGCAGTCAACAGCGACCCGTATGTCTTTGTGCTTGCTATGAATAAGGAAAGAAAGGATATTTTGTCTGCGCTTTCCGAAACGGCGCAAAACCTGTTGGTGCGCTATTCTGATATTGACAAGGTCGACAAAAACTTGCGTCCGCTCATTAAGTTGGATTTCAAAGCGCAGGGCATTCTCGGCATCATAAACCGTTCAAACGACTATATCAAGTCAATGCAGCTTATCTGAATAATCAGCAAAACTTTTCAAAAAATTATAAATCGGGTATGTCCATAACCTGTACGGTGAACTCGGCGCTTAGAGAGTCATTTTCTGTATTGTAGACCCGAATGGTATATGTGCCCACGGTCGTAGAGTCAAACTCGCTGCTGTCAACGGTATAATCCGCCGGTTCCGCCATGGTATAATCTCCAGAAGCCATATATTCATAAATGACTATTCCCGTGGGGTCAAACTCCTCATCCAAATCATACACCATTTTGCTGGGCGTCGCCGAAATATGGTGCAAATAGTCGCTTACGGTTACTTCAAAACTTGCGCTGATACTTGGCGCATTCTTCATGCTTATTATGATTTCGTATTCCCCAAGCGCAGTTTTTATATATGCCGATGAATCTATGTCATACTCTTCTTCGGTTGCGTATTCTGTGACAATGACATCATCGGTGGAATACCACTTTTCTACAACCAGACCTGACGACGAAAAGTCCTCGCCAAAAAGGTAATCTTTCTTGACATTTGCCGTCTTTAGCGTAATTTTTGTCAAAACCGTCTCGATTTCGGGAGTAACTACGACAGTGTATGTGTCAGTGAAAGTCCTTTGTCCGTCAGTGTAGCGTACCGAAATCTCATAACTTCCCGATTCGTTTGCTTTGTAACTCTCGCTATTTATTTCGTATTGCTGCGGAGTCAGTTGTTGTGAAGTATTGTTTGATAAAAGTCTTTCAACAATTATGCCCTCGGTGCTGAACTGTTCCCCAAGCAAAAAAAGGCGCTTGCCGACTTTTTGTTTTACGGCAATACCCGTGACCACTATGTTAGAATCGTCGTTTTCGTCAATGATTTCTTCTTCATTTATGGTAATTTTGAAAGAAACAGACGGAAAATCCTTGTAGCTAATGACAATAGTATAAGTCCCCGGGGTCTCCTTTTCGTAACCGCCGTCAATAACGCTATACCCCTCTCCCCCCCTCGGAAGCGTGGCATAGGTGCCGTTTGTCATCTTTACTTTTACGATAAGTCCGTCAAGCGAAAGCGGCGTTCCGAAAGGCACTTCCTTGACTACATTGTCATAATCTACAAAAAAATCTTCTTCCACAAGTTCAGGAGGGGCGCAAGCGGCAGAAAAAATACCAATAAGAAAGCATATGGCAAAGATACTTATAATAAGCGGTATTCTTTTTGTCATATGGCTCTCCTTCTGATTTAATATAAAATAATTATAATATTATCACCGAACAATGTCAATGGTAATCTCTTGAAAGGTATGGGCTTTTCGTATCAAGGCCATTCATGGCATTCTTGTTATCCAATAGTAAAATATGTTATGTCCTGGCGCGCACCTTTAATATCAAAAAATTCGTGTTTATTTAGCGCCGAATTAGCAGATACTTTATATTGGGAGGTGGCAAAAATGGCACAAAACAATAACAACAATAAAAATAATCCTAACAACAGAAAGAAGAACAATAACAAGAACGAAAACAAGGAACAAAAGAGAAACCAGAAGAAAGAAAATTGCTAAGGATACAATAATTGCGGATAATATCGCAAACAAAATGCAGGGCTTCCCTGCATTTTTTGTATATAAAAATATTCAATATGTATCCCAATAGCCTTGTTATGATGCCCCAAACCATATTGATTGTGTCATTTTGGCATAGACTTTCAATCCCTGAACTTTCCTTTCTCATACACAATCTGACCGTCTATAATTGTATATAGCGTGCGAGTAAAAACTTCCATAGGATTGCCGTCAAAAACAGCTATATCAGCGTCTTTTCCTACCTCAAGGCTGCCCAAGCAGTGCGACACTCTGCATATCTCCGCAGCATTTATGGTAATTGCTTTCAAACCCTCATCAAAGGGCAACCCTTCTTTGACGGCAAGCCCAGCGCAAATGGGCAAACAGTTTATTCTGGTGACGGGGTGGTCTGTTGTTATCGCCACCTTTACTCCGGCATTTGCAAGAACGCCAATTGTTTTGAAATCCATAAACTGTACTTCAATTTTGTTCCTTGAAGCCAAGTTCGGACCGACTATTGCAGGAAATCCTGAGTTTTTTATGTCCGGCGCAACCAAATGCCCCTCAGAGCAATGGTCAAGCGTCAACAGCAGGTCAAATTCTTTTGCTATCCTTACGGCGGTAAATATGTCATCAACTCTGTGGACATGCGCTTTCAAAGGAATAGCCTTTTCAAAAACAGGCAGCCAGCACTCATATTCAAAGTCCTCTTGAATACTTTTGCCTTCTGTTTCAGCTTGCTTTTTCGATAAATAGTATTGTTTTGCCTCAAAAAGTTCTTGTCGGAGCATTGCGGCTATTGACATTCTTGTCGAGGGCATTGCGCTTAGATTGCCATAAGTTGATTTTGGGTTTTCTCCAAAAGCAACTTTCATTGCCGCCGGCGCCAGTACTATCATTTTATCTATTTGCCGACCGAAGGTTTTTATAAACGCAAACTGACCGCCGACGACATTTGCGCTGCCCTGCCCGACCATGACAGAAGTAATACCTGAGGCTATAGCGGTATGAAATGCCGAATCCATGGGGTTTATGGCGTCAATGGCGCGCAGTTGCGGCGTAATCGGCTCCATTGACTCATTGCAATCATCGCCCTCAATTCCTTTCTTTTCTTCCGTAATGCCGATATGGGAGTGCGCGTCGATTATGCCCGGCATAATCCAACCGCCCTCTGCGTCAATGACCTGACAGTCCTGAGCGTCTATATTTTCCGCAATGGCAGCAATTTTTCTGCCCAGGCAAAGAATACAGCCATTTTCAATGGTTTGCCCTGCCATAGTTAAGATTTTTCCGTTGCGTATAAGCAACCTGGTGTTTTGCATACGCATAGTATTATCCCAAAATGCCGAATAATTAAACTCTGGAATGACACTGCGGCTAATTCATTGTTGTTTTATTTAATATGTATTAATAAATATTTGCAAAACGGCTTTTGTTATTATATAATATCAAAAGCTGAACAAATCACAAGGAGAGATGTCCGAGGGGCCGAAGGAGCACGATTGGAAATCGTGTGTACGCCAAAAGCGTACCGTGGGTTCAAATCCCACTCTCTCCGCCAATGGCAACCGCGTTTGAACTCCGGTGAAAATATGTGTTATATTTTCGTCAATGGAGTTCCAGGCGTGGTTGCAAAACGACAACAAGTGCCGAAAATTGCAAAACAGCAATAAGCAAAAAGGCAGCGGATAATCCGTTGCCTTTTTGTTATTCCCGCCCAGCCGCCCAATAGGGTAATAATTAATCCTCGTCATCAATTTCCATTTCATATTTGTTGTTTTCTTTAAGATATGTTCTAAGTTCTTTTTTCATATATTTTGTTATGAAGTCCTGAATAGCCGAAGCAACCCAATATTGAGAATTGTTTTCAGGAGTAACGCCGCAATCTAAACTGTCGATGTAATCACTTGCCATAATTACATTTGGTTGCAAAAGAATTATAAACGATAAAAAAAGATTAAGAATATATTTCAAAACAAAAGAAAGATTTCTCATATAAATATCTGTTGTTTTTTGGTCTTGAAATTTTGAACTTGCAGTTGAGAAACCCACACCATTTGAGTGCATATGATTATCTAAAAACCTAAAAACTTTTTGCTTATCTTTTTCAAAAAATTTATTAAAACATTTTTCTAAATCTAAGTTTTCTCGCAAGTTTTTCAAAAATGCTTCCGCCTTAAAATCCTTAATGTATTTACTATTTCCGCTGTCATTAATAATCGTATTATCAAAAAAAGCTGCAACAATTTTTTCTTCTTTCGTACTGATATATGCGTCAAAATCTTTATCGGATGAAAGCTGCTTTATTTCCTTATTAGTAACTTCAAGTCTTATTTTTATGATATATAAAATAAGCAATAGGTCATCACGAAGTTTTCTCATCAAAGCAAATACATTTGCAAAACTGTAATTGTTTGCCAGAAGTGCTATGTCGGCAAATGTTTTTGCGCTTGCATCGATAAAACGACTAATTCTATATGATAAAAGTTTTTTATTCTCTGCATGTATATAAGAATCATAAGACATATTAGTAATATTATCTGATAAAACAGACAACATTGAATAAGTATCGTTTAATAAAATATTGTGTTGCTCGGATAATCTTAATAAGAACAATTTTTTATCGCACGTAAAAAATTCAATGCAGTTTTTTCCTTTTTCGCAATAAGAACATTTCTCTAAAAATTCCATATTGCCCCCAATTTTTTTAAATTATTCTGTTTCTGATTGTTCTACGTTATTTCCGCTATTTTTTGTATTATATTTTTGCGGAGATATTCTATTCATTTTGATAGTTTGCTTTTTCTTATTTCCTTTATTGTTCGTATACATTATGGTTATTTTTTTAGACAAGACTAATTTCTTAAAAGCTTCTTCTGTAAAATCTTCTCTTTTTATATTTAACCTTATCATAGACCTTGATTTTGCATCACATCTAATTAGAGAAGCATCATACACTCTGAAATCTCTCTGAATAGCTGATTTAAAAGGATTTTCATCTTGTCCACCTAAACTTACCCAAGACGTTTCATTTTGGCTCGTCACTATTTGTTTATATCCCTTTTCTGTTTGTATGGAAAAATCTCTAAGTGTAATCGTATAATTATTTGTATTTATTAGCTCTAAGTCAAAAAATATGCCATTGAGTTGACCCATTTTCCAATCGCCTAAAAATACAAATTTAACAGACCCTTTATGTGCAAGATAATTTAAAAAGAAACCTAATATTGTTCCTAATAAAGTTCCTACAACCCCAATAATCGCTCCGATATAATCTTCCATATAAACCCCTTATTTTTAAAAAACTGATGATTGGTCATAAAACTTAGATATTGATGCCTTTTCAAGCTGCTTAATGAATTGCTGATGATTGCTTAATAACTGTTTAAGTTCAGTTGTTTTTTCGTCGTCTTTACATTTACTTATTTTTCGTTTAATCTGTGACTCTTCTTTAGCCGCTTTATCGAAAATGTAATCAAAAGCACATTCAACAAATGGTTGCATAAAGTATGTAAGCCGCATTGTAAAGTCCACTGTTTGAGTGAACTTTGCAATATAGTGTTTTCCTTCTAAACGGGCAATTAGTCCATCATTCATAGGAAACAAGGCAGATTTTTTCGGCTCGTTATATAAAGCTGCAAGTATTAAACGTTCTACATCATTTCCTTTTAGAATTCGGTGAGCTACTTTTCTTGTAAGAGAATTTGATTTATATTTATCCAAAAAATAATAGAACGCATATACCAATTCTAAAGATAAAGTAATGATAAAAATTAGTCCAAAAGAAAAACCACTTTCTTCTCTAAATTCTGTCATATATAATGCTTCTATTGCCGAATTGCCCAAAAACAAAAGAATACCTGAGAAAATTGTTAATGCAGGAAGCAAAACTTTTATAGGGATTTTTATCCAACTTGGTATTTTATTTAGCCATTCCATTTTTCACCTATTTCATCAAGTTATTTCGCATAAGGTATTTCTTTTCCGCACCAATACATATTTTCCGGCAACTCGTTCCAAAATGCAATGAGTGCTTCAAGATAATCGTTAAAGTCATTTGTACCTAAGTTCAAAGTTTCGTCTAAAAGAGTGGACCCATATACTTCCAAAGTATCAAACCCTAAACTACCTAAGTCATTTTTCTTGAAATAATCTGGCCGCAGTTTCCTCAATTCGTCTGCCGCAGGACCGTCTGCATGTTTAAGTGTATTGACAAGTTGCCGTAATTCTTTTATTTTTTTCCAGCAATTAAGTCTTTCGACTTCTACGCCGTGATTAAGAAAAACGTCCTTAACAAACAAAAAACCTTTTTTTATATAATCTGGATTATATTTTATTCCGCTTTTCCTACCCTCATCAATAACAAATTTTATAAGTTGTTGTTCCCATGCTTGGCACAAGCATGTAATCCACATTGCCAATGTTCTGTATCGCATTAAAGATAAAATTTCGTACTGTTCTATACCAAATTCTATAAATGTTTCTGCTGCATCGGCAGGATCTATATATGCTTCAGAAGAACAAGGCTGTTCCATAAAATCATTCCATGCTTTTTCTTGTAGGGTTTCTGCATCATCTTCGGCATTAGAAAAAACGGGGTAAATTTTTTTATAAAATAACTCAACTATAGTCTTCAGCTCTTTTAAATATTTTTCTCTCAAAGGCTGCCATAAATATAATAATGGTAATGGACTCATTTGCTATTTTCTCCAGTTTTCTTTATCAAAATTATAGCATTTCTATCTTATAAAGTCGAGGAAAACATCTGTTCTTTAAAGAATTGTGCCATATTAAAATGGCAAATCTTTATCATCAAAGCAGTATCAATATTACGCTTGCAAGAAAATGAAAAAGAAAGAATGCGATAAACGCCGAGAGGAAAAAGACAACCTTGAAAAATATGTTGTTGAGTGCGTGCAAGATTTTTGAGCGACCCCGAAAACGCCGAACTTGCCGCAAGCGATACCATACGCTATTATGAAAACCGCATAGGCGAGGAAAGCCTAAAAAGCATTGAAACAAGAATTGCGAGCATACGTAAAGAAGTTGAACAGCAAGCAGACGCTTTTGTAAAAGCCAAGAGCAGTTTGCTTCAAGCCGCCATTGAAGAGAAAATGCAAAGTTATGAAATGTTGCTTGACGACCTAACGAAAGAGCAAGCCAAACTGTTAATTGAAAAAGGCAATGTGCTGACCAAGCAAGAAATATTAGACTTCATAGCTGAATTATTGAACGGCAATCCCAACGACAAGGAATATCAACGCAAAAAATTGATAATTTAGTCTATAAAGTCGGATTCGGCGACAGTGAACTTATAGCGTATCTTACTTTAGACAGAGCAAAAGGACTTAAACTGGCAAATATTGACTTAGCAGAAACAAAAGCGGCTGTTTTAGCTATCAAAGGTGTTCAAACGCAATTACCCCCTCTCCGCCAATAGCCATAGAACCCGAACCCTCATAGGTTGCGGGTTCTTTTTCTATTTCTTGAATTGCTGCGTCCGTTTCAGGTTTATCCGTATTGATATCAATGATGTTGAAAGTAATAAAGTGGTCGCCGTCGTACAACGAAAATTCACTTAAATAATACTTTCGTGGGTTTTGAGAAGTGGAAACATTGGTTTTCATAAGAAACCTCCAAATTTTATTTTGCCTTTTTCGGCAGGGGCAAAGTAGCATTGTCCGTAGCACAAGTTAAGTAATTTGGAAGTTCCAATAAATCAGCTGTCAACGAAAAAGGAAAAAATATTGCTTTTGGCTAAAGAAAAAGTCCGGTATTGCTACCAGACTTAATCATGATTTTTATTTAGATTTTCAGCGATAATTTTTCTCGTTGACAGGTGCAAGGACTATGCTACGATAGCCACAACGAAAAAGGAAAATTTGAGAAATATGCATTAAACTTGTTTAAATACTAAATATATGGTATAATTTTTGAGTATATATTACAGCTAGAAAAGGAGGGCAAATCAATGCCTGAATCAATAAATATTCTCAAAACTAAAGGCGAAAACGAACAGCTAAGATTAGTTTTTGATGCTGGAAAGTTTACTTGCGCTGTTGGTCAAAAATGCCCTTCTTGGATGGAGAACTCAGATGGTGTTGAACTGTCAGACATACGTAGTCAAGTTGAGCCATGGCTTACATCCTTATTTCAATCAGAACACCTTTCTTTGCTTGTTGGAACAGGCTTGTCATATTCATTAGAGCATATGGCCACTGGAAAAGCCGGTAATGCAATGATTAAACCTGAACTAGAAGGTTTTGAGTACGCTAATCAAGTAGATAGTGCGGCCCAACAAGCTTCATACAAAAACAATCGAGGTTTTGCAAACATAGAGGATTATATACGAGTTTTGAATGACCTTTTACACGGCTTAGAAATAATTGGAGATGAGCGAAAAGATAGGACAGAGTCTATTATCAAGGAAATTATCACGGGTTTTGCGGAAAGTATTTGCGAATTAGAACGCAACATTATCACTTCTGAAGAAAATATAAAAGAAGAAACGTTTACTTATCTTGTTAACTTTCTTATGAGCTTTGCGAGTAGAACAGGAACGAGAGAGAGGCTAAATATTTTCACTACTAATTATGATCGCCTCATTGAAGCTGGAGCTGACCTTGCAGGGCTACATTTGCTGGATCGATTTATTGGAAACTTGTCCCCTATTTTTCGTTCTTCGCGACTTGATATTGACATGCATTACAGTCCACCTGGAATAAGAGGAGAGCCGCGTTATCTTGAGGGTGTAGCACGATTTACAAAACTGCATGGCTCCCTTGATTGGGTAAATATAGATAATGATATTCACACCTCGTCCATTCCCGCGAATAAATAGTTATGTTTTATTGCCAAGCGATAGCGGTTTTATTGTGGCGCAAATTGGCTGGATAACTATTGAGCGTTCACAGTACCCGAAACGTAAGGGAATGCAGGACTTTGGGATTATTGACTTGCCATTTCCATTAAGAAAAATGAGTCTGACTCCGCTCGGTGTTCTGAAAGAAAAGATAAAAAATAACGAAATAGACTATCTATTTACACGTGGAGTTGAAGTTTTTCCTACGGTTGGTGACCCTGTTTTGCTTCCAACTCAAAAACAGCTTAAATCAATTGTTGAATCAGGGAAAAATCGCTATGTTAAAATTGGTGTTAGCCCCCTTGCAGCTAATGCTGTGGTCGCTGTTGATCCAGATAGATTATTTGGGAGACACCTTGCAATACTGGGGAATACGGGAAGTGGAAAATCATGTTCTGTGGCGGGTGTTATTCGATGGTCAATTGAAGCAGCAAAGACCTGCCTTGGATGCGACCGACAGCGAAATATAAATTCCAGATTCATCATACTTGATCCTAATGGAGAATACTCCACGGCTTTCAATGGTTTAGATAATGTGAAGTTATTTGCAGTTGAACCTGATGAAAGTAAAGGCATAAAGCAGTTGCGGGTTCCACTATGGTTTTGGAACACAACGGAATGGTGTGCCTTTACGCAAGCAAGTAGCAAGGCACAACGTCCCACGCTTATTCAAGCATTGCGCACAGTCCGTGATGGAATATCGGATATAGAGGCTACAATACCGAGTGCAAATCTTCGTCGATACTTTAAAACGCTATATACCATTTTAAAGATAATATATTCAAACGGTGAACCTTGGGCGGCTGGACAAAAAAACTTTGGTAAACGGAAAGGATTTATTGATGGGATAATTGCTTGGAAAAAGGGGCTTGTGGATGACAATAGTTTTTCAGAGCCTCAAAAGCTTGCATTAAATAATGTTATTGATAAAATAGATGAAATTGCAAATAGTCACGCACAAACCGACTGGCCAACTTATTTGGTAGATGAGCCCACAGTAAGAGAGTTTATGACATTGATTTCAGAAGCTCATAATGTTTTTGGAGGTTTAGATGAAGATGTTTTGCCCATTGATGCTGATATTCCCAGAAAATTTACTGGTGATGAACTGCTACGCAGTTTAGAGGCAAATGCAGAGTTAATGGGTACAACGGATTATGTAGAAACGATGCTAATGCGGATCCGCACTTTGCTTTCAGACAATAGGATGAAAACAATCACAAACAGTGATGAAGACTTGACTCTTGAGCAATGGCTTGGAGAATATATTTGTCCTACAGATTCTGCTGATGGGGCCATAACGGTAATTGATCTTTCATTGGTGCCACAGGAAGTAATTCATATTGTTACTGCGGTTATAGCAAGAATGATCCTAGAGGCGCTCCAAAGATATAGACAAATAAACGGTGGTGAAACGTTGCCTACTACCATTGTAATGGAAGAAGCGCATACATTTGTACGCCGTTACGCAAGTGATTCTGAAGAAGCGGCAACATATTCTATGTGTACACAGGTATTTGAAAAAATCGCTCGTGAAGGACGCAAATTCGGATTAGGAATGGTTTTATCGTCTCAACGCCCAAGTGAACTTTCTCCTACAGTATTGTCGCAATGTAATACATTCCTTCTACATAGAATAAGTAACGATAAAGATCAAGATCTTGTTGGAAAATTGGTTCCTGACAATTTGCGCGGCTTGCTGAGGGAATTGCCTTCTTTACCTTCACAACGAGCGATTCTGTTGGGTTGGGCTTCTGAGCTGCCTGTAATGGTTCACATGAACTATCTTAGTGAAAAATTCCGACCACAATCCAATGATCCAGATTATTGGAGTATATGGACAGAATCCAAATCAATGAATAGAACTGCTGATTGGTCTGCTATTGCGCAGAAATGGCAAGCATTTGAGCCAGTGCAAGAAGCTGAAGACAATCCTTCCAATCTACATGTAGTAGTAGAAGATACTTAACTTGCTCTTATAAAAAGAATATATGGCTATTTATAGGATTTAGTGGATCTTTCATATTTTTGATCTAACTACAGTAACCCCTGCAATACCATTGATAAATAAATAGCATAGCGGGCCATAACTTATTTTGAGTTCGGGTGCTATTACCACCTCCCCGCCAGCAGCATGATGCTGCACCCAAGTATCGCGACAGGCTTTTTGTCTGCCGCGATTTTTTATTTCCGCGTACAGGGTTCGTATTTGATTCGTATTGCCCCGCCAGCAGCGTGACGCTGCACCCAAGTATCGCACAGACGATTGCGCGATACGAATGTAATTTCGAATTCTCCGCCTGCCCTAGTGAAAAACGGTTGTTTTTGACAAGAAAATAGCTTTTTTTATGGTCATTTTTTGCCATATGCCAAAACTTTTAATTTTTCGTTAAAATATAAGGTACTATAATAGTTTTGGTAAAAGGAATGGCATTTTATCGTCAACAAAGATAGAGGACAAATTCCCCTATCTTTGTTTGAAGAAACTTTTTATATTTATATCGTATTATTTATTTCACTATAGTCAAGCAATTAAATAATTCCAAGCGGGGCAAGTATGAAAAGCAGCAACGCAGCCACTCCCCACACGCTTGCAAGGAATATTTTTTGTGTCTTTGGTTTGGCATCGGGAACAAGGTATGCCGCAAGAAAGAAAGGAATATAAGTTGTAATAAACACAGGTATTGCGCCCCACCACTTATAAACCCAAATGAACGCCGGTGTTGTGGCAAGGAAGATTTCTATTAGGCTGAACAATAAGGCATTTGCGATAGCAAAGAACCATCTATTGTTTATGCCAAAAATCTTTTTGTTTTTGTCGTCGGGAAGCAATTTGTAGGTGGCTAGTCCGGCTATTGAAAACATCATTGACAGTTCCCAGCTGACACCGATAAGTATAATAAATGATGTGGATTCCGGAGAAACAGTCCATAAAGCATATCCTGATGCCGATTGAATGATTGCGTTTGCGATTTCGTACAGCCAATGCACGCCATAAAGCGAAAGTCCGGCAACAATGCCCTTATAATTCTTCTTCTTGACCTCTGTTTCATAAATGTAAACAACGACTGCCAGTATAAAGATGAATGTCCAATTAAAGTTGCTTACGCTTCTGATTGATTGTCCCGCCTGGTCTGCGGCAGCTTTGTTGATAGGGTTTCCAAATAACATAATAATCCTCCTCCTCCATTATTAAACATATTATAAACTCATTTACAAAACATTTCAACCCTATGTATTCGTATGTACAAAATTATTTATTAAAACATAAATTACCTCACAACACCCTTTTATTTGTCGGAGATTTTATATATAATATAGTTATGGAAAAAATGAGAATTACAAGCCCTGCATTTTTCTGCATTGGGGCGGACAAGTTGGCGGTCAACCTTTTGGGCAAGACTTTGGCGTTGAATGTTGACGGAAGTGAGCAGAGATATCTTATTGCCGAAACCGAATGTTATATGGGTGTCGAGGACACCGGTTGCCATGCATCACGCGGAAAAACTCCCAAAACAAGCGCATTGTGGCAACGGGGCGGAAAGCTATATGTGCATCTTATTTATGGCCTACACTATATGTTAAACATCGTTGCCGGACTTGAAGATGAGCCTATGGGAGTGCTTATTCGTGGAGTAAAAGGCATTGTCGGACCCGGTCGGGTGACAAAAACCCTGAATATCGGTAAGGATTTTAATCGAGAGGATTTGTTGACATCAGAGAGAATTTGGATAGAAGAAACCAATATTACGCCAAAATACGATTGTTTTCCGCGCGTTGGCATAGGCTATGCTGACAAAATTGACAGAGAGCGCCTTTGGCGCTTCTGTGCATACGAATATTTACCCGACAATTTATAATTATTGCATTCTGAAAATAATCTCTGCTACCGACTACTATGACAGCAGCTGTTTAATTATGTAGAATATGTCCGTATTGTCGATTTTATTGGGGATTTCGTCGGCGCCTGCTCCATAGGCAAAATATGACACATCACGAGCCGTATGACTGCCGGAGCGGAAGCACTTGTTGTTTATGCTTTCGGCAGAAAGGGTTTTTGGCAATGTTAATTTACCTGTTTCGTGGTCGGCTGTAATTATTACCGTTGTGTTGGGGTGCGTTTGCGCATATTTAAGAGCCACTTCAACGGCGGCATTAAATGCCCAAAATTCCGCAAGCATCTTTTCCATTTCATTTTTGTGACTGTATGTATCAATCTTGGCGCCCTCTACCATAAGGAAAAAGCCGTTGTCGTTTTCAAGCATAGCCAGCGCAATTTCGGTCAGTCCCGACAAGGAAAACAGACCTTCATTGGGAATGGGGTCGTCAAAGATTGCAAATGCCTTTGACTTTTGGTTGAGTTGAAGCGCTGCAAAAGTGTTGTAGTATCCCCTGTCTGTGGTTTCTATTTGGGCGGCATATGGGTCATAATACTCTCTGCCTAATCCGAATATGACATCAGCGCCGCTTTCAAATATCTGTTGTTTTGCAATGTCCTTTTGTTTGCTTCGTACTTTCGTATGCGCCGTAAATGCCGCAGGTGTGGCGTCTGTCACGCTTTTTGTCGATATAACGCCCAGTTTTTTGCCGTACTGTTTAGTGACTTCTCCCAGATTGGTCAAGTCCTTGCCGTTAAGGTGCGAAATATTTCTGTTCCATACTTTTTTGCCTGTCGCCATGGCGGTAGCTGCAGCCGCGCTGTCCGTTGGCAAAAAATCCAACGAACGGGTCGTGACATCTCCTATTGCCGCCAATTCGGTGAATACAGGTGTGTCAAAAAATGAAGCTATTTCTATATGGTTCTTTCCCATACCGTCGCCAATAAGCAATATTACATTCTCTGCTCTTGCCGAAATCTTCGGCTCTACGCCGTACGGCGCAAGGCTGTATCCCAGCACAAGCCCAAGCATGGTCAGACCGAACACCAAGACCAAAGACAAGGCGGTGATTATAACAATCTTTTTGTTTCTGCTTAATTTTTTGGACATTTTTTCTCCTGAATTATTATATTAAACTATTTATTCAACTAAATTATACAATAACCAAATCGACTATTCAAGGGCAAATGCCGTATATAATATAAAAAAGCGGCAGGTACATTGCCTGCCGCCTTATGTTTGTTTTCTTATTTATTTTGAAAACTTGGCTTTTATTTTATAGAAAAATTTCTTTATGCGCAGACCTGTCATTTTGACTGCGGCAATATATGTTTTCTCCATGGGTTTGATAACAGCGGCTTTGCGTGTGACAACTATGTCGTACACAACATAAATAAAATAGATATTCAACAGCACGCTGAAAGCGCCAAAGACATACATCATTGCGTTGTCATAAGTCAGCTGTTCGATACCGCTTGCGCTGTACCCTGCCACCATATAAACATAACTTGCGTTTATGAACATCAACGCTGCATACGCTATGAAAGTGAAATAAACTCTCTTTTCTTTCTGCATCGCCGCATAAATGAACATCAATGGCAGCGCCATATACATTGATACCGGCGTCATTCTGTTCGTGAAAGTGTACAGCATTGTCATAAGCAGCGCCGACAAAAGCACAAGCTCCAATCTGTTTCTGTTTTTGAAATATCCAGCCGCAACTAGCGCAATTATGAATACAATAAACAATATGGTAATAAATACGGATTCCGTTGTTATTACTTCAAAATTGTTCTTCAGCATTGCTTGGAAGTTAAATGCATTTGCGGTATAGACTTTGTTGGCGACAAATACCGAGTTGTAATAATCCGTCACCGCAGCAAACGGTTTTCCGGCTTGAATATCAAGCAGGTTGAACGGCGCAGTCAAAGCATAGCACACGCCGAAGCCGACTACCAAGCTGAGAAGTATGGGTAATCTGAGTTTTGGTCTTGAGATAAACTGGCTGACCATATAGAAAATGACTATCGGCAACATAAAAATGGCATTTGGTGAGAACAAGAACGCCGCAAGATATGCGCCTGACACGCCCCAGAAATTATTTTTTAGCGCAAAGTACAATGTCAATGTGATGAGGAATACCGTCACCGACTCCGACATGCCCCAGCCCGCAGAAACAGAAAATACTATGGGCAATATGCCATAAAGCGAACTCATAATGACTGCCGACAATCTGCCTGTTCTGTTTTCGAGCAGCTTGTATATTATGACAATTATTCCGATATCCGCAGCAATGGCAAACAGTTTTATGAAGAATGAGGTCAGCGCTATACCGCCGTTAAAAATTCTGCTGAGCAGTCCTGCAAGCCCCAAAACATAATACATAAGCGGAGCCGTCTGGTATGCCGCATAGGCATAATTGTATTTTGCCGTGTATGTCTCCAGCGTAGATTTGAAATATACCGTACCAAATTCCGCAATAAATTTTGCTTGCGCTGCCGCAGCCTCTACATTGTAGCCAAGATATGCCGTTGTGGCATTTGCGGCAAGAATTGTGGCAATGCCGGCTATCAATAATCTAATAAGCGCAGCAAAAGCTATGACCGCTATAAGTGGCAAATATTTTGAATCACGCAATTTTGCAAGAAAATTGTCCTTAAATGTCGTTTCGAGGTGAAGATTTCTTTTATATACAATATATAATGCGTATCCTGCAAGCACCGTAAACACGCCGCCCAGCACAATGAACAATATGTTTTTGCTGCTGTTTGCGCCGTATACCTTGGTGTCAAGTTTGAAAGCAACAAGGACATCTTTACCGGTGTCGGGGTCTTCGTTCACGGGAACAGCGCTCTTTTTTACTCTCTCAAATGCAATGTCCTTGATTGTGACATTTGCTGAAACAGGCGCGTCTTCCGTACCCACAAAAATCGCCAGCGTCGCTTTGGTGATATAATCAGTCTTCAAATAAATGTCAGTCGTAACATCGACATTTGTTGCGCCGTTGTGCAAAATGGGTTTTATGACGCCGTCACTGCTCTCCCCTATGTTAAAGTTTCTGTCTTCAAGAAAGCCTATGAACAGTCCATTGAATGAAGTCGCGTCGCCATAATAGGTTATGGACGCTATGTTGAAAGTATAAGAAATTTTGTAATATGAATTGCTTTTGAGTTGCAGCTCTTGCGCGGCATATGCCCAACCGGCGGAAGTGGTGTTGATACCCAATGCTCCGTTGGATACGGAAAAGACATTTTCGGAGGTGCCTTGCGCAACCAAGTTCCAGTCATTGCGAAGCTCTGCCGTGTCTTCATACTCAAAATCACCGCCTTTCAAAAGGTCTACATTCAAGTCTTGGGCGCAGCCCGTGAATAAGAATAAAAAAACTAATATTAAAATAGCAATACAAAATGCTTTTTTCATTGCAGCCCCTTTATAGACATACAACTATTCCTTGCGGAATAGTTGTGACATCTATGTTTTGTTTTTAGTGAAACTCTCTCTGTTTAAGTTTTGCCGCTTTGCCTGTGCGTCCTCTCATGTAGTAGAGTTTTGCTCTTCTTACTTTGCCGCTCTTGACTATTTCGATATGGTCAATCTTCGGGGTGTGAAGCGGAAATGTTCTTTCGACGCCGACGCCAAAGGACAGTCTGCGTACGGTAAAAGTCTCTCTGATGCTGCCATTCTTTTTGGCAATTACAAGCCCTTCAAAAGCCTGCAATCTTTCTCTTGTGCCTTCAACAACCTTGACGAATACTTTTACGGTATCGCCAATTCTGAACGGTGGGTGGTCTTTTCTCAGACCCTCTTGCTCTACGATGTCAATAATGTTCATGACTTACCTCCAATTCTGTGTGCCAGCGTTCGTGCGGGGCGTAATTTTGTACCGCTCTTTGGGTACTTCCCGTATAGGACCGCTGCAAAGTCTTACTTATAATATCAAAATATTAAAAAATCTTCAAGCGATTTTAATAATAATAATATAAATATTCAAATTTATTTATAAACCGCTAATCTATTTATTATTTTTAACAGAGTCAGCCTTTTTCGTTTCAACATTTTTTCCTACCATTAGAGCCGTATTATGTAGTCAATTTATGGCGCTGCCGCTTGCCAATTATGAAAAAAATATAACGCTTACATCTATACGGTTGAGCCTTTGTGCAATTAAAATTAATTTAATGATAACCTCTTTGTGTTCCCTATAATTATATTATTCTCTAGTTCCAGCCAGTATAAAAAGCGTTCTTTATATATTCGATTTCTTTGTCGGTTACTGCGGCTACATCAAAACGGATTTCGGAAAATCTGGGTTTTTTTTCGGAAATATAACAGGCGGCGGCTCTGGCTATGTTGCGCCGTTTCGTCCGTGTCAGCGTTTCCAGAGGATGCCCGAAGCCGTCAGAGCTGCGATAGCGCACCTCGACAAAGACCAGCGCGCCGCCATCTTTTGCTATTATATCCAACTCGCCGGCATTTTTGTAGCCGACATTGGTTTCCAGTATATCAAAGCCTTGCTTTTTCAAATATTCTCTTACGGCAATTTCCGCCTTTTGCCCCTCAGCATATTTATCCATATATAATTATTCAAAAAAGTTTTTAATAAAGGATTTTCGGTGTATTGGACATGGTCCATATTTTTTCAGCATTTCAATATGTAATTTTGTGCCATAACCTTTGTGCTGCTCAAACCCATATTCGGGATATAACTCGGCATATTTCCTCATTTGTCTATCTCTTTCGACCTTGGCAAGAATCGACGCCGCCGCAATAGAATAGCTCAACGCATCGCCTTTTATTAAAGAAATGCTAGGGCAGCAAAAATCACACTTCACCGCATCGACAAGCAATATATCAGGAAAAGGAAAAAGCCCTTCCGCCGCTTGCTGCATGCCCAGTTTTGTAGCGTTGAGAATGTTTATTTCGTCAATTGTCTGGCAATCAATGGCTACTGTTTTGTAACCAATTGCCGCCGCCAACACTTCGTCATAAAGTCTTTCACGGGTTTTTTCGCAAAGTTGTTTTGAATCGTTGACTTCGGGTATTATGTAATTCATATCCATAATTGCCGCGCCGACCATAACAGGACCGGCAAGCGGCCCTCTGCCTGCCTCGTCTATGCCGCAAATAAGGTTATAGCCCTTTTTGAAAAGCTCCTTTTCATATTTCAAAAGGTCAATCTTCATACTTTCTCCAAAATAAGTTTGCCAAATGCTTGTTTGCGGAAATCCTGTATGATTGCCTTTGCCGTTTTTTCGATGTCAACCTCGCCGCCGCGGATAATCAAGCCTCGTCTTCTGCCAATAAATTCTAAATTTTGCGCCATATCCTGCGAAAAACTTTCAAGTTTGTACCTTTCTGCAAGTGCTTCGGGATAATTCTCATTGAGAAAAGTCAGCATTTCGGCGGCCAGTTCTACAATGTCCAGCACATCGTCGTTTATGCTGCCGATAAAAGCCAAATTTCTTGCCTTGTGCTGGTCTTCAAAGTCGGGATAAAGCGTTCCCGGCGTATCCAGCAAGTCGATATACCTATCAATAGACACCCACTGCTTGCCCCTCGTAACTCCCGGTTTATTGCCGGTGACGGTTTTGTTCTTGGCAACAAGGCTGTTTATTAAAGTGCTTTTGCCGCAATTGGGCACGCCTATAACCATAGCTCTGATAGATTTTGAAATACCCCTGCTCTTGTATCTCTCCAGCATATCAGAGTTTATTTTGACAAGGCTTTCAACAATCTTTTTTGAGCCGCCTTTTTGCGTGCTGTCAGTCATCAAGCACATTTTGCCCTCTTTTTCAAAGAGCTGTTGCCATTTCAAAATTTCAGTCTTGGGTACCATATCGGCTTTGTTGAGTATATATAGTATTGGTTTTTGATTTATTATCTCGTCAAATTTCGGATTGATTGAAGAAAGCGGCGCTCTGGCATCCAGCACATAAATGATGCTGTCGACAACCGACATTTCTTTTTGCATCATTCGTATTGCTTTGGTCATATGACCCGGGAACCAGTGTATATGCATTTAGTCCTCCAATAAGTCCGGACGGTTTTTTGCGGTTATTTCTCGGCTTTTTTCCGTCCTCCATTTCTTTATTTCGGCATGATTTCCGCTCAACAATACCGGCGGAACTTCTTGTCCCAGAAAGTTTTGCGGACGGGTATATTGCGGATACTCCAGCAGTCCTGCGGAAAAACTCTCCTCATCGGTCGATTCATTACTGCCCAGCACGCCTTCAATGTACCTTGATACGGCGTTTATGGTGACAAGTGCGGCAAAATCGCCGCTTGTCAACACATAGTCGCCTATTGAAAGCTCCATATCAATGTCAAGGTCAATTATGCGTTGGTCTATTCCCTCATAACTGCCGCTCAACAACAAAATGTTCGGACACTCTGCAAGTTCTGTTACAATCTTCTGATTAAGAGTCTTGCCTTTGGGGCTTAAATAAATTCTTTTTGCCGTATGTTCAGGGTCGGCGGCTATTATGGCGTCATGCAAAGGCTGCGGAGTCATGACCATTCCGGCTCCGCCGCCAAAAGGATAATCATCACATTTTTTGTGTTTATCCTCTGAATAATCCCGAATGTTTTTTATATCAATATCTATCAGTCGGTTTTCGATAGCCCTGCCCAAAATGCCGCTTTTCAAACATTCATACACCTCGGGAAAGAGTGTCAGCACGCTAATCTTCATAGACTGCTACCTTTTTGAACTCCTCAGAATTCAAAACAATTTCTTTCTTTTCGATGTCAATTTTTTCTATAACATCGCCTACATAAGGGAACATTATGTTCTTTTCGCCCTTTATGCAATAAATATCGGCGCTGCCGTATTGCAAAATGTCCGACAACTTGCCTATACTCTTTGCGTCAAGCAGCACTTCGCAGCCCAACAAATCCTCAATATAATATCTGTCCTCGTCAGGCGGCGGCGCGTCTTCTTTGTTGATAAAAATCTGCTGATTGCGCAGTTTTTCGGCGTCTTCAATTGAATTTATGCCGGCAAGTTTCAGTATCAAAGGCGCTCCTGCCTGCACTCGCTCAACTTTATAAAAAACGCCGTTTATTTCAACTTCTTTTATTGCACAAAAAGCGTAGGGGGTGTCCATAAAGGATTCAACCTTTACTCCGCCCCTTACGCCGTGAGGTCTTGTTATTTTTCCGATAAGCACTTTATCTCTCCTGAATATAGACGGAGTAGCTCTTGTCCAAGTTCATCGATGCCGCTCTGACTAAAGAACGAATGGCTCTTGAGGTCTTGCCGCCCTTGCCGATAACCTTTGCGATATGGTCTTTGTCTACAAGCACCTTGAACTCCACGCTGTCGCCGTCCTCTAACATAAGGATTTCAAAATGTTCCTCGTCAGCGAACTGTTTTACTAAATATTCTACTAGCTCTCTCATGCTATTTTTCCTTTCTGGCAAGGATTCCTTCTCTTACAAAAAGGGACTTTACCGTCTCGGTGGGTTGTGCGCCGACTGCCAGCCATTTTTTTGCTATTTCTGCATCAATTTTCAGCTCTACCGGCTCTTTGGTGGGATTGTAATAACCGATTTGCTCGATATATTGTCCGTCCCTAGCCTTATGCGAATCCGTAGCTACGATGCGATAAAAAGGCGCTTTTTTTGCTCCCATTCTTGTCAATCTGATTTTTACTGCCATTTGTTTTTGTCCTCCAAAATGTATATTGTTTTTTATATATTAAAAGGTAGCTTCTTCCTGCCGGAAGAAAACATCTTCATCATATCCTTAGTTTGGTTGAACTGGTTCATAAGTCTGTTTACTTCCTGAACGGTAGTTCCGCTGCCCTTTGCTATTCTTTTGCGCCTTGAGCCGTTCAAAATGTCGGGGTTGGCTCTCTCTTTCGGGGTCATGGATTGAATAATTGCACGGGTCTTATCGATTTGTTTCTCGTCGACATTGAGGTCAGCGCCCTTGAGTTTGTTTGATAGTCCGGGAATCATACCCATCATGTCGGTAAGATTTCCCATTTTTTTCATGCTTGCAAGCTGATTCATATAGTCTTCAAGGTCAAAACTGCGTTCTTTTATTTTCTTTGCCAGCCTTTTTGCGTCGTCTTCGGTAATGGCTTGCTGCGCGCGCTCAATAAGCGTAAGCACATCGCCCATGCCCAGAATGCGGCTTGCCATTCTGTCAGGGTGAAAAGCCTCCAAATCGGTTAGTTTCTCGCCAATGCCGCAGAACTTTATCGGTTTGTTCAGCAGCGCTTTTATTGACAGCGCTGCGCCGCCTCTAGTGTCGCCGTCAAGTTTTGTCAAAATGACACCGGATATATCCAACTTTTGATTAAAATTAGATGCCACATTGACAGAGTCTTGTCCAAGCATAGCGTCAACGACAAGCAAAATTTCTTTCGGATTGACTTTTGCCTTTATGCTGTGCAGCTCTTCCATCAGCGTTTCGTCAATGTGCAGCCTGCCTGCGGTATCTATAATAACGGTATCCAAACCTTGCTTTTTGGCATACTCAATGCCCTCTTGGGCTATTTTTACGGGGTTTTTCTGTCCCATCTCAAATACGGGAGTTTCTGCCTTTTCGCCGACTATTTGCAACTGTTTTATGGCTGCCGGACGGTATATGTCGGCTGCCACCAGCAACACCTTTTTGCCTTGTTTTTTTAGGTACAGCGCCAGCTTTCCGCACATAGTCGTTTTGCCTGCGCCCTGAAGTCCGCACATCATTATGACTGTCGGCGGCTTGTCGCTGACCTCCAGTTTGCTGTGAGTCGAGCCCATAAGTCTTATGAGCTCCTCATTTACTATCTTTATTACTTGTTGAGACGGGTCAAGCCCCTTCAGGATATCCTCGCCGGTAGCGCGTGCGGAAACAGCGTTTATGAAAGACTTTGCGACAAGAAAATTTACATCGGCTTCAAGCAACGCCACTCTGACATCGCGCAAAGCGTTCTTGACTTCAAGTTCGCTCAAAGCGCCCCTGTTCTTTAGCTTTGAGAAAGCGTGATTTATCTTTTCGCTGAGGCTTCCAAACATGCTTTATATCTCCTTTATGCTTTTTAACAGTTTTTTCAGCTCTTCCTTGTGCTGACCCTCGTCCGTACTTCCGATTATGGCTTGCAGTCTTTCGGCAACGCCTTTTATTTTGTTTATCAGTCCAAGTTTTTGTTCGTACTCTTCAAGGCGTTTTGTGCTTCTTACAAGCACTTCCCTGACTCCTTGACGGGTTATGCCTGTTTCGTCTGCTATTTCCGCAAGCGACATGTCACAGTCATAATACAATCGCATTATTTCCGATTGATGCGCGTTTAATAAACCGCCGTAATAGTCATTTAGTACGCTTATTTCCAGATTCTTCATTTTACCTCTTTGTAAATATGTCGCAACTTCAACAGTTGGCATACCGGTGTAAACAGAAAACCTTTACAGCAGTTATTTTCCCATATAAAACAAGTTTTGTCAAGAAAAAAATTATGGTAATATAATAAAATATTTCTGCACCGTTACGATACCTATTTCATTTGAGCAAGCAGAAAAATCTCATATTAACAACTGTTTAATTAAAGACAGTTTTTTTAATTGCTCAAATAACATTTTTACCGCTTTAAGCATATACTAATCCATATTATTATATTTTTGGAGGCTTATGGGCTTAATAAACTATTATACTTCGGGCATTACCGCAAACGGATATGTATCATATTTACAAAACAACCTTGACAACATAAATAAAGTCCTCTATGTGACCGGCGAGGCGAATTATACTCCGCTGAATAAGTATATTTTGCAGTTTTGGGACAAACCAGACTACAATTTGGAGTATGTTCATAATCCGTTTATGAACTTCCCGTATGAATCTTTCATAAACAAAACCACCAAGGAAGCCGTTGTTTTTAATATAAATCCGGGCTTTTTGCCGCATTATATTGATGACAAAACTCAGGTTCTGAACTTAGATAAATATAAGGACGAAAGGCTGTATAAAAAATATCAAAATGAATTGCTTGAACTCTATCAAAATCGTCAGGCATGCCTGCAATCGGCTTTTCTTTTCTTTGCGCGAGGCTTGCGTATTCATGACGAATGGGAAAAAATCTATATCGGCAATTTGAATTTTGATAAGATGGAGGCGCTGGCGGCGCAAATGTGTCAAAAAATGTTCGGAAACGGCATTGCGGAGAAAGACGCGTCAATATATGACCGTTTTTTAGGCGCCGCAACTCCCGAAGGAGCAAAGGATTTTATTCAGGATATTACAAAAAATATCAAAAAAAGGTATTTCATAAAAGGCAGACCGGGCAGCGGCAAATCAACCATGATGAAAAAAATTGCCAAATTCGGCATTAACTGCGGCTATGACATTGAAATGTACCATTGCGGCTTTGACTCAAATAGCATGGATATGATAATAGCCCCCGAACTGTCTGTTTGCATCTTTGATTCAACGGCCCCGCATGAACACTTCCCCGACAGAGCGGAGGACGAAATCGTCGACATTTATGCCCTTGCCATAAATTCAAACACCGATGAGAAGTACCGCGCCGAGCTTTCCGAAATCACCGCTCGTTACGGTTGTAACATAAGTATAGCCACGGCATATCTGAATACCATGCACAAAATTGACAGACAATTGAAAGAAATCTATAATGTCTTTTCTTCAATAGATGCGGAGGAAGTATTTAATAATTATATATCCGATTAAAGCTAATAAGCCAAGATAAAAGAGAATAATGACTTTGTAAGCCCCTCCGACTTATTATAGGAATACCAGTTGCATACCAGAGTTTCTAACCAAAATGAAAAAACACCCTTTAGGGGGTGTTTTGATATGTTTGGTGGAAGGAGATGGATTCGAACCATCGAAGTCACTGACGGCAGATTTACAGTCTGCTCCCTTTAGCCACTCGGGAATCCTTCCAAATGGAGCTGGCTAATGGAATCGAACCATCAACCTGCTGA
>JBNRMV010000016.1:0-41211 GCA_050309775.1 Christensenellales bacterium | reverse complement strand
CGGCGGAGCTTACAACACCTACTCGGTAAGAGATGCAGATGGCAGAAGATGGAAGATAGTAAGCGACTCAAGCATAAGACAGGAAAACTCAAACAGTAGCTACGCCGGTCCTGAGTACAGATGCGAGCTAGTGTCACCGATATGCAACTACGAGGATATCGAAACAATACAAAATATCGTAAGGGCGATAAGAAGAGCGGGCGCAAAGGTCAACGAAAGCTGCGGACTGCATGTGCATATAGACGCCAGCCAGCATACGGCAAAAAGCTTAAAGAATATAGCTAATATAATGGCAAGCAAAGAAACAATGCTGTTCAAAGCGTTACAAGTAAGACCTGAAAGAATAAATAAATGGTGTAAAAAAGTAGAGGGCAAACTGCTAGACGAGCTTACCAAAAAAAGACCTAAGACTATAGCCGAAGTAAAGAAAATATGGTATGAGGGCAGAGACGGCAGCTACAATCATTATCATAGCAGCAGATACCACGCGCTCAACCTGCATAGTGTGTTCCAGAAGGGAACTGTGGAGCTGAGAATGTTCAACTCAAC
Organism: Christensenellales bacterium; assembly: GCA_050309775.1. GTDB lineage: Bacteria > Bacillota > Clostridia > Christensenellales > DTU072 > DTU072. The sequence continues at coordinate 40,662 of JBNRMV010000016.1, read as the reverse complement.
ACTGCACGCTGGCAAGGTAAAAGCGTACATTCAGCTATGCCTAGCAATAAGCAACCAAGCAAAAATACAAAAAGGCGCAAGCAGAAGAGAAACTGTAAGTGAAAACCCAAAGTTCACCTTCAGAACATGGCTGATAAGACTGGGCTTAAACGGCGAAGAGTACAAGACAGCAAGACTACATCTCTTAGCAAACCTAGAAGGCGATATAGCCTGGAGACATGGAAGGAGGGCAGCATAATGAAATATATAGCGTATGGAAGCAATCTAAATCTAAAACAAATGGCAATGCGCTGTCCCACCGCTAAGGTGGTGGGGACGGCTATGCTGAAAGACTATCAGCTAACCTTTAGAGTGGTAGCCACAATAGTTCCAAAGGCTGGAGCGATAACACCGATAGCGGTTTGGGATATAGACGAAATGAGCGAAAGAGCTCTTGACAGATACGAGGGATATCCTCACTTATACAGAAAAGAATATGTTGAGGTTGAATGTAACGGCAACCTTATGAAAGCTCTTGTGTATATAATGAACGAGCATAGCCCAGCGCTTCCGAATATACGGTACTACGAGGCAATACAACAAGGCTATAGAGATGTGGGACTGGACGAGAGTTTCCTTATCGGAGCAATAGAAGACACAGAGCAACGAATAAAGGCAAGTTAATAATATAGGCAACTGAAAAGTTATATAAAGGTACTCAAAGTACCTCAGGCTGTCGACAAAGCCGCCAGCCTTTTCCCACCAAGCGCAAACACCGCGGACTTTCAGGGAAAACTGCAGTTGCTTTCGCTTCTTGCTTTCCTTCATTGCGCCACGCTTAACTATCATCGCTCACGAGCTTTGGGCTAAAAATGTGCACACAGGCACATTTGCTTAACGCGTCGCTCCTCGTTTGCTTGCTCGTAAGGGTGAAGAATTAAGGCGCAGGTCCTTAATTCTTCAATATCATATTTGTCTACACTCTAAAGCGGCGGGCAAAAAATTCGCCGCTTTTATGTTGTTTACAAAAACAACAAACTATTGTTTTCTAAACAAAAAACCGTCTCATACAAACGCTTTTATTGAGAACGGCAACGAAAGGGGGGACAATAGTGGTTTAATGAGTATTAATTATGCCGCGATAATGAAGACATCATTTGGTCTTTGCATAATCGACTAATAATTTTTATTAAAATCTTAAGCCGTTTTGTATGGTTCTTGTTTTATAAACATAGAGATAAAATTGATAATAATTATAACAATGGGAGCCAAAAGGAGTATAAAGATAGGAGAAACAAGAATCATGGCGCCTAGCGAACTTTTGATAAGGATATATATCCCAAGGGCTGGCGGAACGTAGAGAATAACCGTGGAAAGAATTATTGCAAGCTTTTTGTACTTGCTAGTTCTAGTCAATATTATTCCAAAAGATAAAACTGCGGCACAACCAATAAGGATTATTAAGCCTACAGAAAGAAAGACTAATATTTGCAAGATAGAAAGAGGTTCGGGTGGGGTTTCGGGGAATATGCCGCCCTTACTTACAATAAAAACAACCACACCAAAGGATATGCTTCCGAAGAAGAAAGCAAGCACACTCCATAGAATTTGCAATATACCACTTGTAAACAACAACTTCTGTTTCATGTTTTGACCCCCCCCCTACCTATTATCTGTCCAACGATTTCTATTTTGTTATTAAATATATTGGAATTGCTGTTTGTGAATAACAAAATTATATCAGCAAGGAATTATTCTGTCAAGAACAACAATCAGAACAACCATACAAAATGTTATATGAAAAAAAGCGTTTCATTAGAAACGCTCCAGACTGTCGACAAAGTGTCGGCAGTCTATTTCTTTAAAATAGTAGACCCTAAAACATATGGAATGGTAAAATTAATATATAATTTAATTGTTTTGAGGGATATATGTTAACCAAGATACAAGGACGGGAGCGAGGTCAATATCAAATGGTAGTGATAAAATAACAAAAACCACCTTTCACAGATGGCTTTTGTCTACAGTCTGAGGTACTCAAAGTGCCTTTTTTCAATGTATGGAGAATAAATGGAAATATATAAAATAGCGGTAGAAAGGTAATTTATTCTTATGGTTTAACATCCTTGTGTTCATATTTATCAAGTATTACGATACCACCAGATTTTATCGTAAATGTCATTGTTTCCAATCCGTAGGGTGGATTATGCGGGCCGTGAAAGGTGGGAACAGTAATCACTATTTGGAATATAAAATCTGTACCTACTTGGGATATGCGGTCTACTTTAGCATCATAAAGAGCATATTGTGTACGCTTTCCAAAATAATCCTCTATGGCGTTATCTATATGCGGCTGTAATAACACAGCTATTGCTGAGTCGGTTGTAGAAGGTTTTTTTTCCTTTTCATACGACTGCAAGGTCAAGGTTGTCGCTGATTCTGCCAAGGAGATGTCTTCAGCAGCATCTGCTTTGTGAATCCTATTACAAGAACAGCAAAAAATCATAATAAAAGCTACTAATATAATTACCATTGTTCTTCTCATATCTTTTCTCCTAATAGGATTATGTTGTTCAAATGTTAAGTTAATATGAAAGTCATATGTAGCCACACTCAACTGGAATGTGGTTTTCTTGAAAAGAATAAGGAGTCAAAATGCAAATAGAAAAAATTGAAATAGGCAAGCTTAAACCAGCTACATATAATCCTAGAAAGAATCTTCAACCGGGTGATGAGGAGTTTGAGAAACTTAAGCGGTCAATAGAAGAATTCGGTTATGTGGAGCCTGTTATCTGGAACAAAAGAACAGGCAATGTGGTGGGCGGTCATCAGCGGTTAAAGGTCTTAATGCACTTAGGGCATACAGAGGTTGACTGCGTTGTGTTGGATATAGACTTGCAGAAGGAAAAAGCCTTGAATATAGCGCTTAATAAAATCAGTGGCGAATGGGATGATAATCTATTAACGGCATTGTTGATGGACCGAAGTCAAGCAAGTAGACAGTATTTGTGAAAGTATTATATAAATAATTTACCCAATCGGGGTGGTCGCGAAGGGGCAATGCTTTAGCGGTTAAACCCCTAAAGCAAAGAGAAGATTATTTATTGCCAAAGTAGTCTTTTTCTTTTTGATTAGGGGTCTTGTTGTTATTGTAACTATGAAAACGATTTGAGTTATAATAACCCTCTATGTATTCAAATGCAGCAGATTTAACCTCTTCCAATGAAGTATAGGAATGCCTATCGAACTCTTCTTTCTTTGCATACTTGAAAAAGCACTCCATTACAGCATTATCATAGGGATGCCCTTTCTTTGAGAAAGATTGAGTAATAGCATAATTATCCATGAGCATGCGGTATTCTTTTGAGGTATATTCACTTCCCTGATCGGAATGGAACATTAAACTTTTTGGACAATTTCTTGAATAGTATGCTTTTTTAAAGGTTTCTATAGCCATTTGGGCATTATGCTTTGCGCTTACAGTGTAGGCAATTATTTTTCTTGAAAACAAATCAATAATAACACAAAGGTAAACAAATCTATTTTTACCTATATTAATATAAGTAAAATCTCCGCACCATACAAGATTGGGCGCTGTCTGGTCAAATTGTTGTTTAAGCAGGTTATGCAAATTCAGCGATTCATTAATAGGTATGATAGAATAGTTAGGTTTTTGTTTAATTGTAGACATTTTGGGAAGGTTCATTGATTTCATCAGGCGGTACACTCTCCCGACACTGACTTTAATGCCATAATCACGTAATAGGTGCGAATTCATAGAAAACGCGCCAAGTCTCTGCTTGTGTTTGTTATATAATTCTAAAATTGCAATCTTAATATTAGCATTATCTTTTAATCTTTTAGACTTTTCTCCAAAGAAATGTTTGTAATATGTACTTCTGTTTACTCTAAGAACTCTACAAAGCGTACTAATTCTGTGCTGCAATCTTAATGAATAAACAGCATTTAGTCTTTGTTTGAGTGTGGCGTGAAGATGGCAATCGCTTTTTTTAATATAATATTCTCCTCTTCAAGAGCTGCGAGTTTTTTCTGCAGTGATTTTACTTGTTGCATTGTAAGCACTTCACCGCTATCAGTTTTAACTTCCGCATAAAGCTTAACCCAACGATTAAGAGCAGAGGAAGATACATTATATTCCTTGCATATACTGGCAAGTGTTTTGCCATTTTGGTTTAGCATAACAAGACTCTTCTTAAAGTCCTCGCTGTACTTGTTGTTGGTTTGATTGTTTGTCATTAGACGATTCTCCTTTTATGTGTATTTTAATTGTAAACTTTATCTTATTTGTTGTCTACTGGATTAGTATAGATCCAAAGCCAATAGCTAAAGCTATAGGGTGCAGGGTAAATGAACTGTTCACTGTAATAAACGAATCAAAACCAGTGCAGAGCGGAACAGTTACAAGGCACTACAGAGTATTGAGAGCAATACTATCGGTAGCAAAGAAACAGCAGATAATAAAAGAAAACTACGCAAAAAGCGAATATATTATGACAATCAAAGACCCAAAGAAACCAATAAAAATTCTCGACGATAAAAGCGCTAAGAAGTTTGCTGAAGGCTTATGGCAGGAAGAAGACATAAGGATAAAAACAGCGTTACTAATACTCTTATTTACAGGATTAAGAAGAGGCGAGCTGTGCGGCCTTGAATGGCAGGACATAGATTTTGAAAACGGAGAACTCAGAGTGTGCCGTGCATATTGCAATTTTAACTTATTACCTTTATAATGTTATTATGAATATATTATTATAGTTGCCTTTATAGGTTACTCAACAGAAAGGGTGATGTTATGAGTAAGTTTAAAATACTTGTTGTTTTTGTTTTTTTTATACTGATAGTAGCATTTTTATACGGTTGTTCAACAAAAACTGAAGAAACTGAAGAAATAGAGTATAATGGTTTTATTTTAAAAAAGGAAGAAAATTCTTATACAGTTGTAAAATGTGTGTCAACAAAAGAAAAGGTAGTTATTCCATCAGAATATAACAAATTACCTGTATCAAGGATAGGCGAAAGAGCATTTCGTCATTGCGATAGCTTAACAAGCATAGGTATCCCAAATAGTGTAACAAGTATAGGCACTGACGCATTTTATAGTTGTGATAGTTTAAAAAGCGTTACTTTTTGGGGAAACAGTAAGTTAACAAGCATAGAAAATAGTGCATTCTTACGTTGCAGTAGTTTAACAAGCATAGGTATCCCAGATAGTGTAACGTACATAGAAAGTAGGGCATTCTTAGGTTGCAATAGTTTAACAAGCATAAGTATCCCAGATAGTGTAACATACATAGGGGATGACGCATTTACTTTTTGCGATAGCTTAACAAATGTAACAATAGGCGATAGTGTAACACACATAGGGGATAATGCATTTGCTGCTTGTTTTGGCTTAACAAATGTAACAATAGGCGATAGCTTAAGAAGCATAGGGTATACAGCATTTCTTGGATGTTATAGTTTAACAAGCATATTAATAAATGCTATTGATCCACCTAGTTTAGATGATAGTTATTTAACTGATAATCTTTTTGATGATAGTCTTTTAGATGATTATAGCATATTTAATTCATTGGTAAATTATAAAATATATGTTCCTGCAGAAAGCGTTGATTGTTATAAATCAAAATTTAGAGAAGGTGCAGACCACATTGAGGCAATAGGAAATCCTAATCAATATATTGTAGAAGATGGATTTGTGTGGTCAGCTGATAGAACAATGTTAATTATGGCTGACAAAAATATTGTCGGTGAATATTCAATACCTGATAGTGTAACAAGCATAGGAGATTTAGCATTTATCAATTGTGATAGTGTAACAAGCATAAAAATACCGGACAGTGTAACCAGCATAGGCAATAATGCATTTACTAGTTGTGATAATTTAACAAGCATAACAATACCAGACAGTGCAACAAGCATAGGAGAAGATGCGTTTTATAATACAGCATGGTATAATAGCCTACCTAATGGATTAGTATATGCAGGCAAAGTAGTATTGGAATATAAAGGAGAAATGCTTTCTGATACAAGTATAGTATTATTAGACGGGACTAAAGGGATTGCAAGCAGAGCATTCTATGATTGCAACAGTTTAACAAGCATAACAATACCAGATAGTGTAACAAGCATAGGCAATCATGCATTTAATAGTTGTGATAGTTTAACAAGCGTTGCTTTTGGGGAGAACAGTGAATTAACAAGTATAGGTGATTATGCATTTAATGAATGTGATAGTTTAACAAGCATAACAATACCAAATAGCGTAACAAGCATAGGCAATCATGCATTTTATGAATGCCAAAGTTTGATAAGTATAACATCAGAGGCAGAAAAACCACCAAGTTTATGTGATAGTAGTGTACTCGATTATTTACCATTAAGCTATAAAATTTATGTTTTAGCAGAAAGTGTAAATGCATATAAAACAGCTGGCAATTGGTTAGAATATGACAACCATATAGAATCCATAGGAAATCCTAATCAATATATAGTAGAAGATGGATTTGTATATTCAGCTGATAGAACTGATATTATTATGGCTAATAAAAACATTGTCGGTGAATATTCAATACCCGACAGTGTAACAAGTATAGGAAATAGGTTGTTTTATAATTGCAGTAATTTAACAAGCATAATAATACCGGACAGTGTAACTAGCATAGGTTCGTCAGCATTTTCAGGATGTAACAGTTTAACAAGCATAACAATACCCGACAGTGTAACTAGCATAGGTTCGTCAGCATTTTCAGGATGTAACAGTTTAACAAGCATAACAATACCGGGTAGTGTAACAAGAATAGGTTGGAGGGCATTCTGCGGTTGCAGCGGGCTAGAGTCAATCAGCGTAAATATAAATAATACTATTTATAAATCCATTGATAATTGCGTTATAGAAATAGCTACGAACACTTTAATTTTGGGATGTAAGAGTAGTATAATACCCGATAGTGTAACAAGCATAGGAGATTATGCATTCCACGGCTGTAGCAGTTTATCAAGCATAATAATACCTGACAGTGTAACGAGCATAGGAGATGATGCATTTTATTGGTGTGATGATTTAACAACTATAACCTTTGGAGAGAACAGTGAGCTAACAAGCATAGGAAATTGGGCATTCTCGGGCTGCGACGGGTTAACAAGCATAACAATACCCGACAGGGTAACAAGTATAGGTTGGGACGCATTCACCGGCAGTAATTTAACAATATACGCTGAGGCTATATCCGAACTCGACGGATGGGATGGGAATTGGAATCGTTATAACAGACCTATAATTTGGAACTGCACTTTATCACAAGATAAAACTTATGTTGTATCAATTGATAAAAGAAATATAGTTAATACAAAAAGTTATGGATTAAGCAATCCTTTCCGTGAAGGCTATACTTTTGGCGGATGGTATGTTTCCGATGATTTCAGCGGTACAAAGTACGATACAATAGAAAGAGCACCTAGTGGCACTTTATATGCTAAATGGGTTGAAGTTGTGTAAGCTTGATTATCCAAAATTTGATAGAGCAAATATTATTTGGCACCATGGTATTTAGAAGATGATTGTTGGATGCGGGTAATGTTAAGAAAGTAAAGGATAAAAAAATTAATATAAAGGATAATTCATTTATGAAAAAAACAACTAGGTTTACAAAAAAAGGTCTTATTGGTTTTGTTTTGTTTTGTATATTTACTTCAATATTTTTTATTGTTTATAATGCGCAAAGTGATAAATTCAATGAAATATATGACAACGATAGTTCTATTTCTAGTGAAAATAGTAAATTTAATTCAGCAACAAAAAAAGCATACATATTGGGAAAATCTAAATTAGATATAATACGTTTTTGTGGAGTAAAAGGAATTAGTAAACTTTCATTGCCGAACAATCCTGTCTTTGATGTTAATTTAACTATTGAAAAAGGCAGATTTAAAGTAGTATTGGTTCAATATGATAGTGTATATATTATTATTGACAAAACCTACAAAGGATTGATTCAACTTGATTTACCAAGCGGAGACTATGTATTAAAAATTGTAGGGCAAGATGCAAAATTTCAATTAGAAATATCATTTGAGGAATTTGTATATAATACTAAATTTCAATGGACGTGGCCTTTGTAATCATGATAAGTTATTATTCATCGTAGAAAGCAAGATAGATTTACGAATTATTAGCTGGTTGGAAAGATGAAAACGGAGAATATATAACTTATATATTGGCAGAAGAGTTAAGGAACATCACTTTGACAGCTGTTTGGAGAATAGATTATGTATAAAAAAATAATAAGTCTTACTATCATAATTATTCTGATGATTTTCATTTTGACAGGGTGCAATCTAATTCCTGTGAGTAATGAAAAAGAAAATGAAATTAATTTTTATACTGATGACCCTACATTATTTAGAACAGATTATTTTAACTGTATAGAATATAAGGGAAGAATAGCTATTTGTCGACTCACAAAAATGGGTTATGAAGTTAAGGAGCTAATTATTCCAGAAAAGATTAATGGCAAATATGTAGGATATTTAGGAGATCCTTATGGTAATCCTGAATATAGTCCTTTAAGCTTTCGTAAAGAATTGCAAAAACTTTTTATTAACACTCGTGATTTAAAAAGTATCAGTTTGGATTTTGAAGTTTCAGAAACGCATACCCCCAAGATTATTGTGATGAGAGATACATCTAGTTATAGCAAATTGAAAGAAAAGCATAAAGAAACTGTTAAGTTATATTTAGGCCCCTCGTTAATGATACATATGTGGTTTTTAGAAGGACTAATTCCCAATATAGGTTATTTTATCAAAGTTGAAAACAAACAAATGGGTACTGAAGATTTTTATTGGTCCGATGATATTGAAATTGGTGAAAGGATAAACACTCTTCCGCCTATTCCGGAAAGAGAAGGATATATTTTTGATGGTTGGTACTCGGACCTCGAATTTATAAACAAATGGGATTTTGAAGAGGATATGCCTTTTCCCACCTTGGAAGAATATATCTATAATGAAGATGGTCCAGATTTTGCATTATTTGGAAGGTGGATAGATGAAGGAGAGAATTTATGAAAAAATTTAGTTTTGCAGTTGCTATAACATTTGTATGTCTGAATTAGAATTATTAAAAATTGATTTATAATGTTACAAAGACAATTCCTAACATCAGCCTTATAGGATAAAAATAGTTTTATAAAGCAGTAATGAAATGTTAAAAAATAATCAAAAACAGCTTAAAACCTTCAAAATCTTACATCCAATTTGAAGCATTATTATTTAAAAATTTCATACTTGTGTACTATTTTGTGTACCATTACGGATTATGGAAAATTAGACGAATAAAAAATAGGCATAAAAATAGCCCATATCTTAACTTTTGGTCAAGAATTGGGCTTATTTTTGGAGCTGGTAGTGAGAATCGAACTCACAACCTCAGCATTACGAATGCTGCGCTCTGCCGATTGAGCTACACCAGCGCCTTGCTTTATATATTGTAGATAAAAAATCTGTTTTTGTCTAGCAAAAACAGATTAAAATTCTGATAACTATTTGTTCTCTTATTATTCCGTCAAATATTGCTTGAAGAAGTCGCACAGGGCATTGTTGACGGCTTTACTGACAGTCCAGTCAAGGGCATTGATATTAAAGTCATGTCCAAGAAAGTACCTTTCGGGGTTGTCAATGTCATCAAATTCGCGGAAGTCATAGATATATTCCACGCCGGCTTTTTCAAGGTTGTCGATAAGTCTGTCGGAATGAACGCTAAATGTATCTCCGTGTGCGGAGGAAACAAACATTGGCGGAAATCTTTCTATTTTGTTATTTTCCAAATTCAAAGACCGCGCCATGTCTATATATCTCGGGTCATCTCTGTATGCAGTATATGGCAGTTCGTCGGAGAAAAACTGATTTACATAAAAATGCGCAAAGGGCAGGGGCAGTTTGAGTACCTCAGTGAAGGTAAATCCCGTGCTGTTGACTCCTGCGGCATTGAATGCTATATCACTGGATACGCCGTAAAGAGCCGACAATTCGGGGTCTACAAGCACCGACAGCGCCAGCATGGCATAATGTCCGCCTGCGGAATCTCCCGTAAGAAAGACATTGTCTGTGTCAAATCCGTACAGCTCGGCATTGTCTTCATCCATAACAAAATTGAATGCAGCAAATATATCCTGCATAGGCTCGGGCATAACGGCATGGGGCAAAAGGTGATAATTTATGTTGACGACAGCAAAACCTTGGAGTGAAAGATATTGACAATATCTGAGAGTTGCTTCTTTGCTGCCCGCAGTCCAGCCGCCCCCGTGTATGTTTATGATAACGGGCAAAGCGTCTTGACCTTTGTCTTGCGGACGGTATACATCTAATTTGTGAAAAACGCTGTCATCGCCGACATAGTCTATGTCACGGTATGAGATGATGCCCTCCGCGTCGGGTTGTGGCTGCGCTTCGCCTATCATGCGGTTGTATTGCCAAAGCACCCATCTTTCAAAGGAAACTTCTCCTTCTTCCCAATCCTCGATACCCTTATCGTTGGGCAAAGTAAAAGAACTGTCGTCGGCTCGTAAGGAAACTTTTTGCACATTTATGCCAGCATTTATTTTTTTATCAACCGACAAATGCAAAGAGTTGTTTATGGCGCTATTGTTGCGGTCGTCTTTCAAATCTAAAGAACGCAATGCGCCGTTGTCGTCAAAAAGCACTTTTAGGCGCAATGTAGGCGGCTCGGAAATGCCTTTCAATGTGTCGTTTAGGGTAAGATTAGGTACAAATGAACTCAAAAAGTTGTTTGCGGTATCCATAATTCCGGGCGCAAGTGCGGCAAGCGGCAGCCATTTCAGTATGTTATTCATATCTATGTTAATAGACGCCGCCAAACCGTCGTCGGACAGCGCAGCATTGTTTAATAACAAATTCAGCACTGTATTGACGATAGGCTTCATGCCGGCATCGCCGACAAACGACAATACGCTGTCAATGATAAAATCCACAGTCCAAAGCTCTTCCTCTGTCGGCGCTTTAGCGTCGCCAAAATATTCGTCAGCGGACACGCTCTTAAATTTATTTTCAGTCTTGCTCATCAATGGGACAAAGGGCCCATCGGATTTCAGATAGAGATTGGGGCGGTATTGTTTGTCATCTTTGTAATAAATGCCCAACAATACATTTTTGTCTTCGGTTATTTCCAGTCCAAGATAGTTCTCTGCGCCGTCATGTTGGTCAATGTCAAGCGTAAATTTCAGCGAAAGCGTATATTCTTTGCGCGCTTCTCCCTGCTTTTGGTAATATGCAGAAAACTCAAACTCGCCGTTTATGTTGTTGTCTACGGCGGTCTTTTGCAATCCTTGCAAAATCCTGTTCAAAACGACCTGGCTTTTGGCTCCCCGTAAAAGGTTTATTTCGGTTTGCACGCTTTTTCGTTTTTCATAATTTATGGTAACGGTGTGTCTGCCCGGAGTAGTCAGCTTTGCTAAATCTTCATCTGACAACATATCCTCGGTAACTTGCATGGTTTTGATACTGCCGTTTCTGTATTTGAAAAGTATTACGGCATTTTCTATGGAAAAATCCTCGGCTTTGATGCCATCGTATGCCTCAACCGTGACCTCTGTCAAAGAGGGCACATATGCCACAACAGCCAGCGTCAAGCCAGTGATTAGTAAAAGTATAATTATTGCAAGAAAAACCAGTTTTTTGTTTTTCAAAAATATCACGATATACCTCGCTTTTGTAATATACTTTTATTTTATAACATATTACAAAGAAAAGCAAGGTGGAAAGTTTTTCATAAACTAATGGTCACATGGTATTCTCCGGCCTCATTTCGTTTAATTTTTTTGTAGTTTCCGATAAGATAACCAATACTGGAATAAAAATCGTGATTACCTATATCGACATAAAAGGATGATGAAAAATCAAAGCCACTGACAAACGCAGTGTTGTTTTCGTCAAAATAATATGAAGTCTGGTCTGCAATGTTGTTAATCTTCATGCCTTCATAAGAGGAAGCAGAATCTATATGCACATAAATATCGATTGTTGGCGCAACTACTATTTCATATATGCCGGTCAATAAAAAACTGCCTTGCCTATCTTCAGAGGTAAAGTACTCCCAAGACAGTGCCCGATAACCTTCAGGAATGTTATAAAAATAAACCTCACGAAAAAATCCTTGAGGATTGATTGGCAAAATATTGCCGTCGGATATTTCGCCCAACTCCTCATCGTAGTCGGACGTACATCTTACCCCCGAGAAATCTGTTCTGTCGCCTGCTATGTCGATAACTTTTACATAAGTGTCTATTGTCGGGTCGCTTTGCTCAAACCGAACTTCAAAATTCGGAGCTGAAAACGGTTCAGGAGGTGAAGCATGGGATATATCCATTTCTTTGTACCTTATCTTGCCATCGTATCCCATCACAAAGATGTAATAATCCTCTTTTGGGGAAAAATATGCAGTATCTGTAAATATTTCATAAAATTCTATGGTTTTTTGAAGAATATAGTCGCTCCCGTCTTTTTTTGCTATGGCACATAAGATACTTTGCGTCGTAGCGTCGCCCGTATAAGGAATAACTGTATAACTCATGTTAAGGCTCAAATCATCAATAGAATAACTCAAAAAATTGCTTTGACTTAACAATTCCCGGGGGATATCAAGATTCCCATAATTATACATGTTTATTGTGTCCTGTACCGAAATGCTGGCGGAACAGTTTTTTGGCACAGCAAAACTTGTCTTGTTGCCTGCAATGAATGAACTGACATGTCTGTTAGGGTTGGTATAGAGATATGCATCTTTACCGCTTGTCAGTTGAATTTCTACTAGCGTATGGTCTGCGGGAACCAGCATTATTTTCCTTGCGCTGATTCTGCCTTGAATTTCGCTTTCGTTCAATGTCAGAGTATAAGAAGAATAGCCCTCTGCGCTGACGGTAAGTTCGGGGGTAGAGTCATACAAAAATTTAATGTCAAAAACCTTGCCTTTGTTATTTAAGGAAACGATATCGTCTGAAGTCAATTCTATTGCGTCAGCAGCGGCGTTTGTAACAATGGTCAGCGCAAGAAAAATATAGTTTTCTTCAAGAGTTACCTGTGTTTCATATATACCTTCGGCATTATAATCGATACTTCGCACAAGTACCGTACGAGTTACATATCCTTCGGCAGCAAGGGTAACGCGTTTTCGCAACAGGTTGCTGACGCTTATGGAGATTTTGCCGTTTGATTTGTCTATTTCGGCGTCGTCGTCGGTTGCCGACACCTGAATGTCAGACAGAGCAATGTCGTCATTTGTTACATTTATGATTATTTTGCCGGGGCTGTTATATGTGAGCTCATTGCCTCCGCATGCTGTCAGCAAAAGCGCAATAGCAAGAAATGTTAATACTAAAACAATTTTTTTCATTCTTGCCTCCTTATAGTTCATTTAGCATTGTTTTTAATATCGGCTGGTATGCCGTTATTCGGCAAGATGTGATTGCAAAAAGAATGCCGATTAAAGTGGTTATGAAGAACGCTCCGCCCAAAGTAATGGGGAAATACCAAAAGTTTACTTCAAAACGCACTATGTACTCAATGAATACAAATATTTTGTCTAAGAGATATTTAATTCCGTATGCTATCAAAGAGCTGAATATGGCTACCCAAATAAAAGTTTTGAAGAAAATAATCAGCATTTCAAAAATATAGAGTTTTGGAATGCTGCTGCTCTTTGCTCCGATTGCTCTCATGACGCCGATATAATTTTTTCGGCTTTCTACGGAGTATCTTACGGTGTTCAGCAGATTCAGCATGTTGGTGAAGAATATTATGCCGCCGGTAATAGCAAACACGATAATTATTATACTGCCCAAACGGTTTATTATACTGAACTGAACATATATTTGATTTGTTATGAGTGATTCAAAACTGGTTGCGTCCATAGAGCCGTAAGCCAACTTTAACATATCTTTTGTTTGGGTGACTACATCGTGCATTTTTGCAAAGTCCTGCATCTGAAGCTGAATTATCATGCGATTCAGTTCGTAGGTGATGTTGTTCATGTCCCATATTTCATTGTAGCGGTCAGCATAGAGTTGTATGAGCATCATATACTGCTGATTTTTGTTGCGGTGAATGACATTTTCAATGCTTTCTTCAAAGGTCAACAACGGACTTTCTGTTTCCCTTTGTGTGATTGTATAACCAATGGGCTTATAATTCTGTTCTCCTTCCTGATAATATACGGAAGCTGCGCTTACCCAAAAGTGAGCTTCTTCCTGTTTGTTCGGCAATGTAAAAAAATCTTCTTTGAGAATGCCGACAACCTTGTAATCATAGCAAAGATAAAATTGGTACTGCAAAACCTCCCAATCATCGGAATGCTCGGGAGTTTCCGTAGTAGTTCTGCGCGCGATATAAGAAGTGCCGTAAAGATTGACCAGGTCGCCTTCATTATAAGTCTTGTCCATATCCCAATCTTCTCCGGGCGTTTTGTAAGCGTTTGTTGATATATTGTCGTTGTCTATGGTGTAATGAAAAAACTGTCCCTGCTCTACCTTTGCGGCCGGGAAAAGGATGCTGATGTTTTTGTTTGCCACTTCTTCATTTTTTATGCCCCACTTTTTCAGCAATACTTCGGAAAGGATTATTTCATTCTTACCTTTTGTTTGCTTGCTGAAGCCGCTGTCGCACATGTCTAAAAAGGGCAGGGCGCTACCCGTCATTTTTTTGTAGTCGGCAAGCTCCGCAGCTGTGAACATGTCGCAAGTCGATTCCTCTGTATAAATAATTTTTAATTGATTCATGCCATGAAAGTAGTATGATTCCGGTGGAGTGTCCAAATCGTATATTTTTGAGCCGACTTTTAATTGTAAGGTGTATTCGTTGAAGTTGGAGTATTCTGACAGGATATACTCTTCAACTTCTTCCAATCCTATAAGGTCATTGTAACTTGCAAACGCAGGCAAGCCTTCTGCACCTATGCTTTCTTGAGTATACGCTTTGTAAGCAGTGGCCGGGGAGCTGTCATTAATGTTCTTTAATGGTATTGAAAGACATGACGCCGTTTTGATAGAATTTACTTTGTTTGCCATATCAATATAAAAACTCAGCGCAAAGAATATCATAGGAACAAGCAGAATAAGTCCGAATGCCATGCCAAAGACGGTGTTTCGTGTCGACTTTTTTCTTGCTTTTATGCTTATCCGTCCAAGTCGGATATAATCTGAAACTTTTATGTTTGATTTTGTGTTCTTTTTCATTATGCCACCTCACTAATGACAGAAATGGCATCCATATTGGTTATTTTTGCCAGACTTTTTCTTGCGAAAAGCAGCGCCATCAGTATGAAACCCAAAATTGTAGCAATAGGGATATACGCCGGCATAACTATGACTATGTCAAGTATTTCTGAAAATTGCAGTCCTTTCAAAATGGTTGCAAAATAAGGCTTCAAAGCAAGCAGTACGCCGTACGCCAAGCCGGTGGCTAGCGTTATTATAAGCAACGATTCAAATTCTATTATGCGCTTGACCCCGCGTTTGTTGAGTCCCACAGCCATCATAACTCCCAAAAACCTTTTGTTTTTGTCTATGGAAATAATGATAGAGTTTGCAACGCTGCCTATCGATACAAGCAAAATGAAAAAACAAATAAAAACCGCCGCGCCTGTCATTACCAGTCCGACAATTCTGGCTTCTTTGAGGTTGTCGACAAGGTTACAGCTGAAACGCAGTTGCGGTTGCGACTGATACATGCTCGGCTCAATGCGCTCATTGAGGGAATCAGTAATGGCACTCATTTTTTTGTATTCTTCATTGAGGTTGTATCCTATTCTGGGTTCGTGTATTATGGTGATATTATCAATATAATAATCATCACCAAATATTTCGTACGCAGTATCAAGGTCAAGAAACAGGTTTGCCATAATATTAAGTTCTTTCAACGCTGAGTCCAAAAAAATGCCTGCTATCTTGAATTTTTCGAATTTGAAAACTTCCTTGTGGTTGCTGTTCTCGTATTTCCAATATAGTATAGAAATAACTACGCTGTCACCTATCGACAGATATCTATCACCATAAAGAAGGGCGTTTGCAATAAATGACTGGCTTACCCATATGTATTTTTGTCCGGCGTCTTCAGGCGTCCATAATCTTCCGTCTTTGAGATAGCTAATCGCTTTTGAATTAGTGTCAAGGTCTCCAAGCGGAGAAAACACCTGAGTATCATATTGCGGATACTGGAAATTCCCAAGATTTTCCTTAATTTTTTTTTGTTGTTGCGAAGCCGGCACATCTTCAAAATCATGAATGTAGTTTGCCTGAACCATATTCCCCGAGATGCTGATATTGTCCATAAGTTCGGGGTATGCGGAAAACTCTTCCATAAATATTTCATATTCCTCACGGGTGATGCCCCGCAACTTGTATGTTCCGTCGCTTGAAGATATCCACTGATTGTTCAGCGAAAATGTGGTGCCTGATTCATCATACATATTGATAAAAGTTGTTTCCAGACTGGTATAAAAACTCAATCCCAAAATGCTTATCAGCATAATCAAAAGGCTTACTACAAAAACAATGATTACGGTAATCAATGTCCTTGCTTTGTTGTGGAATATGCTGTGCAAGGATAATTTCAAAGTATCGAGAAACCTCATGCCCGCAACTCCTTCTCAATGAGCCCGTCTTTTACTTCAAAAATAATGTCGGCTTGTTTGGCGTCTTCAATATTGTGTGTGACAAGCACGACGCTCTTGCCCGTCTCGCATATGTCGCGCAATATCTTTATGACTTCGGCGCCGTTTGTGCTGTCCAGGTTGCCCGTTGGCTCATCTGCCAACACAATCTCAGGGTTATGTACCAGCGCTCTGGCAATGGACGCTCTTTGTTTTTGTCCGCCGGAAAGTTCGGAGGCTTTTTTTTGCAATTTGTCGCTTAAACCAAGTTTTTCTATGATTTCTTTGGCGGCTATTTCTCTCTCTTTTCTGGGAACGCCCCTGATTGTAAGCGGCATTGCCACATTTTCAAGCACAGTGAAGGTGGGTTCAAGATAAAACGACTGAAAAATAAACCCGGTGGTTTTGTTGCGATAATCTGCCAATTCATTTTTTGAAAGGGAGGTCAGGTCCACACCGCTTGAGAAAACTTTGCCTTCGGTGGGCGAATCAAGACCTCCGATTATGTTCATCAAGGTAGATTTGCCTGAGCCGCTTTTTCCGATGACGGCAGTAAATTTGCCGCGTTCAATTTTCATATTGATGCCTCGTAAAGCGTGTACGGCGGCGTCTCCCTTGCCGTAAATTTTGACGATATTCTGCAATTCAATCATTTCTGCTCCTTTACAATGGATTGCTATTTTTTTTAATATAGTAAAGCCATGGCTCTTTCCATGAGTTATTGTACGATTTTATGTGGCGATATTAAAGGACATAAGGATATGGATAATATTTTGAACGCATAATCCCCTTAGAGGTAATTATAGTACTCATGCCAGGTATTGTCAATGACAATAATGTTACAAAAAAACCAAAGTGCATGGTCTGACAAGCACATAGATATGGATTTTATAATAATGATAATTCTTTCTTGCAAAAAGTCGTGTTTGATATTATAATGACAAGGTAAGCAATTCACTGCACAGAGGTTAACTAATTGAACTTTAAGAAAATTGAAATTTATGGTTTCAAATCCTTTGCCGATAAGATTGTCATAGAATTTAATGGCGGAGTAAACTGTATCGTCGGACCAAACGGCTGTGGAAAGTCGAATGTTGCCGACGCTATCAGGTGGGTGCTTGGCGAGCAGAGCGCTCGTGTTTTGCGCGCGCAAAAAAGTATGTCAGAGATTATTTTTAACGGCACAAAAAATCGCCGTTCGCTTTCTTATTGCGAAGTCTCAATGTTTTTTGACAATGAAGACAGAACCTATGCCGTCGACCTTGATGAACTTGTTATCACCAGAAAACTATTCCGTTCGGGAGAAAGCGAATATTATATAAACAACGAAAAAGTCCGCCTGCGCGACATTGTCGACCTTTTCAGAGACACAGGCATAGGCAGAGAGGGCTATTCGATTATCGGGCAAGGCAAGATTGCCGACATTCTTTCGGCAAAACCCGACGAAAGACGGCAAATTTTTGAGGAAGCCGCCGGCATAAGCAAGTTCAAAGCAAAACGAATTATTGCAGAAAGAAAACTGGCGCAAACAAGAGAAAACATGGTGAGGATTTTTGACCGCATCAGTACTCTTGAAAGCGATTTGGGACCGTTGGAGAAAGAGGCTATTGACGCCAAGCGCGCCAAAGAACTTAAAGAAGAGTTGAAGATACTTGAAGTAAACACCTTCATTTATCAAAGCCAAAACAATGCTGAACGCAAAAAAGAAATAATAGAGCAGTCAGAAGCCTTTGCAAAAAAAATACAAGAAACCGAACAAAAACTCAGCCGCATAAATGCCGAATACGAAAAAGTCGTAGAGGAAATAAACAGCACCGACGAAAACACTAAGGAACTTTACGAAAAGAGGCTGGAGCTCAGCTTAAAACACCAAAAAGTCAAGGGTCAGCACGACGCGTCGGTAGAAAAACTGGAAGAGCTAAAAAAGAAAGAAATAGAGATAGATATGGAAGCGGCGCAAAAAGAACGGGCGCTGGAGGAAGCCAAGCACAAACTTGAAAGCAAGAAGGCGGAGAAAGAAGACCATCTGAAAGAACTTGTGCAGATGCGGCAGCTAGAAGGCGAACTCATTTCACGCTTTCAAGACGCCGAACGCGATGTTGCGGCAAAATCAAAGGAACTGGAAGACATAAACAGATTTATACTCAGCTCCAGCGACGAGAAAGGAGAAATCAAAGCCGAGCTTGCCACGCTCAAAGCGCAGATTGAAGGTCTGACTGATTCGCTGAAACAGGACAAAGAGACGATATCGGTAGCAAAACTTGGGCTTGCCGACGCGCAAAAAAAGAAGAAACAAAATGACGAAGAACAAAATTCTCTTCAAAATGAGCGCCAAGCCAAGTACGAACAAAAAAAGAATGTTGACGGGCATTATTCCGGACTGCTGGAACAGTTGGAAGAAGCGCAGTCGCAACAAAACCAGTTGCGGCAGGACATTGGCAGGCTGAACACCCGTGCCGAAATGCTTGAGGACTACAAAAAGAATCTGACGGGTTATGCCGATGCCGTACGCAGACTGCTGAATTCCGAAGAGGCGGCGCCGCTTATCGAGGGCGTTGTCGGCAAGGTTATTACGGTTTCGCCATCTTTACAGGTGGCTATCGAAATAGCGCTGGGCAGAAGCATGCAAAATATCATAACAAGGGACGAGGAGGACACCGCCGAACTGGTAAACTTCTTAAAAAGGAATGATTACGGCAGAGCTACTTTTCTTGCGCTTTCAAAAATTTCTCCGCGCACATTGCGCGCCGAAAACAGAGCCGTACTGGAGGAAGAAGGCTGTGTGGGACTGGCATGCGACCTCATAAAGTATGACAGAAAGTACCGCAATATATTTGGATTTTTGCTGGGTAGCGTAGTCATAGTCGAGGATATGAAGACGGGCATAAGGCTGTCGCAAAAATATCACAACAGTTTTCGCATTGTCACGCTTGACGGCGAGGACTTTGCCGTAGGCGGAGCCACAACCGGCGGCTCAAAACCAAAGCCCGACACCAGTATTCTTCAAAGAGACGCTTTGCTGAAAGATGTATATAAAGAAATTGCTTCCCTGACAAACAAATATAATGCTGTCAGCACTGAGATAGACATTTATAAGGCTGAGATGAAAAAGCTTGAGGAGACTTCGGGCGTGTTGCAAAACCAGCTGTCCCGTATTGACAAGGACATAAGCGCAGTCACCGAGCGTTGCGCAAACACTGATTGCGAAGTAAACAGACTTGCCGAGGCGGTCAGCCGCTTGCAGAGGGATATTGAAAACAAGGAAGCCAGCCTAAAAGAGAAAGAAAGTTTGTTCAGCGGCGAAAACACCCGCATTTCTGAAGCAGAAAGCAAAAAGGTATCCGCAGACGAACTGCTTGCAAGACTGCGCGCAGAGCTTGCGGCAAGAAGCGCTGAATTCTCAAACCTCAACAACAGGGTTACGGATTTCAGGCTGAAACTCAATACCGCCGAGCATTCGATAGCCTCTCTCGAAAATGAAATAAACGCCGCCGCAAACGACATAAACTATCTTAAATCAGCTTTGATGGACCTCAAATCCCGCAAGTGTACCAATGACGCTATGATAGAAAGCCTCAACAAACAACTCAGCGTGCTTGAGATGCCCGAGGAGGAGAAAGAGGAACTGATAGTTATTGCGGCAAAAATAAAAGAAATTGACGAACACAAGCTGCGTTTGAAAGAAACTCAAGAAAAACTGCGCGGTGAAGAAAACGGCTGTAAGTCCGTGCTTATGGATTTGTCAATAAAAAAGAGCAACGTCGACAACCTTTTGCAGAACCTAGACAATGACATGTATCAGCTTGCGCAAAAAATCAGCGAAGACTATGAATTGGATTATGAAGCGGCGCTGACGCTGCGCAGAGAGGACTTTTCCGAAGAAAAAGGCGCGGTAGAAATACGCAAAATCAAGAGAGAGTTGTCAAGACTGGGCGACATAAACGAAAAAGCCGTCGAACAGTTTGCCGAAAAGAGCGCAGAATATGAAGTGCTTTCGACTCACTACAAGGATATATCCGATTCCGAACAGTCGCTTGTCGGCACCATATCAGAACTGACTACAAAAATGGAAGTCATTTTCCAAGAGAATTTTGACAAAATCAACGAGAACTTTAAGGAAATATTCAAAGAGATATTTGACGGCGGCAAGGGCATGCTGCAACTTGAAGTAGAAAAAGGCGGCAGCGTATTAGATGCCGGCATCGAAATTTTTGCCGAGCCGCCGGGCAAGCAGTTGCGGAACATATCGTTGCTTTCGGGCGGCGAAAGAGCGCTGACGGCTATTGCCATTTTGTTTGCTATCATAAAACTAAAGCCCATGCCTTTCTGCGTGCTTGACGAGATAGAAGCGGCTTTGGACGACGCAAACGCATATTTGTTTGCGCAGTATTTGCGTAAGTTTGCCGGCGAAACCCAATTTGTCGTCATCACGCACAGAAAGCCTACTATGGAGCTTGCCGATTGCCTTTACGGCGTGACAATGCAAGAAAAGGGCGTATCAAAAATTGTCCGTGTGAAATTGTCAACGGCGCTGTCAAATGTCAGTTGATTGAGAGGAAATATGTCATTTTTTTCAAAGATAAAAGAGGGTCTGAAAAAGACCAAAGACAGTATCAGCAAAAAGTTCTTTGAGATATTTAAGGCAAAGGAACTCAACGATGATTTTTATGACGAGTTGGAGTTTGCGCTCATAAGCTCCGACTTTGGCGTGACTGCAACACAAAATATCATTGAGGAACTGAAAGAAGAAGTATTCAGAAACAGAATAACCCAACCCGAAAAAGCCAAGGACTTGCTAAAAAGAATTATGCTTGAAAGCATAGACTATGATGTGCCGGAATATTCCTATCCGCTTGCCGTGCTTATTGCCGGTGTCAACGGCGTAGGCAAAACAACGGCTATCGGAAAACTGGCAAACCTGTTCAAAAGTCAAGGCAAGAGCGTAGTAATAGCCGCAGCAGACACATTCCGCGCGGCAGCCAGCGAACAACTGGAGATATGGGCAGAGCGTGCCGGCGTAAGGATAGTTAAGCACAGCGAAGGCTCGGACCCGGCAGCGGTGGTATTTGACGCTATCAGTTCCATGAAAGCCAAGAACACCGATGTGTTGCTTGTGGACACAGCCGGACGGTTGCACAACAAAAAGAACCTTATGGAAGAATTGAAAAAAATAAACAGGGTCATATCGCGGGAATTGCCCGAAGCCGACAGGCGCAACTTTATTGTGTTGGACGCCACGACGGGGCAGAATGCCGTATCGCAGGTGGGGATTTTTAACGAAGCCATAGACATTGACGGCATATTGCTGACAAAACTTGACGGCACGGCAAAGGGCGGCGTTGTCATGGCAATAAGCGCCGATTACGAAATGCCTGTCGTTTATGTCGGGGTTGGCGAGAAGATTGACGATTTGCTGCCGTTCAACGCAACGGAATTTATTGACGCAATATTCTGAACTTAAAGATAATTTTAATTTTTGTAATATATCATTTATTAAGTCTATGTATTATTATTTATTTGTTAAGATATGACAGATATGATATAATATTTAGCGTACTTTGCGTTCAAAAAAAGCGGAGGCTTGATGCGAAAAATTGCTTTGCTTCTCGTCGTTGTGCTTGTTGCTTGCGCGTTTGCAGTGACTGTCGGCATAATAAGCTATGAGACAACAAAAAAGACAAGCACCTTGGCGTTGCTAAAAAGCAACGACATTTCCCTTCCGGACGGACTGAACGGGGGTGAATTCGGCTTGTTTTTTTATGACGAAAATGGCGAAATGTACCGCACGGACGAGGACGCACCCTTTGACAGACAAAAACCGCTTGTTGTGCTTTCATATGCGCTGATGCAGGGCATAGAGGATGACGGAGAGGATTATGTTTCACCTTGGCAAAGCAGCGGCTACAATGTGGGCGCCTTGATTTGGAACCAAATGTCGGAAGATGACGGGGCGGCTGCCGAAGAAAAAATATGGACGGCAGGCGGCGCCTTTATACAAAGGAACAACAAAGGCGGTTACGCAAAAGAAAGATTGCCCTATTCCGTGGCGGAGTGCATGACAGCTTATTACTTAGACTTCATGGAGCAAAGCCAATTTGAGGGCGGCGAAATAAGGTTTGTGGGACATTCTGTCGGCGGACAGCTGATTACGGCGGTGGCAAGCTATCTGGTGACGCTTGAACAAAACGGACTGATAGATAGAGATTTTTTGCCCGACAGAGTCACCTTGCTTGACTGCGTATTCAGCAACAACCTATCAAACAAGTATATAAACTGGCTGGAAAAACCGCTGAACGGGTCGATTTTTTTGGCTGCCGAAACCATAAAGTCTTTGAAGGAAAAGGGCGCGGCAGTTGAATATGTGCGCTCAAGTTTCATAGACATGTACACCGAAACGGGCGGCGGCGCAAAGGGCGGATTTGCAAATCTGACAAACCAAACAACCTTTTTGGAACTGCGCAGCGATTGGCTGTATTATGATAGAAACCAGACAATGTTGACAAGCCTAGGAGAAAAACACTTGTTCAGCCGCATGTGGTACACAAATGCGCTAATTGAGCCAATCCCATTAGACTACTCTTCAGAAAAAACCGTTCAGTACGGCGTATCTCCAAATACGCCGACAAGCTACACATACGCCCGAGCAGGCACAAAATACCTTATGCAGCACAACCTCACTGAGTTTGGCGGCGATGACAGGCAATACTCTATGAACAGCAGAGTGCCGTTGGTGGCAGGCTTTGCGGCTTTAAGCAATGACGGTTGTCTTGACAGCAGACTAAAAAACAGGATAGACGGCGTAAAAGTCGAACTTTATTTGACGGAGGCAGCCGGAGGCAGGCTGATAACCTCCACGACTACAAAATACGGCGGCTTTTATCAGTTGCCAATAGAGCCGATTTATATATATAATACAGAAGGCAAGGAGTTTTTTATTGCCATAAAGCCGCTTGAAGGTTATAATATATCGGGAAAGCCCGAAAGTGACGGATATTTCTTGATGAAAAACGGCATAAACCAAAACGCCAAGTCCGACAGCTTTTATATTTATGATACTGAACAGATAAAAATAATAAATATCGGTCTTACACACAACTAAGAAGAGAGGCACAGATGAGTATCAAAAAGATGCAGATAACAAAAAGAGGGAAGAAAATCATTGTGCTGACAATCAGCGCATTGCTGATTGCGTCGCTGGTTTTTTCGTTGGTAGTATTTGTTTTTATCAAACCAAAAAAAGAAGAACCCGAAGAAATGACGCTAATAAAACTTTCCGACATAAAGAATATTCCCTCCGAAAGTTTGTATATTGAGTGGCTGGGCAGCCAAGGTTACAATGTGGACAACCCCACCATGATTTTGTTCCATGGCGAGACCCCCGAAAGGTGGGATTCAAAGTTCTCTATGGTTTTGCCGGAAAGCGATTATGTCTCTTACGCTTCCAACAGCACCAAATATAACATGACCCGAAACATTGACATAAACAGAGCGTTGCACACATATTGGTTGGAGCAGGACTACAATGTGGGCATTTTCCATTGGGAGAAGTTTGCCGACGATAACATGGACAAGCTGGTAAAAAAACTTTTTAATTCGGTTGATATGCGCTACAAGACAGCCGATGATACTTATGAAAACAACAGTTTGCCGAATTATTCGTTGACGGAGATAGCCGCCGCCGTATATCTTGACGAAATTCCCGATGAGGCTTACGGCAATGAAATACGCTTTGTAGGCAACGGAATTGGCGCCAACCTGGCCTTGTCGGTCAGCGATTATTTGTATACCGCTTATACCGCAAGCGCTTTACGCGCCGAAGTGCTGCCGTACAGATTGTCCCTTATTGACCCCTATCTTTCTCCGGAAGGTTTTGCCGCCGATGCGCGTTGGAGGTCTGTGCCCACCCAAAACGGATTGTTGGGCGCCGCTGACAGCATGCTGTCATATACCACGCAGAAAGGACTTGTAGCCGAACTGGTTGAGAATGTTGAAGTCGGCGCACAACTTGTCGACGGTCAATCGCAAGAAAAACTTACTGCGCCGTATGATTATGTCTTGAACGCATCGGAGCAGACAATTAAGAACAGCATAAAGTCCAACACGGCATATTTGTTGCTCAGGCAAAAATATTCGGAAGAGTTTTACACCGAAAATTATCGAAAACAAAACAGGGCAGGGTTGGATTGGTACCTTTATTCCGTCAAAGGCTCCGACGATACCCAAATTGGATATCCCTCCGGAGCGGCGGACTATGCCTCAAGCTATTGCAATTGGGGCAGAAACAACACCAGACCCATACTGAATGACCGCCAACGCAACAACCAAAGCAGCCGAGGCAAGAACTATGCCGTAGGCGCTTGGACAGAAACGGTATGGATAAGGGCGCTGAAGGGCATTGAGTTCAGAATGCAAAAGTTTACTGACTATCTTGAAGATGACGAAGGGAATATCATAAAAGACAAGCACGGTATGTCGCAGTATATATATTCGGATTATTTCATTGAAAGATTTCGCTCCGAAAACTATCAAAGAGCGGTAAACATGGATAAAACCATTGTTGCGGGATATATCTTTTTTGACAAAAACGAAGATAGAGTAATGAATGAGGGAGTAGGCTCATTTATGCCCAATATTGCCATAAATGTTGAACTCACCACCAGCGTGGAAGGACAGACAGAGACGGTTGAGCGCTTCACCGTCCATACCTCCAGCGATGGGTTTTATTTCATTACATTTGACCGTTCGTTTATGAATTCGCACAGCCTGACCCTTACCGTAGTACCGCCGTCAAGGTTTTTCAATGTGCAGACGGCAGGGCTGACGACATATCATGTGCAGGATTTGACAAGACACACCTTCACAAAGAACACAAAGACGCTGTCATTGACAAGTAGCTATGCCGACGCAATTACAATGGCAAGCTGCGGCGTGGTAATAAAGTGAAAGGCGCAATAATCACAAACGGCTATTATGAAAGCGCCGCATATACGCACCAAATACAAAGGCTTGCCGAAGCCTTTGCAGCGCGCGGCGAAAAAATTGAAATAATAAAAAACAATGCGGCTTTCGGCGCGCAGCCTTTGAAATATGATTATGCGCTTTTTCTGGACAAGGACATTGCGCTTGCCAGATATCTGGAACAAAACGGCGTAATACTTCTTAACAATTCCTTTGCAATCGAAAACTGTGACGACAAAATAAAGACGGCGCTTACGCTGTCGAAATGCTCCGATATATGCATGCCCAAAAGCCTTTTTGCGCCTTTGCAATATAGCGGCGCAGAAAAGGATGAGGAATATTTTGTTGCCATAGAAAAGGAAATAGGGTATCCTATGGTGGTGAAAGAGGCCGTAAGCTCATTGGGGCAGGGCGTTTATCTTGCTCATGATAGGCAGGAACTGAAGTCCATAGAAAGCAAACTGACAAAAACCGCCCACTTGTATCAAATGTATGTTGAGGAGAGCAAGGGCAAAAGCGTACGCGCGTTTGTAATCGGGCATAAGGTGGCGGCAAGCATGCTGCTGACAAACGAAAGGGATTTTCGCAGCAATGTTTCACCATCGATAGCAGAGGCGGTGGAGCTTGATACGGAATATATCTCAGCCGCAGAAAAGATATCTCATTGCCTTGAGTTGGACTATTGTGCCGTTGATTTTTTTGTCGGCGCGCCGCTGGTAATAGAAATAAACAGCAACGCATATTTTATGAAAATTGAAGAAGCGACAAATGCGGATATAGCCGGCACCTATGCGAATTATGTGCTGGAGTATATGAGGGAGATTATAAAATGAGTGAGATTATCGACAAAATCGTTTTCGGCTTGCAGGACCTAATCCAAAACGATTATTTCGTGACTTTTATTATTTCCATGATACCTATGATAGAAGTCAGGGGCGCAATACCCGTAGCGTTGAAGATGGGCATGAATCCTTGGGTGGCATACTTCTTTTCATGTGTCAGCGCACTATTGATATGTCCTATACTGATGTTCTTTTTGAAGCCCATATTGAACGCCCTGAAAAAAACAAAACTTTTCAATAACATTGCCGCCGCAGTAGAAGACAGTTTTAAGGGCAAGGCAAAGAAAATTGAGGATAAGGCGGAAACAAAAACAGCAGAGGACGAAAAGAAAAGAAAAAGAAACGACCTTTACAAAATGCTCGGGCTATATCTTTTTGTTGCCATTCCATTGCCCATGACGGGCGTGTGGACGGGCTCCGCCATAGCGGTATTTCTCAATATGAGCATGAAAAAGTCCATATTGCCGCTGGTGCTGGGCAATTTCACAGCAGGGCTGATAATCATTGTTGCCAGCCTCTTGTTGGGAGAAAAGAGCTATCTTGTTATAGTTGTGCTGCTTGCTTTTGTACTCATTTCAATAATAGGTCTGATGGTTACCGTCATATTGAAAAGACGTAAAAAAGTCCACAAATATTATTCAGATAAGGAATAAACCTTTTAGTTGTAGTTTTTAATAAGACCGTTTTCACACAACCGCCGAAGAAAGCCCTATGATGTTGCTTTGGTTGGCCAACTTATTTGCCAACAAATAATTTGTATAATAGTATGAGGACAGCGTTCCGATATCAGACCAATAGTCATATGTGATATAGGCGTACAGCTTTCCGGTAAGGCTGGGCAGCAGTTGCCTGCCGAAGTCATAAAACCCTTCGGGGATTAGTTCCAGAATACCCTTATTGATGATATAAATCCCGGTATTTATCAGCGACGGTTTTATTTGTTGCGGCTTTTCTACAAAATCAATAACTTTGTTGTCATAGTCGACTTCCAACACGCCCAAACCCTCGGGGCGCTGGTGCGGTTGCGCAATCAGCGTAAAAATGCTGTCTTTTGCAAAGTGATACCGAATGGCATTCGTCAAATCAATGTTGGTGAAAGCGTCGCCTGAGATTACCAAAAAATCCTCTGAAACAAAGTTTTGGGTAGCCTTAACACTTCCGGCGGTACCCAAAGGGCTGTCTTCGATAAAATAAGTTAGGCTTACGCCAAAGTTTTCTCCGTTGCCGAAATAGTCAATTATGCTTTGCGACATATGTCCTAGCGTTACGGCAATATCGGTGATGCCGTGAGTTTTCAACAGTTCAAGAATATGCTCCATAACCGGGCGGTCAATAATTTTTACCAAGGGCTTTGGAATGTCGTTTGTAAGCGGCTTGAGCCGGGTGCCTTTGCCGCCTGCCATTATTACTGCTTTCATAATTTCCCTCCGTATGATTATTTTGTAAAGATTAGGTAAAATTATCCATAGATAAATAAATCTGAGATATGACGGCTAAATTCTCATATGGTAATTGGCAAAATTGCTTTATATAGAGATTTTTGTATGTTATAATAACGATAATTCTATGCCAAAAGGAGAGATTATGAAAATTGATTTGAAAGAGATTCGGACGATACCCAATGTTCTGACGCTTATTAGGCTTGTCAGCGTGCCTGTATTTATGTTTTTTATCATTTTTGGCGGCTTTAAGAACCAGACATTTGTTTATATCGGTTTGGCAATATTTTTGTTTTCAGCAAGCACAGACCTTTTTGACGGCGCCATTGCCAGAAAGTACAATCAGGTGACAAACCTCGGGAAGTTCCTCGACCCGTTTGCCGACAAAGTCATGCATGTGGGCGTGTTGCTTTCGTTGGTAATTATCGGCTATGTGCATTGGATTTTCATTGCGCTGCTGGCGTTGAAGGAGCTGACGATGATTATTTGCGGTTATTTTTTGGTCACCAACAAAATAGTGCTACAAGCCAACAGCATGGGCAAAATAGCTTCGTTTACGCTGTCTATCGGCGTCATATCGTCATTTTTCCACAAGTTTTTTGTCGATTGGGGTGTTTATGTACACTGGATTATACTTGGCATAGGGCTTGTGCTGACATATATTGCCTTCGTCATTTACGGGCTTGACGCCTTGAAAGACTTCAAAAGAATTAAATTAAGTAAAGAAATGAATACAGAAGACGATCAGGAGGAAGAAGAAGGTAATGAATAAAACCTTTCAGCCGCAGGACTTTGAACAGAAGATATACAAGAAATGGACAGAAGAAGGCTGTTTTACGCCAAAGATTGACAAAACAAAAACACCTTTTACCATAGTCATTCCCCCACCCAATATCACAGGGCAGTTGCACATGGGGCATGCCATGAACAACACTCTGCAAGACATAATCATACGCTACAAAAGAATGTCGGGGTATTGCACGCTTTGGCTGCCGGGCACGGACCATGCCAGCATAGCGACCGAACTGAAAGTTGTTGAAAGCATAAAGGAAAAAACCGGCAAGTCCAAACAAGAGATTGGCAGAGAGGAGTTTTTGAAACAAGCCTATCTTTGGAAAGAGCTTTACGGCGGCAGAATTGTTGAGCAGCTCAAAAGATTGGGCTCTTCCTGCGATTGGAGCCGTGAAGCCTTCACCATGGACGAAAAATGTTCAAGGGCGGTCAAGGAGGTCTTTGTCAATCTGTACAACAAAGGATTGATTTATCGCGGAAGCAGAATAATAAACTGGTGCCCATCGTGCAAAACAGCTTTGAGCGATGCAGAAGTGGAATATGAATCAAAGGATAGCAATCTATGGCACATGAAATATCCCTATGCCGACGGCAGCGGATATCTTATTGTAGCCACAACACGCCCCGAAACCATGCTTGGCGACACCGCGGTGGCGGTAAATCCCGAAGATGAACGCTATGCCGACAAAGTAGGCAAGGAGCTTATTTTGCCCCTTACCGGCAGAAAAATACCTGTCATTGCAGATAGTTATGTAGAAAAAGAGTTTGGCAGCGGCGCCGTAAAAATCACGCCGGCGCACGACCCCAATGACTTTGAAATCGGATTGCGGCATAACCTTGCCGTCATAAAAGTTATCGGCGACGACGGCTATATGAACGAGCTTGCCGGCAAATACAAAGGACTTGACAGATACGAAGCAAGAAAGGCTATTGTGGCGGATTTGCAGGCGCAAGGCCTTATGGAGAGGATAGAGAAATACTCCCACAATGTAGGCGAGTGCTACCGTTGCAACAATGATGTCGAACCAATGGTCAGTAAGCAATGGTTTGTAAAAATGCAGCCGCTTGCGGCTCCTGCCATTAAAGCAGTCAAGGAAGGGCAAACAAAATTTGTGCCGCAGCGCTTTGAAAAAATATACTTCAACTGGATGGAAAATATAAAGGACTGGTGCATATCCCGTCAGCTTTGGTGGGGACACCGCATCCCGTGCTGGTATTGCGACGAGTGCAGCGAAGAAATAGTCGCTCTTGAAGCGCCGACAACCTGTCCAAAATGCGGCGGCGCTCTGCGCCAGGACGAAGATGTTTTGGACACATGGTTTTCATCTGCGCTTTGGCCTTTTTCTACGCTGGGTTATCCCGAAAAGACGGAGGATTTGGAATATTTTTATCCCACAAGTTTGCTTGTGACGGCATATGATATTATTTTCTTCTGGGTGGCAAGAATGATATTTTCCGGAATTGAGCATATGGGAGAGGTGCCTTTCCCCGAAGTGCTGATTCATGGCATAGTCAGAGATGCGCAAGGAAGAAAAATGTCAAAGTCTTTGGGCAACGGCATTGACCCTTTGTTGCTTATTGATAAATATGGCGCCGACACTTTGCGTTTTTCGCTGATGACCGGCGTAGCCCCCGGCGGCGACACTCGTTTTTCCGAAGACAAAATGGAGTCGGGCCGCAACTTCATGAACAAAATCTGGAACGCGTCACGCTATGTACTTATGAATGTCGAGGGCCAAGAGATTGGCAAAATTGACGAGAACACCTTGACACCTGCCGACAAATGGGTGCTGAAAAAACTTAACGGCGTCATAAAAGAGGTACGGCGAAACATTGACAACTATGAAATAGGGCTGGCTTTGGGCAAGCTGTATGAATTTGTGTGGAGCGATTTTTGCGACTGGTATATCGAACTGACAAAGCCTGTGTTGTATGCCAACGACCCCAAGGCGAAAGCCAATGCGTTGGCGGTGTTGCTGCATGTGCTGAAAAATATTTTGCGGCTGTGCCATCCATTCATACCGTTCATAACGGAGGAGATATGGAGCAATTTTTCCAAGACCACTCTTATGGTCGAGGACTATCCCCAACACAATGCCGCATATGAGTTTGACGAAAACTTTGAGAAAATAAAAGAGATTATCGTCAAGATAAGGAATCTGCGTTCGGAAATGGATGTTCCCATGTCAAAAAAAGTCCGCACTTTCATAGTCACTGACAGCATTGGCGGACTTATTGGGGAGTGCAGACAATACATTGAAAAACTTGCCGGGGTGTCGTCAATCAGCTTTGTTACGGCGAAAGACGAAATTGCCGAAAAGGTCTCAAATGCCGTCACCGACAATGCGGAGATATATATTCCGCTGGGCGAATTGGTGGATTTTGAAAAGGAAAAAGCTCGCTTGACGAAAGAACTTGAGAAAGCCAACGCCGAAATAACAAGAGGAGAAAGAATGCTGAACAACAGCGGATTTATAGCCAAAGCGCCGCAAAAGCTCATTGAAGACGAAAAGCAAAAACTTGAGAGCATGCGGCTATTAAAAGAAAAACTGTTGCTCCAGCTACAAAATCTGTCATAAATGAACATAATATTTGATTTGGACGGAACGATATCAAACAGCAGCGAAGGCATCATTGCCACTTTTCGCGCTACTTTCAAACACTATGGCTTGCCCCAACTTTCCGACGACACAATAAAAAAATATATCGGTCCGCCTGCTGAAGAAACTTTTGCCAGATATCTGCCGAAAGAAAAAATCCCCCAAGCCGTGGAATTTTATCGCAAGGTTTACAAAGAAAGCGGCATAATGAAGAATGAAATGTATGCCGGCATTGACAAGTTGCTTGTGCATTTGCGCAGCAATGGGCACAAGACCTATGTTGCCACAACAAAGGAAGTCAACGCCTCAAAACAAATTTTGAAGGACTTTGGCATATTTGATTTGTTTGACGGAGTGTACGGTGTCAACATTGCCGAAGGGCTGTTCACAAAGACAGATGTGCTGAAGCGCCTTTTTGCGGAAACTGCCGCCGATAAGAACGACAGCATATTGATAGGGGACACGATTTATGATGCCGACGGCGCGCATGATGTCGGCATAAAAGTAGCCATTGTGCTATATGGATTTGGTACAAAACAGTCAGTTGAAGGCAAAAAGATTGAGTTCTTTGTCAATGCAGTGGAAGAACTTTTTGATAAATTCGATTAACAAAACAGGCAAAATGCGGTTTTTATACAGCCGCATTTTCAGCCCAAAGGCTTATAGCCATTTTGCATACAAATGGTAGTGTTTTTTTGCCGACACATTTATTTCGGTGATTGGCGTTCCGCTTAAATCGCTGTTCTCATACCAGCCTGCAAAGGTTGCGCCGTTTTTGCTGGCAGCAGTCAGTTCAAGGTTTTCGCCCCAGGGAATGTATTTGTTGGGGTTTTTATTTGAGTTCCTGCCGCCGTTTGTGTGGTAGGTTATTTTGAAACGCTCAATCATGGTATCGTCATTTGCTCTGACGGTGGTTGTGCCGTTTAATATCTGGAATTCTTTGTTATACAGAGTCGGAAGTAAATTTGTAGGCAAAGCCGCAGAGGGCGCCAGCGCTGTCGTGTTGTTGCCGTGCGTAATATCCTTAATCGGGTCGTCAAGCAATGAGCAAAGATACCATTCTCTTACTCCGTTATGCCCGTCGGTTGTGACCGAATATCCGCCGCCCTTGAAGTCGGGGTCGACTACGGCGAATGTGCTTATGGTGCGCAACTGCTCCGCATAGCGTGACGCGCCCAACAACAAAAAGTTCATTGTTTCATAAGTATAGTATTCCAGCGCAATGCCTTTGTTTGCAATGGCAAGCAAGCATGCCATCATGGTATCGCCGCTATTGTTGTTGACCAGCGGTTTGCCCGACCAACTGATAGTAATATCCTTCGGACCGGCGTCAATGATTTCTCCTTTCTTTTCTATTGCCGTACTGAAATAAGAATCAAGCAAGGCATAGCGGTCTGGAAGTTGTGTTTGGGGCAACTGTCCGTCATCGGCAAGCTCAGTCAGCAAAAATATTGTCGCTGTCGTCAGCATGCCGCCCATGGAGTGCGCAGCAAACCTGATTTCTTTTTCGCCCATGTTTTCGGGCAGCAAGCGCATGGCTCTTATGTATTCTGCGGCAAAATGCTCCGCAAGAGAGTATTTGGTAACATCGGGGGCGCTGTATTCTCCGTCCGGATGGCGGTAACGAACGCCGTTTTCGCCGTCGGTAGCCCAGATTTTGCTTTCTATACTGCCCGGATTCATTTCTGACGCAAAGCGATTGTAATGATAATTGGCTACATTCCAGCCCTCGCGCAGCCACAAATAGTTCAACGAAACTATGTCTGCGTCAATGTCAAATTCAGCAGGGTTGGCTATTTTGCGGTTCAGGCGGAATTTTTCCTGATAATAATAACCGTCCAGCAAAACGCCGTGAATGTTTATTATAGTGGGCTTGTTGGGGTCAACCAATGCCGCGCCTTCGGCAGAGTCTGCGGGAACCTGAACAATTCTTTTTTCGGTGTCATCCCACCTTGTCCAAAACAAACCCATCTCCGCCATGTCGGGATACTTCTCCACATCGAGGAATACCTTTTCGGCATAATCTATGTATCCTTTTTGGCTGTACAAATTTGCGGCGGCAGGCTGCTGTTCCCCAAATCCGATGAACACCACAACCGAGCAAACAATCACCAAAACGATTACTATAACAATTTTTTTCATACTCACCTCTAAGATACTATAAAATAATACAAGAAAGAAAGCCGCTTGTCAAGATAGGTATCAAAAAATCATTTGGCGGCAATTATGTGCTCTTGACTCATAAATATTAAAAGGTTATAATTAAAATTGTAGAAACCAGATTAAACGCAGGAAGGGTTATGCTCCGATACGAAAAAAATAAACAGACTATCTCTGATGAAGAACAGCAAAGATTGGCGCAGTCAAAAGTCTGTATCGCCGGTTTGGGCGGTTTGGGCGGATATGTCCTTGAAATGCTGGCAAGAATAGGCATCGGCTCAATACGCGCGATAGACGGAGACATTTTTGATGAAACAAACCTCAACCGTCAGCTGCTCTGCAATTCGGACAATATCGGAAAACCCAAAACGGAGGCTGCTGACATTCGCATGCGCCAAATAAATGAGCATGTTAATATAGAAGCGGTATATGAAAGGCTGACCCAAAGCAATGCAGAAACCTTATTAAGCGGCTGCGAAGTAATAATTGATGCGTGTGACTCTGTGGAAACAAGACTGACGCTGGAAAAAGCCGCCGAAACACTTGGACTGCCGCTTATTCACGGCGCAATTTCGGGTTGGTATGCGCACATTTCAACCATATTCCCCGGCGATAGGACGCTGAGCAAATTTTACAAAACCGTCAGCAAGTGTTCTGAAAGCGTTATGGGCAATCCGTCATTTACTCCTGCGGCGGCGGCATCAGTGCAGGTCAGTCTGGTCATAAAATATTTACTAAAAAAAGGAAAGCTGCTGCGCAACAAAATGTTGATTATGGACTTGTACAACAATGAGTTCGAGGTGATAGAAATATAAATACGCTATGAAGAAAATAAACTGGCTTATTTTAATATTACTTGCGCTGACAATTGCGCTTGCAGCTTGCGGCAAAAAAAACTTCAAGGTAATTTTTGACAGCAACGGCGGCTCTGCCGTTGCGGCAATAGAAACTGACGGCAAAACACGATTTCAACTGCCTACTCCGACAAAAGACGGCTATGAGTTTGAGGGTTGGTATTATGACAATGAGAGTTTCAGAGAGCAATTTACCGTCGGTTCTTTGATAGCTTCGGACAATACTTCTGACATAAAGGTCTATGCAAAATGGAAAGAGATACTTGTTTCAACGCAAGGTCTGGAGTTTGAGTTGCTGGACGACGGCAGTTATGCCGTCACGGGGTACAGCGGCGCATCTGAACGGGTGGTCGTGGCGGAGCATAATCAAGCCCCCGTCACAGTAATAAGCGAAGAAGCGTTTTTGAACAACACATTGATTAAGAGCGTGGTTGTGTCAGATGCCGTAAAAAATATAGGCGTTGCGGCTTTCAAAGGCTGTACGGAGATAACAAGTATTTCGCTGCCTTTTGTCGGAAGTTCCCGAGAAAGCAAGTTGTCGCAAGACGCCGTATTCGGGCATATCTTTGGCAGCACCGAAACATATGATATTTTTGAGGGAACTACGCAACAACATTTTAATTCGAGCGAAAGTTTGTATTATTATATTCCAAGAAATCTGATAGAAATAAAAATAACCGATGCGGAAATAATTCCATACGGGGCATTTTATGGCTGCAAGTACATCAAGAATATAGAACTCAATGACGGCATATCGGCAATTTATCCCAAAGCGTTTGAAAATTGCAGCGTGCTGAAAGGTATTTATTTGTCTTCAACTATAGCCGAGATAGGTTCTTTGGCTTTTTCCGGTTCGGTTGGTCTGAAGATATACACCGATGCCGAGAGCAAGCCCGAAGATTGGGCAAGCAACTGGAACAAAGGCAATTCACCAGTATATTGGGGCGTAAAAAAGAATTCATTTGGGCAAAACGGGATTTATCAATATCTTATTGAAAACAACGCTGTCAGCATAACAAACTATGTCAGCGACGAACTCAACAATGTCATGCCCTCCGTCATAGAAAACAAACCCGTAACCAAAATCAAGTCATATGCCTTTACGGGAAGCAATATATTTGAACTTAGCGTTCCCGACAGCGTGACAAACATTGAGATTTCGTCATTTATTGATGCAAATCTGCTGAATACATTGGATTTGCCCTTTCTTGGCGACACTGCGTATTCTGCGGAAAAGAGTTTCCTGGGCCACTTATTCGGTGCAATAGACACCTCAACCAATAAAGAAATGACTGCGACCAGCCTGCGCAAGGTGGTATTGCGAGGCGGCATGCTAGCCGAAAAAGCATTCAGCGGCTGCGACAGATTGACAGAAATAAAACTTCCTCTACAAATTACAACAATAGAAGAAAGCAGCTTTCATGGCTGTCAAAGACTTACAAAAGTCGATGCGCCGAGCACTGTGACAAAAATTTTGAAAAATGCTTTTGCAGGCTGCGCCGCGCTAAATGATTTTAAGATGCCGAAAAACTTGGTTTCAATAGGCGAGAGCGCCTTTCATGGTTGCGCCGCGCTTGAAGAAATTACCATACCCTCAGGCGTAAAAACGCTGCCCAATGATGTTTTTCTAGGGTGTTCAAGCCTTGAAAAGGCGGTATTGCCTGCGGCAATGACCGAAATCGGCGCAAGCGCTTTTAAGGACTGCGCCAAGCTGACAGACTTGACTTTGCCTGACGAGTTGAAAACAATCGGTCCGCAAGCCTTTAACGGCTGCGCAACGCTGCCGTCCGTAATCATACCGCCAAAGACGCAACTGATTGATGCCACGGCGTTTGAAAATTGTGCGGCTATGAGGGTTATTTATATTCCCAAAAGCGTAATAACAATAGGCGTTCATGCATTCAGAGGCTGTTCGTCGCTGACGATTTACGCAAAAGCCGCCACAAGGCCGAACGGTTGGCTGGAACAATGGAATGTCGACAACAGAACGGTGTACTGGAATGCGGACGGTATACCTGAATAAATCTTTGCAATATATTTGACTATACAAAATAATAATGGTACAATTTGCAAAAATATAGGTGTAGAAAAAGTGCAAAGATATTTTTCTTTGCTTTTTTTATGTCACAAGCCATACTAAAATAAGGAAGTACAAATGTTTAATGAATTGAATTTATCCGAATGGATATTACAGGCGCTGGAACAAAAGAGTTTTACCGTGCCTACCGAAATACAGCAGCAATGCATACCTCTGATTGCCGAAGGCAAAGATGTCTTCGGGCGCTCAAAAACCGGCAGCGGCAAAACCTTTGCTTTCGGCTTGCCGGCTATCGATAAGGTTGACGCACAATTAAAAGGAATTCAAATTCTTGCCATATGCCCCACAAGGGAGCTGGCGTTGCAAGTGACGGACGAGTTGCGCAAGATTACGCAATTCAAAGAGGGTTGCGGCATAGCCCCGATTTATGGCGGAGCAGATATTGAAAGACAAATCAGGGCATTAAAAAATGCAAAAATCGTTGTAGGCACTCCCGGCAGACTTATGGACCATATGAGAAGAAACACGCTGAAATTGCATAACTTAAAAATGGTTGTGCTTGATGAGGCTGACGAAATGCTCAACATGGGATTCAGAGAGGATATTGAGAGTATTCTCAAAGCGACCCCCGGTCAAAGACAGACAGTTATGTTTTCCGCGACCATGCCCCCTGCGATAAGAGCAATCACTAAAGAGTATATGAAAGAGCCCCAATATGTTGAGTTGGGCGACCTAAACTCAACTATTGACGAAATCGACCAAAGCTATGTCAGGGTATCGCGTAACGGCAAAAAAACTGCCTTGGTGGAGCTTTTCAAAAAACTTATGCCGGAGCGCAGCATAGTTTTTTGCAACACAAAAAGAATGGTTGACGACATAAAAAACCTATTGAACGGCAAGGGAATAAATTGTCTTGCATTGCACGGCGACATGCGCCAATCTGAACGCAGGCGTGTTATGGAAAGTATAAAGTCGCACAAAGTTGCCACACTTGTAGCCACCGATGTAGCCGCAAGAGGCATTGATATCGAGGATGTGACTTATATTTTTAATTATGATTTGCCCAATGATGTTGAGTATTACATTCACCGTATCGGCAGAACGGCGCGAGCCGGCAAGAGCGGCAAGGCAATCACGCTGATAAACACCAAAGAGCAGTTGGTGCAGCTTGAACAATTTCGCATAGCCACAAAATCCTTGCTGACAGAGCATTATTTAGCGGAAAATCTGAGCGTTTTTTCGGACTTGCAAACAAAAAAGGTCACACCGCCGGCGCCGCAAAAAAGTACTTTTGCCGGGCGTTCACAAGTTGTACAGAACAAAAATAAACCTCAATCAAAGCCCTTCAAGGGCAGTATTGACAAAAGGAAAAGCAAAGCCGAAGACGCCCCTAATGCTAAGAAAAAGACATTTGGAGGCAAAAAAGCGTATGAAAAAAAGTCCGGAAAGGGCGTCGATGCCAAGAGAGCGCACGGTGAGAACTCCAAAAAAAGAGTTTCTGAAAACAATAGGAATGCTGAGAACAGGCCGTCAAAATTTGCATATGAGGATATTGACGGTTATGCTTTGCCTGTGAGAAGAAAAGTCAGCGCTGCATCGTATTTCAAAAATAGGAATAAGAAAGGCGGCAATAAATAGCTTCATTATGAAGAATTCATATTGCAAATTTTCTTTGCGCATTGTATAATCGCATTATGAAAAAGAATAAAGAACCACGAAAGAAGATTTCAAAGACCAAAAAGATAATAATTTGGTGCGTAGTCGGACTCTTTGCCGGCGCACTGCTTTTTAACATTATCGAAATCATTATAAATCTTACATATCGCAGAATAAAGGACGAAACCGATATTACAATACAAGACTTGGGCAGAGTCGGGAATTTGCTCCATTATTTTGAAAATCCCGACATTGCCGAAGAAGAAGGCATCACCATAGACAATGAATTTATTGTGTATTCATTAAAACCGGCAAAAGAGTATATTGACGGGCGCTATGATACGGCTGATTTCAACATGCCTGTTATGTTGCGGCTGCAATATCTTTTTGGCGATGTCATAGCCGACATTTCTCCCGAGGGCTCAAGAATGCTGAAAGAAACCTTTCTGAATGCCAAGTATTGGATGACCGAGCCGGGCGAGGACAGCATGTGTTATTGGTCCGAAAACCATCAGATTCTTTTAGCCGTCAGCGAATATATGGCAGGCCGTCTGTGGAGCAACGAAATATTTACCAATGACGGAGCAACCGGCGCCGAGCATATGCGCAGGGCAAGGCAAAGAATAAACTACTGGATGGAACATCGCTACAATTACGGATTTGCGGAGTTCAATTCGGCGAATTATGCCCCGTTCAATATAGGTCCGATGTCGAACTTTATTCAGTTTGCCGCCCCCGAAGACAAAGATATGGCGGAACGCATGAAAATAATAATGGACTTGCTTTTATATGATTTGGCGTCAAACATGTATAATTATGTTTATATGGCGCCGGCGGCAAGGGCGTATGCCAGCAACATGGTAGGCATTACGGGCGATAGGATGCGCAGAGTTACAAACTACATATGGCAGCTTGGCGACGAAGAGGACGCAGCGCGCCACAGAATGCTCATAAACTTCATATCAATGACCCAAGCAACGGACGAAGAAGGCAATGCGTATTACGAAGTGCCGCAGGTTATTATTGAAATTGGCAAAGAAAGAAACGCTACACGCATCATAAAATCTTCCTCCGGTCTGAATGTCGACGAAATGGCGCAAAAAGGCTATGTCGGCATGAGCGATGAGCAAATCATGATGCAATTGGGAATGGAGGCTTTCACCAATCCGGAGGTTTTACAAAATACCATTAGGTATATTTCCAAGCATAAAATGTTTCGAAATGATTTTCTCAATGATTTTCGCTACATGAACATGGCGCTGATTAAGTATACGGGGCTTGCAAGCGCAATCAGTAAGAATCTTAATCCTATGCCGAACGGCATTGCTTTGCAGCGCGGGAATATTTACACATACAGAACTCCGAATTACCAGCTTGCGACGGCTCAGGCATATCATCCGGGCTCTTACGGCGCTACCCAAATGCTTTCCATCGCCAACTTTACCGAAAAAGCCGTAGTTTTTACCACGCACCCGGCGCGCTTTGCCTCAGAGAAAAATGCTGCGGCATTTCCCGGCTACTGGGCAGGATACGGCAGGGCGCCGCACAGCGTGCAACACGAAAATATGCAAATGTCTATTTACAAATTGCCGAAAAAAAGCGGTTTTCTTGAGCTTTATGATGTACCGCAGTTTACTCACACATATTTGCCCGAAGCCTTTTTTGACGAAGTCAGCGTGCAAGGCAGGTATGCATTCGCCAGGGTGGGCGGCGCATATCTAGCGCTTATCGGCGGCTCTGATTTGGAATATTTGGCGCACGACAACGCTACCGCAAAGGCGCTGAAGTGCGGTCTGGAGGACTACCCCGACAAAAAGTTTGACCTTGTTCAGCGCGGTCTGAAACAGTTTTGGATATATGAACTGAGCGACGCCTCAAAAGAAAGTTTTGCCGACTTTCAACAAAGAATAAAATCCAACACAGTGCGTTTTGATGGTGAGAACAACCTTACTTATGCCAGCGGTGCAAAGAATTTTGCGCTGCAATACGGCGGAGTGTTCAGTGTCAACGGCGCTGTTCAGCAGCTTGAATACAAGCGCTATGATTGCGAATTCATTGTCGCTGAAAGGCAAGCCGAGCAGTTGGATTTTAATTTTGAAGGGCATTTTTTATCGGTAAATTACAACCAAGCCACCAGGTCTTATAATTGATTTTTGCAAGGCTTGTCCACCGTGCGAGCGCATTAAAAAATTTAAGTCTGATTTAAGGATTTTATTCCAAATAAAGAATAGCTATATTTTAGTAAATGGCCGCGTTGTCAAGCGCTTTTTTTTGTAATTCTAATAGGAAAAAACATATAAAATTTATGGGAAAATTTTGTCATTTTAATTTGTTTATACGTATAAGAAAAATAGATATTGTCTTTGATTTTATTTTAGAATACAATGATAGTGGATTACTGGACGCAAAATTGGAAAGCATGTGTTTATTGCTGCCAAAAGCCAAATATGTATGTGAAGAGGTGCTAATATGACAGCCCATAAAATGAATAGAAAAAAATATTTTGGAATGTTTTTTGCTTTCGTGTTGATTGCTATTGTCGCCGCATTGACGATATCAGCACTCAATATATTTGTGCTGTGTGAGGAGGCGCCGGTAGCTGAAGCAAGTTATGCAAACGGCACCGCCGCCAACATAAACGGCTGGAATCCCTCAGCAGATCA
>JBNRMV010000015.1:0-126344 GCA_050309775.1 Christensenellales bacterium | reverse complement strand
GGGTCGGCTTCACCATATGTTTTGTTAAAGCTGCTTGCTGTGACAGTGAGCGCATAAGGATTGATAGTAAATTTATCCTTGCCGCCGTTTGTAGCAAAAGCAACTGTATAATTCTCATTGGGTTCCGTAAGCATTACTGTTACAAAGTCGTATGCCCCAACATCTTTGCCGGCCTCTCTTGTATAAGTTACGCTGACAGTTTCGTCATATGCGCCGTCAAAATTCTCGGTAAATCCGGGGTCGGCATCACCATATATTTTACTGAAATCGCTTGCGGTGACGGTGAGCGCATATGGACTGATAGTAAATTTATCCTTACCGCCGTTTGTAGCAAAAACAATATTATAATTGGAATCAGGATTTACAAGCTGTACAGAGTTAAAATCGTATGTACCGACATTTTGTTTGTCTGCGCTCGAAACATCTCGTCCAAAGATTATAGAAAGATTGCCGTCTGCTGTCGTACTGTTTATAACCTTACTGAATACAGGATCTATGTCCCCGTAGGTCTTGGAATAATAATCTGCCGAAACCGCCAAAGTCAACTGCGATATTATGACGTCGACTGTGCCTTCATATTTATTCACACAATAGTTGTCCTTGTCTGCCCCCACAAGCTCAAAAGATATAATTTGGACCGTATACGCTATATAAGAGGCGTCTGCGCTAGAGATAGTGCCTCTGGCTTCAATACCAACGCTCTCCGAGCCGTATACGCCATTCAAAGTATAGGAGAAATCCGTAATATCCGTTGTGGCATCATATGTGCGGTCCACGGCGTCAAAAGCAGTCACACCTAACAGACGAGGAACGATAGTAATCGTTACTGAAGAAGTTGCGTTAAGATACCTTGCTGTATCTGTAGGGTAAAATATAACCTCATAAAAAGTACCTTCTGAAGCCATTGCCGAAGGATCGGCAAATACAAAAGTCCCGGTCACAGCCGTATTATCGTAGTTGTTTTTTGCGTTGCCGCTGATGGTAGAAGTTGATATTTCTCTGCGATATTCCACTTCAGACGCAGTAACATTGCTTAAAACAGGCTGACATTTTGACACCGTAAGGTTGGCCGAAATGTTTTCGGGTGTATTGTAGTTTGCGCTCATTGCCGGAGTAAAGCTTACCCAAAAAGCCGAAGTCCCGACATTGGGTTTCGTGCTAAGCGGCAAAACAAAGGCCCAATTGCCGCTTACAGTCACAGAATTATTTTGTGTGTTTGTTGCCGTACCGCTGATTGTCGAACTGGCAAGCGTTTGACCATAAGTCAAAGAAGAAAGTCCGCTTACCGAAATAGAAACATCGGCCTTTAGGATTGTGAACGATGCGGATAGCGTGCCGTTATAATTTCCCCTGCCGTTTGCTGTCAAAGTCGCCGTGCCGGCATTTATATTGTTGGAATAAGTAAACCAAAAATCTCCCGAACTTGAGGTGCCTCTTGTGAGACCAAGTGAATATTGCGTATAAGTAAGCGCCGGTGTCGGGGTAATGGCTGCTCCGCTGTAATAAAAGTTTGTTATTGTGCCAATCGCTATGCCCGAAGATAAATCTTTGGCATTTATGGTGAAACTAACCGAGCGACTGTCTTTGTAATTGCCTTTTCCGGTCATAGTGACTGTAGCCGTTCCGGCATTGGTATTGTTTGAATAACTATAAGTAAAATGCGTGTTCTCAACCAGCGTCTGTATACTATCCGACAACTGCGGTTTGGGCTTGTGCGCCGAACCTGTATAGGTAACATTTGAAACCGAGCCTATTGTAAGATCAGTTGAAAGGCTTTTGGGGCTGATAACTACATTTATTCCGGTAGGTTGCGTAAGCTGATAATTTGCTGCTTTGGTACCGGTAAGAGTAATGTTGATTCCGCTGACGGTATAGGTGCCGGCTGCCGCTGAAGAAATCGAAGCCGAACCACGGGTGAAGCCAAGAAGCGAGTTACCCGAGGTGCCGTCTCCGTCTTTATAATTCACCAAAGTACCGCCTGTGAGACTTACTGTCGTTGTGTTATTGTATGCTCTATCCACCGCATCCACGCCGCTTATTGTAAGCGAGCGTTTACTTATGGTTATTGTCTTAGATACTGTTGGACCCTCCGAAACAAGAGTATATGTGCCCGAAGTCTCGGTGTATTCCAAAGTCAAACTGTAATTCCCGCTGTCAGCGACATCAGTAAGAGATATTGATGAAGCATAAGAATATATCGATGAACCTTTTTTCCAAGTATAAGACAACCTGGAAGTGGCTGCCGAAGTCGACGCCGATAAAGTGATACTTCCGGCGTCGTAAGTTTTGGATGTTGCCGAGGCGTCCATTGAATAATTGAGCGTCTTTTTGACAAAAATATTTACATTTCCGGTGGTGGAAGTGGATATCGAACTTATCGATGTTGCAAAATTTGTCGAAGTGTACATTCCGGCATAAGTAAGTCCCGCCGCAATATTTGAAGAAGTCGGCGCAGTCAATGTCTTTGATTGACTTTCAATATAGCTGGTAACGAGACCGCTGGTGCTTGATACTCCATGATATGTAATAGTCGAAACCTTACCTATTTTTATATTGCTTCCGCTGGCATAAAGCGCGTGTCCGCTATTTGTCAGAGAAAACTTTGAGATTTGAGAACTACCGCTAACAACGGTGGTGCCGTTCGAGGTGCTGCCCGCCCATGTGAGAGTGTATGCCCCTCCTGTAATACCGGAAGCCGTTATCTGTTTGCCCGCATAAATATCTGCTGTGGTGCCGTTGAGTGAAGGAGCCGAAGACAGCGTGAAAGATGACACGGTAGATGCATAATAAACGGAATATGCCCCATTGTAAGTGCCTCCGGATATCGAAAGAGCGCCGTTGCTTTCAGAAGAAATAGCTCTTCCTCCATTTGCTGTCACAGTACAATTGGAGAACGTACCAGAAGCGGCGCCAAAAAGAAGGACACCGATGCCGCCCGATGACATGGTACTTGTAATTGTTCCGCCCGTTACCGTAAGTGGCGTTACTCCAATAATATGTAGAACACCTGAACCAACATCCCCTGTGTATGTGCCGCCGGTTACTTTGATCGAGCCGCCCACAGTATTAGATTGATCCACTATAGGAAAACCTGCAGAAGACGCATTGACATTGAACTCAACAATGGGCGAAAGGCCTTCAGGACCAAGATTGAACAAGAATGGACCGGAGGCTTTGGCATTGCCCGTTATATAAAGAGTCTTATTGAACCCATTGCCCCAAATATTGAAATTGCTACCGAACATGTTTAGGGGA
The DNA here is from genome assembly GCA_050309775.1 of Christensenellales bacterium. Taxonomy (GTDB): domain Bacteria; phylum Bacillota; class Clostridia; order Christensenellales; family DTU072; genus DTU072. The sequence continues at coordinate 123,089 of JBNRMV010000015.1, read as the reverse complement.
CTCTGTGTTCCTAATCCCATTTGGATTCGGGTGTGAAATCCGGCTTCGTTCCAAGTGTAGATAGGACTGCCTGCCATACCATGGAAATTGCCGGCGAGCGTCGCACTATTATGCCCGTTGTTGGAAATTCCGTCAAAAGTTAGCACAGTATGGCTATCTGTTTCGGATGCGTTGTTGTAGATAATATAATCCACAGAACCGTCGTCAAAACTGGGATTTGTAATAGTATATCCGGTCACAATTCCTCCGACCATCTTTGCTATAATATTGTCCGGCTGCAATGACCATACATGAGTCATACCGCTAGCAAACGCTGGAAAAACCCATGTGCCGTTGAATCCGGTAGAGCCGAAGTCCATAGGCGTGATATGATCTCTATCTCTTGTCAATTTGCTAGTGTTGCTAAATGCATGCGCCCAAACATAATTGGAATAAACAACGCCATTGACTGCAATCGTTGTATTGCTCCACGCGCGTCCCACAATGAAATTGGCATAATCTCCGTTTCTAGCGACGACATAACCTTTATATTTGTAGTCTAGCCCTGTTATATTAACCGTTGCACCGTTGCGTACTTGACCTATAATGCCGCCTGCACGAATGGCATTATGCCCACTCACCCCTGAATTCGCGCAAATAATCGAATTTGCAGCCCCGTTTATGGCAATATTTGTCATATTGAGCGTTTTACTTGCAGCGACTTCGCCGACAAAGCCACCGACACAAACTCTTGTAGGAGAATCTTCTTTGTCACTTCCATGATCATCTTCGGCGCCACCGTAAATAATATTGTTATTTATCAAATTGCAATTGCTTATTGTTCCGCCCTTGGTAAACCCGGCAAACCCGCCTACCAAAGCGCCGGTACCGCCTTCATCATCAAGAGTTCCGCCAGGTGTACCGACTCTGCCGGTATCTCTACCAATGAAATTAAATGCGCCGTTTACAATAACATTGACATTTGTGATTGTACCAGTGTTTAGCTCACCGCAAACGATACCCTGAATTGTAGTATAACTATTATCAGAGCTGGAGTAATCATAAAAAGAAACATTGCCGTTCAACACAATAGTGCAGTCGCGTACTGTACCTGACAATATAGAAAACAACAGACCAATGGTCCCCGATACTTGTTGGCGACTGTATGACATATTAATCGTGATTGTCTTGCCATTGCCGTATAGAGTACCTGAATAAGCAGTCGATGAAGAATCAACTCCTGTTTCGTTGGTTAGTATTATGTCTTTGGCAAGATATTTGGAAGTAGATGTGCCTCTGAGGGCTTTGAATTGCGACTCACTAGTAATAGCCGAGCCTGATGTAGTATAAGCGCTTGCAACGGGAGTATCATCCTCGCCGCCAGCCACCGCCAATAATGAGCCAATAAAAATGGAAATCACAGCAAAAGATAGTATAAACACAAAAACGGCTTTTTTCTTGCTTTTACCAATAAAATAACCACTCATATTCTATCTCCCAAAAGTTTTTTGGTATTGATCGCAGTTGTTGCAAAAAAACCGGTAGATTAATGGTTTTGCAAGTAAAATGCAGCGCCACTATCAAATATAAAGTGTCAGAAATTCGATCTTACCAGAGAATATTATACTATTATGTTATATTAAATTCTATATAATATATTGTATGAATTGTGAAAATTACATATTTTCATCATATCAATCCATAAAAAAATAGAGATATATGTAAAAGTTTATATAAATCTGTATAAATTTTAGATTCAGCTTGAGTTTGCAGTAACCTGCGATTTCGTGAGAAAAATATCTTTTATAGAACCAATTCGTCTACTTGCTTCAGGCTGTAGAGATTGTATGATACAATTTTTGTGTTGGTAGCGAAATACATATAATCGCCTATTGCAACAATTCTGGCGCTGATATAAGATTCAAAGGTTTCGACATTTTCAAAAAGTCTTCCATTCAGTTTCTCGCTTATTACTTTCTTGATTGCTAAATCATTTTGAGAATACTCAAATATAATAAGATTATGGTAGAAATCACTTTCTGCGATACGCTCTTCGCCATAGTTCTTTGCGTCATCATAGCTCAGTCCTACGGTTGTTAGAACTATGAGCTTTCTCGTTCTGTCAATAAACACAAATCTAGGGTCTCTTGGCGCATGTCCGTAAACCATCATATAGGATTCTATGCTTTTAATTTCTCTGACGGCAGCTCCCGAAGCATCAAACAATGAAATCTTTTGTTGCAAGGACCATGAATCGGTGTATCCTATTCCTATAGCAATTGAATTATCTTCAACCATATGAAGATATGAGCTGTACCCATCAATTTTAAGTTGATCCATAATTACAGGATTTTCCGGATCTGAAATATCAATTTTGTAGACCGGATCTCTCTCTAAAAAAGTTACTAAATAACAGTAGTCTTGCGCAAACCTAACCGACTTCAAATCTTCGTTCGGCGCTATATCCTTGATAGCTGCAATAAATTGCAAATTACCTCTATTGTACACGCTTAATTTGGAGCCGGACTGTCCATGACTTGTCGCAATAAAAAGATATGTCCCGTCATCATGTACAAAGTACCGATTTTTCAAGCTATATCCTACATCACTTATTTGGCCGATGTATGCAAGCGTATCTATATCAAGTTTTACTATTATGCTAGTGCTGCCGCTTGAAAACACCGGATAAATGGCATCATGGAAAAAACACAATTCATATATGCTTCCCAAAACTGCCATAGTCTTTGTTTCTTCCTGCTCATTCAAATTTATAAGAGCAAACATGGCTATGCCTTTAGGAGACAGCATGGTATTGTCAGACATTTCATAAGTTTGACCGTCCTCGATATAATAGGGTATTTCTGTTGCTTCCCAATCGATTAGATGCGCAACAAAATATAACTTATTATTAAATATCTTTGCCGTTCGATAGGCGCCTTGAAAAGTAAACTGTCTTTGTGGTTCAAAATCAAAGCGGTTAGGGGTCAAAGTGGTCAAATCATAGATTGCAACATCTGTGAAAACATCATAATCCGTGACCTCTTCACCATCATCTTGGGTTTGATATTCCTCTGCTCTTACATTTATCAATATAAGTTTATTATTGTGGATTAAGATATCGTATATGATCATTCCAAAGAAAAAAATGTCCAAATTGCTTATTCCGTCCTTTTCACGGTCAAGAATAAGTATATCCATCGGCAAAAAAGCTGTTTTCATCATAATGCCATTGTTTGTATGTATTATGTGTAAACCATCGTTTGTCAGCTTAAAAATATAATCATTATAAACTTTTATGATATCGCCTTCGTCAATATCAAATTCTGTTTTTTCAATATTATACTCAAAGGGATTTCCGGTTAGGGGCATTACTTCACATGAACTTAAGATAAGAACCGTTAATAAAATACAAGCGGCAAAAACAATTCGTTTATTCATAATTCCCTCCTAGCTTAGAATATTTTAGCATAACAACCAGCAAATATCAAGAATAAAAAATCTGACACTGATTGATAGGTTGAATTCTGTAACATATCTTCTCATGTTTTACTCTTTTCTTAACCTAACATAAAATAATCAGTTCAGTAACAAAAACTAAAATTGAAAGCGCTATGATAACCAATGGTATAATGTTCTTTCTTGCCTTTTCATTTATTTTTGGCAACAAAATATATGCTATCATATTAAACCCAAACGATACTCCTATATTTATTAAGTTAAATAATATGATAGGTATGATTAATACACCCGTGCCTTCAGTGTGAGTCATATTGATAAAAGAGATTGTCAAACACATTGTGAAAACAAATGTTGCCACAAGTACAAGCGCCGAAATAATGCTAAGTATTCTGCTGATTATTTGTTTTTTCATCTTTTCACTTATATTCAGGACTACTAAATCAAGTGTACAATATTATTGATATTTTGTAAAGGACGGACATATGTCCGAATTCAGGCAGGGCATTTAAGAGCGTGGGCTTTTTTATGCAAATATGCCTTTGCTATATCTTTTGCCAAACTATAATCAATCAAGGAAAAAAGCCCCCAAACTTCGTCGGTATATAAAGAATTGTTTTCTTCTCCGACCTCAAAAATCAGCATATCGCCGGTACAAAACGTGTTGTTTGTTATCGGGGTGCGGTTTACCACGATATCAAAAAAGGCAAACTCTTTCAAATATGCTTCGTTTAGCTCATTGGGCATAAATGCTTTTATGGTCACGCCCTCGCCGCTTTGTTTGGGAACATATTTCTTATACCTTTGCAAGACAACATTGTAATATCCCTCCGACTTTATGCCCTTTATTACGGGGTTTCCGTCCGTAATATAGCTTTCATTAAATGCGGGTATTTCCGTCAATTCGGCAGCCACAAGCGACACCACCCTGAAGTTTTGATATTGCCCTTTATAATTTTGCTTATCTGTTATTTTTATTTCAACATTGACGGGATATTCTTTCTCTTCGATGCCGAAAACCACACGCTTGATAAGGCGCTTTTCTGCGCTGAATACATAATCGGCATCTGTAAAGACCGAAACGGCAAAGGTCTCGATATAAATTCTTTCTTCTTCGGGATTTTTATAATTATATACCCATTTATATAAGCTGTCCTGCAACCGCATTTGTATTCCGTCAATGTTTTCGCCATAAAAACCCTTCAAATAAACGGCATGGGAAATACTTTCTTTGTAGCCTTCCTCATATTCAAGTATCAACGGCACTCCGATGTTTTCTACGGCTGTTCCCTCATAAAGAAAAATATTGTACTTGCACAACTCATCGATGTTTATCTGCCGCGCATTCAAATTATCTCTATTCCCAAAATCATTATTGCAAGCATAAAGAAGCATAACCGAAAAACACAGCAACAAAATCGTTATGAGTAGTTTTTTTCTTTTCATTTGTAAAAACATAGCGCTATTATTATTCGACAAATAGCGCTATATATAAAGAATATAACCAAATTTATGCAAATTGCTCTATTTTTCCTTGAAAATCAACCCCACTCCAGTTCTTCGCCAAACAGCACTTGACTTATCATGCGCTTTAGTTGCGGAATGCCCTCTCCCGTCTTTGCGCTGATAATAACGCATTTTTCCTTGCACGGCAACAGCTTTACCGCCTTTTTGTCAGCTTTATTGAGTACTGTTATTGTCGGCACTTCCTGCGCGTCGATTGATTCCAGCACCTCATTGACAACATCGTACTCTTTCAGCATGTTGTCCGAAGCCGCATCGACGACATGCAAAATAAGGTCGGCATACTGCGTTTCTTCCAGCGTGCTTTTGAAAGCTTTTATGAATTCATGGGGTAATCGGGAAATAAATCCTACTGTATCCACCAGCAAAAATTCCTTACTCGGCGCCAACCAAAGTTTGCGGCTGACGGGGTCAAGCGTTGCGAACAGCTTGTCCTCTTCCAGTACGCCTGCTTTTGTCAAATAATTCATAAGCGTGGACTTGCCTGCGTTTGTGTAGCCGACAATTGATACTACTTTTATGCGGTTTCTGCGCCTTTTTTCCCGTCTGAGCCGCCTTTCCGCAGTCAACTTCTCTATTCTTGCTTCTAAATCCCGTATTTCTTCTCTTATTGTGCGTCGGTCAAGTTCAAGCTGCTGTTCTCCGCCGCCGCGCCGCGCGCCGCCGCCGCCTCCTCCTCCGCCGCCTTGTCTGGACAGCACAAGCCCTTGTCCCAGCGTTCTGGGTAAGGCATGTTTTTTTCGCGCAAGTTCTACTTGCAGTTTTCCTTCGTTTGAGGTGGCATGCAAGGCAAAAATCTCAAGAATGACAGTCGAACGGTCAATGACATCTATGCCTAAATAATCCTCCAGATGCTTGAACTGAATGCCCGACAAATCATTGTCAAATATAATTATGTCTGCCTCTATGTTATCGGCAAGTTCTTTCAGCTCTTTTATCTTTCCTGTGCCGATATAATACGCACGGTCGGGCTTATCTTTGCGCTGAACCATCTCCGCCACAGGCTCATAGCCGGCAGTCTGCGCAAGCAACGCCAGTTCTTCTAAAATGTTTTCTTCCTTATTCTGAGTAACGCTTACCAGAACAGCCTTTCTTTTTTCCATAAATCTCCTTGATACAATGATTATTATACCAAATCATATGGAAATACACAATTATATTCCATACTATGCCCTTTCTCTTGCGCCAAGTATGTTTAGGTAGCGTATGTTTTGATATGAATATGAAGACAACGGTCGCATGTATGTGTCAAAAGTGTGCGCAGCTACAAAAATTTCGCCGTCATGGACTGAGCATACTACAGGCGAATGGTAAAATTCTCCGTCGGCATTGCCCAGTTGCACAATATCTCCGATTTCTATAAATTCCTTAGCTGTCTGCCTGGCGTAAGGACCCTGCTCTTTGTTTGTTACAAGAAAACTATAAAAATACGGCACGCCCGTCCAAGAAGGAGTTCTATTTGAGGCATTTATATAATACCAACCCAAAGTCGGGGTATAATTCATGACATTGCAGCCGGCATAAACGCATTGCGAGGCAAAATTTGTACAATCGCCGCCCATATGCTCAAAATCCATATACTTTTGGTTGCGGTCATAAGCCCAGCGCCGAGCGTATTCAACGGCGGCGGCGCGATCATAACCTATTTCAATAAACATAAACTCTCCAAAAATGCCGCTTTCGGCGGCATTATGTGTCATTGTGGCGACATTATGCCGCTTAACAAGTTTGACATGCGACATTTTTTATAAGGATGAGATATCTCCGCTCAATATAACGCTAATACAGTACAATCAAGATATCTCATCCATTTTACTTATTTTACAACAGTATGCACAGCACACCGCCGCGGCCTTCGTTGACAATGCGGCACATAGTTTTGCGCAGCTTATTTTGAGCGTCAGGCGGCATATTGTTGAGTTTGTTTGTTAAATCTTCTTTGACAAGGGAGTTCAGGGACTTTCCGAACATATTTGTCTCCCAGATACCTTTCTTGTTGTTTTCAAACTCGCCCAGCATATAGTTTACCAAATCCTCACTTTGTTGTTGGCTACCGATTATTGGGCTTACTTCGGTTTCCACATCTACTCTAACGATATGCAACGAGGGCGCCGACGCCTTTAGTTTTATTCCAAATTGGGCGCCTCTTCGCAATACCTCAGGCTCTTCAAGCTTCATGTCTTCCAATTTCGGATTTATTACGCCATACCCGGTTTCACGCACCTTTTCCATAGCTTCTCTTATGCCCTCATACTCATTGTATGAGCTGGCTAATTTCTTGACATAAGCAAGCAATTTGAAGTCGTCGTCGACATCGTTGCCGCACTCTTCGCTCAACACTTTGAAATACAAGTCATCCGGAGCAAAGCAATTCATATTCACCGTACCGCTTGACGAATCGACAATGATTTCTGCCTCGCTTTCAAGCCATTGGCAGTCGACAAAAATGTCTTTAAGTTTTTTATAATCGCGCATTTTTTTAACATTTTGCAGCTCATTTGTCAATATTCCCAAAATTTCTTTAAGCATTCTATGGCTTGGCGGCAGCGCGCGCATCCACTTCGGCAAGCGAATATCAATTTTACGCAAGGGGAATTCCAGCAAAGTATTTGCCATAATCATTGCCAATTCTTCCTTGTTCAATGTGGCAACATTGCAGGCAATTACCGGCACGCCATACCTATCCTCCATGCTTTCTTTTAATTTAATGGTATCGGCGCTTGACGGCATTGTCGTATTCAATATTATTACAAACGGCTTTCCGATAGTTTTCAACTCATTTACCACCCGTTCTTCCGCTTGAATATATTTTGAACGGCTGATATCCGTTATGCTGCCGTCTGTCGTGACTACAATACCGATTGTTGAGTGTTCTCGTATGACCTTATTTGTGCCAAGCTCCGCAGCTTGCTGAAACGGCAACTCATCTTCCGACCAAGGTGTGCGCACCATACGCGGCTTATCGCCTTCTCTATGTCCAAGCGCCTCATCAATAAGGTATCCGACGCAATCAATCAGCCGCACATTTGCCAAAATATCATTGTCCAGCGTCAAAGTAATGGCTTCGTTGGGTACAAATTTCGGCTCAGTCGTCATTATTGTTTTACCGTCCGCAGATTGCGGCAGTTCGTCTATGGCTCTGGCTCTCTTGTTCTTGTCGTCAATTTTGTCCAGTACCATCAGCTCCATAAACTTTTTAATAAAAGTGGATTTTCCCGTTCTGACAGGACCCACCACACCCAAATATATATCACCTCCGGTTCTTTTCGCGATATCATTGTATATATCATAATTCTGCATAAACGCCTCCAAATATGTATTTATTAAAATTTATGCCGCGCCGACCTCTTATATAACCAAAATCACGCCGACAACCGTATAATAAGGTTAAAAATCAATATATAAGTCAAAAATGTTTTTATATGAAAAAAATTGACAAAATAGTCATAAATTCCATAGGGTTCGGGCTTACCCTTGTCTGGACAAATTACTTTATTAAGAGCTTTGTTGAGGCGTTGTTTGTTGCGTTCCTGATTTATATTGTATTGCGCACCGTCACGCTGCATTTGACAAACCGTTTTGCCAACAAAAAAAATATATCCGTATCCGAAATGTCGCTAAGTTTTGCAATAATGGGAGTAAATGCCGTCTGTCAGCACATTGCTTCAACGCTGCCCGAATGCTACAATCCAAGCATTGAAAATAACTGCATAATTCTGCAAAAAAACGAAGAAAAGCTGCTTGTTTCGCCAAATTTCAAAATGTCCGCCCTGTCCGCAGATGATGTGGCTAAGGTTTGGCGGTTTGGCAAGGAAAAAGATATTTCAAAGATTTATATACTAGCCCGTTTTCACCAACGCAGCGTCATTCTCTTTGCAAATTCTCTTGAAGGTGAAATATTTTTCCCATCGGCAAAAAACCTGCACAAATACCTAGTTGCGCACAACGCATTGCCAAAAAAGAACTTTCATTATAAAAAAGCCAAATCTTCAATTTCGTTCAGGGACGCTTTGTCGGCGCTTTTTATACGGAAAAGGGCAAAAATGTTTTTCTTTTCAGGCATAACGCTTGTTTTGTTTGCCTTTTTCTCGCCGCTGACAATATATTACTTAGTTATGGCAAGCGTCTCCCTAGTCATGGGAGTAGCTTGTTTTGTTGTCAACAACTAAAAACTTTTCTTAAAAATGAGATTTTTTATTTTTTCTGAAAATAACAATTTTGAACCCAACGGCGCTGATTGGCTCGGCAGAAAGCGCGCTGCAAAGTTCAGCCATTACTTCCCTTGTGTCCAGACCGCTGTTTTTCAAAACGGTAATCTTTATCAGCTCGCGCGCTTCAAGCGCATCGTTGAGTTCTTTTATTACGACATCTGTAACGCCGTTTTTGCCAATCTGAAAAATAGGCTGAATGTTTTGAGCAAGTCCGCTCAGTTTGCTTCTCTCTTTGCCGTCCATAAATTTTTCCTTTAATCAACCAGTGTAAATTCCACATCAAGCACACATACTGTGTCGCCGTCCTTTGCGCCCTTCTCCCGAAGAGCGTCTATTATGCCCCTTTCACGCATTTTGCGCTGAAAATAAACAAATGATTCGGTATCGTCCAAATATACCTTTTTTGCCAATTCCTCAACAAAACCGCCCGTAACATAGTATGTGTCGTCCTCTTTTTGGATAAAATAGCTGTCTTTGTCTTCTTTCTCGTACTCGAACGGTACAAAAGTCATTGCTGCTACCGGCGGCAATTTCTTTAGTTCGGCAGCCATGACGCCTATCAATTCTTTTGTGCCGTAAGTGGTGGCTGCACTAATCTTTAATGCCTTTTTCCCGCTGACTTTTTCAAGTTCGGACAATATTTCTTCATCATATACAAGGTCGCACTTGTTGGCTACAAGCAGCTCCGGCAATTTGTAAAGACTTTTGCTGTATTTGCGCAACTCCTCTCTTATGGTTGTATAATCCTCAACAGGGTTTCTGCCTTCAGTTCCCGATATATCAACGATATGCACAAGCAGGCGCACTCTTTCGACATGGCGCAAAAATGAATGTCCCAGACCCACGCCTTCTGCGGCTCCCTCGATAAGTCCGGGTATGTCCGCAACAATGAAACTATCATCATAGTTTGAAACCACGCCTAGATTGGGTGAAAGCGTCGTGAAAGGATAGTTTGCAATCTTTGGTTTCGCTGCGGAAATGACAGATAACAATGTCGATTTTCCTACATTTGGGTATCCGATAAGCCCTATGTCGGCTATCGTTTTGAGCTCCATGCGTATTTTTCTCTCTATCGTGGTATCGCCGTTTTCGGCAAATGCCGGCGCCCGTCTTGTAGGTGTGCAAAACCGCGCGTTGCCCCGTCCACCTCTGCCGCCTTTCAAAACAAGTACCTTTTCGTCATAGTTGAAAATATCGGCAATTATGCCGCCTGTTTCGGAATCTTTTATTATCGTACCGCGCGGCACTTTTATTATAAGGTCCTGACCGCTCTTTCCGGTCATATTATTTGCTTTTCCCTTTTCGCCGTTTTCTGCGCGGAAATGCTGGCTATAACGAAAACTCAACAGCGTGTTGGTCGACTCGTCGGCTTGAAAATAGACATTGCCGCCATTGCCGCCATCGCCACCGTCCGGACCGCCGTACATGTTTGCCTTTTCTCGGTGAAAACTTACGCAGCCGTTGCCGCCGTTGCCTGCCTTGCAATATATTGTTGCTACATCAATAAACATTCTATTATCCTATCCTTTTTTTGCCCATTTGTCCAACATTGACTGAGCGGCTTTTCTGCCGGCTCCCATAGCCAGAATGACTGTTGCGGAGCCTGTGACGGCGTCGCCGCCGGCATATACATTTTCAATAGTAGTCTGCCCGCTTTCGTCAACAATAAGCGTGCCTTTTCGACCTGTTTCAAGTCCTTTTGTGGTGTTTTTTATCAGCGGATTCGGGCTTGTGCCTATGCTCATTATTACTTGGTCACAATCAATTATGAATTCAGAGCCTTCAATAGGCACCGGGCTTCTTCTGCCGCTTTCGTCAGGCTCGCCCAGCCTCATTTTTATGCATTTTATGCCCTCAACTCTGTCATCTCCGATTATTTCAACGGGGTTGTTGAGCAACATAAATTCTATGCCCTCTTCTTCAGCATGCACAATTTCCTCATGTCTTGCAGGCATTTCTTCTCTTGAACGGCGATATACCACAAAGACTTTTTCTGCGCCCAATCTTAAGGCAGTCCTTGCTGCGTCCATAGCCACATTGCCGGCGCCTACGACAACGACTCTCTTTCCCCTTTGGAGTGGTGTTGCGCTGCCGCTCATATACGCTTTCATAAGGTTTGCTCTGGTCAAAAATTCATTTGCCGACATGACGCCGCTGAGGTTTTCGCCTTTGATGTTCATGAACACCGGCAAACCGGCGCCGCTACCGATGAATACAAAATCGTACTCGTCCAGTAATTCGCTTATAAGAAAGGTCTTGCCGATTACCGTATTGAGTTTGAACTCCACGCCAAGTTCTTTTAGTTTGTCAATTTCTTTTTCTACGATGTTTTTTGGCAGTCTGAATTCGGGTATGCCGTATACCAACACGCCGCCTGATTTATGGAAAGCCTCGAATACCGTCACTTGTGCGCCGTTCATAGCAAGCTCGCCTGCGCAAGACAATCCGCTGGGGCCGCTGCCGACTATTGCTACTTTCATGCCTATGTTTTTGTCTGCTTTGGCTACTTTTTCGTTCTTTTCAAGTGCTCTATCGGCGGCATAACGCTCCAGCGCTCCGATAGCTACGGCGCCGCCCATACGGGCATTGTTGCGTACGCAATACTTTTCGCATTGTATTTCTTGCGGACAAACTCTGCCGCAAACAGCAGGCAAGGCGTTTGTTTCTTTTATGATTTCGTTAGCTTTCAACGGATTGTTGTCCCGTAGCTGCATAATAAATTCGGGAATGTTGACCGCAACAGGACAGCCTTTTTTGCAGGGCGCATGTTTGCAATTCAAACACCTGTTCGCCTCTATTAGCATTGTGGCCTCGTCAAAGCCTTGCGATACTTCTTCAAAATTTGACGCTCTTTGTTTGGGGTCCTGCGCTCTTACATGTTGTCTTTCTATTATTTTCATAACTTATCCTCTTATTCTGCAAGCTGTTTCTTTCTCTTGTTCAGCATAGAATCTCGACCTTTTCAGCGCCTCGTCAAAATCAACAAGATGCCCGTCAAATTCCGGTCCGTCAACACATGCATACTTTGTTTTGCCGCCTACTGTCAAGCGGCAGCCGCCGCACATTCCCGTGCCGTCAACCATAATGGAATTCATGCTTACTACGGTTTCGATACCGAACGGTCTTGTGACTTCGCTGACGGCGCGCATCATAACTAGCGGTCCGACGGCAAACACTACATCATACTTTTCGCCGCTTTCAATAAGCTGCCTGAGCTTGTCCGTGACAAACCCCTTTTCGCCCTTGCTGCCGTTGTCGGTCATAATGTACACATTTTCGCAGTTTTTGCGGAATTCGTCCTCAAACATCAGCAAACTTGCGTCTCTTGCGCCAAGTATAACATCAACTCTTTTGCCTTCAAGTTTGAGTTGTTTTGATTGCGGATAAATCACAGCAGTGCCGATGCCGCCGCCTACCAGCATTATTCTTTGCGCATGGCTCAAATCGGTGGCATTGCCCAACGGTCCGACAAGGTCATGGATATAATCGCCCTCATTGAGCTGAGCAAGTTTTTTTGTCGAATAACCCACTGTCTGCACCAACAATGTCAGCGTTCCTGCTGCTTTGTCATAATCGCATATGGTGAAAGGCACTCTTTCGCCCTCGTCGTCAACACGCAATATGACAAATTGACCTGCCTTGGCATTGCGCACAATGTCCTTGGCTTCAAAAACATACTCTATTACATTTTCGGCAAGTTGCCTCTTTTTCAAAAGTTTGTTCATAATTACTCCTAGATTTTTTTGTTTTCTGCATAATAGTCGCAGTACTCTATCAACAAACAGTTTTCGCAGGACGGTTTGCGTGAGTGGCAAATATATCTGCCATGAAAAATCAAATAATGGTGCAAGTCATGCCAATACTCCTTGTCCACAAGTTCCATAAGCTGGCGCTCTACTCCGTCTGCGGTGTTCGCCGTGGCAAGCCCTATTCTCCTTGAAACCCGAAACACATGTGTGTCGACAGGCATTGCGGGAATTCCGAACGCCACCGCAAGCACTACGCTGGCAGTCTTTCTGCCCACACCGTCAAGCGCCGTCAGCTCTTCCATGGTGCAAGGTACTTCTCCGTTGTGCTTGTCCATCAACGCTTTTGACATCTTGATGATATTATTGCCCTTGTTATTGTAAAAACCACAACTGAAAATATACGGCTTCAGCTGTTCAATCGTCAAAGCCGCAAACTGCTCGGGCTTGTTGTAGACTTTGAATAGTTTTTCTGTGATGATATTTACTCGCTTGTCCGTACATTGCGCGCTTAGGATGACGGCAACAAGTAATTCAAAAGGCGTGGAAAAGTTCAGCTCGCACGCAGCGCCTTCATGCATGCGTGACAAACGCAAATATATTTCCTTTATGTTTTTTGCTCCCATACATATAAATTATACAGATTTACCATTATTTTGCAAGCATTTTCACCCCCTGCCCCTTCTAATAAATAATCTTAATAAAGGCTTGAGTATGGCCGGACAATGAATACAATAAATACGCATATTTCTCCTTTTTTACTAAATGCATTATATGCGGCTGACTGCCGTTATGTTCGGCAATAATTCTCATTGTACAATCAGAATTTTGGCAAACTCGTAAGCGAATTTATGTAAATTCGTTGACAAGTTTTGAATTGTGGTTTATAATTTAGATACTAAAATGGAAAAAAGAGGACAAAAATGCAAAAAAATTTATATAGCTTAATATTGGCAGACGAAGTCATAAAAGAAATTGACGCCATGGCGGCGGCACAAGGCACAAACCGCTCAAATCTGGTCAATCAAATTCTTGCTGAATATGTCTCCTATGTCACTCCCGAAAAGAAAATAAGCAGCATTTTTGACACCATTGCCGGACTGCTTGACAACAGCGTATTTTCGTCATTCTTTGAGCCGCACAACACGACAATGTCACTAAAGAGCTCGCTTGACTACAAATACCGCCCCACCATTAAGTATGAGGTGGAACTTTATCGTACGGAGTCTTCCGCAATAGGAGAACTAAAAGTAGTTTTCCGCACCCAAAGCGCAGAACTGCTTATGGAGCTGACAAGGTTCTTCAAACTATGGGTACATCTAGAAAATGTTTATTTGGCGCAGTTTTACCCAAAAAACAGCATAAGCTATACCCTTGACACAGGCAGATTCACCCGAACATTCAGGGTGCCGCTAGGCAAACAGTATTCCACCGACAAAATAGCCCAAGCCATCAGCAATTATATAAAAATGTTTGACGACATTCTGAAAAGCTATTTGTCGAACGAATACACCACAACAACAGAACTAGAAAACCGCTATCTTCAACATTTGAACAGCGGAATAGACATAATATAAGGAGGCAAAGCAATGAACGCACAGAAGTTCACCCAAAAGTCGCTCGAAGCGCTTAGCAGAGCGCAGAATATCGCAATAGAAAACCAAAATATTGAAATAATGCCCGAACATCTTCTCTATGCCTTGCTTGACGACGAAACAGGGCTAATCCCCTCTCTCGTCAAAAAATGCGGAGTAGATGTAGACGCGCTGATAGCCAAAGTTGACGACAAAATCCGCCGCTCACCTAGGGTATCCGGCGCCGGCAGAGAACCGGGAAAAATCTATGTTGCGCAAATAACCGACAAGGTGCTTTCGGCTGCCGAAAAACTGGCCGAACGACAAAAAGACGAATATGTTTCCGTCGAACACATAATGCTTTCAATCTTTGACATAGCCAGCGACATGGCGGCTCTTATGAAAGAAGCGGGATTGACAAAGCCCAAGTTTGAAGACCAGGTAGCAAAAGTAAAAAGCGGCAACAGAGTAACCAGCGACAACCCCGAAAGCACATACGAGGCGCTGAAAAAGTACGGCTCTGACCTTGTCGAGCGCGCCAGAGAACAAAAACTTGACCCGGTCATCGGGCGTGACAGCGAAATACGAAATGTCATCAGGATACTTTCAAGAAAGACAAAAAACAATCCTGTCCTGATTGGCGAGCCGGGCGTAGGCAAGACGGCAATTGCCGAAGGTTTGGCGCTGCGCATAGTACGCGGCGATGTTCCCGAAGGACTAAAAGACAAAACCATATTTGCTTTGGACATGGGTTCGCTTATTGCCGGCGCAAAATTCAGAGGCGAATTTGAAGAACGCCTAAAAGCCGTATTGAATGAAATTAAACAGAGCGAGGGCAAAATATTGCTATTCATAGATGAATTGCATACCATTGTCGGCGCAGGAAAGGCCGAGGGTGCCATGGACGCAGGCAACCTGTTGAAACCCATGCTTGCCAGAGGCGAATTGCACTGCATAGGCGCCACAACACTGGACGAATACCGCAAATATATCGAAAAAGATGCCGCTCTTGAACGGCGCTTTCAGCCGGTGCTTATAGAGGAGCCTACCGTTGAGGACACTATTTCAATATTACGCGGTCTGAAGGAGCGTTACGAAATATTCCACGGCGTACAGATTCAGGACCAAGCGCTTATTTCCGCCGCAATCCTCTCCCACCGCTATATTACCGACAGATTTTTGCCCGACAAAGCCATCGACCTGATTGACGAGGCATGCGCCATGATAAGGACGGAAATTGACTCCATGCCTACCGAAATGGACGAAATCTCACGCCGTATCATGCAGTTGGAAATTGAAGAAATGGCGCTAAAGAAAGAAACCGACAACCTGTCAAAAGACAGATTGAACAAGTTACAAAAGGAATTGGCGGACAACCGAGAAAGGTTTAACGCAATGAAAGCGCAATGGGAAAACGAAAAGAAAGGTATCACTAAGGTACAGGATATCAAGATAGCCATAGACAAAATAAATGCCGAAATTGAAATTGCGCAACGCAACTTTGATTATGAAAAAGCGGCAAAACTGCGTTATGGCAAGCTGCCAGAATTACAAAGCCAGCTGGAACAAGCGCAGGAAAACTCCGAAAACACTCACACCAGCTTGCTGCGCGACAAGGTCACCGAAGAAGAAATAGCAAAAATTGTGTCGCGGTGGACGGGCATTCCCGTTACAAAACTGCTTGAAGGCGAGCGCCAAAAGATACTCAAACTTGATGAAATTCTGCACAAAAGAGTTGTCGGACAGCATGAAGCAGTAACAAAGGTATCCGAAGCTATCATTCGTTCTAGAGCAGGCATTGCCGACCAAAACCGCCCTATCGGCTCATTTATGTTCCTTGGACCCACCGGCGTGGGAAAAACCGAACTCGCCAAAGCGCTTGCCGAGGCCCTCTTTGATGACGAACACAATATGGTGCGTATAGATATGAGCGAATATATGGAAAAATTCTCGGTATCCCGTCTTATAGGCGCGCCCCCGGGCTATGTTGGATACGAAGAAGGCGGACAGCTGACCGAAGCCGTAAGGCGCAAGCCGTACTGCGTTGTGCTTTTTGACGAAATAGAAAAAGCTCACCCCGATGTTTTCAATATTTTGCTGCAAGTGCTGGATGACGGCAGAATAACCGACTCGCAAGGCAGAACAGTAGATTTCCGCAACGCCATAATCATAATGACCTCAAACATCGGCTCGCCGTATATTCTTGAAGGCATTGACGCTTACGGCGAAATAACGCAAGAGACAAAAGAAACCGTTTCGCAACTGCTCAAACAAAGTTTCCGCCCGGAATTCCTGAATAGGTTGGACGAAATCGTCTTCTACAAGCCTTTGACACATGACGACATAACAAAAATAATAGATATTCTTCTGGCGTCGCTGACCGAAAGAGTAAAAGAACGCAACCTTGAGTTGATTGTCACCGATGCGGCAAAAGGTCTTATTTCGGCAAACGGGTATGACGCCCAATACGGCGCCCGTCCGTTGAAAAGATATATCCAATCAAGGGTAGAAACAGCTATCGGCAAAGCCATTTTGAAAAACGATTATGCGCCGGGAACTACTATTACCGTTGACACGCAAAATGGAGAATATGTTGTAATATAACAAAAAGGGCTGAAAAACAGCCCTTTTTTATTGGCCATAATTGTCCATACAGTCAAACAACAACCTGCTTTCCCCTTTCATACAATTTTTTATTTTATTGTCACTCTGTGATGACGCTTAGCATTTTTGAATGTTGTCGCCTTTTGTCCACAGTTTTTCAAGATTATAAAAATCTCTGGTTTCGTCATTGAATATATGCACAATAACGCTGGCATAGTCAATAACAACCCACCTGCCCTCACGCACGCCCTCTTTCCTGATAGCAAAGATGCCTTTTTTCTCAAGTTTTTCTTCAATATGTTCAAAAAGCGCGCGCACTTGCGTTGTACTTCTTGCTGTGGCTATGACAAAATAGTCGGCAATGGTGGTCTGCTCGGCTATGTCCAGCACAGTAATTTCTTCGGCTTTCTTTTCGTCAAGGATTTTTATTATTTCATTTTTCAAATCTTCAGGTTGCATTTAGTTCTCCTTTTTTTATTTTAAGATTTACTTGTAGTATTCATAACATTCTCTGGTAAGATAAAAGACTTCCCTACCGCTCTTTTCCAGCTTGTCCAGCGAAGCCTTTATGCAAGCGGCAAAACCCTTTTCAAAATCTTTTTCGATGAGTTCCCTCAGTGCCTCAACGCCTTCATAATCTCTTAGCGGCTCCAGCATATCTGCGGAAAAAATCAGCTTCTCAAGAGTACTCATGGCTTTTCTGCCTGTGGTGTGATAGTTTATGGCGGCAAGCACTTTTGGGTTTTCGATGCCGTATTGTGTTTTTGCAAGCTCCGCTCCTTGGAACTGATGCGCTATTTTTTTGGGATACTCCTTATATTGTTCTGCAATAGCGCTTTCTTTTGCGCAATCGTGGAGCAGTGCAGAAAGAAAAACATCGTCATAATTCAAATCAAGTTTGTTGGCAAGCCGCAACGCATAAAGCGTAGTATTGGCGCAGTGCAAAAAAAGCTCTTCAGATATGGATTCTTTCAACTTATTGACAATATCCTTGTAGTTTTGGTACAGTCCCTGCTGCTTAATTATGCTGTCTACTGTTTCGGGAACATCGTTTGACGGCATGCCCAAGGCATATGCGGCTTTTATTTCCGAACTGCTTATTTCTTCTCCGACAAATGAAAGTACGGTTATTTGGGCATTGAAATGGCTTTGGGCATATTCTATGGCAAGCTCAAGCCCTTGATAACCTTTTCGGGCAACTACGGCAATGGGCATCAGCCCGGCAATTATGTGAGGCTGCACCCATGTATGGAACTTTATCATGCTATCTCCGCCTATTATATAAATAAGCTCGTCATCGGGATAGTCGTTCCTGACACTCTGCAAGACCTCATATGCGCAGTTTTTTTCTTTTTCTGAGTTATATTCCCGTTCGTCAATATAGACAAAATCAAGTTTTGCCGTAGCCGCGCGCAGCATATTTGTTCTTATTTCAAAGGGTGAAATCTCGGTATTTTTGTGCGGCGGACTGAAAGAAGGCAACAAAATAAGCCTGTCAAGTGCAAGCTCCTTTTGGCTATATTCCATTATTTTGATATGTTCCGAATGTATCGGGTCGAAGGCTCCGCCATAGATTCCAATTCTCATAGCTTTATTATAGCCCATAGGTAAGGTTTTTTCAATAGCAGATTTGACAAAAAAAGGAGCAAAACACTTTTGCCCCTTTCTTTTGCTTTAATATAGTACCTTATAGTTTTTCGTAATAAGCAATTTTTGCGCAGCAAGCAAACACCTGCATTGCCAGCTCCAATTCAAATATCGGCGGCAAGGTCGGGGCAATCCTTATGTTGCTGTCCTTAGGGTCGTTGCCATAGGGATATGTTGCTCCTGCCGGAGTAAATATAACGCCGGCTTGCCGCGCAAGCTCAACAGTTCTTTTTGCCGTTCCCTCTTTCAGTTCGCAGCTGACAAAATATCCGCCGGTAGGTCTCAGCCACAACGCAAAACCTGCCAATTCTTCAGTAAGTATCCTTTCTACGGTATCAAACTTTGGTTTAAGTATGTCGGCATGCTTTTGCATATGTTCCATAAGTTTCTCCACCGTACCGAAAAAGCGCACATGCGCAAGCTGATTGAGTTTGTCCGGACCGATAGACTGTATGTTCATGAGCTTTCGCAAATAATCAAGATTTGATTTGCTAGCGCACATAAATGACACGCCTGCGCCTGCAAAGGTTATTTTTGAGGTTGAGCCAAACATAAACACCATGTCCTGCTTGCCGTTCTTTTTAGCTTCGTTCAGCAGGTTAAGAAGCGGAGTATCCTCCCCGAGATGGTGAATCATATATGCATTGTCCCAATAAATTCTGAAGTCCTTTGCTTTTGGTGACAGCGCTGCCATTCTCTTTACTGTGGCGTCAGAATATATCATTCCTTGCGGATTGGAGTACTTCGGCACACACCATATGCCCTTGATGCTTTCGTCCTCCGCAACAAGTTTTTCTATCATATCCATGTCCGGACCATCGGATTTCATGGGGATATTTATCATTTCAAAGCCAAATAGTTGTGTTATGGCAAAATGTCTGTCATAACCGGGAACAGGACAAAGCCATTTCAGCTTGCCTTGCGTTGACATGGGCGGATTGCCCAAAAATCCGAATTGCATTCCTCTTTGGATTGTGTCATACATAATATTCAGACTGGCATTGCCCAGCACCATTATTTCTTCGGCAAAGACTCCGCAAAGCTCCGCAAAGAAACTTTTTGCTTCGGGAATGCCGTCAGTAAGTCCATAATTGCGATAATCTGGTTTGCTGAAATCTGTGGTTTTGCTGCTTAGAATGTCCAAAAGTCCTAGGGATAGGTCAAGTTGTTCTTTGCAGGGCTTGCCTCTTGACATGTCCAGCGTCAAGCCCATATCCTTGAAACGGTTGTACTTTTGCATTTGTTCGGCAAGAAGAATTTTTGTTTGGCTTTGCATATAGTGTCTCCTTTACATTTCTTTTTTGTCACGAATGATAAGTTGAATGGGCGTTCCTGAAAAATCAAACGCCTTACGTAATGCATTTTCGATATATCTTTTGTATGAAAAATGCATAATTAGGGGGTCATTGACGAACAGCACAAATGTCGGCGGATTTGTGGAAATTTGCGTGATAAAATATATCTTGAGCTTTTTACCGTTTTTTGTGGGTGGGTCGTTCATGGCTATTGCGTCATGCAAAACATTGTTTAGTATACCTGTCGCTATTCTTTGGGACGCCTTTTGGTAAACTTCATTGAGAGTTCCAAGCACTTGATTTACCCTCTTCCCTGTCAGCGCGCTTATATAAAGCGGCTTGAAATAGTCCATAAACTTCAGCGATTCTTTCAATATGTCATTGTATCTGTTTATGGTGAAAGTGTCCTTTTCGATAGTGTCCCACTTGTTCATGACTATGACAGAGGGCTTGCGGCTTTCGTGCACAATTCCGCATATCCTGACATCTTGCTCGCTTATGTCCTCGCTGGCATCGACAACGATGGCTACGACATCGGCGCGTCTTATGGCGTCTATGCTTCTTATGTTGCTGTAATATTCGACATCTTCGTTTACCTTGCTTTTTTTGCGCAAACCTGCGGTGTCGATAATTATATAATTCTGTCCGTCTACGCTGAACGGCGTATCAATGGAATCTCTTGTCGTACCGGCTATGTCGGTGACTATCGTCCTTTCATATCCCAGCAGCTTGTTGACAAGCGAAGATTTGCCGGCATTTGGCTTGCCGACAACGGCAATTTTTATCGGCTCATCTTCCGTACGCGGCGCGTCTGAAGGCTCTTTCTTTTTAAGATTTTTTACTACTTCGTCAAGCAAGTCGCCAAGATTCAGCCCAAGTTCTGCGGAAATGGGAATAGGGTCGCCGATGCCCAACTGATAGAAGTCATAAAACATATTCATTTTTTGGTTGTCTATCTTATTTACTGCAAGTACAATGGGCTTATTTGACATTCGCAGCATGTTCGCTACATCATAATCATCTGCCATAACGCCCTGCTGTCCGTCAACAATGAATAATATTACATCTGCAAGCTCAACCGCCAGTTCAGCCTGTTTTTTTATGTGGACCCACATTGTGTCCTGACTGTGAATTTCTATGCCGCCGGTATCTACCATGGTGAATTCATAACCGCACCATTCGGCATCGGTATAAATCCTGTCCCTTGTCACTCCCGGAACATCTTTTACTATGCTTATTCTTTTGCCCGCCATTCTGTTAAAGAAGGTAGATTTCCCTACATTTGGTCTGCCGACTATGGCGACAAGTGGTTTTGTCATTCTTTATTCTCCATATATTATTGTGTCCAAAAAACAATCGCCTGTTACGGCGCTGACTATTATTTTTCTTTTCAGCCTCTTGGAAAGCTCTATTACGCTGATACCGTCAAGAAAAACAGTATCAAATTCTTTAAGCATAACTGAAGGAATAATCAATTCTTCAGCAAGCGGCGCGCCTTCAAGACTTTTCAGAATATCTGTTGCCGTCACCAGCCCCGTAACGGTCACACTATTGCCGAAAAAAGTATTCGCAATGGGATATATATCCATTTTGAAGCCTTTCCAACGGCTTTCAAGCAGTTTTTTTACTCTCAACATGGTATCTTTGCCGCTTACTCCGGTAATAACGCCAACGCTTTTTGACAGTTTTTTTGGCGCATAATCAAGCGCCTCTTTTGTTTCGTCAAGGAACTTTGCTATCAGCCCGACTCCGTTCTCAATTTGCGGATAATCTCCATAATAGCCGCTGTCTTTTACTTCCCTGCCTGCCTTTTGATACAGTTCGTCGGCGGCAAAGCAAAAGAACGGGTGCTTTTCATAAAAAGCCTCTGCCACATCTATGGCTTTCTCTGCGTCTTTTTTATTGACAGCCCGAATGTTCGGCTGCCCCTCTCTGTGACTTGTCAGCCCTACCGGCACTATGGCAACGCTTTCTATTTTTGCGTCATACAGGTCCTGAAGGGATTTTTGCAGATGCTCATTGTCATTGACATCAGGCACCAACACAATTTGCGCATGAATTGCGATGCCGTTATCGGTCAGCCGCCTTATAATTTCCATTTGGTCGGAGGCTCTTTTGATACCTAGTATGCGCTTGCGCAGTTCCGCATCTGTGGCATGCACCGAAATATATAGTGGGGAAAGTTTGTATTCGATTATTCTTTGTATGTCGCTTTCCGAAAGGTTTGTGCAGGTTATGTAACTGCCGCTGATAAAAGACAACCGATAGTCATCGTCTTTTATATAAAGCGTGTCGCGCAGTCCTTTTGGCAGTTGATTGACAAAACAAAAAATACAGTTGTTGCTGCACTCTTTTGGGGATATTTCGATGCTTTCGTCAAATTCCAGCCCCATTGTGTCGCCGCCAAAGAATTTTTTGGCAAGCACTTCTCTCTCTTTTCCGGACTTGTCGACAACCGTCAACTTGCACTTTTCGTTTGCGTCGGCATAGATATAGTCGAGAATGTCGGCAAAGGGTCTGCCGTCAAAAGCCGTCACCTGTTCGCCCACTTTTATTTTGCCGTATAATACTCCCTGCGGATTTACGCTTGTTACCTTTGCCATAGATTTATTATTACCTATTTCCTTAATAAAGTCAAATAATCCTAACTACCGCGCACAACTATTTATTGGCGCTAAGGTTGACTATTGCCGGCATGGAAAGTATAATTACGGTATGCCAAATGATGTAATAACTCTTTCCGCCCTGTGCCATGAGTTGGACAGCGACATAAGCGGCGGCAAAATAGAAAAGATATATCAGCCCGAAAGCGACGAGCTGACTTTGACAATAAAAAAGAATGGCGCGCAAACGCTGCTCATAAGCGCAAATGCCCATTTGCCCAGACTTCACCTTACGGCGCAAAAGAAAGAAAACCCCCTTTCTGCCTCTGCTTTTTGCATGCTGCTGCGCAAACTTATCGGCGGCGGCATAATTCAAGGCGTTTCTCTTTTGAATTCCGACAGAATAATAAAGATTGAAATACTCTCACGCAACGAAATGGGCGACAAAACTCAATTTTATTTGCTTGCCGAACAAATGGGCAGATACAGCAATACAATACTTACCGATGCAAATTTTCTCATTGTCGACGCCATAAAAAGAATAAATATAGACCAAAACCCGGAGCGCCCTATACTGCCGAATGCAAAATATCGCACGCCGCCGCAAAACCGCATAACGCTGAATGATACTGCGGCATTATCTGCGCTTTTTGTGGACAAACGGCAGTTTGACGAAAAGTTTTTGCTTGAAAATATCAGCGGCATTTCCAAGGATACCGCCAAGGAAATCATCGCAAGGAGTGCCGACGACCCCTATTCTATCATTAGCGATTTTCTTGACATATTTTCTTCAAAGGACTTTTTGCCTTGCATACGCTATGACGAAAAGGACATTGCTGCGGATTTTTATATCACTCCGTACCTAAGCAAAAAGGGACAATATGTGTCTT
Source organism: Christensenellales bacterium (assembly GCA_050309775.1). GTDB lineage: Bacteria > Bacillota > Clostridia > Christensenellales > DTU072 > DTU072. The sequence continues at coordinate 99,560 of JBNRMV010000015.1, read as the reverse complement.
TCCCGACTTTGAATGAGGTGTTGGACGCTTTTTATCAAAATAAAGACGCGGAAATACGCAAAAAAGCCAACACAAAACAACTGACGGCATTGTTGAGCCGACTGCAAAACAGGACAGAAAGACGCATTGCCGACCATACCGCCAAACTGGAGGAATGCGAAAAAGCCGACACGCTGCGGATTTACGGCGAACTTATTTTGTCAAATCTTTTCCGCATGAAAAAGGGCGACAAAACGCTTGTCTGCCAGAACTTTTATGACAACAATGCCGAAGCTGTCATTCCGCTTGATGAATTGTTGACCCCCAACAAAAATGCTCAGGCATATTTCAAGCGCTACTCAAAACTAAAAAAAGCAAAAGAGATATCTTTGCAACAACTGGAAATACAGTACCTGCAGCGAGAATACTTGAAAACGCTTGCCGCCGCAATAAAAAGTTCGGACACCCGTCAGGAGTATCAGGAAATTTTGGCAGAACTGCATGCCGTTGACGGCAGAAAAATTTCCCTTCCCAAAAGACAAAAAAAGGTTCAGCCATCGGCTCCCCTGCATATAGTTTTTGAAGGAGCCGATATTTATGTCGGCAAAAACAACATACAAAACAACGCTGTTACTTTTGGCATTGCCTCATCAAACGACCTTTGGCTGCATGCCAAGAATTATCACGGAGCGCACACAATCATAAAGGGCAAAGTTACCGCCGAAGTACTGCAAAGAGCCGCCGAACTCTGCGCGTACTTTTCAGAAACAAAGGACAGCCCGAAGGCCGAAATTGATTATACATTGCGCAAAAATGTAAAACGCCACAAAAGCGGCGTTCCCGGTCTGGTGACATATACCGATTTCAAAACAATCGTCGTTCAACCAAAATTAAATTAGTTCGTTTATAAAATCTTTCTGCTTCCCGGTTTGACAAGCGGCAAGCCTTGTTTGCATATCGGGCAGTCTGCTGCATCATACGAGGTTATGTCCATTGAAAGCAGCGAATAAAACGGTACGCCAAAATCTACTTTGCCGCCGCTTCTGTCAACAATTGAAGCCACTGCCACAACCTCGCCGCCATGCTCCTTTACCAATGATATTACTTCCTTAACCGAACCGCCCGTCGTCACAACATCTTCGACAACCACGCAGCGTTCGCCTTTTTTTATTTCAAAACCTCTGCGAAAACACATAGTATTGTTTTCTCTTTCGGCAAAAATATTCTTCTTGTTGAGGTGCTTGGCTACGGCATAGCCCATTATTATGCCGCCGACAGCCGGAGATGTCACGCATTCTATATCCAGCGGCGACAGCTTTTTTGCAAGCTCGGCGCAAAGCACTTCGCTATATTCTGGGTACATGAACAGTTTTGCGCACTGCATATATTTTTTGCTGTGCCTGCCGCTGGTTAATAAAAAATGTCCCGACAGCAATCCGCCTGTTTTTTCAAAAATCTGTAACATTTCTTTATCTGTCATATCCGCAGTCCTCCGACAATTTCTTTTATGTTCTTTATGTTGTTTTGGCAGCAATACTCCTCCAGTCCATCAATGATTTCTACGGCTGCCATGGGGTTTATTATGTTTGCCGTGCCGACCTGTACCGCCGACGCTCCTGCCAACATAAATTCAATGGCGTCTTCTGTTGTAAAAATGCCGCCCATACCGATTATCGGCACTTTGACGACCTTTGCGCATTCATAGACCATACGCAGTGCAATGGGTTTTATTGCTCTGCCGCTAAGTCCGCCAATTACATTGGCTAATATGGGTTTTTGCGATTTTATGTCAATAGCCATGGCTTTTATGGTGTTTATGAGCGATATGCTATCGGCGCCGCCTGCCTCTGCCGCAAGCGCATTCTCTGCAATGTCGGCAACATTGGGCGTCAGCTTGACCATAAGCGGCTTTTTGCAATACCGCTTTACGCTTGAAACTATGCTTTCTATACCTTTGGGTTGTGTGCCGAATGCCAAACCGCCTTGTTTTACATTTGGGCAGCTTATATTAAGTTCGATTATATCAATTTCCGAATGGGACAGCCTTCTTGCCATTTCGCAGTATTCTTCAGCGGTATTGCCGGCTATGTTAGCAATGAAAACCGTGCCTTCTTTTGTCAATGACGGCAAATAATCCTTCAAAAAACTGTCCAAGCCGGGGTTTTGCAAGCCGACGCTGTTTATGATTCCGCCATAGGTTTCTGCTATCCGCGGGCTGTCGTTGCCCTCTCTTTTTTCCAGCGTAAGCCCTTTCAGCGATATGCCGCCCAATCTTGAAAGCGCAAAAAACGGCTTAAACTCCTCACCAAAATTGAAAGTGCCGCTGGCGCAAATGACAGGGTTTTTTAGGTTTACTCCGTTTATTTGGGTCAAAAGTCGACTCACAATATCACCTCATCAATTGAAAAAACAGGTCCGTCAGCGCACACTCTTTTGTTGCCGTCCACGGTTTTGCAGGTGCATGTAAGACAGGCGCCGAAGCCGCAGCCCATGCGCTCTTCCATTGACACATAAACGGGTATTTGGGTATCCTTAGTTACACTTTTAAGCGCCGATAGCATGGGTCTTGGTCCGCATGCAAATATGGCGTCAAATGCGCTTTTTTTCAAATCCTCTTTCAATAAATCTGTTATAAAGGCTTTTTCTCCTGCGCTGCCATCGTCAGTTGCCAGTCTGACGCAGTGACAACTTTTTTCAAAGCCGTCAACGCATACAAAACGCGCCTTGTCTTTTGCGCCCAGATATGCCGAAAACTTCAACTGTGGGTGTTGCTTTATGACGGAGTAAAGCGGAAATATTCCCAATCCTCCGCCGACAAGCGCAATATGCTTGTAGCCCTTAATTTCAAAGCCCTTGCCCAGCGGCAAAATTATGTCGGTGTATTCACCCTCTTTCATTTTTGAAAGCGCTGTCGTGCCTTTACCTACCGCCTGATAAAGCAGTGTGACGGAAGTGTCGTCAAAATCGTGTATGCTTATGGGTCTTTTCAGCAACAAACCATCTGCGTCGCAATCTATCATAACAAATTGTCCGCACTGAATTGGCGGCATTTTTTCTATGGCAAGCACAATGCGAAAAATGTCGCATGACAAATTCTTATTTGATATAATTATTGCTTTGGTTGAAATCATATGCCTCTTTCCATAAGCGCAACAAACTCTTCAAACAAGAATCCTGCGTCGTTCGGGCCGGCGCCTGCCTCGGGGTGGAACTGTACTCCAAAACTGCAGTCATTGTATATCACGCCTTCTATTGTGTGGTCGTTCCAGTTTATGAAACTGATTATGCTATGCGCAGGCAAACTGCTTTCTTCTACGGCATAGCTGTGATTTTGGCAGGATATGTACATCTTACCTGTCAACAAATCCTTGACCGGATGATTACTGCCTCGATGTCCGTATTTTAGCTTGAAAGTATCTGCTCCATGCGCAAGCGCAAGCAGTTGATGCCCCATACAAATGCCGAACATTGGAACCTTGCCCAAAAGTTTTTTTAGGTTTTTTATGATTTCGGTATTATCTTTTGGGTCGCCCGGTCCGTTTGTAAGCACAACGCCGTCAAAATTCTCCGCCAAAATTTCTTCAGCCGTCACGGCCTGCGGAAAAATGGTCAAATCCAAATCTCTTTTGCTCAAACAGTTCAAAATGCTGCGTTTCAAGCCAAAATCTATGACGGCAACCCTCTTTGAACTGCCCTCAATGCGGTATTTTTCTTTTGTGGAAACCTCTTGAATGGGGTTCAAGATGACATACCGCCTCATCTCTGCCATTTGTTCTTCAGTGGGCATAGTCGGGCTGATTATGCCGCGCATTGTGCCGAATTCTCTTATGGTTTTTGTTAAATCTCTGGTATCGATGCCTTGAATGCCGCTTATGTTGTGTTCAGCAAGATAGTTGTCCAGCGTGCTTTGGGAACGCCAGTTTGAGGGCAACTCGCACAGCTCGCGCACAATCAATGCCGAAATCTGCGGTTTTGCCGACTCCATATCCTCATAATTTATGCCATAATTGCCTATCAAAGGATAGGTAAGCGCAACAATTTGTCCGCAGTATGAAGGGTCGGTGATTGTTTCTTCATAGCCCGTCATGCCGGTATTAAACACCACCTCGCCTATAATGCTCTGCTTGCTGCCGATAAGCCTCCCCTCAAAAGTCTTGCCGTTTTCCAGTACCAAATATCCCATAATTTTTGTTTATTCCTTGCCCAATACTCTGTTGATGTCGTTTTTCATGTCTATGGCTGCTTGCCTAGCCGCCTCGGCAAAATCATTGCTGTATTTTTTCTGGCGGTATGCTGTCAGAATACCTCTTGATGAGTTTACGATTGCGCCCAATCCGTTTTCGTCAAAGCAGCCTTTCAGCATATCTGCGCTTGCGCCCTGCGCCCCGTAACCGGGAACCAAGAAAAAGGTATTCTTCATTCTGCTGCGCAACTTTGCGCATTCTTCCTTGTGTGTGCCGCCAACCACAGCGCCTATGCTGCTGTAACCATATTTGCCCATCAGCGGTTTTCCCCAATTGTCTACCATGTCGGCCACTGCCTCATATACCCGTCTGCCGTCATTCAGAACAAGGCTCTGCAATTCGTCTGAAGAAGGGTTTGAGGTGCGGACAAGTATGAACAGACCTCTGTCACGCTCTGCGCAATCCTCAATGAACGGCGCCACGCCGTCTGTGCCAAAATATGCGTTTATGGTGATAAAATCCGCTTTGAACGAACGCTTTACTCCGATATCATTTCGCCCCAAAAATGCGTTGCTGTAAGCCTTTGCGGTGGACGCAATGTCGTTGCGTTTTATGTCGGCTATTGTGGAAAGCCCTTTTTGCTCGGCATAAACCAAGGTATCCGCAAAAGCCTTTATGCCTGCTATGCCGTACATTTCGTAATATGCAATCTGCACTTTTACTGCGGGTACTATGTCGGCAACGCTGTCAATAATTGCCTTATTGAACTTCAGCAGTTCTTCGCCGGCGGTGTAGTTGTCTTTTATGTCGGCGGCATTCGGCAAATAGCTTACGCAGGTGTCAAGTCCCACTACTGAGGGATTGTTCTTTTCAACAATTTTGTCAATCAAATTATCTATAATCATAATTCCTCACAATTTATTATTTTTTGTTCTCTTATAGTATACAATGCTTTGCCAAAAACCTCATAACCATTGAAGGGAGAATTCTTGCCTTTTGACAAAAATTTTGCCACATCGATTTTGTGCTGCGTGTTCAGGTCAAGTATAGTGATATCGGTTGTTCCTATGTCTATGCCGCTTTTTAGCCCAAGAATTCTTGCAGGATTGACGGACATAAGTTCAATAAGCCTTTCAAGCGTGATATGCCCGGCTTTTACTAAATGCGTATATGACAGCGCAAAAGAAGTTTCTATGCCGCTAATACCGTTCAATGCGTATTTGAATTCAATATTCTTTTCGTCGCTGCTGTGCGGCGCATGGTCGGTTACGATACAATCAATTGTACCATCTTTTATGCCGTCAACTATTGCTTGACGGTCCTTTTCTGTCCTTATGGGCGGATTTACTTTCAAATTGGTATCAAATGAAAGCAACAAACTGTCTTCCAGCGTAAAATAATGAGGACAGCTTTCGCAGCTGACTTTTACGCCCCTCTTTTTTGCCTGACGAACAAGCTCTACACTTCCTGCCGTGCTGACATGGGCAATATGCACTCTTGTGTTCAGCATTTCGGCAAGCAAAATTTCTCTGGCCACCATGACTTCTTCGGCTGCCCTTGTGTTGCCGCTCAGACCTGCAAGCGTGCCATAATATCCCTCATTTGCCGCACCGTCCGCAACAAGGTTTTTGTCCTCGCAGTGACTTATTACAGGAATGCCAAAATCTGCGGCATATTCAAGAGCCAAACGCATAATCTGGGAATTCTCAACTGGGTTGCCATCGTCGCTTACCGCTACAATTCCGGCCTCTTTCATACAGCCTATTTCCGCAAGTTCCTTGCCCTCTTGTCCTTTTGTGATAGCGCCTATGGGATATACCCTGCAAAAATCGGCTTTGAAAGCCTGGTCTTTTATGTAAGTGACGACAGATTCATTGTCACAAACGGGACGGGTGTTGGGCATACAGCATACGGAAGTAAAACCGCCTTTTGCCGCCGCCCTTGTGCCGGTAAATATGTTTTCTTTGTGTTCATAACCCGGCTCACGCAAATGCACATGCATGTCGATAAGCCCCGGCGCAACATAAAGCCCCTCGCCGTCAATTATTCTGTCACAATTTTCCGTAATATTTTCGTCTATCTTAACCACCTTGCCGCGCTGCATCAATATGTCTTTTTTGCCCCGACCAAAGACGATTGCTCCCTTTATTAACAATTTCATATCTTTTTGCCTCCCCTTGTCAGCAAGAACATTACCGCCATTCGGACAGCCACTCCGTTGGTAACTTGTTCGTTTATGACGCTCTGAGGACAATCCGCAACATCGGAAGTTAGTTCAATACCTCTGTTCATGGGTCCGGGGTGCATAACCAAAGCATTTGTATCGGCTTTTGTCATGCGTTCGGGCGTCAATCCGTAGAACCTGCCGTACTCCTTTCTTGACGGAATAAGTCCGCTCTGCTGTCTTTCAAGCTGCATACGCAAAGACATAACGGCATTGGCGCCTTCAACGGCTTGGTCAATGGTACAAACTTTTGCGCCCATTTTTTCTATGTCATAGGGCAAAAGCGTACCTGGAGCGGCTATGCAAACCTCTGCGCCCAGCTTATTCAAGCCGATTATGTTGCTGCGCGCCACTCTGGAGTGTTTTATGTCGCCGACAATAGCCACCTTCAGACCTTTTATTTCGCCAAATTTTTCTTGAATAGTGAACATATCCAAAAGCGCCTGCGTGGGGTGCTCATTCATGCCGTCGCCGGCATTTATGACGCCTGCTTTTATGTTTTTTGCAAGCAAATGCGGCGCTCCCGAACAGTTGTGCCGGATTACGATTATGTCCGTCATAAGCGCGTCAAGCGTCCTGCCGGTGTCAATGAGCGTTTCCCCCTTTTGAACAGATGAGGTGCCTATGGCAATATTCGATACCGATGCCGAAAGGAACTTGCCTGCAAGTTCAAAACTCATTCTTGTTCTGGTGCTGTTCTCATAAAAAAGGCTGACAACGCTCTTGTTCTGTAAGTGCGGCACTTTTTTTACGCCTTGCGCCAAAATCTTCTTCATCTCTTTAGCGACGCTTAATATGGTGCTGATTTCCGCACTGTCAAGCTCTTTTAGCCCCAACAAATCTTTTCTTTCCAGTTTCATTCTTCCTTGCCTCTTTGTTTCCAAAAAAAAGGTCTTTAATTAAAGACCTAAACTTTTTCGTATAATACCACTGAGTCAACTCCGTCGGTGTCCGCAAGGTCAACCTTTATGACTTCGCTCCTTGAAGTGGGAACATTTTTGCCGACAAAGTCGGCTCTGATTGGCAGTTCTCTGTGTCCTCTATCAACCATAACGGCAAGCTGTATGCTGGCGGGTCTGCCCATCTCCATAATGGCTTCGATTGCCGCTCTCGCCGTTCTGCCTGTATAAAGCACATCGTCAACAAGTATAATATGTTTGCCGACAATATTGAAATCAATATCAGTGGAGTTGATGACTGGGTGTTCTGCTATTATCGACAAATCGTCACGATAAAGCGTAATATCAAGTATGCCTACTTTTATATCAACGCCCTCGCTGGTCTTTATGTGTTCTGCAAGCCTCCGGGCAAGCGGAACTCCGCGTGTTCTGATGCCAACAAGCGCTATGTTGTCAGTGCCGCGGTTTTTTTCGATAATCTCGTGCGAAAGCCTGATTAGCGCCCTGTTCATCGCCAACGAATCCATCAAAACTGCTTTTTTCTGCATAATGCCTCCTATTAAACTTCAATAAAAATGCCCGCACAAGTAATGCGGGCAAGATAGTCAAACTGATATGTCTTGTAATCTTGTCGGCATCACTGTACCAATCTTAAAGAAGTATTAAGCAAATGATACCATACCCAAAATAAAAAATCAATGAATTTGAAAAAGAAATCAAGGCGATAATTTCACAGATAATTCTGACAAAGCAAAAATTATCTCACTGACATAAGCGCCGAACAACCGCAGGGCAGCGTTGTGCCGTCTTCGGCTTCAATCCCGACTTCATATGCGTCGGTAGTGTGCGGCAGGTCTTTGAAGTTCAAATCAATTATGTTTTTCATAACCGTCGGTTGCAAGCCGGTAGTATAAGAATTTATTAAATAAAACAAAGGATTGTCGCTCAATACGGATTTTGTCAGTTTGACAAGCGAAAAAATGTTGTCCTCCAACCTCCACATTTCGCCGCTTGGACCTCTGCCGTAGCTTGGAGGGTCCATAATTATGGCGTCATACTTGTTGCCCCGTCTTATTTCACGCTCAACGAACTTTATGCAGTCATCGACAATAAAACGCGCCTTCTTTTCATCAAGTCCGGACAGCCGCAAATTGTTTTTTGCTCGCTCGCACATAGCTTTTGCCGCATCGGTATGACAAACCCTCGCCCCTGCGCTGATGCAAGCCAGCGTTGCGCCGCCGGTATAAGCAAAGAGATTCAGCACTTTTATTTCTCTGTTGGCTGCTTTTATCATGTCAATCATCGCCGCCCAGTTCGCCGCCTGTTCGGGGAATACTCCCGTATGCTTGAACCCCATAAGTTTCAGGTCAAACTTCAGATTGCGCCAATTGACAAAAAAGCGCTCGGCATGTTTTTTTATGATATGCCACTCTCCGCCGCCTTTCGGGCTGCGCTCATAAACGGCGCAAAGCCCCTTGTAACTGCGCAAGTCATAAGGCTCTTCCCAAATGACTTGAGGGTCAGGGCGCAACAGCACAACGCCGCCAAAGTCCTCAAGTTTCATGCCGTTGCCCGTGGCTATCAGTCTATAATCTTTCCATTCGTTGTTTGTTTTCATTTAGCTAATATTTGAGATTATTTCCTCGGTAAGGTTTTTGTAATCGTCCGATTTGTCTATTTGTTTAAGGAATGCCAAATACTTTTTGGAATCTATGTATTCCTTTCTTGCGTTCAAGTCAGATATCAGTCTGAGCAACATTATTGACAGCTCCTGAGATATCTGCGCCCTGTGTTTGTTGAATTCCACATTGTTTATTTCGATGGCAAAGCCCTCACGGTAGCGGTCAATGATTTCGTTCATTGCACTCTTGCGCTGGTTGATATTGTCCTCATTTTTATAAATATCTATAAGTTTTTGGAACTCGTCATAGTCGTTTACGATATTGTTTATATACAGAATGTATTTGCTGTTTATGTAGTCCAGTTCAAAATCAACATCGTTCTGCGCAAGCGTCTTGCGAATAATATTGTTGGTAGTTTTGAGGTTATTGATAGCCGACTCATAAACATAGTCTTTCCATAGATATTCTATTATCATATTTCTGTCTATGCCGTCTTTGCCTGCAAGAATGTAGTGCAAAAACAGTTCCTTGGCTTTTTTGGTCTTCCATTGTATTTCGGTGTTGCCCGAATAAACCGCAGTTGCGCCGAAAAACTTAATGCGCAGATTGTAAGATATCTGCTTCATTGTTTCTTTCTTTTTAACCATGGCGCGTACCTTATCGACATAGGCTATTTCGATGTCGTTGTTCTTGGCAAAAACAAGCAACGGCTCAAAAACATCAATGTTATCGACAAGCATAATTTCCATTCCGTAGACATAGCTTGATTTCAAAATGTTCTTGACAAGGCTGTGAGCATCTTTCAGGTCGCCCCTTTCAAGCAGGTATGAAGTAGCGATAGCCATGCCGCTGAGCCAGAATATTGAACGCGACCTTGATTGCGTAACGCACTTTGTGGCATAGAAGTATGCCTGCTCCTTGTTGCCCAGCTTCGAATAGCAAAATGCCAGCGAACAAAGCATCATGTTTGCGTACTGCGGCACATAGGTTTCGCAATACTTCAAATAGATATGGGATACCTCTTTTGCATAGTTCAGGTCCCCATACCGCGCATATGCCATACAGCGCTGAGATATGTTGTAGAACTTGGTATGCCCGTTCTCGCGGTCAAGGCTGACGGCTTTATCAAACTTCTTCAGGGCGTCTTTTACTCTGCCAAAATACATATCTATGTTGGCAAGAGCGGTATACAGCAAGGATACATCTTTGTATATTTCGTGCTTGGTGGCAAAGCGCAAAGCGGAGTTTGCTATATTTGATGCCGTCTCTATCTCTCCGGAGAAATAAAAGTACATAATCAGATTGTGCGGTATGACATAAAAAGGTATGACCTTTTTTATCTGCGTTGTCAGCTGCATGGCTTTTTTGTAATTGCCTGCGTCAAAATAAGCCTCGGCAACGGCTTGCATGGCCTTTGCGTACCAAATCATGTCCTTACTCTCGGGCTGCGCCAAGATTGCCTCATATTTATTTATATCATTAAAGTTCATAGCAAGGTCAAGTTCTCTGTAAACCAAGGGCAGATAATACAGCAAGTCCTCGAATGCGTCAAAATCCTTTTCGTATTTGGGTTTGAGTTCTTTTATGATTTCCAGGGCGTCATTGTATTTGCCCATTCGTATGCTGCTGCGCATCATAAGCACATTGCAGGCAAGATATGCGCTTTGGTCGATACCCTCAAATTCCTCTGCCAGTTCCTTGGCCAAAATATAGCACAAATCGGAATTGCGGTTTACATATGCGTGAAAAGCCAAATACAGCCTATAATACGGATATTCCTTTACACAATCGGATATATTGTTTTCATAATACTTGCAATAGCTGTATATGTTGAGCTTCATAGCCTTGTCTGCCATGATACCCTTCAGGCAGATTTCAATATTGTTGAGGTTGCCGATTTTGTGGAATACCTTGAATGCGTCATAGTAGCGCTTGTCTGACAGCAAGAACTCTCCCAGTCTTTCATATGCGCTTATGCCGTCCCAATTCTTAAGCTCGTCTGCGTATTCGTCTTTGTGTTTCAGCAGCCATTTTCTCAAAAGCGTGTTGAGGCGGAAATACTTTATGTCACGGGTGGCAACATAACACTCTTGACAGCTCAGCGCCTCCAGCACTTCGATTCCTTCGGGATAAAATGTCTTTATGAAATCTCTTTCCAGATAGTCAAGTTCGGCAATATATGCCAAAAATGCCTTTTGTTCCCTATTCAAATCCTTTATGTATGTGACAAAATCGGGTTTTGAGGGCTTTTGTCCCAAAATATTCTCATCAATAAGTATGGGGCAAAGCGGCTCAAACCTGTTGTAATCAAAATTTATAAAAGAATCGGAAGATACAACAATCTTTAAGTTCTTCGGGCAATGCTTGATAAGCCGTTCTATAAGACTGTAATCAAATTTTGCCGGCAGCATTTCCATTCGCTCAAAGACCAAAAGACAGTTGCCTTTTATGGCGGATATATGCTGTAATATGGCGGTAATTATTATTATTTCGTTGTTCAGTTCCGATTCGCAGTACTTCACTTGGCGAATGCGCTGCATCATCTCCGGATTGTCACGAAAAATCTTTTCGGCAAGACATGTGCTGAACGCCTCGACATTGTCCGTAAGCGCATTGAACCAAAATACCGTGCGGTATCTGTTGCTTAGTTCTGTCAAAAAGTCTGTCTTTCCTGCCCCTGCCGGCGCAAAGAGCATTACCGCAAAGGTGTCATTTGACATGATTTCGTTTATTTGTTTGTTGGTATTTATTTTGAAGAGTTCCATTCCAGCCTCCTGCTAAGCTTACATCTATTGTAAATTTTCAGTAAAACAAAGTCAAACAATTTTCACCTAAATAAATTAAAAGTAAAAAGTTGCTACAAAAATATGCTGTTTTACTTTTTAAGTATCAATGATTTACCTTAAATTTATCTTAATCATATAACATAATGAAAGTGGCAGCAATAGAATGTATATACTAAATATCGCATCAAACCCTTGACAAGGAGCGGTATTTTTGATAATATGTACAAAACACTTGCTTGAATAGAGGAGCGGTTAGCAAAAGTAAATCCTTTTGTTCCGAATACGGAAGAGGGCGCAAGACCCTAAAAAAGGGCAGAAAGGGCATAACCGCCGAAACATTTTTCCTACTTGCGGGAACTGTGTTGGGACTCAGAGGGAAACCCTGTGTACTGCCGCCGAACATACTTAGGTGGAGCGCTAATCAGCATTATACCAGCCTTTATTTAGCGGTGTTTATCGACAATACCGCTATTTTTTATTTGGAGGACAAAATATATGAAAACTTACAATGTAGCCATCGTTGGAGCAACCGGTATGGTAGGCAACAAATTTTTGCAAGTTCTTACCGAACGCAAACCCCCTGTCGCCAACTATTATCTCTATGCCTCTGCAAAATCAGCAGGCAAAGTCGTTGACTTCATGGGAAAACCGCACACAATCATAGAGCTTAAAGAAGAAAACATTGTCGACAAAAAACTTGACTTTGCCCTCTTTTCCGCAGGCGGCGGCACCTCAAAAACTTTTGCGCCGATATTTGCCGCGCATGGCTGCACGGTAATAGACAATTCAAGCCAATGGAGGACGGACCCCGAAGTGCCGTTAATTGTGCCGGAAGTAAACGGCGCTGACGCGCTCAAAAACAAGGGCATAATTGCCAACCCGAATTGCTCGACAATTCAAGCCGTAGTGGCGCTCAAGCCTTTGCATGACAAGTATTCCATTAAGAGAGTTGTTTATTCGACTTATCAGGCTGTCAGCGGAGCCGGAGTGGCTGGCTATGAAGATTTGCAAAACGGCGTTGCCGGCAAGAGTGAACTAAAGAAGTTCATCTACCCTATTTTTGGCAATGTCATTCCGCATATCGATGTATTCCTTCCCAACGGATACACCAAGGAAGAACAAAAAATGGTTTTTGAGACCAAAAAGATTTTCAATGACCAAAACATAAGGGTTACGGCGACGACGGTCAGAGTGCCGGTATATCATGGACACAGCGAATCAATCAATGTCGAATTCAACAAGCCCTGCACTCTTGAAGGCATAAAAGAATGTCTTGCGGCGCAAAAAGGCATAAAGATTGTTGACGACCCCGCAAACAATGTTTATCCCATGCCGATTTATGCCGAAGACAAGGACGAAGTTTTTGTCGGCAGAATCCGTCTTGACGATTCCGTTGAGTCCGGCTGCAACCTGTGGGTTGTTGCTGACAACATAAGAAAAGGCGCAGCAACGAACGCTGTACAAATTCTTGAATATCTTATAACAGAACAAAAATAATTAGGAGATATAATTATGAGTATATTTCAGGGCGCCGCAACGGCGCTGATAACACCTTTCAGAGATGACAAGCTGGATTTTGAGGCTTTGGGCGGTCTTATAGACATGCAGCTTAAAGCCGGCATAAATGCCCTTGTCATAAACGGCACTACCGGCGAACCGACAACAATGACGCACTCCGAACGGACTGCCGTTGCCGAATTTGCCATTTCAAGAGTAAACGGCGCTGTGCCGGTTATACTTGGAACGGGCAGCAACAACACCTATACGGCTATTGAGTACTCAAAGGAAGCAGAGGCGCTTGGCGCTGACGGAGTGCTTGTCGTCACCCCCTACTACAACAAGGCCACCCAAAACGGTGTTGTGGCGCACTACAAGGCTATTGCCGACAGCATAAACATTCCTATCATAATGTACAATGTCCCCTCCAGAACAGGTTTGAACATGCTGCCGGAAACCGTTGCAAAACTTGCCGGCTACCGGAACATCTCCGCAATCAAGGAAGCCTCGGGCAATCTATCGCAAATGATGGAGATATACCGGCTGTGCGGCGACAGGCTCGACCTTATGAGCGGTGAAGACGGACTTATCTACCCTTGTTATGCCGTCGGCGGCAAAGCCATAATTTCCGTTGCCTCAAACATTATCCCGAAATACATAGCCGATATGGGCAGAGCGTACTTTGACGGCGATATTCAAAAGTGTTTTGAAATGCAACTGTCGATTAGCGAACTTGTAAGCGCACTGTTCTGCGAAGTAAACCCCATTCCCGTAAAAACAGCTGCGGCATTGATGGGACTTTGCAGCGACTATATGCGCCTGCCGCTTACAAAAATGGAAAAGGTGGCGCAATTAAAAAAAGCTATGAAGGATTTTGGCATACCCTTCAAGGAGTAAACCATGGATATTTTGATATACGGAATAGGCGGAAGAATGGGCAAAGTTGTCTATGACTGCCTGAAAGAAGAACAACACCTCAGAGCTTGCTGCGGAGTTGACAAATACCTGAATGATAACATATTTGAAGTGCCTGTATTTGCCTCCTGCAACGAAGTAAACCAAAAAGTTGATTGCATAATTGATTTTTCAGTACATAACGGCATTTACGACTACTTGCCCTATGCCATAAAGCACCGTATCCCCTGCGTCATCGCCACAACGGGCTTTGACGATGAGGAACAAAGCTATATCAACAAAGCCTCACAGTCCATTCCGATTTTTCAAAGCGGAAACATGTCAATGGGCATAAACCTGCTTGTGGAACTGGTAAAAAAGGCAAGTCAGGCTGTGGGACACAAGTCAGAGATTGAAATAATCGAAATGCACCACAACCAAAAAATAGACGCCCCCAGCGGCACGGCAAAAATGCTTGCCAATGCCGTAAAGGACGAGCTTCCCTGCTCAAAGTTTGTCTACGGCAGAGACGGCATTACCGGCAAACGCGACAAAAACGAAATAGGCATTCACGCAGTGCGCGGAGGCAGCATAGTCGGCAAACACAGCGTTATGTTCATAATGAATAATGAAGTTGTCACCCTTTCGCACGAGTCCGAAAACAGGTCGATACTTGCGCGCGGCAGCATAAATGCCGCAGAGTTTATTGTCGGCAAAAAGAACGGCATCTATGATATGTCGGACATGCTGAACAAATAGCCCAACCGGGAAACAAAGCCCAAATTATCGCAAAAAAATACCGCCTCAAGGGCGGTATTTTATTATTGTTGTTTTTTGCCTATTGTTCTTCAATCATATCTTCCGGAAAACCTATGTCGCCGTCAATGATATATACAAAACTGTCGGCTTCTTCTGCAAGGTCAATGGTAAACTCGAACGCCCTAGCCATAAGGTATTCTATTATATCCGTGTCAAAAGCCTCAAAAAGTATTTCTTCAAGGTCAATGTCCGGATTGTCCAAAATGTCGTTTGCGTATTGAATAATGTTCTCAAAGCCCGGCAAAAGCACATCATAGAAGTTGTCGTCTATCGTAAAGGATATTTTTTCGTCTGTTATTCTCAACGCCCCTATTACGAAAGCAACATATTCGATGGCCTCTCTCTTTTCGCTGGGTTCGGGATTGTCTATTATTATATCTCCCTCAAAAATCCTTTCAAAGAGTTCTACTACATCCAATTCCAGCGTTTGGCGCTTCTGATAGCCGTCATCTTCCTTTGTGGTATACAAATAAAGCATGCCGTCGTCAAAGTATAAGCCCGTAATTGGTTTGCCGTCCTCGTCAAGTATTTCTATCAGCACATCATTGCCGTTTACTTCTTCAATGTCAAGTTTCATTTCGGCCTTTAGGAAGAAATTTCTGTTTTCGGCAGCGGTGTCGCCCTTTTCGGTTATGGCAAATCTGACTCCAAAGCTCTGGTCAAGATAGTTCTGATAAGTTGTGTACTCGTCAACCAAATCTCCGTCAGGGGTTTCTATCTTTTTGGTGAAGAACGGAATTGAGGTATATTTATTGTCTATCGTAAGTTTTTCCAGGTCAATTGTGACATCTATGTCGCCGCCGCCAAACAAGGTGTTTTGTGAGGTCGATTGGTCAACATCCAGGTTAAGTTTGAAGTTTGTCAGTTTTTGTCCGGAAGTTGCGAAGTCAACGCTCACCGAAGAACTGGGAAGATTGCCTGCCTCAATATCTTCAAGCGTGACGCCCAAAACTCTTTGAATAATAATCGAAAGCATATCGGTGTCTATTCCTTCCATTTGTTCAAGGTCAAAGGAATCGACAATTTTTTGCAGTGTTTTGGGGAGATTTATGTCAAAGCTGTATTGAAATTCATGAATGGTGCCGTTTGTTCTGGTCTTTCCGGTAATGTTGCCTTGAACTTCAATAATGCTGCTGAGCAACACTGACATGGCAGCCACATCGGTTGTTTTATACTTTATGGGGAACAGGTCTCCGATAACTTGGTTCTTTATGGGGAACTTCATTTTGCCGGCTTCGCCGTCAAGCAGTTTGAGATACAAGTACCCGTCCATAAAGTAAGCGCCTACAATAACCTCCGATTCGTCATCGTTCAGTATTTCGGCGGAGAATTTCAGCACTTTGTCATCGTTCAGCTTGTAGTTCATTTTGAACTCTAACCAAAGGTTGAACTCATTGAATTCCAGCTTCAGCTTTGAGTCAATAGAAAAGATGGGGTTTGTGGTGTTGACTTTTTGGTCGGAAATGTCCCGAAGCGAACCCATAGCGCCCTGAACGAGAGTTTTGTACATTTCGCCCTCGTCACCGGCAATTGTCTTCCAAGTATCGTCATCGCCTCCGTTTTTCCCATTGTCACCTCTTGGTCCCGTAGGTGTGCAGCCGGCGATAAGCATAGCCATTACTAAAATAATTAGTAGTGCGAATAAGGCTTTTTTCATACAATCCTCCCAAGAATTATTTTTGGATTATTTTAATCAGCTCTGTTGTTACTTCTCTTATATCAATGCTCTTTTTTTGGCTCCTATCTCTTGCTTGAATCTCAACCTCATTGTTTGCCAGCGAACGCGGACTGATTACTACCCTCAACGGTATACCCATAAGGTCGCAATCCGAAAACTTCACGCCTGCGGAAACATCTCTGTCATCATATATTACTTCTATTCCGGCGTCCTTCATTTGTTGATAAAGGGCGTCTGCTTTGCTTCTGACATCTTTGTCGTCAAGCCGCAAACCGCACAGATAGACCTGCCACGGCGCTATGCTCATCGGCCAGATAAGTCCGAATTCATCGTTTGATTCTTCAGCAACCGATGCCAGCGATCTGCCTATTCCTATGCCATAACAACCCATAATGGGGTGTTGTGTGTTGCCGTCTCTGTCCAGTATTGTCATATCCATTGACTTAGTGTACTTTGTGCCAAGCTGGAATATGTTGCCTACTTCTATACCGTTCTCAAGATGCAAGCTGCCGCCGCATACGGGGCAAATGTCATTCTCCTGCACTTTTGAGATGTCATAGAAATCCAATTCTCCGACATCTCTTGCAACATCTACGCCCGTAAGGTGGTATTCCGGTTTGTTGGCTCCGGTTACCATGTTGTTGGCGCCTTTCAAGGAGGCGTCAAAGACAAGCGTCATATTTTTGTTGTTCAGCCCTATGGGTCCTATGTTGCCTGCATAAAGCGCTTTTGTGTCGGCAAGGTTTGCCGGAACAATGTCCTTTTTTATTACTTTTTTTAGTTTTGCCTCATTTATTTCAAGGTCTCCTCTTGTGAACGCCACAACCAATTCTTCACTGCCTTTTATATTATAGCTGACGGCTTTTATGGTTTGTTTTGGCTCAATGTTCAGGTATTCGGCTATTTCGGCAATTTCCGCCTTGTCTGCTGTAAACACTTCTGCAAGGCTTTGACTTTGGGTCTTTTCGGGTTGAGGACGCTTGGTTTCGGCAACTTCTATGTTGGCTTTGTAGTCGCAGCTGCCGCACAGCACAATGGTGTCCTCGCCTGCCGGCGTCAGCAGCATGTATTCGTGCGCTATGCTGCCTCCCATCATTCCGCTGTCGGATTTTACGGCAACAAACTTCTTCAGTCCTATTCTTGAAAAGATGTTGTTGTATGCCGCATATACCTTTTCGTAATACGCTTCAAGGTCAGCTATGCTCGAATGGAAGGAATACGCGTCCTTCATGACAAACTCTCTTACTCGTATGAGTCCGCCCCTTGACCTTGCTTCATCGCGGAATTTGGTCTGGAACTGGTATATCATAAAGGGCAGTTGCTGATAACTCGATACCCAATGTTTGCACAAATGTACGGCAGCCTCTTCGTGGGTCATGCCCAGTACCAAATCTCTATCCGCACGGTCTTTGAAGCGTACCATCTCGTCGCCTATTGATGAGTAGCGCCCCGACTCCTCCCACAGTTCCCTAGGCATAACCACAGGAAAACTGACTTCTTGACCGTCTATGGCGTCCATTTCTTCGCGCACAATCTTTTCTATCTTTTGGCAAATCCTTTTTGCCGGCATTGCCAACGACCATATTCCGTTTGCAACTAGTTTTATGAAACCTGCGCGTACCAGTAAAGCATGGCTTCTGATTTGCGCGTCTGTTGGGTTCTCTTTTGTTCTCTCCCCCACAAGTTTTGAAAGCAGCATACAAGTCCCCTTCTTTTAGCGTTTTACTTTTACTTTAAGTGTTAGGTCACCTATATGCATACCTATGTGATACACAGGGATTTTGTACTCGCCTGCAGAGTCGTCTGACAGAACATTGGCGTCATCTATTTTGTCGCCAAGAGCTGATTTGTCAAAAGTCAGGTTGTTGGATACTTTGGCTGTGGTGCCGTCTGTTTTATGGCAATTTATGACTACCTTTGTGGTGTCAAAAGTGTCGCCCTCTGTGAGTGTCAATTCGTCTATTACGAATTTATCGATGCCGACGGTGTCTTCCTTGTCGGTACAGCCTATCAGCGTGAACGCCAAAACGCATATAATTGCGATAATGGTTGCGGTAGAAACAATTTTCTTCATAGCAAGCTCCTCATACATAACTAAGTTCATTATATTATAGCACACATTATTTGTCAATATATATAATATATACTGAGATAAGCGTCATCATTGCGCATCTTCCTCAAACTGCCGCAAAGCCAATTTGCACAGCCTTTGTCCCATGAGCGGTTTGCCCCTCGTTGTTCGGGCCTCAATGCCTATGTCCTCGGTGTTTATGACTTCAAATTTGTTCTTGCTGTCCACCAATACAATATCGTATGGGTCCATAACTATGTCGGCATAAACCACCTTACTTTCATAATCCTTTGATAAATCGATGGCCTTAAGCCCCTTTCTGTTGCGCTTCATTACATCAATATATGAAACAATCAGCCTTTTCCCATAGCCCCTATCAGTTACAAGCACAAGTTCGCCCAAACAATCGATGCCCTCGCCGTCAAAGGCTTCTTCGCCCTCACATTGTCCGGCAAAGACGACATTTGCGCCGTCTGACAATGACATGCCGATTACTCCGCCTGCCTTTCTGCCTTGCAACGGTATGTCGTCAACCTCGGAATTTACGCACATGCCGTCATCGGTGACATATACAATAGTCGCTAAGGGCTTCTTTTTTTCCACGCCTATGACTTCGTCGCCCTCTTTGAGTACCATAACCTGATACGAACTCTTGTTGACAATATAATCTTTCAAAAGGCTGCGCTTTACCATGCCCCCTCTTGTGTAAATATAAATTTCTTCATCGTCCGATACGGCGTCTTCCACCGTCATGAGCGCAACGGCTTTCTCTCCCGTCGCAGCCTCTGCAAAAAGCTCATTCAGCGGACTGCCCTTGTCCGTCCACTTGCTTTCCAAAATGTTGTCGGTATCAAGTTTGTAACAGTTACCAAAATTGCTGAAAACCAGTGCAGTCTGCGCCTTGTCGGTATATACCGCCGCCTTTGCCAGTCCGTCATAGCCCGAAGACTCAGCGTCTTTGTGTACGCTCATATATTGCCTTTGGGTAAGGAATTTCAAACCGCCCTCGACATCTATGACGGCATAGCCGCATTTGCCGCCTTTCAGCGCTTCTTCGCATGGGTCTACAATAGTGCTGTCTATGCTATCTACAGCCAGCGTAAGGCGTTTTGTTTTGTATTGGTTGCGGATTTCTATCAGTTCATTTTTTACCACCTCGGAAAGTTCTCTTGCAGAATTGATTATTTTTGTCAACTCCGCTATGCGCTTCTTCAGCTCAACAAGCTCTTTCTCCAATTTGGTAATTTCCAGCTTTGTCAAGTTCGCCAGCTTTATTTCCAAAATAGCGTCGGCTTGTATGTCGGTGATTTGGAACCTGTCTTTCAGCTTGATTTTAGCGTCTGTACGGGAGGTGCTACCTTTTATTATGGCGATTACTTCGTCAATGTTTGGCAGCGCAATAATCAAACCGTCCAAAACATGCTCTCTTTTTTTGGCTATGTTCAAATCAAACCTGCTTCTGTTAAGCACAACTTCTTTTTGGTGCTTGATATAATAACGCAGTATTTCGATAAGGCCCATAAGCCTTGGTTTGCCGTCGGCAATGGCAACCATGTTTGCGTTAAAGTTGCATCTCAAGTCAGTTTTTTTATAAAGGAATTCTACAATTTTTTTTGCGTCCTCGCCTTTTTTCAGTTTAATGACTATACGAATGCCGCTCTTGTCGGACTCGTCCAGAATTTCGGTAATTCCGCCCAAAATGTTGTCGTTCTTGCCATTCTTAAGCGTTAAGGAATCTCTCAAATCAAGAATTTTTTGTTGCAAATCTGCTTTGTTGACATTGTACGGCAGTTCAGTAATGACAATTTGTTGTCTGTTATTATCGGCAATCTCTATTTCATGACGGGCGCCCATGGGTATCTGCGCTTTGCCCGTGCAATAAAGTTCCTCAAGATTTCCGCGCTCGATATAGCCGCCGCCGGGAAAGTCCGGACCTTTTATGATATTCATCATATCCGCAAGGCTGATATTTGGGTTTTCAATAAGCGCTACGGCGCCGTCAATGACTTCGGTAAGGTTGTGCGGAGGAATTTTTGTCGAAAGACCTATGGCAATACCCATACTGCCGTTGACCAACAGATTGGGGAATCTTCCCGGCAGCACTTCAGGCTCTTCAAGTGAATCGTCAAAGTTTTTGCCCCATTTCACCGTACCTTTGTCCAAATCGCGCAACAGTTCATATGCCAGCGGCTCCAGTTTGACTTCGGTATAGCGCATTGCTGCCGCACGGTCTCCGTCTATGGAGCCGAAATTGCCGTGCCCTTTTACTAGGGTGTTGCGCATGTTAAAATCCTGCGCCATATTGACCATTGCTTGATAAATTGAGGTGTCGCCGTGAGGGTGGTATTTGCCCAAACAGTCGCCGACTACTCTGGCGGACTTTTTGTAAGGTCCGTCAGGCTTCAAATTCATTTCGTACATGGAATAGAGAATTCTGCGTTGTACAGGTTTCAGCCCGTCCTCAACTCGTGGGATTGCCCTGTCAAGTATGATGTACTCGGCATAAGGCATCATGTATTCATGAATGGCTTTTGCCAGCGGTCTGTCAATTATTTTTTCTTCCGTTATGACTTCTTCAACAACTTTTTTTGCGCACATATGTTATCCTCCGTATTTAGCAGCAAATAAATCCTCTTTGTTGAAGTTTGCGTGCTTAAAAATATAGTCTTTCCTGGTTTGAGAATCGTCGTTCATAAAAGTATTTATTATTTTGTCCGCCAGTTTTGCGTCTTCCATTGTCACCCTAACCAGCGTTCTTGTCTTTGGGTTCATTGTTGTTTCCCAAAGCTGTTCTGCATTCATTTCGCCCAAGCCCTTGTATCTCTGTACGGTGTAACCGCTCTTCATTTCTGCGGCAATTTCGTCAAGCTGTTTGTCGCTGTAAGCGTATTTTATGACATCTCGTTTTTCTATCTTATAAAGAGGCGGCATGCCCACAAAAACCTTGCCCTCGATAATAAGCTCTTTTGTCAGCGTAAAAAACATTGACAACAGCAAGGAACGGATATGAAAACCGTCTTGGTCTGCGTCCGACATAATAATAATTTTTCCGTAATTGAGCTTTTCGATATTGAAATCCTCTTCGGTGTCTGTGCCTATTGCGGCAATTATGGTCTTTATTTCCTCATTTTCATAAATCTTTTGTTTTCTATTTACTTTAAGTATATTAAGCGGCTTGCCTCTCAACGGCAAAATTGCCTGAGTGCGCCTGTCCCTGCCTTGCTTGGCAGAACCGCCTGCGGAGTCGCCCTCAACTATGAACAATTCATTCTTTTCGGCTATTCTGCCCGAACAAGCGGCATACTTGCCCACCAAAGATGCGCCTATCATGGCATTCTTTTGGCGCTGTTCCTGCTTGGCTTTCTTTGCCGCCTCCCTTGCCTTGCATGCGTTCAGTGCTTTTTTGACAATAAATTCGCCCGTTGACTTGTTCTTGCCGACTTTCAGATACGCTTCAAGTTTTTCATTTATGATGCCCTCGACAATAGTCTTTGCTTCGGGATTGCCCAATTTTGATTTGGTCTGACCTTCAAATTGCGCATTCTGCATTTTGACAGAAATGACGGCTGTCAGCCCCTCTCGGAAGTCCTCACCAAGCAAGTTGGCGTCCTTCGGTTTCAGCAGTCCGGTGTTGCGCGCAAAGTCATTGAAACACTTTGTCAGGGCGCTCTTGAAACCCGTCTCATGATATCCGCCCTCTATTGTCGGAATGTTGTTTACGAAAGAATATATGCTTTCGCTGTATGTGTCGGTATGTTGGAATGCGCATTGCAGCACAAATTTGTCGCATTGCCCTTCAATAAAAATCGTTTTGTTCTTAGTACCGTCTTTGGACTCATTGACATAATCTATGAAGTCGACAAGACCGCCCTCATAATAAAACTCCTCCACTTGACTATCAGGAATGCGCTTGTCGCAAAATGTAAACTTTATGGAATTGTTCAAAAATGCCAAATCGCGCAATCTCTCGATAATGTCGTCATTTTCAAAAGATACGCCCACAAAAACTCGCTTGTCGGGCATAAAAGTGACCTTTGTGCCTGTTTTTGTGGTGTTACCAACAACGGTCAACGGCGTCTTGATTATGCCGCTTTGAATTTTGCCTTTTGTAACAGGAGAATGAAACTCTATGCGGTGAATTTTTTTGTTGCGGAATACATCTACGGTCATCCATTCGGAAAGCGCATTTGTTACGCTGGCGCCCACGCCGTGCAGACCTCCGCTATAAGTATATTCGTTGTTGTCAAACTTGCCGCCAGCATGAAGTTTTGTAAAAACCAATTCAATACCGGGTACTTTGTATGTCGGGTGAATATCAATGGGAATGCCCCTGCCGTTGTCCTCAACAGTGGCGGAGCCGTCCTCGTTTATGGTGACATCAATTCTGTTGCCGTATTTATTTGCGATTTCGTCCACTGAATTGTCGATAATTTCCCAAAGAATGTGGTGCAGACCCTTAGGACCCGTCGAGCCGATATACATGCCCGGACGCAACCTCACGGCTTCCAAACCCTCGAGAACTCTTATGTTTTGTGAATCATAACCAGCCATTTACTGTCCTCCGAATGTAAGATAAATCCATAGATTATCATAACATAATTATGACTCTCCGTCAATGTGGATACATATATATATAAAAAATAAATAATTACTATAAAACATGAAAAAAAACCGCTTTGCGGCGGTCTTTGTATTTGTTATTATGGCGATTGCTTGGCTTATGCGGCGCCCAAACGCAATGTCATTACGGGGCGCACTCCAAGATAGGAAATCGTGACATTGGTGCCATTTGCATACACTTTGCCGTCATTGCCCACATAAGAAGCGTAATAGGAATTGCTGCCCGGCGTATAGAGCCACCATGCACCTTTGTCGTCGCCGTCAGTATATGCGCCTCTGGCTTTGGCATAATCTGAATTCAGGGCTGCTCTGTTGCTGTCTGCATATGAAAGATTGCTGTTGAATCCGTACTCAAAGTTGGTGGCGCCTTCTATCGACAGCAAGGACAAATTGTCTTCTACATCGGCTCCGCTGTTTGAGCCATGCGCAGGATTGTGGCTCCTGACTGTATCTGTTTCTACTATGTGATAATGGTTGTCGGCATTGACGAAGGTATTGTCATAAAAATCGCCGTTCAGCCATTCTCGCAAAGCGCTGCTTGCCCAAAGGTTCTGCGAAACGGTATTGAATGCCATGCTGTCAAGTATGACATCAGAAATAACTATGGCTTGCGCGCCCTCTGACCCAAGTATTCTCCACTTTATCGGCTCTACTTTGAAATAATAAGTTTCGCCCTGATTATAGCCGTTTTGGCTTGCCGTAGGAATATATTTGGCATACCTGTCGCCCTCATATGCATAATATCCCTGACCGTCTGCGAGTATGGTGCTGTCGGCAATGCCGTCATTGAGCGCCTCTATTGCCGCATTGTTTTCAAGCAATGTCTGGGGATATTCTCCGTAGTACATATATTGGCTCCAGCCGCCCCACCAAGCGTAAAGGCTCTTGTTTTGTTTGTCGGAGCCTGATATCGTCGTCACCGGTTCGCCGTTGAATGCCGCATTGTCATACCAGCCCATAAATACATAACCCGAACGATATGGCTCATTGAGTACAATCGTCATATCTTCAAGATAATACGCAGGGTTTTGGCTGTCATTTTGTCCGCCGTTCAGATAATATGTAATTCTATAAGCAAAAAGGAATTTTGCATAAAAGTTCTTTACTCCCGTCGAGCCTGCGGCAATGCCGATAGCCGCCTCTCCTTCAAAGTTTGCATTGTCGTACCAACCTATGAAAATATAGTTTTGTTTCGTCGGCGCCTCCAGCGTTATGTCGTCGATATTCGTGTAAGACGCAGGATTGTTCGGGGAGTTTGTGCCGTCGTACAAATAATAATTGATGGCAAAGGACGGCAAAAATCTTGCGTACAACATTATGGTACCGCCGGAGCCGGGCAGAATGTGAGTTACTACCTCTCCCGAAAAATCAGGCGTCAGGTACCAGCCAAGGAAATTATGGTTTGCCCTGGTTGCGTTCAACAAGCGGATATTGCTTTCGACATCGTATTCGGTAGGATTGTCCAGAGGGTTGCTGCCGCCGTTGAGATTATAGATGATGTCATAAGTCACAGCTTGCCATTTTGCATATAGGTGAAGTTCTCCCGACCTTTGCGAAATAACAGAGATTGGGTTGCCGCTATATGCGCTATTGGTATACCAAGCTACGAAAATAAAGTTTTCTCTCGATGGGTCGGAAAGGGTTATGATATCGTCATAGGTGTATGAATATGGGTTGCCTGCGGCGTTTGTGCCGTTGGCAATGTGATATACGATTGAATAGCTTATGGCTTCCCATTTTGCATAAAGCGTCCTTTCCCCTACGCTGCCTGAGGGTATGACGGTTGTTGCCGCGCCGCTGAAATCTGCATTTGTGTACCAGCCCTCAAAGCTGTAATAATTCCTTAAAGGCGCATCTAATACAATGTCATTGTTTTGAACAGTATAGCTTGTGGGGTTGTATGGGGAGTTATTGCCGCCATTCAAGTTGTAAGTAATTGTATAATTTATTATTGTCCATTTTGCATAGTATGTCTTATGTCCATAGCTGCCGTACGGCAACACTGTGAT
The DNA here is from genome assembly GCA_050309775.1 of Christensenellales bacterium. Lineage (GTDB taxonomy): Bacteria > Bacillota > Clostridia > Christensenellales > DTU072 > DTU072. Next base: position 74,278 of record JBNRMV010000015.1, on the reverse strand, counting down.
ACTTATGCCGGTGTATTCGGCATTGTCATACCAGCCGCCGAATGTAAATCCCTCTCTTGTAGCAGGGGCAAAGGTTATGTTGGGCGTTTCGACAGTGAATGTGGCTGGGTTGGCGCCGTTGATGCCGCCGTTCAGGTTGTAAGTTATGTTGAATACCGAGGGAGTCCATTTTGCGTACAGATTTATGTTGCCTACCGTTCCTTGCTCAATTTGCGAAACAACCTCGCCGCTGAAATCCGCACTTGCATACCAACCGACAAAATCATAATTTGTTTTTGTCGGCGCCAAAAGAGCAGTATCAGGATTGAATTCGGTAAAGTTTGCGGGGTTTGCGGAATTCTGTGTGCCGCCGTTTAGTGTGTAATTGACATAATATGTCGTGGCAAACCTTGCATGAAGCGTTATAGCGCCTGTTCTACCTGTAATCTCCGTCAGTTTTTCACCGGTAAATCCTGCATTGTCATACCAACCTAAGAAAGTATTATACGCTTTCACAGGCGCATAGAGCGTCGCCGGCGAACCTACATTGTAAAGGGTGGGATTTTGTTGCGAATTCGTGCCGCCGTACAGGTTGTAGGTAATAACATAGTTTTCAAATTCCCACTTTGCAAAAATTGTTCTGTTGCCCACGCTGCCAGCAGCAATGACGGTCACTGGCGAGCCGCTGTAAGAAGCATTGTCGTACCAACCTTTGAAAGTTGCGCCCTCTCTGGTTGGATTGGCAAAGGTTATTTCCGGACTCAACACAGTATAAGTTGTGGGGTTTGACGGAGCATTGACGCCGCCGCCAAGGTTGTAGGTTATGGTGAATTCAATAGCCTCCCACTTGGCATAAAAAGTCTTGTTGCCCGTTGTGCCCACATGGATTGCGGATATTGCGCTGCCGCTCAATTCCTCATTGTCATACCAGCCCATGAATAAATAATTCGTTCTGTTGGCATTTTGCAATGTAATTGTCGGGGTGGCGACATTATAACTAATAGGATTTTGGCTGTTCAAACCGCCGTTAAGTATGTATGTAATGGTATATTGAACAATCTCCCATTTTGCATAGAGATTGCGCATGCCGGAGGTAGAGGAACTCAGCGTTGTTATGGGGCTGCCGATAAAGTTTGCGTTGTCGTACCAGCCCATAAAGGTATATCCCGTTCTGGTTGCCGGCTCAAGAACTATGTTGTCCTCTGTGGTGTATTGTGTGGGGTTCAGCGGTGAATTTGTGCCGCCGTTTGTTACATATGCAACATCGTTGACATAAAGGAATTTTGCATACAATGACATGCTACCGGTAGACCCAAGCGGAATTTCGGTTATGGGCGAACCGCTGAATTCAGAATTTGCAAACCAACCGACAAATATATAGCCGTTTCTTGTGGCAGACAATATATCAAAACTTTGTTCGACATTGTAGCTTGTGGGGTTTTGGGGGTGGTTTGTCCCCGAATTGAGGTAATACACAACCTGATAAAGCTGCAAGAACTTTGCGTAAAACTCTTTATTGCCCGTACTGCCTGCGGCAATGCCTGTAACGGGAGAGCCTTCAAAAAGCGCATTTTCGTACCAGCCTAAAAATACATGACTGGCTTTTTGGGGTGTGCCAAGCGTTACGGTATCCAGCACAGTATATGTGGCAGGCTCGGAATTGAATGTGCCGCCGTCAAGTATATAATTTATTCTGTAAGTCAGCGCAAAACGGGCATAAAAAGTCTTGTTTCCCGTTGTGCCCAACGCTATGCCTGTCACCGGCTGTCCGCTGAAAGAGGCGTTGTCATACCAGCCCTTGAAAGTATAATCCGGCTTTGATGGAGAAAGGAATGTAATCTGACTGTCTCTGTTATAAATTGCCGGGTTGTTGGTGTTGTTTACGCCGCCGTCAAGCTCGTAAGTAATGGTATACTGTTCGGAAATCCAGCGCGCATAAAATACACGGTTGCCCACGCTGCCAAGCGGTATTTGCGTAACGGGCACAATGCCATCGGCGGTCAATCTCTCGGCAGTTATTCCTCTTGTATCAAAATCATACCAACCTCCAAAGGTGTATTCCGCTCTTGTTGCAGGATACAGCGATACGGTATCTTCAGTGGTATAGGAACTTATGTTTGAAGCGTGATTTGTTCCGCCAAATAGCATATATTCAATGGAATAGACCTTTACTTGCCATTTTGCATAGAAATGTTTATTGCCGAAACTGCCCACAGGTATTGTTGTAATAGGCGTTCCGTTGAAAGAAGCGTTGTCGTACCAACCCAAGAAAACATATTCGTTCCTGGTCGGGTCTTTAAGCGTTATTTCGTCAAGTACGGTATAATTCGGCGCGTTGTCGGGGTGGTTTGTGCCGCCATTCAGGGTATAACTTATGTCATAGCCGTGAGCATGGTATTTTGCATAAAGCGTAACCTCGCCCGTTGTGCCCTCGGCAATCTCTGTAACCGGCTCCCCGTCAAAAGCTGCATTGTAGTACCAGTTTTCAAAAACATAGTGCTCCTTTTCTGCCGGTAATAAGGCTATGCCGCTGACGGTATATGTTGAGGGGCTTTCTGTCGTTCCCCCGTCCGTCACATAATTTATGTTGTAATTTATGGCATCAAATGTTGCGGAAAGCGTTATGTCGCCCGTCATGCCGCTTATTATTGAAATCGGCTGGTCGTCCAGCATCCACCCGATGAATTCGTAGCCAAGTTTTGTGGCAGGTAACAGCGTTATGTTGCTTTCGGCATTATAAACGATAGGGTTTGAGCTGTTGTTTTCGCCGCCTTGGAGAATATAATTTATTCCATAAATAATCAGGAATTTTGCATACAGCGTTTTGTCCCCTGTGCCGCCGTTGCCCAGCATTGTTATAGCGCTGCCGCTGAATGCTGCGTTGTCATACCAGCCCATGAAAACATATCCGTTCTTTGTCGCAGGCAAAAGCGCTACTGAAGTGTTGACAAAATAACTCTCCGGGTTCTGCGCATTGTTTTCGCCTCCGTTAAGCTCATATTCTATGGTGTAGTTTATGATACTCCATTTTGCGTAGACCGTGACATTCTGTGTGCCGTTTGTGATGCCCGTAACAGCTATTGTGTGGTTGGCATCGCTGTACCAGCCCTCAAACAAATAACCGTTTTTGGTCGGCTCGGCAAATACAATGACATCTTCTACAATAAATTTTGAGGGGTTTTGCGCATTGTTTATGCCTGAATCCAAATTATATGTTATGGAATATTCCGCCAAGAATTTTGCATACAGCTTTATGTTGCCCACAGCCCCTTGCGGGATAGATGTAATTTTTGCGCCGGAAAATGACGCGTTGTCATACCAGCCCATAAATCTGTTGTTGGCTTTTGCTGCGGCTGTCAATATGACTTCCGTCTTTCCTGTATATCCAAGAGGATTGGAGTGCTGTCCGCCATAAACTTCATAAGTCAGTTTGTATTCTGTAATAAACTTTGCATAGAAAGTCTTTGCTCCCGTTGTGCCTGCCTCAATGCCGTAAACACGGTTTTGGAAAGCTGCGTCGCTGTACCAGCCGTCAAACACATTGTCAACCTTTGTGGCCTCTCCAAAAGTAAAGCTGTCGTTGAGCGTATAACTTGTTCTGTTGGTGGGGTGATTTGCGCCGCCGTTCAGCACATAAGTGATAGTATATGGTGTCAGCGTCCATTTTGCATAGTATTGTCTGTTTCCCCATGTTCCTTTGGGGATTGAGCCAACCGCCGTTCCGGTCAACGCTTCATTGTTGAACCAGCCGCCGAAAGTATAACCCGTCCTTGTGGGCGCATGCAAGGTAATCGCCTGCTCAATGGTAAATACGCTGACATTCTGATCCGTCTGCGTTCCGCCGTTGAGGTGGTAGGTTATGCCATATTCGATTGGGTTCCACTTTGCATAAATTTTCAAATCGGATTTTCTTCCCGGCTCAATCTGGGTGACGGGCGTTGTCAGACTTTCTTCAAGGTACCAGCCGCCGAAATTGTAGCCCGTCCTTGTGGCTGGCAAAAATGACACGCTGTCCTCTTCTGTGAAGTTTGTCGGGTTTTGCGAAGTATTGCTTCCGCCTGACAGCTCATAAGTAATGGTATATCTTGTGATAAACCTTGCATAAAGCGTAATATCATCTAAAACATCAGGCAACGGAATATGGGTCACAGCGCTTTCGGGAGCAAAGTCCTGAGCGGTGTACCAGCCCTTGAAAGTGTAGCCGTATTTTGATGCCGGCGCTAAAGTTATGTTGCTTGTGATATTGTAGACTGCGGGGTTTGATGCCGAGCCGCCGTCAAGGGAATAATAAATATTGTACAGTTCTACCTGCCAGTTGGCATAAAAAACTTTGTTTCCCGTACTGCCTGCGGAAACTGCGGTAACAGAGTGATTTTCCGCATTGGTCCAACCTGAAAAGGTGTATCCCCTTCTTGTGGGGGTTTTCAAAGAAAAGCTGTCCAGAATGGTATATTCGGCAGGATTATCTGCGTTTTCGCCGCCGCCAAGTATATATGTAATAGTGTATACCGTAGGCGACCAGCGCGCTTCAAGCTCAATGTTGTCTACTGTGCCTTGCGGTATAGAGGAAAGGTGCGTTTCGGTAGATACCAAATACCAGCCCTCAAAATTATAACCGTTGCGTACAGCATCATGCAGCGTTACGCTCTGCGTGATATTGTATGAAGACACATTGTCGGGGTTGTTTGCGCCGCCAGCTAAGTTATAGGTAATGCTGAATGACTCAATTTGCCATTTTGCATAATAATCCCTGTTTCTTGTGCTGCCTGCCGGCAAGACCGCAACACTTGCGCCGCTGAAGTCGGCATTTGTGTACCAGCCTTGAAAAATGTAGCCCGTTCTTGTGGGGGGATGCAGCGTAATGACCTGCGAGCCGTCATAAGTCGGCACATTCAAAGGGTTGTTTACGCCGCCATTCAAAAAATATGTAATGTCATACGGCAGCCATTTGGCATAAAAAGTCTTGTCCCCGATGCTGCCAGCAGCAATCTTTGTTATGGCTGCGCCGGAAAAAACTTCGTTGTCGTACCAGCCGCCGAAAGTATAACCTGTCCTTGTGGGCGCCGAAAGCGTTATGTCGTCATCAACGGTAAAAACAGCCGGATTGCCGGCATCGTTTGTGCCGCCGTTGAGTATATATGAAACATTAAACAAAATAGGCTCAAATTCGGCATAGATGACTTTTTTGTCGCCAAATTTTGCGTCCTTTGCCAAAACCTCATAGTCATACGGAGTGCTGAAACTCTCATCAATATACCAGCCCTTGAAAGAATAGCCGAGTTTTTCGGGGGTGGGAAGTACAGTATCCTTGCCAAGCAATGCTGTTTCGCCGTCGCCGCTGCCGCCATCGGTGTTCAAAACCAATTCTATATTTGCTCCGCCGCAAGCGGACATAGCAATACTTAGTAGCAGCAGTACAATGATAGCAAAGATAAGTCTGTATTTTTTCATGAGCAACTCCTTGAGCGGCTTGTATAATTACATGTAATCATACATAATCATTATAATTATATTATTAAAGAATACATATGTCAATACGCGCGTTGAATTAAACATGAAAAACAAAGTAAATAACTAAAAATAAGTTTAGTCGCCCAGTGAATGAATGGCTTTCATTAGCGCAGGGTCAAGTCTTTCCGGCTTGACAACGATAATGTTTGTAGGGCGGTGGCAAAGCACGGTAGTAATAATATTAAATTCTTCCCTATCAAAAAGCGCCAGCGTCGGCACAGGCTGCTTGTTCTTTATCAAACGCACTCCGCTGTTGTTGTCAATAACAATAAGCGCCTCTCCCTCTCCTTCAACGCCAAGCATAAAGGAAGTCAGCTCATACGCCTCAGCCTCACTCTTGCATTGACTGTAAAGTTTGTATGCCAACTCCGCAAGGTTTTTCCAGTTTTCCCTCAAAGAGCCGCCGCAGAAATCATAAAACCCATTTACGCAGATGCTGTCGCCCAACCGCCGCATGTCCTCAGTCAGTTGTTCTTTCTCCTGCAAAAAATCTATGCTCAGCAAAGCGCCTATATATGCATAAAAGCACATATTTTGTAAGCTGCATTTGTTCAGCGTTTTTGCAAGCTCCTTGTACTTATAAAAAAAAAGAATTGTTTCTGCGACAATATCCCGGGCAATGGTATCCTCCGCCTCAAAACGGAAAGCCGCTCGAATTTTGTCTATGCCGAATTGATAGTCAATGTTGCTGTACATGAGATAATCTTTAATGAAGCGAATAGCTCCGCCTTCCTTGTTGTCAATCGATACGACCATTTTTTCTAGCATATTGATAGTATATGTCAGTGACAACATTTGAGATTACACAAAAGTTGTAAAAGAAAATATTTACTTGTTATTCAATACTTTAGTACGACATTGCCGCAAGAAAAAGGCGGCTTGCCGCCGCCTTTATGATGATACAAGTTTTTTGAATTATAGCTTGATGGTGCTGTTCTCTCCGGTAGCTATGTTGAATTCAAGTTTGTATTTGTCGGTGCCGTCCTGATAAATAATTGATATTCTGTCAGGCTGACCTTTGATATATTCCGCATCCAAAACATCATATTTGGACGGCTGAAATGCCTCATTCAGCAACCGCAAAGCCTCTTTTGAGTATCCGCCTATGTCGTCCGACACAAACAGCACATTTGCAAACATATTGTTTATTCTGGCCAGCAGAGCCTTTTGTTCGTCAGTGAAGAACAGCGTGCCTTTCTTTTCTGCAAGCGGGTCTTTTCCGATTAGGTTGTTGTCGCGAAGGAAGAACACATCGGGGTCATTGACAAAAGCCCTGCCGTCAAGGTGTCTGCGGAAAATAGAGTTGTTCATAGCGTTGCGTGTGCTTATCAACTCTTGGTTGGTATTTCTGTTTATCCATCTTTCTTGGAAATGAGTATCCACATCGCAGCTTATGCGGCAGAAATCGACTTTGCCGAAAGACGGAGCCAACGGCACGCCGCAGCCCAGTATGAACTTGTCGTCGCCAATGCAATCCCTAAGGAAATCCATGGCCTCGCACATGATTTGCCCTCTTGATTTGTTCATTCTCGGGTACATACATATGCTGTACAAGAAATCAAGTTTTACTAAGTCATAGCCCCATTCTCTCAAAATCGTGTGGAAAAAGCTTCTTATATAGTCTGCGGCTTCCTTAACATAAAAGTCAAGGACATACGCTCCGCCCCAGCCAATGTTGCCCAGAAGTTTTTTGCCTTTGTGGTAAACCAACCATTCGGGGTGTTCGGCAACTACACGGGAGGAACGCGCAGCGCTGAAAGGCGCCAGCCATAGTCCTGCCTTATAGCCGTTGGAGTGAATTTTGTCTGCCAGATACTTCATGCCGTTGGGGAACTTTTCCTCATCCAGCGTCAGCCAGTCGCCTACTTTGCTTTGATATCCGTCGTCAATTTGGAAAATGTCGACCTTGTCCCCCATTGTTGACAAACTCTCAAGGTCTCTGACGCAAACCTTTTCTGAAATGTTGCCAAAATAGTTGTACCATGAGGTGTAACCGCACATAAACTGCATTTTTGGTTTCTTTATGTTCATAGCGGTAAAGTATTTGTCAAATACCTGATTGTAACCGCCTTCTGCTTCCAAAAGCTCGTACAATGGATATTTTTTGTCAATTGTCACGCCCTCGACATCCTTGTCTATTCTCAGCAAGCTGTTGTTCATGTCATAATAAATAATCGTATAGCCCGACCTTTCGGATAGGGAGCCGACAAACTTCACCGTGTCGCCGTCTTTTATATAGCCATATGAAAAGCTGTGGAAAAACCCGGGCTTTTTGGCGTATTCGGCAAAGGAATAATCGCCGAATATTGCGGCAAATCTCTTTACCGGGAAGTACCGACCCATGCCCTGCAAACCTTTCTGAATGTCCTCTTTGCGGTATTCTCTCGATGTCGTCCATGATTGATATCCGTTGGCAAAGACCTTGCAGTTGTCAGCGTAGGCATAGTCATAAATTAAGCTGCTTTTTTGCAGTTCCATTTTTTGTTTAGGTACAAGAAAAAGCTTCATGGTTTCTTTTTCATAGGAAAATTTGACGGTATAATGCTCATTCTCAATCTTGTCTGATACATATTTCTTTCCGTCTAGTTTGTAATGCAATTTGAATTTGAATTTGTTTAACATCATTCCTCCAAAAACTTTTTTATACTTCAATGATTATATCATACAATCATTTTCTTTTCAATAACAATATTAGCCCCTGGTAAGGACATCGTAAGTAATAGACGGTGTTGCCGATATCACCACATCGGCGTTGCGTTTGATTTGATTTGAGATGTCTTTTCTGTTGCTTTTTGCCAAAATAAAAACTTTCAGACCCTTGCTGCGGGCATACTTGATTAAGTCTTTATCTGCCAAATTCAAAAAGCAATTATTTGACGGCAAAAAAAGCGTTTTATATTTCAATGCCATTGGCGCTGCGCCAAACACAAAGCTGAAATACAGCGCCGCCGTCTCGCTTGGCGTTGCCGCGCGCTGAATATCGGGAAAATCTTTGTCAATCAAAGTCGCCGCGCGCTGACTGCCAACAACATAAAGCTGGTGCTGCACGCCGAATTGCGCAGCAAGCGCCGCCAATCTCCCGACGGCTTTTTTAAGCATTTTGCCGCTGTCGCCCAACTCAATGACAAAACGCATTTGGGTATAGGGTCGGCATCTTTCAAAAAGCTCGGTAACGCTTAAGATTTTCAGGCTCTCGGGAATGTTCTCGCCACGCAAACCTCTGTAAGGAAAATCGTGGTTTTCAAAATTTTCACCCATATTCAGATTGCGCAACTGCGCATAGGTATAGTCACATACTTCTGCCCTTTTTTTGGCAAAAAAGCTTTGGGCATTACTTTGTTCATCGAGCTTGCCGTCCAATGTCACCAATATGCCGTCTGCCGTCAAAAAAACCTTATAATAAAGCAAATCTGTACGAAAATCATGCGCATTAAGCGCTCTTTCCAGCGACATAAGGGTGTTTTGCGGCGCATTCTCCAAAGCCGCAACTCCTATTCCCGGAGTGACATCTTCAGCTTTTGCTGACTTGAGCGCGCCTGTCAATACAATGCCTGCGCAAAATACTGTCAAAAGAATAAGGCAAAGGACAATTGCGCCGACAAGTCTTTTTCTTTTTATGAAAAATCGAATTTTTGTTGTCAGCATCTAAAAGTCCTTTGCCCTGTATTTTTTTGGTAAACAGCAGTCTAAGACTGCGGTTTTTGTTAATCTTCGGGCAGATTGTCCAGCCCTTCTTGGTCATAAATCTTCAGAGCTTCCATAGCAATGTCATACACCACGCCCAAGCACTCGGGGTTGAGGTTGTCATAGGTGTCGCGCCTTGTGTGGTAATAGTCCCTAAGATTGTGGTCAAGCGCAGCCAAACAGCAAGCCTTAAAGCCGCCCTGTGTGAGTGCCGCAGCGTCTGTTGAGCCAATCGTAACTGTGCCATAAGGAATCTCATGACCCACAGCCCTGCCTGCTTTTTTGAGCAACCCTGCTACTTGTTTGTCTGTCTTTACAAGACCGTTCAAATCCTTTGTATAAATAGTCAAATGCTCAATTTCACGCAGCGTTTCCATCGGGATAAATATTGTTTCAACATCGTTGTAATCGTCTTTATGCTCCTTGGCAAAAGCCTTAGCGCCGCGAAGTCCTGCCTCCTCCGAACCGGAAATAAGAGCGCATACCTCGGTGTTCTCAAGTTCGATACCTTCTTCTTTGAGAGTCTTGACTATCGCCATAGACATAAGGCAGGCTGTCAGGTTGTCGTTGGCTCCGTCAACAACCGTCTTGGTGTCGGAGAACCAGTACATGCCTATCCAAAACGGCACGAACACCAGTCCGACAAGCCCCATAATCATGGGCACACCTGAAGAAACCGCATAGCCTACTCCTCCGTTGTAAATCAATGCCACTATGCAGTATGCTACCATGTACACTATACCTATAATGGAGCCTAAAAATTCAAGAGTAAAGCCTACGAATCCAAATTTGTGGTTAAAGGTCCATTCCCATGTGGCGTCCACATGTCCGTTAAAAACAATTCTTCTCTTTATTTCGCCCTTAGGCTTCTTTACTGCCATGACATTGCAGGACACTTTTTCGGGAAAGAGCGGGTCCATGAGTTTTTTGTAAAGTACAAATTGTGACAGCATGGGAATCAATGCTATGACAACAAGTATTATTGACACAAACGGTATAAAAAATGACGCAATATAAGCTATCAAAGCTATTGTAACCGTGATTGGAATCCAACCCATGAATGACTGGGGATTTAGTTTGAAATCCTCAATGGTAACTTCATCGGTATAATTGCGCAATTCTTCGGCTATGTATTCCTGCGCCTTTCTTTCACCTTCGCTGCCGGGGTCTCTCGGACCAAACTTCAAGATTATATCTTTGATGCCGTCGCAGATATAATTCACCATTCCGCTTCTTCTTTCTTTGGAAATCTTCATATAACGCTCCTATATAATAAAGTCAATGGAAATAGTTTATCATATATTACCTTTGTTTGCAATATCAAAAAGACTTTTTTCAAGAAAAAACCGTTTCATTTAGCTGAATGAAACGGTTTTTTGGTTATTTGAAAATTGTTATCAATCATGGTCATATTTGTGTCTGAACATGATATAAAACAGTATGATAATTACGAACAGCGCTATCGGCGCAAGGAACAATAATATGGTCAAGTTCGGTGAAAGTCCGCTTCTGGGCGTCATGACAACGAAGTCGCCGACAGAATCAGCGGAGAACACAATATAGTCGCCCTCTTTGTAAGCTCCGACCATTTCATAATTGCCATTTTCGTCAAAGTGCAGCACCACAAAGGTGTCAAATTTCTTCATGTCTTCCGACAGTTTGAGCTTAATTGTAGAAATGTCTTGGGTTTCGTTGTTGTCGGCATTTAGGGTCAACCTGTATGCTGCGCGCACTTTGTATTTGTCCAGCACTTGAGAAGATGAGAAACTACTTTTTATGTTTTCGTTTATGACATAGAATTCGGGATTTGAAATGTCTGTGCTTATGGTCGATGCCAATAGGCTGACATATGAGCCGTACTCGCCCGTCACCACGGCAACGCCGTTTGCATCCTCAATCTGTGCCACCTTGCGCTCAATAATCGTCAGATATGCCGGAACATAATTAAAGCTGTAATTCAAAGAAGACGCTCCCGAAGGCATAATCTGGAACTCATTTACGGCAGTTCTGGGAACATAGGGCAACTGCGCCGGTTTTTGCAAATGCAAGCGTGACTCTCCGGAAACAAAGCCTTCATACTCAACGGTGACTATGAAATCATCACCCTCGTTCAGCGAAATACGAGATGAGCCGTTTACAAGCGCCCGTACCGTCATTTGGGCTTTGTGGATTGTGAAGTTCAATTGGTTGTTGACGATATTATAGTTCGGATTGATAATGTCCACCGTCATTGTATAATTGCCTGCAAGTCTGACAACGCTGCTATCTCCGCTATAAGTGACAGACAATTTGTCGTTCGTAACTATTGCGGCATCAGCCGGCAATACCTGCCCTGGTCTTATGGATACGGCTATGCTGCGAACAATGCCGTTGTAGACAAGGTTTTCGGTGTTTCCGTAAGTCACCTCTATATTTCTCTTGCGAATTGTCAGCAATCTGGTTTCGTCCGCCGCCGTATAGTTGGGGTTTTCTCTTTCGGAATTAAACCGCGCGGAAATTTGATATTCGCCTGCGCCGGGATAGATATATCCAGCATGCGTCGGGGTGAACACCAGCGAAACATCTTCATTTAGTCCGCCTGCCCCCACTGCCTTTGCTGTTATTGGGGTGACCTCACCGTATTGCTGATTCAGGCTGCCCGTAAACATAATTGATACTGTTGCAGGCTCTATAATAATTATTACCACGGCTCCAGCCCATTGCGGATAGTTTTCGTCAACGCCGTGCGTTCTTATGTGCATTTTGTATTTGCCGGCATCTGTCGGAGGGCCCGGGAGATATTCGTTTTCTGCGGCTGTCGCCAACTGATATTTGACTTCGTGCGCCACCGGGTCGCCCTCAAGTCCGGTAATGGAAAATGTAGCGCTCTTGGGCTGTCCGTCATAGCTAAATCGTACGCCGTCGGTGCCGTCAATTTGTGTGCTGCCTGCAACTTCAACCGTGGGACTAACCATTACTATGCGCCCCACTATCATGAATGAATCATTGAGTAAGAAATAGTTTTCGTTGTCAATTTCAAGCTCCGTCACAAAGATATTCTCGCCTGAGCTGCCTGCCTGCGGAGATGAAAAAGCCGCTGTATATGCCGTAAGCAACACTGTGTCGCCGGCGGCAATATCTCCCTCGTTAAAAGTATAATGCTTCGGACGCAGCGTCACCGTAGTTGTTTCGTTGTACGGTTTGTAAAGTTCTGCGCCTGCCTTTATTGTGATACCCTTCTTTGTTATCGTAAGCGGTCTTTCTACATAAGTGAAAGTATAATTGAATGTAACATCCAAATCTACGCTGCCCTCTCCCTCGACAGCTTGTTTTATTCTGATTGCCGAAAGGTCACATATCGCAGGCTTGTTGTCTCCGGCATTTTTGTCGGCGGTGGTGATGCTGCCGAAAGAAACATAATGGGAAGAAAGTTTTAGTCCGCTGACTATGCCTTCTTCGGAAAGGTTTATGGTAAATTTAAGCCCGTCATAGACCTTTGTGGTCGGTACTGAGCTGCCTGCAAGGTCGACAATAAGCTCCGCCGGAGTAATCATAACTTTTTGGTCAATGTATTCATAGACCACATATTGGTCTGTTATGTCTTCATTGAGCGAATTGTATATCCTGATTGGATTGTGCGGTATGAGGTTTTGCGCGCCGACATTTGCGCTTATAGAACGACGGCTTCCCGTAATGATATCGCCATCGGCAAGCCCCAAACTATCTGTCAGGTTTTGTAGTAAGTCTTGATTTTCTTTGTTTTTGCGCACCATTGAGCTGGTAATATCAATGACATAGTATTCGCCGCTATAAGTGTGCTGCGCTATTTCTCCGCCTTCGTTGACATCTATGCTGATTTGTCTGGGCAATATATGCCCCATGTTGTTGCGTTGAATAGTTATGCGATAATTCTTTATGCCGTTCTCCGTACCATTCTTCAGCACAACTCTTTCGAGCGCGTCCTCCAGCCAAGGCTTTTGTGCGCCTACTCTGCCGTCAGCGGTAGTCAACCTGAATTGCGCATATTCTCCGCTGACAAGACCGCTTAAGGACAACAACTCTTCAAGGTTTGGATTTATGACTATGCCTTCATTAAGGGTAAATTCTCCATTATAGAAACTGAATGTAATGTCAAAAGGCAGACCGTCATAGTGTTTTTGTATCTTTTCGGTTTCGTTTATGGACAACAAAAGGTCTCTTTGCGTAATGCGCGCTTTGGGTCGATAAAAGTCATAATCAACATGCGCTTCGCCTTGCTTAAATATTTCCCAATCCTCCGGCGTGTTGACATTCTTGCAATAATAAATGGTATAATTGCTGGTTACATCGACAAGGGACGGATTTTCTATAATTATTTCCTGCCCAACATAAAGCAATTTGTCCGTTACATTGTTTTCCTCATTATAACTGACATTGGCGTCGGCAGTTACCAATGTGCCGCTGCCTATTCTTATTCTGTCCTTATTTATGGGTATTCCGCTCGGATTAAGGTCACCGACAAAACCTCCTGCGCCGAAAATGTCTTCAACAACCATTCCGTTTATGATAGTAATAGTAAACGGAGTACCGTCATACGGCTTTGTGTACACGGACGATTGAACGCCTTTTGTTATGTCAATAAGAAGCGTCTGCGGCTGTATTGTAACAAATCTCTCAACTATATTCTCTGCGGTATCCGACAGGTCAACATCATAATTTGCCGTAACATCATTGCTTGCGGCGTCATATATGATAAGCGGTCTTTGGGGGTCCCATATAAGCGCTTTTGGTATGACATTGTCATTGATATCACGCGCAACATATGCGTCTGCTGAGATTAAGAATCCGCCGAAAATGAAGTGTTCGGCAACGATTTCGGGATACTCGCCTTGCTCGATTACCATATAATTCATCAGCTGCAGTTCAAACAACTGGCGGTTATACTGTTTTTGGAAACTGCCATAAGTGTCATATATGGTGGTCTCACCTTGGGCATTCATTGCCGGGTCAAAAAGTATTTTGCGCTTATAAATCTCATAGTAAGAATCAAGGAAAACTATTTCATAGTTTGAAGTAACAATATCGTTGGCCCCGTTGCGGATATCTGTCCTTTCGTTGTGCAAAAGCAATATTTTCTCATTTGCCGTCTTTTCGGCGGTAATTCTTGAGCCAAAACTGAAATAATGGTTTTCGACTAATTCAAAGCCATAATTTTGGTTGTCGCCGTCGGCATAATCAATATGATAGAATGTGTGGTTTACGATATAAAAATCGTCTGCATAGACGCTGCGCAGTCCGCTTATTAAGTCGCCCTCGCTGTCTATATAATAACCTTCGCTGTTCCTGACCGAAACAGACACCTTTCTTGTGTATATCCGCACCATTCCCGCCTCAACATAATTGAAATCATAGTTGTAGGCAAGGTTTTGAGAACCGGCTGACCCTTGTATTACAATCTCGCCTTCTCCGTCGGTATCAAGACTGTACAAGCCTGCATTTCTGTTTTGCGTACGTCTGAAACTGCGCTGTTCTCCGCTGTCTACCAAATAATCCTCGCCTTCCAGTCCGCTCAGCATGTCAGGAGTAATATATACTGTCAATTTGTTTTCGTCATAAACCTTACTGTGTCCGCCGGGGAGGCCGGCGTTGACGTCAATGTATAAAGTCTTTTGAGTAATAGTCACAGTTATGTTGCTGAAAATAATATTGTAGTTGTCGGCATAATTGCCCTGGTCATACCTATCCGTAATGGCGTCGCAGACAAAGTTCAATGATTTTGAACTTCCGACAAAACCGTCAGATGTCCTTGCGCTGCCGACAAATTTATGCCCCGAAACCAGTCCTCTTGTGGGTTCGCCTGCCGTGCTATCCATATCCTCGTTCAGTTCTGCAATAAACGGCTGCGTATCATAAACTTTTGTCAGGCTTATTCCCGTACGACTGACATTTATTTCTATATCCCTTTTTATAATATTGATTTTGTTAGGAACAAAGTTGAACGAATAGTTATGGGTAAAGGTCGCATCCTGCACATAAACTTCGCCGTAAGGGAAAATGACATCAATATTTTGTCCGACATTCTCGCCGTCTGAAACCAACGGCGACGATTCTGTAGAAATGGTATGACCTGCAATGAGCCCTGTCGTCATATTGTTGCTGATATCAAATTCAAATATTGAGCCCTTATAAATGAAATCAAAGAACGGATAATCCGCCTTCATGTCCACAGTCAGCGGTCTTGGCGTAATGCTGACATAGTTGTTCTCCAATGTGACAAAATAGTTAGCCGTTGCATCAACCCCTGCCCTCATAATTTTTATGCTTTGAGATATATGCATGACTTTTTTGGCATAATCTTCACCGTCATAGATTATTTGGTTTTCTTCGTCCAGAGTATAGACATATGGGTCAATCGTCGAAAGCGCACCATCGGCAAGATAGTCGCCCAAAGCAATGTTTGACATCATAGCTTCAGTCAGCTGTATGATAAATAAATTGTTGTCAAATACTTTTGTTTTGGATACCGTTGCATCCTGCGCAATGTTCACCTTAACTTCTCTGCGGTATATTGTGACAAAGCGCTCATTATACGAAAACAAATAATTTGAAGTGACATCTACGGTGTTTTCGTCAACAACAAATAGGTTTGCGCTGGTATTCAGCGCTTTTGGTTGCGCCGTATCTCCGACATAAATTACATTGCCGTCAAAAGTGTTTCTTGTGCCGCTGAGCGTATGCCCGGGCAATAGGTTGTCTGCCATGGAATTATTCAAAGTAACAGAATACGCTTCGCCGTCATAGCCCTTGCTCAATGTGCCTCCACTGGGATTGGGGTCTATTGTAACAGGTCGTCTGGCTATGTTTACCCAAAAGTTGTTGCCGTATATTATTTGATAGTTTGTTCTTACTGAACCTTCAAAATCAATTTCTTGGTGCAAAATCATGGCTTGCCGCGCAGCGTTTGCCGATGCCGTGATAAGTTTGCCTTCAGATATGGAGTGTCCGCTGACAAATACCTCGCCTAAAGTGTTGGGGTTATAGTTGCCTGAGTCATACTCAAAAACAATAGCTCTGTTGAAAAGGAATTCTGTAACCGCTCCTTTTGTGCGGTAAACATCGCCGTTCATCAAATCGATAATAACTCTATAACTGTCATATGTGTGCTGTATGTCGTTGGGTAAGGACGCTCTTATTTTGCGTACTTCGATAGTTGCGCTGCCGAAATCCGTTGTCGATATGACATAATTGCCTTGTACCTCATTGCCGTCGGCATCAAAAATTATGAATCCGCCCTCTTGTGTTTTTATGCTAAGGGGGTGCGCCGTCACGCTTGCGCTGGCGGCATTGGTAGCAAACCAAATGCTATCCGCATCAAAATAATGACCGTCTATCAGTCCTTGTTGCATGGCAGATGTATATTCTACGGTCAGTATCTCTCCGTCATAAGTCTTTTTATAAATTTCTGCGCCCGGCGTCGTATCAATTTGCACTGATTTGGGACTAATCGCACCCGTTGGCACAATGCTGAATTCATAGTTTTCCAGACTGCACAAGGTTGCATCGCCGAATTGACCAAACTTTGCCAGATACAATGTGTCAAAGAACAACACTTTTTCGCCTACCTTGGTACGCTCAACCATGCTCTCGGTAATTTCGGTGGCATACCCTCCGATAGCCGCATAAAAAAGACGCTCTTGGTATGCAAGCTGTGATAAAAGGTCAACATAAAAGCCGCTTTCTTCTATTTGGTCGGGAGTAAGCAGTCCCTGCAACTGATTGTAATAGTCAAATGAATTCTCGTCTTTTAGTACAATTCGTAAAATTTGCGCATCATAGACTTTTGTCAACTGTGCTTCCAGTTCCGAAATATCAACTGTTACGCTTTTTGGGATTATTCTTATTTTGTTGAGCCCGTCATTGGGATTGAGGCTTACGAAAAAGTTGCCTTGATTTTCGTCAAGAGCGGACATTTGGGCGCTGATAATATTGTGTATATAATCTGCGCCGGCATCAAGCGTTGACACCTGACAGGTATAGTCCATCGTGAGGTCTATGCCCTCAGGGTTCATTGGGGTATATTCAACATAGTGCTGGCTGACTGTGAACATCATAGTCAAAGAGTCAGCTACTCCGTATTCCACCTCAAAAGTTGTGGGGAAAATCGAAATTGTTCTCGGGGTTATTGTCAGCTCCGCCGTATTTGGTACATAATTGTAATATTCGTGCGCGCGCAACTCGATGACAACATAGCTTCCTGCGTTCTCATTCAGCAGTGTTTCTTCCGTCCTTGACAGCAGCGCTGTAAGCGCCTCTATATCACTGTCTCTGGCGCCGGCTAAACTGTTAAAACTGAACTCAGGGTCAAATTCGCCGAATGTTTTTGTGACGGGAGCTATCGAATATTCCAACAAGGGTTTGTTTACATAAAACTCGACTGCTGAAATATCTATAGAAATATCATAATTGCCACCGTATTGGCTCAGCCAATCGGTATCGACTATATCATAACTCGTCAACAAAATGTTGTATGCGTCCGCAGAGGGCAACAGTTCGGTGGGCAGAGCGTTGTTTTCTTCGTTATTTATGGTATCGCCTAGCATATTCTTTATGTCATAACTTATGTCAAACACCGATGCCGGGTTATACTGATAAAAATTGCTGAACAATACTTGAAGATTTACCAAAATATCGTTGCCATAATCAAAAGACTGTCCCGGCTCAATGCTTATGACCAGCTGCGCCGGCGTGATGGCAATCGTGCCTAATGTCACTTCGGATATTCTGCAATTAAGAATGTTTCTGTCGCTGTACAATAACATGTAGTCGGCGTAAGACACCCAGGTATTTTCATTGTCTATAAAGACTTCCAAAAAGACATCGGGATTGGCATAAATGATATCGCAGAAAGACTGGATATCTATTTTATAATTGCAAGCCATGACTTCAAGTTCGGACTGGCTGTAATCAAGGGAAGAATCAACATGGCGAACAAAAAACTCAAAATCTCCGATAGACAAGCCGCTTGCGACATTGTTTACTCTGTTGCCCATGCTGTCAAGAAAATGAACAATGAATTCAAGATAAAACAGCGGCTCTTCTTCAGGAATAAAAGAAGAAGTCGTGACATTTATCGATACATTTGAGAAATCGGTGTTTTCATCTCTGCTATAGACCTTTGAGTACTCTATGTCCGCAGTGTCAATGACGATTTCCACGGGATTGACCTGCAGTCCCGGCGCTGCATAATAACTGTTGTCATAGAGGTTAAGGATAGCCAAAAAGTTATAATTCTTTATGGGCATAAACGCCGCTAGGTTGTACCTGGCTTTTTTTCCTGCCAAATAATCTTCATAACTGACATATACATTGTAGACGGTGTCGTCTTCGTCATATACATAATATAAGCCGTCACCGCTCACCAATGCGGCAACCTCAGGCTCGGCAAGGTCGGCATCATAAAATCCCGTAAGCACTCTGTTAAAGTACATATATTCTGTAAGAGAAATCGCCGCCCTTGAAGCAATCGGCAGATATACTTCATTGCCATTAGGGATTATGGTCGTGCCTAATATTGCTTCAAGGTCCGCAACATCAAAGAACGGAGCAAAAACGCCCGTGGGATTAGGCTGACCGTAAGTTTTTTGGACGGTGGGATAGTATACTCCTATCGTAGCTTTAAGGATTATGCCGCTTTCCCCGTTAATGTCAGTACCCGACAAAGTATAATTTGTGTGCGAAAAACCGGCGTAGTTTATGTTATAGTCTATCATCGGCACAAATTCGGTTATGGCGTCTTTTGAGTCATATTGAGCCGAAATGTGCGATGCGCCGTCCGAAAGCAAAATAACTTCATTGAATTCCGTAAAGTATAAATCCCCCACCAGTTCGCCCGAATAAAAATCATAAATAAAGGATTGGGAGTCCAACAGGCCGTTCAGGTCGGTAATAATGTCGTCCAGTACAATCTGAGCAGATTGCGCATTGCCCCAAAAGCCAAAAATCATATTTAGCGTTTGATAATAATCCAGCCTCAGAATTATGTAATCATCTGTGGCTTGGTCAACCGTAAAACAAGTCCAAAAATCAACCAGCTGTTGCGCATTCTCAAGACTTAAACCATAATAATTGTTAAAGTAATCTGACAAATAGCTGAAAACGCTCATATAGCTTTCTTTTATGAAGTATACCCTTTCGTACAACAACATATTTGTGGTAGTGTCGTATTCTTTCTGCAACTTCACTCCGATAAATCTCAAAGGCTCAACATCTGTGACGGTATGGGCAGATATGCTGCCTGACTGCGCCCCCTGCATAAGAATGGGCGCAATCGTATAGTTGTTGCTGTTTATGGTAAATGTGACGGTAAAACTTCTTGTGCCGGCATCTTTTGAGGAATATTGAGAACTAACGCCCGTTATGGTCAGGTTTTCTCCGTTTATGCCGACAACACTCGCTTGTGATATGTCTATGTCCATATCCGTCGTGCCGTCATAAGTTTTTGCGGCATTAAAGTCAAAATAAGTTGTAATGTTTGCGCTGTCGATATAGTTAAATGACGCTTTGTCTATGCTTAGCGGCAAATACGACTGCGACGGCAGGATTGTATAATAATCGTTTGCCGAATTTATCGTCAAGACCAGTTGATAGCTGTCTGCGTTCATAACAGAAAGCGGAGATACAACGGAAATATCCGTTCTCGGTAGGTTTGCGGAGATGGTTTCGGATATGTCGGTATTGGTGAAAGACAAAATATCATACAACTGCTGTGTAGGGTTGCCGCCGCTTACATAATCCATATATATATAAGGCAGACTGTCGGAATCCAACGAAATACTTACGCGCGCCTTGTTTACGGTAAGCGCTTTTTGGTCGGAGTCAATATTCAGCGTGTAATTTGTTGCCCAGCCGTCGGAATTCAATTCAATAAAAATGGAGCCGTTGTTTGTTGGGTCAAGCGCCGTGCCGCCGATATTATTTATGGTGGGCGCGCCAAGGTCACCCGAAGAAATCAGCTGCGCCGCAGTTTCCGGCGCCGCAAAGCCGCTGTAAACAATCTCTACACTCTCAAGGGTCTGTCCGTAATAAATTTGCGGATAAGTCGCAAGCGCAACATCAAGTTCTTTCTTGGAAATATCTACATAACCAGAAAGTTCGCCAAAATACAGCGAATGTTCCTCACTTATAGAAAAAGTCACAGGGTACGAACCAAAATCTTTCATTTCGGTTACGCCTGTTACGACAATATCGGTTGCCGTAAGGTCGGTTATTTGATTGTTGAGGGCGTCCTCAAATTCCAATATTGCGAATAAATCCTCATCGGTATAATATGTTCCGCTTTGGTTTGTTATGTAGCTTGTCCCCTTGTATAACAGTTGATAAGCCGGTTTCAATGAGATAAAGACTTCAGTTTTCTCGTCTGCCAACGGATAGAAAAAATCGCTGTCTATAATTATTGTATCTGCTGCAATATGGCGGCTCATTTCGGGAGCAACCGAAATAGATGCCCCGAATACAACCATTAAAGCAACAATAATCAATATTGCCAGCGCTTTACTATTCTGCCTGTGTTTATACATTAGCCACCTCTAAAAATGCTCAACTATTATGCTTTCTTTCTTATAATTACTATGCCCAGCAGTATGACCAGTACGGCGCCTGCTATGGCAAAATATGTCCACAATTGGCTGTTGCCTTTTTCTTGTTCAACGATAACGCCAAAACTACCCAGTTCCGAAACGGTAAATTCCAAATAATCCCCGTCCGGCGTAACATTTAGGATTTCTATGCTGCCGTCAAGTTTGATATGCGCAATCTGATAGTCCTCTTGTCCGCGCAGCGTCGACGGCAGCAACATTCTTATGGTTATGTCTTCTCCGCGCATCGCACCCTCCGAAAGGCTTATTTCGTAAATGTCGCTCAGCGCTAAGTTGGCAAAATCTTTGTTGTTCATTTTGAACACTTCAAAGCTGTTGCCCGCTTTGCTATATACTCCGTTTTGCACAACACGAACTTTGAGGTTGGTATCCGGGCTGAATGAGCCTTGTAACATAAGTCCGCCTGCCAGATTTGTGCTTGCTACAAGTTGAACCGAATTTACTGTGAGTTTGCCTTCAGTATAGCTTATGGTATAGTTGTTGTCTTCGGCTTCAGCCGGAATAATCCTATATACTCCCACGGCCTCAGGCGAGCCTGCCACAAATTCTCCCGCCAAAGCGTCATAAAAATATATGACCGGGCGCTTATCCAGCGTTGCCACGCTCTCACCGACGGCTATGCCGTCTATCGTATAAGTATAATTGGGCGTTTTGCCTTGGTCTATGGTGATATCATTTACCGTTATGTTGATATGTTTTTTGCTGATGCTGAACGATACGCTTAACTCGCCCGTCAATGCGTAGTTGTCGTTTGGCGCTACTGCGTAAGCAACATATGTTCCGACATCTTTTGGCGCTATTGAGACTATTATGCCGCCGTTTTCGCCGACATTTATGAATTCTTCTTCTCCGTCAACGATTCTTGCATATTTAATCAGCGCATTTTGTGTTTGACCTTGAACATTATAGAAAGTCGCAATTTGCTCCTTTTTTGTGCCGTCATAGACATATTCCGGTACTGATGAAAAGTTTACGGTAACCGACTTTGCGGTAATCCAAAGCTCTTCAACGCTCTCGGCGGTGGAGAAATTGGCGCTGCCGCCAAAAATGGCTCTGGCTGCATATGTGCCGCTGTCGGCGGTTTTTATGTCAAGTACTTCGTTGCCGTCCTGATTGAAATAGCGTATCGGCACTTGTGCGGAATAGTTGCCCACGCCTCTAGCGCTTGCGGAAAGCCCGCTGACTGCGCCATATGTTTGCATGATATCGCCGCCAAAGTAAATGTTAACTTTTGCTTTGAGTATTTTCATCGATGCCGTAACATTTCTTACGATATAGTTGGGGTCGTCTGTCGTCACAGTAACTTCATATATTCCGGCAATGGTCGGCGGATTTTGGCTTTCACTGTACGCCGTTGTGCCCACTCCCTTATATTTTATTGTGTAGTTGACGGCGCTACCGTGCAAACCCGTTACGCTGGGCGTAAGTTCTTTCGGCATGCCGTCATATACGAATTCCTTGGGCAACAGCGTAATGATCGGAGTAACTTTTGTTATTTCGCCGTCGCAAGTGAATTCTTCCGTGAGAAGTCTGTAATTGTTGTTGTCAATGTACAACTCACGCATATAAACGATTTTTCTGCTGCCCACTTCCGGACTGTCAAAGGTTGCGGAGAACCTCAATCCGACAATGTCAATAGATGGCTTCAGGTGGTGCTTTATGATGCCTGTAAAGACATAGTTTCTTGGCTCGACAAAATCATCGGCATCGGTGGTGCCGTCATATACTTTTATGATGCTCTCGCCCTTGTCCACCGTAATATCCTTTTTCAAAATATTCAGGTTGGCTGTATCCTCGACATTTATCCAGTAGTTCAGCGCGCTGCCTTGGCTCATTCTTATAGTATAACCGCCGCTAACGACATTTATGGCATTGGATGGAATGACAAGAGTCGGAGGTACAAGCATGTGAATGCGGTCAGTACCCGACACTTTCTCACTTCTGCCGTCACTGTAAATAAGATATACCGGAGGTTGGAACGCTGCGTCTTTGCCTACAAAACCTTCAAAAGTCAGCATAAACGGCGGATACTGGTCGCCATATGTGATTTCTTTGTCGGCAATAAATGCCTTGAGTTCCCTCTTTGCTACGGTGAAATAATAATCTGTCGGTTCAATTTCGGAATAGTTTGTGCTTTGCGCCGCCGCAATACTGAAAACATATGTTCCGACATCAACGCATTCCTCTACGGAGGTATCCAAAGAATTGTCGGCGTTTAGTCTGCCTTTCAAAACTATTGTGAAGTTGACTCCCGCCGGGTCATAATTCAGCGCAAAGGCATACGGGGGCATGTTGTCCGCATATTGGTCAGACCCCATAGGCGCTCTAAATGTATCGGACTCCTGCTGTTCCGTGCCAGTATAAACTGAAGTCGTATATTCCGGGTTTGTGATAATCTCGGCCTGCCGCCTAAGTATAAAGAAACTTGCCGAAAAATAAACGAAATTGTAATTGTCGCTGTACGCGTTATCCGCAAGCAACGGATAAGGCGTTTCGGGTCTGGCATTTGTGTATTGAGTTATTATGTTCCAGTTTATGACGGCCGCCATGAAACCTGCGGGGTATTTATCGGAATTCTCGGGCTCTGACGGGTCCTCGCCGTTCTGCCAGCCGCTGTAATAAACTTCCAGTTTATCTTCGGGATTTTCTTCGCCGTATACCTTGCTCAATGGATATCGGGTAAGCCCGGGATACAAATGCTGTTCTTCGGGCGGAATCAACTTGCCTCGGATATAAACGCCGACTTCAGATTTTTGAATAAGGTATTTTTGTTGTACCCATTCTGAATCGTCATAGTTCTGTGTGCCGCTTCCGCTGGCTTTTATACGGAACAAATACCAACCTGCATTTATGGCCTTATCTACACGCAGTCTGTGCGGCAATGGTATGGGGTTGTTTTCGGGGTCAAAAAATTCGTTGTCGTCGCCATAGTCCTCAATCGGGTTGCCCTCGGCGTCCAATTCATACTTATAAATTTGTACAATCAGGGAATTGAACGGTACGGCAGGATTGACGGAATAAATTACGCCCAAATCGTCCGGTCCCATCAAATCCGGGTCAAGCAATTCATAAGGTTTTCCGGTGTAATACCATTGTTCCGCGCCCTCGTCCTGAGCAAATTGCAGCGTAACTTTTCCCTTGGATACTTCTACATACAATATATACTCAGTCTGAGATATGGTATAATTTACGGGAATGCCGGGGTCATAAGATAAATAAAAAGTTATTTTATAATATCCTGCGTTGAGTATACCGGTATTCTCCAGTTGAAGATTAAATATTGTCGGCTCAAGCACACGGGTATATATAGGACCCTCGTCAAAATGAATGGTGCTGAAATCAACGGTTATTCTTATGGTGATTTCTTTGTTGTTTATGATAAAATTGTCGTCGCTTTCGTCAGCCGGCAAGCCGTTTATGCTGAACGGGGCGCCGTCATATGTGTGAGTAACCACGCCTTCCGTAACTTGCACTTGCGTTTCGGCAGGGTTTATGGTAAGCGCCACAAATCTGTCGTCAGGGTCTGCATAATATACAGGTCTGGCGTACAAACGCAAGATATAGTTGCCCACAAGTTTGGCATTCTTGTATTCATTGCCGGGAGTACAATCAAGGATTTCTCCGGTGTCGCCCTCAGTATATTCCACCCACACACCATTCTTTTTTACTACCTTTGAATAAAAGCCGATGGCAATCTTATTGCCCAGATTGTCAAGTACAAAGTTCCCCTCGATGTCTTTCATGTATACAAAGTGCGGCGAAAAGTCATATTCTTCGCCCAGCGGTTTATAACCGACTACGGAAATCTCAACAGAGGTGTTGTCATCGGCGGAATAAGTGTATGCCGCAATGGGGTTTTCGACGCCTTCCACATACTCGTCTACCGACCATGCTTCCGTATAAGGGTCATAAGTTACGGAGATATCGTCATTTATTATTTCTATGACGGCTTTTAGCTCGCGGATTGTTAATGTTTCAAAAGATGACGACAAGTCGAAGTAATAGTTGTGGGCATAGCCACCTTGCGCGGTTATGGAATATTCGCCGGGATAGCTGAATTCGTCAATGTCGCCGTAGTTTATAGAGCAATGCACAAATTCGCCAAAGCCGATATTCAAGGGGCTTTCATTGTTTATGAAGCCTTGGTATATAATCGTGCTGAAATACTGAGGATAAAAATCGTCAAACAATCTCCAACCCCATGCCGTAGGGTCTGAAGTGTCGTCCTTATACGGAATTGGTGAGTCCGTAGGATTTGGCATTTTGTAGTCCTTTTGGCTGGGGCTTAAATACACATTAAGTTTGGCTTGTTCTATGGTCAGATACAAAATCCTTATTTCAGACTCCGTATACGAAGTCGTTTCGGGCAGCCATACCTCAATTTCGTACTGCCCTGCGTGTTTTATCAGACGGATATCGCTGGCGTAAGAAAAGTTTCCGACAGGCAATGCCTCCTCCGCTCCGGGAGGAGCGTATTTCAGCACATTAAAGTTTATTCCCAACCCGCCCGGACCTATTATTTCAAGATAATCGCCGTGCTGTGCCAGGTTTATGTTTATGAGTCTGGCATATGTATTGCGTTTCAGATTGTATTCCTGCAAAGCAACTTGGTACTCTTGTTCAGTTGGGAAGTCTGCGCGCTGCGGTTGGGTTATTTCAATATCTTCAAGCATATTTGAGTTTTGGCGACCGTTATAAGTGACTACTTGGTTGCCTGCCATATCCCACTCAGGATTACGCTTTGTTATTCTAAAATAAGCCATATTGTCAACGCCTTTCGGACTTAAAATATAGTTGTCGGTTTCAAATTCCAACAGTCCCAATCTAATGCCGGGGCTGTTGCCTGTCGGCGGCGTATCTTGTCCGATAGTGCGAAGTACGGCGCCGGAAGTACCTGAATCTACAATGGTTGTGGTAACCATGCCGGTAGCGGGGTCATATGTATACCGAGTGATTTGGATGCTGCGCAATATGCCCTCATAATATTCTTCTATGCAATAAAAAGACATATCGATGGCGGCGCTCCAGTCCACACCGAGTGATTCGGCGTCGTCGCCCATAATAAAATAATTGAGTCTTTTGGGCTGCAAGAAAGGCTCGCCATAAGGCTCATAAACTATGTTGCCATAAATATCCAACTCATAAATTTCTGCGCCAAACTCATTGACGATGGTCTTTGGGCGCATGGCATATACTTCTTCATATATTATCTGCCCATATTCGTCAAGCACATAATCGCCAAATACCAAATCCTTTATTATGGGCATTGCCGCGCTGTAAGGTTTTTGGAATATCAGAACTTTTTCGTTGGGATAAAAGAACGGATGTTCAAAAGGTCTGTCAACGGCATTGGTCATATCAAAGCTGAAATTTATTACTTTCTTTGTGATTGTGCAGTTCTCCAGCTGAATTTCAGCAGGAGGCGTATAGCTAGAAAGTAAATAGTCCTTATTTTGCGCCCTGCCTGCTTCCGTCAGACTAAGCTGAAATGTTACTGTGATAATTTTGCCCGTGCCTGCAAAGGCGGTGTCATATACGACAATTGCCGTCGATTGTATATATTGGCTATCGGCTTCTTCAACAAGGTTTGCTCCGACATAATATCGGTCAGTAATAAATTGCGATGAAAGGTCGGTGTTGCTGGAATAGGCTTGTTTAAGACCGTCATATTCTTTTGTGGTCATGATTGACATACCCGGAGGCGACTGCAACTGTTTGGCTGCTATGTTGAATAGCGTCGGCACAAAACTCATAGTTGCGTTGCCGCAAGCGTATTTTGTGCCAGCAGGCTCTATGGGTATGCCGTCATAAAATACTTCGACATAAAAATAGTAGTTGCCGTACAGCGGCGTATAACGGGTGTATTCAACCAAAGTCACTTCTTCGCCGGCTGCGCTCATTCCCGAAAATACAATATCAGAGGTAGAGTCAATGCCCTGCCTGAACAATCTGCCTATTTTTACTGCGATGCGAATGCCCGAAACGCCTTCACTGTATATTCCGATAGTTTCGTCAAGGAGGTCGCCAGAATATCTTACGGCTATGTTCCCCGATTGAGGCTCGCCGTCTGCGGGCAACAACTCATAATTCAGCGAATCCATGCGAACGCCGTATTCTTTCGTGACCGTGTCAACGGAAACGACAAAAATTCCCGGCAAAATGGCGCATTCTGTGGCTAAGTACTCTGCGTATATGGGCTTCTGAACATAGTCGCCGTCTTGTTCTATTGTGATGACATAATTCATGAGTTGATGAAGCGCCGGGTTTAATCCATAATAAACCCTGATTTTCTTGTCATAAATTATGTTGCCCTGTGCGTCATATCCGCTGACTGTTGAACTGGGATTGTTGCCGGCATCCATAAAATATGAATTGATTACGGAACTTTCTCCGGTGGATATGCCGTTGAAAATAACTATGGGCACGGTGTCCAGAAACTCTTTCATGACTTCGTAATCATACTCAAGTAAGCCGGAGTCGCTCCCGTATGAAGTACTGGTAAGCAAATAATCGTACGCGTCGGACCCCTCGCCGTTCTTAAAAACCTTTCCGTTGGCTATATTGGTGCCGTCATATGTCTTTGTTTTGTTGATTAAGGCTATATCTGGACCTATAAGCAAGGGTCTTTTTGTGATCGTCACTGCACCAACATTGTTTTGATAGTCGATATAATCATAATTTCCGTTCAAAACCAGTTCAAAATCATATGTGCCGGCATGTACTATGTCAGAGACAAACTCACCCCAATTGATTTTTAGTTGAAAATTTGAGATGCCGCCGACCAGCCCCTCAATTTGTGATATGCTGTAATGCTGACTTATGTAGTTCCATGATTCAAATGTGTTTTTTTGGTTGTTGCCGTTGTAAACGGCAGTCATGTTTTTTGTTTTTGATATAAATACCATTGCCTTAAGCACTATTTCAGCGGACTCACTGTATTGAGTCCCTACATTCACGGTCATTCTGTATTTTCCCGCAACTTGCGGACGGGATTGCCAAGTAATCGCACCCGGACCCTCTTCGCTGCCTGCGCCTCCAGTGCCGTTATATTGGTAACTGGAATTTTCTAAATTTGTTAAATTTATTGTGTATGAAGGGTAAGAAGGCAGTGTTTCGTCATCTCCTTGTACGTATACAATAACAGAGGTCAACGGATTGAATGACGGTGAGCTCCAAGTTTCATAACTAAAATCATCTGGGTGAGTTATGCTAAGGTAGTCCGCAAAAGCCGGAGCGTCAGAGACATCAAATGAAAAAAGCATAATACCTGCGGTAAGCACAAATCCGACCATAACAATAAACAATATTTTCAGTATATCGTTCTTTGGGATTTTTGAAATCATTTAGGACCTCCGGGCGTTTCAATTTATATCAGACAATTTCACACTTATACATTAGCATTATATATATAAATACTTATAATGTCAATACGGGTATTTGATTTAATAATTAAAATAAAGAAAAAAGCCAGCTTACTTTAAGTTAACTTTAAGGAAGCTGACCGTTGCAAAAACTTTTTGATATTTTTTGTCAAAAGAGCCTATTTCTTTTTTGCTTTTTTCTTACCCTTGCCCGATTTGTTTTGTTGCGCTTCGTATATCGGGGTTATTATTTTGTCGGCATGGAAGTGGGCAAAGTTCGACCACATCAAAGACAAAAAACTGCTGCCAAAGACAATCAGAAGCGCAATTATGATTATTCTGATAAAGCCTCCCGTTGTTGCCACCAAAACAAAAGGCAGCGCCGAAACAACGGTGATGAAAAGCGCAGGCACAAACATAGAAATTATGAGTATCAATGAATTCTTGAGTTTTGTCAGTATAGGCAGACGGTACATCGGCACAAAAGGCAACATAAGGATAAGCAACATAACCGACAACAGCCCTACCAAGCATGCGACTATCAGCAATATCCATTGCCCCGCCCCTGCGGTACCGCGCCACATGTTTTCAATAAAGTATACGAAAGAACTGCCGACTGCGGCAAAAAGCGCGCCGAAAACCAGGGAAATAATCAGCATAGGCAACCAATATTTCTTCAAACCCATAAAGAATTCAACAGCAATTCTGGGAACATTGTTGCCGTAACTGTCCTTTTTTGTAATAAAAGGCTCTTGCCAAATTAGTTTTACGCTGACATGGAATATTCCTGCAAGCCCGGGGCTCATAAAAGGAATAGCCACGGCAATGGCAAGAACATATAGCTGATAAACATTCAATATCGCCAGTCTTCCTTCAAGCAACGCCTGCCCCGCACTTAAGCCGATGCCGATATCGCTCATAAAGTAAGGCAAACTGGTAGTTTTTGAAAGAATGTATGAAAGGTTCTCCATGCCGCCAAAAAGAGTCGGCACAACCAACACCCCGAACAAAGGCAGACAGAAGATAAGGAAAAACAAATTGGCTACCATCAACTGACCATTGTATCTCTTGAAAACCGCAGTAAAATACTTGAATCTGCCCTCAATAACAGGTCTTGGCGTCTCTTCGCTTCTTGCCTCCGGCGCAAAAGTTAATTTGCCCAGTAGAGCTACTCTGTTGTTGCCTTTTTCGTTTGCCATAACTACCTCAATTATTCACAATTTTATTTATATTACAATAATTTTGCGTGAATTGCAAATGAATTCAGCGCACCTAATTTTTTGAGCAATTAAATAACAAAATATAATATTGCTCCCGCGGCTCCGCTGCCCAGCATAACCCATATGGGATTGAGCTTGAATTTCCGCAGCAAAAACAGCCCTACTGCAAATAGTCCTAAAACAATAAAGTTAAAGTTATCAAAATCAATGACATTGCCGCCGAAAAAAGCCAGCTTAACAATGGTCACCGCCGCAGCGGCTATCAGCGCCGCAGCAACCGGTCGCACGACCTTCAACACTCTTTTCAGCGCCCCCATCTCACTGTATTTTATGTATATGAAAGCAAGGATAAGGACAATAATCAGCGACGGCGTAACAAGCCCGATAGTAGCCATGATGCCGCCAAAAATGCTTGCGGTTTTTACCCCGACAAAGGTTGCGGCATTTATTGCCAGCGGTCCCGGGGTTGATTCGGCTATGGCGAGAATGTCCATAAATTCACTCAAAGTCAAATAACCGTTTATGTCGACAATCCTTGTTTTGATAAGCGGCAGAGCGGCATATCCCCCACCTATTGTAAATAGTCCGATTTGAAAGAAGTTCCAGAAGAGTTCAAGATAAATCATTCTTCGGTCCCTCCTTTTTTCTTTGCTTTGCGCTTATCAAAAAAGTACCAGCCTATGCCAAAAAGAATTGCGCCTAAAATAATGAAAATAACATTGATATTCAGGAATACTGCCAATGAGAACGCCACTGCCATAAGCGCCAACGAAACAAAGTCCTTGTCCTTAAAATAGCCCTTGGACAGCTTATAAATGACATCAACGACAACGGCGGCTATGCCTGCCTGCATGGCTTTCAGCGCAGCCTCCACAACACCGATATTTTTGAATGCTTCATAAAAAAATGATATCGCCGATATTACCACTAATGGCGGTAATATGGTCCCAAAAAGCGTACAAAGGGCGCCCAAAACGCCGCCTATGCGGTATCCGATGAGTATAGACGCGTTGATTGCGATAGCGCCGGGAGAAGACTGCGAAATGGCTACTATATCCAGCATTTCTTCCTTGCTTATCCAGCCGAATTTTTCGACAAACTTTTTTTGCATAAAGGATATGATTACATACCCGCCGCCAAAGGTAAAGGCGCTGAGTTGAAGCGTCGATAAAAAAAGTTTCAGATAAAGTTTTGGGGTGCGTTTCATTTTTCTTTGGCTTGTCTGCGCAGCCTTTCGGTGTGGTCAAGAATGGTCTTGCGAATGCGCAAACTCTTTGGGGTGACCTCAAGTTGCTCGTCCGGCGCAATGAACTCAATGCATTCTTCAAGGCTGAACTTCCGCGGATTTTCCAGCCGTAACGCGTCATCGCTGCCCGACGCTCTCATATTGGTGACATGCTTCTTTTTGCATACATTTACTGAGATATCCCCAGCTTTTGGCGCATATCCGACAACCTGTCCGGCATATACCTTTACTCCCGGTTCAAGGAACAGCGTTCCCCTTTCCTGAGCGTTGAAAAGTCCGTATGTCGTGGTTTCGCCGGTTTCAAAGGCAACCAAAGCGCCGTACGGCCTTGACGGCATATTGCCTTTCATTGGCTCATACCCAAAAAACAGGCTGTTCATAATGCCTTCGCCTTTTGTTTCCGTCATGAAATCGCTTCGATAACCCAACAAACCTCTTGACGGAATGACAAATTCCATTTTGATACGACTGTTCAGAGGCGTCATAGTCACCAACTCGCCCTGCCTTCTGCCCATTTGCTCCATAACCGAACCTACACAGTTGTCCGGTACATCTATTATGAGCTTCTCCATAGGCTCGCATACTACGCCGTCTATTATTTTGTTTATTACTTTCGGGGTGTTTACTTGGAATTCATACCCCTCTCTCCTCATATTCTCTATGAGTATTGTCAAATGGATTTCGCCCCTGCCCGACACAATGAACTCGTCGGTCGACGCGCCGTCTGCAACTTTCAATGAAACATCTTTCAACAGCTCCTTGTAAAGTCTGGCGCGCAGATGCCGTGATGTGACATACTTGCCCTCTTTTCCGGCAAACGGGCTGTTGTTTACGGAAAAAACCATTTGAAGCGTGGGCTGGCTTATTTTTACAAAACTTACCGGCTCCACACGGTTTACCGAACAAACCGTCTCGCCTATTGTAATATTCTCTATTCCGCTGAAACATACGATATCGCCGACTTTAGCCGACTCCACCGCAACTCTTTTCAGTCCTTCAAACTGATAAATATTTGTTATTTTTGCGCGATAGGTTTTCTTGTCATGGGCGTTACATACAATTACTTCCTGATTTTGCATCATAACGCCTCTTTCAATTCTGCCTATTGCCAACCTGCCCACATAATCAGAATAGTCGATTGCCGACACCAACGCTTGCAGTTCCCCTGCGTCCTCGCCTGAAGGAGGGTCGATATGATTGATAATAGTTTCAAAAAGCGGCGCAAGGCTGTCGCCTGCTTTATTCATATCCAATGACGCTGTGCCTGCCCTGCCGTTACAATATACAATAGGGCTGTCAAGCTGGTCGCTGGTTGCGTTCAAATCCAACAGCAAGTCATATATTTCGTTCAGCACTTCATGCGGACGGGCGCCCGACTTGTCAATCTTATTGATACAAATAATAATCTTATGATTCATTTCAAGGGCTTTTTGCAGCACAAATCTTGTTTGCGGCATAGGCCCCTCAAAAGCGTCAACAAGCAGTACAACGCCGTTTATCATTTTTAACACCCTTTCGACCTCGCCGCTGAAATCGGCGTGACCCGGGGTGTCGACAATGTTTATTTTTATGCCTTTATATTGCGCTGAAGTGTTTTTTGCCAATATGGTTATGCCGCGCTCCCTTTCAAGGTCGTTGTTGTCCATAACACAATTCGGCACATACTGGTTTTCCCTAAATGCTCCGCCCTGCCGCAGCAGACCGTCGACCAGCGTAGTCTTTCCATGGTCAACATGCGCAATTATTGCGATGTTGCGTAAGTCATCTCTTGTCATCTATTCTTTTTTCCTCTTATTCCGTTAAATCTAATTGCGCTTCCGCCCAAGTATCGCTAAGTTCATAAATATCGTACAGCTTGGGCACATTGATAATTTCATATCTGAATTTTTCGTCGCTCCAAAAAATTGCATAATTCAGCGGGCGAACTTTTACTGTGTATATGTCGCATCTGTCCCGCAGGTCGCTGAGTTCGGTCTTGTACTCAATGCCGCCTGAGGAATACTGCGGAGAATTTTCCCACGGTTCCGGGGGGTCTTCAATGAAATGGCCGCCGTCGGCAAATTGATATGCCACATCGCCGAATTCATTGGCATATTGGTATTTTACCTTTGTCCATGTGAAATAGACATATGTTTCGTCTTTGTAAAGGCTGATTTCCGGCAGAGCCAACTGCATCGGCTTAATGTCCAGCGTCTGCCATTCCGTAAATTGACCCTTTCCGCTCAGATTGTTGGCGCGGACGCGATAACGCATCTCGCCTCTTTTTCTTTCAACATATCTGCCGTTGAGCATGATATCAAAACTGATTATTTCATTCGGGTACAGCTCATATTCAACTTCAAGCGTATAGTTGGTTGCCTTTGCGACATAGTCCCACTTTATGAAAACAGTAAATTTCTTCTCTTGGTCAAAGTCCTCTATACGGAGATTGCGCGGCGCGTCAAGCGGTCCGCGTTTGAATAATTTATAAGAAAAACTACCCTCGTCATTTACGGTAAGCGCTCCGACGATGACTACGCCGATTATGGCAAGTAAAACAGCAGCCGCCGTGATAAGCGCCACAAGCTTTATGATTTTTTTCTTCTTGCGCCTTTCAATTTCTGACGGGTCTTTCCAGACCATGCCGGAAGAGGACTGTTTTTCAAAGTCCTTTATCTTCCGGTTGGATTTTGGTTGCAGTTTTTTGTTTTTGCTCACTATTTCTTTACCAAGACCTTCTTAAGTTTTGCCATTCTGGGCAATCCGTCTTCTGTAGGCATCTTTGTTTCGCCTTGAATCAAAGGCATGGCATAGTCAATGAAAGCCTGTGACAGCGCCGTTCCGTTGTTGATAATCCAATCAAGCGGAACATCTTTCTCTGTGTTGGCGGCATGTTCAATTGCCATCAATTTGTACTCAATTTTATAATCTTTGCCGCTTTGTCTTTCAAATATAACCATTTTGTCGGTATTTCCCTCGACGGCATATCTCACAGCCATAACGCCCGCCATGAACGCTTCCTCCACATCGGTTTTTGATGCAAGGTGCGCCGCGCAGCGCTGCATAAGACTGAATTCAATTGCTCTGACCTTTGTGCCAAATCTCTCTTTCAACAACTCCGCAAGGCAAGACGCCACTCCGCCAAGCTGCGTATGACCGAAAGAGTCTTTTTGCGCCGCACTCCGAGCTATTGCTTCGGCAATATACATACCTTCTTTGTTTTTTATGCCTTCAGACACGCAGACAATACATTTGCCGTTGTTTTTGTCAATGACTGTCTTGACATCGCTGACAAACTTTTCAATATCAAAAGGCAACTCCGGAAGATAAATTAAATCCGGTCCCAATCCCTTGTATGATGCAAGTGCGCTTGCGGCTGTCAGCCAGCCGGCATTCCTGCCCATAATCTCCACTACTGTGATTTGACCTTTGTCATAAACCTTTGCGTCAAGGCATAGTTCCATAAGCGTAGTGGCTACATATTTGGCGGCGCTGCCATAGCCCGGGCAATGGTCAGTGCCGAACAAGTCGTTGTCAATAGTCTTGGGTACGCCGATTATGTTGCATTCATAACCCTTGCTCAATAGGTACTTGGAAACCTTGTTACAGGTATCCATACTGTCATTTCCGCCGTTATAGAAAAAATATCTGATGTTGTATTTTTTGAATACTTCAAGCAGCCTTATGTAATCGGTTTCGTCTGTTTCTACGGACTTCAGTTTGTACCGTACCGAACCCAATGCTGAAGACGGAGTGTTCTTCAAATACTCCAATTCCTGCGGGTCTTCTTTTGATATATCATAAAAATTTTCTTCAAGAATACCTTTTATACCGTGTGCAGCGCCATAGACCGCTGTTATATTTTTTTGTTTCAGTGCCTCAGTGAATACTCCGGCCGCGCTGGAATTGATGACAGAGGTAGGACCTCCTGATTGACCAAAAATACATGCTCCGACTAAATTTTTCATTATTTTCTATCCTCCGTTTTATTGTTATTTCTTATTGGCTAAGGCTGTTGGCTAAGCAATACAGCTCCTTGTTGTAACCTCTGGGAGTGTTCAAAGCCTCGGCAATGTCCATGTCAAAAATTTTGTTATCCTTGATGCCGACTGCTCTGCCTCCGATATCCTGTTTGAGCAAATCCACTGCCCTTGCGGCATATTTTGCTCCCAACACTCTGTCTGCCATGCTGGGTGTGCCGCCTCTTTGAATGTGTCCCAACTTTACGGTACGCAGGGAAGTGCCCGTTCTTTTCTTCAATTCGGCTCGCAGTTCCTCTGCATCGCAAACGCCCTCAGCAAGCATTATTATGTCTGATTTTTTGCCTTTTATGGTGTTTTGTATTATTTTTTTGCTGACCTTTTCGATGTCAACCGGCACTTCGGGAATGAGTAATATTTCCGCGCCGCCAGCAAGTCCGGCATATATGGCTATGTCGCCGCATTTTCTGCCCATTACCTCGACAATGCACACTCTTTCGTGAGATGTCATGGTATCTCTAAGATTGTTCACTGCCCATAGCACGGTATTTACCGCCGTATCAAAGCCCAATGTATAGTCCGTATAGGACAAATCGTTGTCTATAGTTCCTGGGATACCTACGCAGGGAAAATTGAAATTTTGTTGCAGGTCGTTTATGCCGCGCAGCGAGCCGTCGCCGCCAATGACAATCAATCCTTCAATACCGTATGCATTCAGCACATCGATGCCCTTTTGTTGGTATTCTTTCTCAATGAATTCGGGGCATCTGTCCGTCTTAAGCATAGTGCCGCCGTGTTGTATAATTCCCGAAACCGAGCGGTTGTCAAGGCGCTTAATGTATCCGTTTATGAGTCCGCAATAGCCTCTTTCTATTCCGTATACCTCCAGCCCTTGCGCAATGCCATATCGCACAATGGCTCTTATCGCCGGATTCATTCCCGGCGCATCGCCTCCGCTTGTCAATACTGCTATCTTCCTCATTTTTACCTCATGTTATTTTGAAATAATTATAACACTTCTCATTCGTATACACAAACATTTGAAAACCAATCTATGCCCGAATTTGTCCTTCGCCTCTTATGACATACTTCAAAGAAGTCAACTCCTTCAACCCTATCGGACCTCTGACATGCAGCTTTTGAGTGGATATGCCCATTTCTGCGCCCAACCCCAACTCAAACCCGTCTGTAAACCTCGTCGAAGTGTTGATATACACCGCTGCCGAATCAACCTCTTTGGCAAATCTTTCCGCTTGCGCCGCATCATGAGTGATAATGGCGTCGCTGTGTCCCGTACTGAAAGTGTTGATATGATTTATTGCTTCTTTAATATCCTGCACAATTGCTACTTTAATAATCATGTCGTTGTACTCGGTATAAAACTCATCACTATCAATGAGTTTTGTAGCGGCATAAATATGCTTTACGCTTTGCGTGCCTCTTATTTCCACTCCGTGATTTTGCAGCGTTTTAAGACAAATGGGCAAAAATTCTGCAGCAATCGCCTTGTCACAAAGCAATGTTTCAATCGCATTGCATACCGAAGGGCGCTGAATTTTTGCGTTAAGTACGACATTTGCCGCCATTTTGAAATCAGCTGTCTTTTCTACATAAGTATGGCAATTGCCGCCGGCGCTGGCAATAACCGGCATTCTGGCATGGGTGAGAACAAACTTTTTCAAAGCCTCTCCGCCACGGGGAATGACCACATCGATAAGCCCTTCCTGCTCCAGCATTGTTTTGGTCAACTCTCTTTCGGCGCCGTCAATAAACCCTACAAGCGCTTGGTCTGCGCCTTGCTCTGTAAGTACTTTTTTCATCAATCCGACAAGAAATCCATTCGAATTCAAAGCGTCCTTGCTGCCGCGCAAAATGACTGCGTTTGAAGATTTTATGCAAAGCGCCGCAGCGTCCACCGTTACATTCGGACGAGCCTCGTATATGATGCCGACAACGCCCAGCGGAGAATGCACTCTGCTGACATTCAGACCATTGGGGAGCGTGTACTTTTCGGCAACCGTGCCTACGCAATCCTCCAAAGCTATGACTGCGTCAAGTCCGTCGCACATGGCTTTTATTCTCTTGTCGTTCAGCGTCAAGCGGTCAATAAATGCCGTATCCCTGCCGCCGTCCTTTGCAAGTTCAATGTCCTTTGCGTTGCTTGCCATTATGCCTTCAACATTGGCTAAAATTTCTTTTTTTATGCCCAAAAGTATGGCATTCTTTTGCGCCGTTGTTGCGCTCATAAACGCATTGGCTGCCTGTTTTGCCGCTGCGCAAATATTCCTTATCATTATTATTCCTCCTCGTCTTCCTCCGGCAGATTTGCGTTGTGATAAACATCTTGCACATCGTCGTTTTCTTCAAGTTTTTCAAGCAGTTTTTGAATTGAAGGAATGTTGTTTTCGGGCGGGTCGATATATATGTCAGCTATATAGTCCATATCCGACGACAAAATTTCCACTCCGGCATCAGTCAAGGCTGTGCGCACCTGTTCAAGGTCCTGCGGCATGGTATAAAGCTCATATACTTCGTCCTGCGTTATGACATCATCGGCGCCGCTTTCTAATGCCAACATCATAATGTCGTCTTCCGTCATATCTTTCTTTTCGACGATAATAACGCCTTTTTTGTTGAAAAGATATGAAACGCAGCCTGTTGAGCCCAAGGAACCGCCATATTTATCAAAGATATGCCGCACATCGCCGGCTGTTCTGTTTTTGTTGTCTGTAAGCGCCTCTACAATAACGGCTACGCCGCCTGCGGCATAGCCTTCATAGACCATTTCTTCATAATTGACAGCGCTAAGTTCTCCGCTTGCTTTTTTTATCGAACGACTTATGTTGTCGTTGGGCATGTTGTTTTGTTTGGCTTTTGCGATGACATCACGCAGTCTTGAGTTGGTGTTCGGGTCAGGTCCACCGCTCTTTACGGCAACGGCTATTTCGCGTCCGATTTTTGTAAAAATGCTGCCTCTGGCGGCATCTGTCTTGCCTTTCTTGTTTTTAATGTTTGCCCATTTACTATGTCCTGACATTTTGACCAATCTCCTTTTTTGATTTTTTTTATAACATATACATTGCTATCGACATACTGACAGCCGCATTCAGCGACTCCACCGCCTCTGTCATAGGCAGCGACAAAATCTTTGCGCACCTTTTTCTTATGCTGTCAGGCAGCCCGTGCGCCTCGCTGCCTACGGCAATAATCAGTTTGTTTTCTCTTTTATATTGATAAATTGACTCGCCGCCGGCGTCCAATCCTACCAGAGTGTATTCGGCAAGCAAAGCGTCCAGTTTGCGCTCATCAACATGCACGGCTTTTACCGAAAAAGTTCCGCCCATTGCGGCTCTTATGACCTTTGGCGAAAAAACATCGACGCAATCGCCGTACAACAACAAAGTTTTTATGCCTCTTGCTGCCGCCGTACGAAAAATAGTACCCATGTTGCCGCTGTCGGCTATGCCGCAAAGCAACCCCACTGTGTTGCCCTCGACTTCATTATATTCAGGAATTGCGGCATACGCTATTGCTCCGCTTGGAGTGACGGTGTCGCAC
This sequence comes from Christensenellales bacterium, assembly GCA_050309775.1. Classification (GTDB taxonomy): domain Bacteria; phylum Bacillota; class Clostridia; order Christensenellales; family DTU072; genus DTU072. The sequence goes on along the minus strand of JBNRMV010000015.1, from coordinate 36,148 downwards.
ACGCTGTCAAAAACGCTATCCGCAACAAGCACTGCCTCAAGCCCCAGCTTTTTTTCAATGAACATCAGCTTTTCGTAGTCCGATTGCCTGATAAAAAGCTCTGTTACACCGCTGTTTGGCGGCAAATCTTTCAGCAAATTTACTCCCTCAATGCAAAAGAAACCGTACTGCTGCCTGCCTTTTTTTGTTTTCAAAGCACGGAGCATCTTTATTTTAGCGTTTTGCGTAGAGGTTATTGTCATTATATTTCCCATTAAAAAAAATTGCCCCCGTCTTTTTGACGGCGGCAATTGTGTTTTATCTATTTTGCCAGAGCGGTTTTTGCCTTACTGCAAAGAGTGGTAAAAGCTGCGCCGTCGTTTACTGCTATGTCAGCAAGTATTTTGCGGTTCAGGCTTACCCCTGCTTGCTTTAGGCCGTACATAAGGCGCGAATAAGAAATCTCGTTTTGTCTTGCGGCAGCGTTTATTCTGGCTATCCAAAGTTTACGGAAATCTCTCTTCTTAAGTTTTCTGCCTACATATGCGTATTGTCCGGACTTCATAACTGCCTGACGGGCAATTCTGTACAGCTTTGATTTTGCTCCAAAATAGCCTTTGGCTCTGCTGAGTATCTTTCTGCGTTTTTTTATGGCATTAACGCCTCTTTTTATTCTCATTTCTTACCTCCTAGTCCTGTCCTGAGAGCAAGCGCTTCATGGTCGCTTCTTGTGAAATATCTACATATCCGCCCTGTCTAAGACCGCGTTTTCTTTTGGTAGTTTTCTTATTCAAAATGTGGTTTTTGTTCTGCTTAGCTCTTTTTATCAAACCGCCGGCAGTAAGTCTGAAGCGTTTTTTCGCTCCGCTGTGTGTTTTCATTTTCGGCATTGTTGTTTTCTCCTTAACTTTATTTTTTTATCGGCGCTATCGTAAGCCCAACTATCCTGCCTTCGGAAGTCGGCTTGCCCTCCATAACTCCGTATTCTTTTACCATATCAAAGAATTCTTCGACGACCTTTACGCTGACATCGGTATGAGCCAACTGCCTGCCCCACATTCTGAGCGTAACGCGGACTTTGTCACCGTCTGCCAGGAACTCCTTTGCTCGCTTTGCTTTTGTTTTCATGTCGCCGATATCGATAGTCTGAGAAAGGCGAATTTCTTTTACTTCGACAATCTTTTGCGCCTTTTTTGCTTCCTTTTCTTTCTTTATCATATCAAAGCGGTATTTGCCATAGTCCATGAGTTTGCATACCGGCGGATTGGCGCCCGGCGAAACCTTGACTAAGTCAAGACTTCTGTAATCGGCAATTCTCTGCGCCTCGATTTTGCTCATCACTCCGAGCTGAGTGCCTTTTTCGTCAATGAGCCTTACTTGACTATCATAAATGTTATGATTAGTTTGTAATTCTTTGAAAATATTTTACCTCCATAAAAAAAGTGTGTAAACAAAAGTACACACTCACTCAATATTAACCACTGGCTAGATTGATAACCGCTGCGCTTTCGCTCCCGGTGAGAAATACTTCTGCTTCGTGTTCCATGATACCTTAAATATTATTGCCTGTCAAGCAAATGGAAGTAAAAAGTAACAAGTAAAAAGCAAAAAGTATAGTGGTAAATATTATAGATATTCTATATCTTTACTTTTTACTTTTTCTTTCATTTAATTATTTACCTTATTCTCAATCTCTTCATTTATCATAATAATAAATGCTTCCTTGGTCATTGTGCCCATGTCGCCATTCTTGCGGGAACGTACGGCTATGGCATTGTTTTCTTTCTCTTTATCGCCGATAATGACCATATAAGGGATTTTTTCCAGTTGCGCTTCGCGGATTTTGTAGCCAATTTTTTCGCCGCGCGTGTCGCTTTCGGCTCTTATTCCGAGGTTTTTCAACTTTTTGGTAAATTCCTCTACATCGGGCACAGTTCTGTCCGTCAGGCTCATTACTCTGATTTGGACGGGAGCAAGCCAAGTGGGCATGGCTCCTGCATATTTTTCAATCAACAGCGCCATTGTTCTCTCATAGCAGCCTATTGAACTTCTGTGAATGATATAGGGTCTTACCTTTTCTCCTTTTTCGTCAATATATGACATATCAAATTTTTCTGCAAGGAACATATCTATTTGAATTGTAATAAGCGTGTCCTCTTTGCCGTGAACATTTTTTATCTGTATGTCAAGTTTGGGGCCATAAAAAGCCGCTTCGCCGACAGCTTCTTTGTAGCTTATTTCCATATGGTCAAGGATTTTTTTCATTTCGCCTTCGGCATGCTCCCATGCGGCAGGGTCGTTGATATATTTATCCGTATTGTTAGGGTCCCATTTTGAAAATCTATAAGACACATCTTTGTCAAGTCCAACACTCGTCAACATATATTTTGCCAGGTCTACGCTGTCTCTGAACTCGGCTTCAAGCTGTGACGGCGCGCAAATGATATGCCCTTCACTGAGCGTAAACTGCCGCACACGAATAAGTCCATGCATTTCGCCGCTGGCTTCGTTGCGGAAAAGTGTAGAGGTTTCGCCATAGCGTATGGGCAAATCCCTATAAGACTTTCTGCCGTTGTTAAATATTGTGTACTGGAACGGGCATGTCATCGGGCGCAGCGCAAGCACTTCTTCGCCTTTTTCCTCATCTCCCATGACAAACATTCCGTCACGGTAGTGATCCCAATGTCCGGAAATCTTATATAAAGCCGACTTAGCCATATACGGCGTCTTTGTCAGCACATAGCCTCTTTTTTCTTCCTCGTTCTCAACAAAACGGGAAAGTATCTGGAACAGCTTTGCGCCTTTGGGCATAAGCAAAGGCAAACCTTGCCCGATATTTTCGTCGGTCATAAAATACCCAAGTTCCCGTCCCAACTTGTTGTGGTCGCGCTTTTTGGCTTCTTCGACAGCCTCCAAATAGTCCAGCATGTCCTGTTTCTTGTCAAATGCAGTGCCGTAAATCCTGGTTAGCATTTTGTTCTTTTCGTCACCTTTCCAATAGGCGCCAGTGACGGAAGTCAACTTGAACGCTTTTATATATCCGGTGGACGGCACATGCGGACCGGCGCAGAGGTCTACAAAATCGCCTTGACGGTAAAATGAAATCTCCTCGTCATCGGGCAAATCGTTTATGAGTTCCACTTTGTATTTCTCTCCGTATTCCTTCATAAACGCCAGCGCTTCTTTCTTGGATACGACTTCACGCACAACGGGAATGTTCTCTTTTGTTATTTTCTTCATCTCGGCTTCTATGCCGGCAAGAGCGTCTTTGGCTAGCGGCGTCTTGAAATCAAAATCATAATAAAATCCGTTTGCAATCGCCGGACCTATGGCTATTTTTGTCGTGGGATAAATACGCTTCACTGCCTGCGCCATGATATGCGCCGCTGTGTGGCGGTATGCCTTTTTGCCTTCTTCGTCGGCAAATGTCAATAATTCAACCTCTGCATCTTCATATAGTTTTGTGTTCATATCGACTGTTTTGCCATTGACTTTTGCGCAGAGAGCAACCCTAGCCAATCCTTCACTAATGGATGCGGCTATGCTAAATAAACTTGCTCCCTTGTCAAACTCTTTCACCGTGTCACGTAACTTGATTTTCATAATACCTCGTTTCTCAATCCATACAAGAGATTGAAATTTTATAGTTGGAACTATATTATATGTAGGCTGTTTTCAAATGTCAAGAGAAAAGAAACGGGCTGCTATTTATATAAGTCCCCAAATGCCCAAAGCGCAGAAGGCGCGGTGTATTTTTATGTCATTCCGACTGAACATGGGAAAAGCCCAACGCAATTTTTTGTCGTATTTTATACACTTTTGGCAGAAACAACAATTTTACGGCAATTTGTTTTATAATTGTCAAGAGGTGAATTATGAACGAAAAATTTAGTCAATTTTTACCCAAAGCCATTGCTCTGATACTTATTGCCGCCATATTTGTAGTGGCGCTTTCAATATTGAACAACCAAGAACCGCCTGCTCACAGCGGCGTTCCCTCCAACCTTACCAACAATGAGAACGACGAAAACCAAAATCCGCCCGACCCACCCGGTCCTCAACCCGAGCCGTACTATACTACATATCCAAAACAGGCTGCCGAAAGCGAAAATTTTTTATATGAACAGCAACTTTCAGGCTATGGCAATATTGAAATTAAAAACCTACTGCAAACGACAAACAGTCTTTATGCCGTGCTTGAGTGCGGCACGCTTTTTGGAGACATTACCACCGAAAAAAAATCCGTGGCTCTGGCAAAAATCTCCTTGCTTGGCGCAGTCGAAAAGGTGCTTGTGCTGCCCTCTCGTTTAGACACTTTTTATCTGTCTTCAAAAATAACTGCCGCCGGTCTTATGATTATGACAAAAACGGCAGAAAATATTTTAGTTTTCAATGCGCAATACAACTTAAATAGCGCTGAAGTCTGCGCCTTGCCCATTGCGCAAAAAGGCAGGCTCTTTCTCACACAAGAAGGCTGCTTAATGCTTGCCGAAGGCGCAGCCAATACAATATACATTAAAAAAGACGAACTGCAAACAGGCTTTTTGCCGTCGGGAGAAATCCTTGATATCTTTGATTTTTATCAATATCTGCTCATCGTCATAAACACTCAGAACGGATACAATATTATCAAGCTGTCGCCGGCGCTAAAAATTCTGCAAAACACAGTTATTGAGGGTTGCAAAGCCCTTGCCATAACTCCTTATGCCGAAAACGGGCAGCAAAGATTTCTTGTTGTTGAGCGCACCGCAGCCGTTACAAAACTATGGAAATATTCAAGCAGTTTCAACAAAATTGACGCTCAAAATACGATAATAAGTAATTCCGAAAACATTAAGCTACTGCCCAGAGGTGACAAAATTTTGGCAATATTCAGCGGTTCAACAAAGGGAATTTATTTGTTCAACAAAGATTTGGAATGCGCTTTAGCGAACATTTCTGCGTTGCAAAATATCAATGAAATATATGGATATATATCATATAATAACGGCTGTTATCTCCTTGCCGACGCCTTTGACGGACTCAATATCATTGATTACCGTTTTGACAATACGCATTCGGTATATAACATGGCTGACAGCACGGCATCGGCATTCTTTTGTCTGAATACCAACAACACGCTGTCGGTTTTTTATAATTGTTTAGATGAATATTGCGCAGTAAAAATTGCCGGAGTTGCCGCCTAAAAGAATTCTACGGCTATGGCATTCTCCAGCAGCATATACTGCGGCTTTATGGCTATTTTGTTCTGTGTTATGTCAAGATACGGTTGCAGTTTCGCAAGCTGTTCGGCATATACTTTTTTGAAATCTATTGAAAAAGTCTTGTTTATTTGGCTGATATCCAGACCATTTTCTAGCCGCAGCCCCAACATAATGGTTTCAAGCAACGCGTCGGCATGCTGTTTTTTTTGCCTGTTGTTGCCGCTGTGATACCCCTTCAGATACTCTGTCAGCGACGGCGGATTGTTATATCTCATACCGCCGACATATGAATGCGCTGCAGCGCCGACCCCGATATAATCCTGCATGCGCCAATATTTCATATTGTGTACGCTTTCGTACCCATCACGGGCAAAATTGCTGATTTCATACCTTTTTAGCCCGTATTTTTGCAATTCCGTATGCGCTTCATCATAAAGGTCGGCGCATTTGTCCTCGCCTGGGGGCGTATATTGACCGCTTGTCACCATTTTTGCAATCGGTGTACCGCTCTCTATCTTCAGCATATATGCGGAAATGTGTTTTACACAGTCTTTCAGCGCAGCTATGTCCCCAGAGGGCTTTTGCTCTTGGGTTATGCCAAGTATAAGGTCGGCGCTGACATTGTCAAAATGCGTAGCCGCCCTCTCTACCGCCTCAAGCGCCTGCGCTCTGTTGTGCCGTCTGCCGATGAGCCGCAACACATTTTCGTCAAGGCTCTGTACTCCCAAACTAATTCTGTTTGCGCCGAAATCTTTATAATATTCAATATCCGCCGAAGAACAAGGGTTGACTTCAACGGTAAATTCGCTGATTTTGCATTGAAAACTATTAAAAACGGCTTGCGCAATGTCCGATAAATAATTAAGCGGAAACACGCTGGGCGTGCCTCCGCCTATATATACAGTATCTATTATGCCGTCAAAACATTTGCTGACTGCGGTTATTTCTTTGATAAGTTCCGCCTTGTAATCAGAAAAGAACTCCGTTGACGGCAAGGAATAAAAATCGCAATAAGCGCACTTGCTTGCGCAAAAAGGAATGTGGATATACAGCCCTGCGGTTTTCATTTTATGTCTTGTCAAACTTCAGAATAGTCATAAAAGCCTCTGAAGGTATCTCTACGCTGCCGACTTGACGCATACGCTTTTTACCTTCTTTCTGCTTTTCAAGCAACTTCTTTTTTCTGGTGATATCGCCGCCATAGCACTTTGCAAGCACATCTTTGCGCATTGCTTTGACGGTCTCTCTGGCAATAACTTTGTTGCCGATAGCCGCTTGTATGGGTATCTCAAACATTTGCCTTGGTATGACATCTTTAAGTTTTTCGGCAATCTGTCTGCCTCTTGCATACGCCTTGTCCTGATGCACAATCAACGACAATGCGTCACATGCCTCGCCGTTTAGCAGTATTTCAAGTTTAATGAGTTTGTCCTCTCTGTATCCGTCAAGTTCATAGTCCAGACTTGCATATCCTCTGGTTTTTGATTTCAGCATGTCAAAAAAGTCATATATAATTTCGCTGAGGGGGATTTTGTAATCTATTTTTACGCGGCTGGCGTCCAGATATGTCATATCAATAAAAGACCCTCTCTTTTCTTGGCAAAGTTCCATAATGGAGCCGACATATTCGGGAGGCGTGAATATATGCGCCTTTACTATGGGTTCCTCAATACTGTCTATTTCGCCGGGCGGCGGCAGCTTTGTCGGGTTGTCTACTATCAGGCTTTCGCCATTGGTTTTCTTAACTATATATGAAACGCTGGGCGCAGTGGTCACAAGGTCCAGGTCAAATTCTCGCTCCAGCCTTTCTTCAATTATTTCCATATGCAGCAAGCCAAGGAAACCGCATCGGAATCCAAACCCAAGCGCTGTTGAGGAATCAGGCTCATAAACAAGTGAGGCATCGTTCAAATACAGCTTTTCCATGGCATCTCTAAGGTCGTTATATTTTGCGCCGTCGGCAGGATAAATGCCGGCAAAAACCATGGGGTTTATTTTTTTATAGCCTTTCAGCGGTTGGGCGGCGCCGCCCTTCGCCAAAGTCAGCGTGTCGCCGACGGCTATATCTTTTACATTCTTTATGCTTGCCGCAACATATCCGACATCTCCGGCGTTGAGTTGGCTTACTTCTTGCATATTCGGGTTGAATATGCCGACTTCCGTCACATCAAAAACTTTGCCTGTGGCAAACATTTTTATGGTATCGCCTCTTTTTATGCTGCCGTCGACAACTCTTATGTTGCAGATTGCGCCCTTGAAATTGTCGTACAATGAGTCGAAAATCAACGCTTTCAGCGGCGCATTCGGGTTGCCGTTTGGCGCCGGCAGTTTTTCAATAATCTGCTCAATGACCTCATTTATGTTTTTTCCTTCCTTGGCGCTGATGAGCGGAGCTTCCGACGCATCAAGCCCTATGACATCTTCTATTTCCTTTTTGACAGCATCGGGATTTGCGGCGGGCAAATCAATTTTGTTTATTACGGGGATTATTTCAAGGTCGTTATCCAGCGCCAAATAGACATTCGTCAGCGTTTGCGCCTCTATGCCCTGCGCAGCGTCCACGACAAGCACAGCGCCCTCGCAAGCCGCCAATGAACGCGACACTTCATAAGTAAAATCGACATGCCCGGGGGTGTCAATGAGGTTAAGCGTGTATTCCTCGCCTTTGTACTTATAGAACATTCTTACCGGCGTAAGTTTTATGGTAATGCCCCTCTCCCTTTCGATATCCATAGAATCAAGCATTTGCTCCTTGAGCGCCCTTGAGGATACTTGTCCGGTAAGTTGCATAATCCTGTCGGCAAGCGTGCTTTTGCCGTGGTCGATATGCGCCACTATACAAAAGTTTCGGATAAATTTTTGTCTGTCGTCCATCAGTCGATGCTTCTCCAAATTAAAATACTACTAATCATTATATATAAAATACTGCAAATACGCAATAAATTTCACTGTAAGTCTTTCAATTCACGAATTATTGGTGTATAATATCAATACTTATCATTATCGACACGGTGGACATATGCAATACTCAAAACTTTTAGAAAATCTCAGAAAACGCGGCTTTGCGCCATATTTTGCTTCAAGCAGAGAAGAAGGCAAAAATATGGTACTGGAACTTATACCCAAAGGCGCAAGCATAGGTTTTGGCGGTAGTGTGACGGTCGAAGAAATCGGGCTTTTGGACGCCATGAAAAATGATTATAAGCTGCTGCACCGCTCATTCTATGACGCTTCGGAGCACCAAGCCCTTTACCAAAAGATGCACCTTGCCGACTGGTATATCGCCAGCGCAAATGCCCTTGCCGAAAGCGGAGATATCATCAACATTGACGGCAGAGGCAATCGGGTTGCAGAAACCTTGTACGGACCGCAAAATATTTTACTCATTTGCGGCACAAACAAAATTGTCAAGAATATAGATGAAGGTATTGAACGCACGCGGAATGTCGCCGCGCCAAAAAACACCATGCGCTTACAAAAGAACACGCCCTGCGCATACACCGGGAAATGCTCATATTGCCTTAGCCCCGACACTATCTGCAAAGCCACGGTTATACACCACCACCCCACCACGGGCAAAAACTTTTATATAGTCATAATAGACGAAAGTCTAGGATATTAAAAAACCATTCAGGAGGAAAAAAACATGTGGTTACTTGACAGACCTATTGCTCACAGAGGATTGCACGATGCAACCGCCACAGAAAACTCAATGGCAGCTTTCCGCAATGCCATCGCAAAAAACTATTACATAGAAATAGATGTGCGCTTGCTTGCAGACGGCGAAGTTGTGGTTTTTCATGACAGCACGCTAAAAAGAGTATGCGGCATCAACGCAAAAATAAAAAAACTCACCACCGCCGACATAAAAAGCGACAAATATCAGTTGCCCAACGGAGAACACATCCCCCTGTTGTCCGAATTGCTGGAACTGATAGAAGGCAAAACAAAACTGCTTATTGAGCTGAAGACGGTATCCCTTTTCAACACAGAATTGCAAGAAAAAGTTTATGAACTCATAAAAGGAAAGCAAGACAGTATTGCCGTACAGTCCTTCAGCCCTTTCATAATCGGTTGGTTCAGAAAAAATGCGCCCGAATTCACAAGAGGATATCTTGCCACTTACATAGGGAACAGCATTCTGAACGGCGCAATAAACTGGTCAAGCAGAAGAGTGCTACGCAAAAACAAACCTGATTTTCTTGCTTTCAATATAAATAAGCTGCCCGACAAGGCGCTTAGCAATCTGCGCAAAGAAAATCAAATCAAGCTGCTTAGCTGGACTGTGCGCTCCGAAGAATTATTAAAGAAAGCCAAAGAAAATGAAGTTGACAACATAATTTTTGAAAAGGTTATGCTGGAAAACGACAGATATAATTAACAATTTTCTCCATTTATTCCTAAATATAAAAAAACCTCCTTTCGCACATACTTGAAATGGAGGTTATTTATTATGAAAAACGGTTTTATTATCGGCTTATTGATGGGTACAGCCGGCTCAATGTTTCTTCTTCAAAACGATAAATTGCAAAAATCAATTAAGAACATGAAGAGATAGCAAAGCAAGGCAGGCTATCTCATCGATATATGCCTGACCGAATGCGCGCAAACGCATTTTGTCAAATAAAAAAAGGGCTTGGCGCCCTTTTTCTTTGTTTTTTGGGTTTTGGTTTAGATTTTTGCCAGCAGTTTCAGGTCAATTCTGCTCTTTTCATCAACTTTTATGACCTCAACTCTGACCATATCGCCGATATTGACGACATCTTCAACTTTTTCTACCCTTTTGTTTGACAGCTTCGAGATATGGACCATGCCGTCTTTGTTGGGCGTCAACTCTACGAATGCGCCAAACTGAAGAATACGAACAACCTTGCCTTCAAATACATCGCCCGGCTCAGGGTCTTTTACTATTGACATAATGATTGCTTTAGCTTTGTCGGCACCGTTTTCGTCAGTTGATGCAATGAATACATGTCCTTCATCGTTTATGTCAATCTTTACACCTGTTTCTTCAATAATCTTGTTGATTACCTTGCCGCCGCTGCCGATAACATCTTTAATTTTTTCGGGGTCAATGGCAAAATCAATTATTTTGGGAGCATACTTGCTGAGTGACTTTCTGGGCTCCGGCAATACTGCTGTCATTTTGTCAAGAATGTGCAATCTGCCCTCTCTGGCCTGCGCAAGCGCTTTTTTCAATATTTCTTCGTCGATGCCCTTGATTTTTATGTCCATCTGAATGGCTGTTATGCCGTCCTTGGTGCCGGCAACCTTGAAATCCATGTCGCCGTAAAAGTCCTCAAGACCCTGAATGTCGCTCAATATTGAAATGGTGTGACTTTCTTCGTCTTTTATCAGTCCCATGGCTATGCCTGCAACGGGCGCTTTGATAGGCACTCCTGCGTCCATAAGCGACAGAGTGGAGCCGCATACGCTGGCTTGTGAAGTCGAACCGTTGCTGGAAATAATCTCAGAAACCGTTCTTATGGCGTACGGGAAGGTGTCTTCTGTCGGAAGTACCGGCTCAAGCGCTCTTTCTGCCAAAGCGCCGTGCCCTATTTCTCTTCTGCCCGGACTTCTCATAGGTCTTGCTTCGCCTGTGGAATACGGAGGCATGTTGTAGTGATGCATATATCTCTTGAATACATCCTCATCCAGCCCTTCAAGTTTTTGTACTTCGGAAATTGTGCCGAGAGTCGCCGTTGTCAAAGCCTGGGTCTGACCTCTTGTAAACACAGCGCTGCCATGCACTCTGGGAAGAAGACCGACTTCGCACCAAATGTCGCGGATATCCTCAAGTTTTCTGCCGTCGGGGCGTACTCCTTCACTGGATATTCTCTTTCTGACGAACTGCTTTTTCATGGAATACAGCACATCGGCTACATAATTCATATCATCGGGGAATATGTCGGCAAAATGCGACATAAGCTCCTCTGTCACCGCATCTTCTCTTCTTTCTCTTTCACTCCTGTCAAAGGTGTCATAAATTGTTGCTATCTTTTCTGCCGAATACTCTTTGACGGCTTTTTCGATTTCTGCCGTCGGCAACCGCAACTCAATATCCATCTTGGGCTTGCCCACTTCTTTCTGAATATCTTCAATGAACGCAACAATCTTTTTGATTTCTTCGTGACCGTACAGTATGCCGCCGAGAACAACTTCTTCTGAAAGCTCATTTGCGCCGGCTTCGACCATCATAATGGCGTCTTTGGTACCCGAAAGCGACAAATTCAGCGCAGATTTCTCACGCTGCTCATTGTCGGGGTTTATGACATATTCGCCGTCAACATAACCGACTATGACGCTGCCTGTGGGGCCGTTGAACGGAATATCGGATATTGTAAGAGCTATTGAGCTGCCTATCATGGCAAAAACTTCGGGCGGTATGTTGGTGTCAACGGAAAGCGCCGTAGTCACTACTGATACATCGTTGTACAAACCTTTGGGGAAAAGCGGCCTTATCGGTCTGTCGATAAGTCTTGAAGTCAATATGGCTTTGTCGCTGGGTCTGCCTTCTCTCTTTTTGAAACCGCCGGGGATTTTGCCGACAGCGTACATTTTCTCCTCAAAGTCTACACCCAAAGGGAAAAAGTCTATGCCCTCTCTGGGCTGCTTTGCCATGGTGACATTGGTCAAAACAACCGTGTCGCCGCATCTGATAAGGCATTCTCCGTTCGAGTGTGAACAGTAGCCCCCTATCTCTACTGAAACTTCTCTACCGCCTATGGAAGTAGAAAAAATTCTGCTTTCTTTCATTCTGTGTCCTCCTTGTCCGCTCTTGCGGACATATTTATATAAATTTTTATTTTTACCAATAGTATAGCCAATTTTCTCAAAGTTCTATATACTTTTTTTGAAAACAATTAGATTGCAAAACGCTTTATAAGAAAATGGGGTTGTGCCAAACAACCCCAATATAATCGAATATGTTATTTTCTCAATCCTAGTTCGGCAATCAGGCTTCTGTAACGCTCAATGTCTTTGCTCTTCAAATAGCCAAGAAGATTTCTTCTTTGTCCTATCATCTTCAACAAGCCTCTGCGTGAGTGGTGGTCCTTCTTGTGCTGTGTAAGATGCATGTTCAGGTGATTTATCCTTTCTGTCAACAAAGCTATTTGGACTTCTGGGGAACCGGTGTCCTTTTCTGTTCTGCCAAACTTGGAGATAATCTGGGACTTCTTGCTGGGCTCCGATACTTTCTCTTCAACCGCAACTTCTTCAACTGCAACTTCTTCAACCGCAACTTCTTCGACTGCTACTTCTTCTTCTGCTACAACTTCAGTTGCTACCTCTTCTTTTGCTTCTGCCGCATTGTCCTGTGCTGTTTCAATAACAGCGTCTTTCTCTGTTAGATTTTCCATAATCCAACCTCCTAAAAATATTTTTGTTCACCGTAAGCAAAGTAAGAATTCTTTAGGAGAAAATCCAAACCTTGCAAAGGGTACTTTGACAATATATCATATTTATTGCTTTATGTAAAGAATAATAACGCAACAAATATTGATTTTTATTCAGAACCCCAGCCGTCCTGCGTGGTCACGCCTGTAGTGGCGCTGTATGGACCGAAAGTCAACGGGTCATTCTGGTTTCCGCAGGCGACTGATACAAAATCAGCCGACGGCACTATGCGTTCATAACGGCATGATACTATGTTGCTTTTTTCTGTTATTGCATGGAATCCCGCAAAAGCGCCTCTTGATTCATTGCCGGGTGTTACAAGCCCTTCATCAAAGGATGTATTCAGTTGCGTCTTGAGATAGCTGTCTTTTATTTGCCCTTTGTTATAGCCGACCATGCCGCCGACATACATATTGCTTCCTTCGCTGGTTATGTGCACTGTGATATCCACCGCCACTTTGCAGTTCGTTATGACACCTTGCGTATCGTTGTAAGCCACCATTCCTCCGGCATAAAAATTCGGGTTTTCGCTGCTCTCAACATTTATTACTGCTTTATTTGTCGTATCAGGCTGTTCCTCAATATACGAAATACCAAGGTTTAGGTTTCTTATTATGCCCTTGTTGTATCCCACAAAGCCGACATAGCCCGAATTCTTGCTTGTCACAGTCATGTTGAATATAGAATAGCCGTTGCCGTCAATTATACCGATAAACGGTGCAGACGCATCAATACCTATGGGCACCCATTCCTCGTCAAGTATAATATCATTTGTCAGAATATAGCTTCCTTCGGGATTATTGCGCACCGTCACAAAATCAGAGGCGTCTGTGATATTTTGCGGCCATTGGGCATACATATCAATGACTATGCCGGCCTTATCCCAAGCTCTGACGCTGTTGCCGAACTGGTCGGTATATTGAGTGCCCGTGCCGCCTTCGCCGTCATACCAACCGAAGAAAACCGAACCTGCTTTTGTGGGTACAGGGAAAGTAAATTGTTCACCAAATACCACTGTTTGCATGGGGAAACTTGTTGCGTTTTCACCGGCATTAAACCTAACTTCATAGGACAGCGCAGTCCATACTGCATATGCGGTGATATCTTGAGTATATGCCCACTCGTTTATACTTTGACCATTGGAATATGTCAGCCATCTTTGTTGCGAATCTTGCCAGCCTCCAAAGGTGTAGCCCACTCTTTCGGGAATCTCCAGCGTGTATTCCGCATTGAACTCAACGGTGTGCGTAGGTTGCGAAACTGTGCCGCCGGTAGCGTCATAGGTGACAACAAACTCTTTTGGCGACCATTTTGCCACAAGCTGAGCATTGGCTGTCAAGCCCCAAGTTCCGTTCAATATATGCTCCGGCGAACCTATGCCTGTGCCTGTGCCGTCGCCCTCTGTATATTGTCTTTGCTCAATGTCAAACCAGCCTTCAAAAACATATCCGGGTTTTTGGGGAACGGTAAGGCTATAACCTTCTCCGTAATTAACTGATGTGACAGGCGTTTCATCAAAATAACCGCCCGATGTGTCATAAACAATAGTAAAGGTTCTTACTCTCCACTTTGCATAGAAAGTGATATTTCTGTGTTTTGTATATGGGAAGACAATTTCGGTAGTGAATTCCTCGTCGGCATACCAGCCGTCAAAAACATAACCCTCTCTTGTTGTAATCGGCGCTGACGGTATAACAGCAAGGTCTGTCATATCTATGGGCTCTCCTGCCGAATCAAACAATACGGGCGCCGTACCTTCGTTTGTGTCAAAAAGAATCTGCGGCTGTGAACCAATGGCTATGACAAAATCAATGGAAGTCGTCCATGACACATACTCATTTTGGGCGCCTTCGGGCACAAACAACAACGCGTTTTGAATAATAGTATCAGGGTTGAAGCTCAACATATCTTCAGCATCTGTACTGTCTCCTGAATATTCCAGTGTCGGGGCTGTCCCTCTGTTTATGGTCAGCCTTTTTAGCGATGAGCTGTAATAAAAAGCGTATGCCTCTATCGTTGAAAGCGTTGAGGGCAAAACAACCTCAGTCAGCATACTACCGTTAAAAGCATAACCGCCTATGCCTATTACGCTTTGCGGAGCAGAATCAATATCTATGATTGAAGGCACGGAAAGCAGCGCGCTAGTCCTTTCTGCTCCGATGATATATAGTCCGCTCTCATCATAACGGTATATGAAAGTGTCATTTCTGTCAACGCCGTCAAGTGTGTATTGGTAATTGAAAAGCCCTACAAGATTGGTAACATCCACTCTGCCATCTCCCGTGCCTTTCTTCTTTATCACGCCCTCTGGCGCGCCCCATGTGCCATAGTTTTTGGTGTCGCTTTCGCTCAAAATAATGTATTTCGCTCCGAACTCTGGGAAAAGTATGCTGTAAGAAGATACCGAATCTTCAAGAGCCGCTGAGAACTCTATGTATACCAACTGCGGTATTACAAAGGATTTTGATACTATGCTTTCCAAAGTCGGCGGCAATACCACGGCTGCTATATTGGAGTAATAGAAAGCAAATTCATTTATGTGAGTTACGCCCGTCTCTCCGTCATAGGGCAGCTGATAAACCGCCGCCGTTCTGCCTGCGGGATAGGTGTGCAAAATTCTGCCGAAGTTGTCAACTATGCCGACAAGGTCTTTGTTCTTTTGGAAAAGCACACCGTCCTTTGCCACATAATACTCATTTGAGCCTTCAATGCTGCCGTTTATGGCAATGCTTTCAAGCGAATAGCAACCGTTGAACACGCCTCTACCTATCTCTTGAATAAATTCTCCGAAAGCAATTGTCCGCAGGTGTGAGGCATTTTGGAAACAAAAATCCAAAACTGTCGTCAACTCTGAATCCTCCTCAAAGCTAAATGCCGAAAGTTTTGTATTTTCAAACGCATGCGCGCCAAGTTTTGTCACCTTTTTGGGAATGACAATTTCTTTCAAGTTTATGCAGTTTTTGAATGCACCATTTTCTATTGAGGTAATATACCGCTGACCATTGTTGTCAACGCCAAATATGACCTTTTCCAGAAGCGCCTTGTTGCTGAACGATTCTTCGCCCAACTTGATGACATCATGCGGCACTGTATATTCCTTGCTGTCTTGCAGCAGTCTGAATAAAATGCCGTTCATTATGATTGCGCCGTTTCTTATGTAATTATGGGTGGGCTGTTCTTGCCATTTTGTGTTGTCAAAAGCTCCTTCAAGTATTCTGTCAAGTTTTGATTGTTGGTGAACGGTAACCGTTTCCAGATTGTAGCAATAGCTGAACGCATAGCGGCCAATGGAAGTGATGTCCTTGCCCTCTACTCTTGTGGTAGAAATTGTTAGACTCCTAAGACTTCTGTCTGCGCCGATAATTTCTATCGTTGGAGTGCTGATACCTGCAATTTCGCGGGTGATTACGCGATAAAGCAAGTTGTCATAAATGCCAAGTTGTGTATTTTGTACAAGTTCCTCAATCTTGTCGACATAAGGACTGAATGAGGAATGCGCTTTGTAGTTGCTGACATACATGTTTTGCACGATAAATATCTTGCTGATATTGTCGTTAAAGATATTCGTGCTGTACGGCATCGCAGGATTTATGGCATTGTGGAAAATGACATTGTCTATGGTTCTTGAATTGAATGCGTCGGCGCCTATGCTGTTCAGATTGGTTTTGATATTTATGCTGCCTATATTGGCATTGTAGAAAGCCGCCGTGCCGATACTTGACACTCTTTCGACATCAAAACTTTCAAGCAGTCTGCCCGCAGGGAATGCCGTCAGTTGGTCGTCCTTGTAGATAACGCCGTTGTTTACTTCATAGATTTCTTTAATGGACGGGTCGCTTGAGGGGTCTTTCTCAAAACTCTGAAGATTTATGCATTCGGCAAAAGCATAGTCGGCTATTTCCGTAATATATCTGTTGAGTTTCAGCGTACGCAAATTCGTGGCGTTGGCAAATGCCTCTCTGGCTATGGCAACAATGGGATAACCGTTGTAGGTATCGGGAATTGTTAAATAATCACGCGGTCCGTTGTAGGTATAATTGACGATTGTATATCCCGACGCCGTCGGAGCCTTGTCATATTCAAGCCCCAAAGACTCCCAAACCGCAGTCAGAGTGATGTTCTTGGGTACAGTAAAAGGATATGTAATAATAGTGTTTGTGTCGGGCTCTCTCCAACCGACAAAGACATATTCGGGCCGAGTCGTTTCGGGCGGCGCCTCAATAGTCCTTGTTTCCATCTGGGCTACGCTGGTGCCCCCGTTTGAGTTGAAACTGACCTTGTATTTTATCAATTCATAATGCGCATAAATGCTGATATTTCCGTTTATGGTGATATCGCAAGAGGCATTTGTGTTATAGACCTGTCCGCCTATTCTCCACGAATGAAAATAGTATCCGTCTGCGCTCTTGTCTGTGGCTACTATGGTTACTCTTTTGCCTGCCTCAAATCCGCCCGTCCACACGCCGTCAATAGGCTCTCTGCCAAGTATGGCGCCGTCATAAATTGTCAAAGTGTATTCAACAATGGGCGCTTCGTCAATGGTAATAGAAAACCTTGTGCTCATTCCGCCATAAATCACCGAAATATGGTGAGTGCCTGTGCGCAACAGCTTGCCTCTGTCGGAAGTAAATATCATTTTGTCTTCAAGGGGTACTCTCAGAATGTCGCCGGTGTTCATAACAACAATAAGTTCTATTTGGGAAACATCGACCTGTCCGGCAACAGATGATTCGGGAATGGTGTTGGTGTCTACGCTTATGGAAACTACATAAGGCTTTTCTTCTTCGGGGGTGGCCTCAGGCGCGCATGCCGTCATAAAAAGTATTAAAAATATACTCGTAAAAAGCAAAATCAACTTGATTATGGGTTTTCTCATGAAATGTCTCCTGTTTGCCATATCGAAACTTGCATCGGTTTTGCACGCATAGCGCAACATATATAATAATATAACATAACTAATAATATAAATCAATAAGAAAAAATTAAAAAAACCTTGACGGCAATTGATACTTTTTGCCATAATCGCAAAATGCGTTGACAGCATGTACACAATTTTTCCGCTTGGCATTTTGATTATGTTTTACCGATTTTATCATTTTGCTTAAGGAAGCAGTCCTGCCCTCTCCAGATATACTTTGATATCCTTGGGATTTGAGCGCCTTTCGATGCGACCTGAGGGCAACAAGAACTTAGACATGCCGCCGGCGCCGGCGGCAAAAATCGTCGTCGTCTCCTCCATCATGTCAATGTTATAAATGCAAGCCTTGCCGGGTAAGCAAAATCCGGTATTCTCTAAGTTGTCCGACATATTTTTTTGCCGATACATATAATAAGGGCGGTATCCGTGCTCAAAAAGCCTGTTATGCGCATAATCTACCATTTGCTGCGCCATACCGAACGGCTGTTTTTCTCTGTCTGCAATGACTGCGCCCCGCTTTAATGAAAGCGTATGCACTGTGATATTTTGCGGAGCAAGCTCAATCGCATTGTCTACGCTAAAGAAAAAATCCTCGGCGCTCTCGCCCTCAAGCATGGCTATCAAATCCATATTTATGTCAAACCCGAACGACTTTGCGGCATCGTATGCGTCATATATTTGTTGCACGGTGTGATTTCTGCCAATAACTTCAAGCGTTTTTTGATTAAAACTTTGCGGATTGATTGAAAGCCGTGTAACTGCATTTTTTTTCAGCATTGCCAACATGCCGCCATCTATAGTGTCAGGTCTGCCTGCCTCTACGGTAAACTCAACGCCGCAATCGGCAAGGGGCGACAAAATGCCATCCAAATATTCCTCGCCTATACTTGTAGGCGTGCCGCCGCCGACATATACCGAACGCAAATTCAAGTCGTTGTCTTTTATTTGATTTTTTATAGATAAAATTTCCGCATTAACCGCATTAACATATTCGGGCAGCATTTTTTTTACTCTGCTCACCTCATTACTGATAAAGGAACAATAATGACATCTGGTCGGACAAAACGGAATGTTTATGAAAATATCACAATTTTTTTTGTCCAAGGAATAAATACCCTGTTGATTGCTGACCACCTCTGCAATGAGTGCAGCTTTTTTGGGGGATACTCTGAAATCTGAAATTAGGGCTTCCAAAATGTCAGGTTTGATTTCCGAAAGTTCATAAAATAGCTTTGTCGGGCGCACTCCTGTCAAACTGCCGTAGGGCAACCTGACATTGAGATTTTGCGACAGATAGTCATATAAGCAGTTTTTCAAAAAGTGTTTTGTCTTTTTCTTGAAAAGGCTGTAATCCTGCTCATTTATTGTTACGGAATGCGGCTTTGGCGGAGCAAAGCTGCTGGTTATTTCAATAAAAAACTTGCCGCTGTCATATGAGTAGTCTGCTCGTAAAAAGTCTTCAGCCTGACTGTCAACAATAAAATACGGGCTGAACGCTCTGGGGATATCCTGTACATCGTTCAAGTATGGTTGTGCATCAAATAAAAAACGCGCCCTGAGAGTTTTCATCAGAAAATAGGATTGTATTGCCGCTCATGCGACAATGTGGTTTTTTCCATATGTCCGGGGAATACCTTGTAATCGCCGTCCAAATCAAAAAGCCTTTTTAGCGATGCCGACAACTGCGCCATTGAGCCGCCTGCAAAATCAGTTCTGCCATAGCTTTCGGAAAAAAGCGTGTCGCCGCTGAAAATGTTGTCTTCCAATAAAAAGCAGCAACTGCCCTTGCTGTGTCCAGGAGTGTGCATAACTGTAAAAACTGTGTTGCAGACTTTGATTTCGTCACCGTCAGCAACAAATTTATCCGCAGAAAAAGGCATTATGCGAATGCCCATTTGCTTCGCCATGCCGCCGCTTTGCAACAATTCCGCATCGTCTTGGTGAATATATACCTTTGCGCCGTCTTGTTGGAACTTTTTGGCGTCAAGCATATGGTCAAAATGCCCGTGCGTAAGTAAAACCGCCGTTGCTGTCTTGCCCTGCGCCGACAGATATGCTTTTATTTGGGCATATCCGCCGCCTGGGTCTATTATTGCCGCCTCTTTATGTTCGTCTGAAGTCACTACATAACAGTTTGTTTGCAGATAACCGACGGCAAAGGTCTTTATGCTTATCATAGCGCCGCGGCTATTGCGTCAAGGAATTCTTCTGTGTTTACACCCTTAGCCGCCACCTCGTCGCTCTTAAATATGCCGGACAAGTCTTTTGTCATAATGCCCCGTTCAATGGTTGCAGTCGACGCCTTCTCCAGCTTATCGGCAAATTCCGACAGTTCGGGCAGATTGTCCAATTGTCCGCGCTTGCGCAGCGCGCCCGTCCATGCAAAAATTGTTGCCATGGGGTTTGTCGAAGTCGTTTCGCCTTTCAGGTGCTTGTAATAATGTCTTGTAACCGTACCGTGCGCCGCCTCATATTCATAGTAGCCTTCGGGTGAAACCAAAACTGAAGTCATCATAGCCAGCGAGCCGAATGCCGTAGCAACCATGTCGCTCATGACATCGCCGTCATAGTTCTTGCATGCCCATATCATGCCGCCGTTTGAACGGATAACCCTTGCCACTGCGTCGTCAATGAGCGTATAAAAGTACTCAATGCCGGCGGCGGCAAATTTTTCGGCATATTCTGCCTCATAGATTTCGGCAAAAATATCTTTGAAACGGTGGTCATATATTTTGCTTATGGTATCTTTTGTGGCAAACCATAAATCGGTCTTGGTGTCCAAAGCATAATTCATACAACTTCTTGCAAATGAGCGTATGCTCTTGTCGGTATTGTGCATTGCTTGCACTATGCCGCCGTCCGCAAAATCAAATATTACTTTGCGTTCTCCGTTGGGCATGACCAATTCCGCTTTGCCCTCTTTTGCGGTGTACGCTTCTACTCCTCCATAAACATCGCCGTAAGCGTGACGGGCGATAGTTATGGGCTGAGTCCAGCTGGGCAAAAGCACTTGAATGCCCTTTGCCATAATCGGCGTTCTGAAAACAGTGCCGTCAAGCATGGCTCTTATGGTGCCGTTGGGCGACTTCCACATTTTTGTCAGGTTATATTCCTTTACTCTTTCGGCATTTGGGGTGATAGTGGCGCACTTTACGCCTACGCCGTATTTCTTTATGGCGTTTGCCGCGTCAACTGTGACTTGGTCACGGGTTTTTTCCCTTTCAACAAGCCCCAAATCAAAATATACGGTTTTCAAATCAATAAATGGCAAAAGCAGCTTGTCTTTTATCATTTGCCATAGAATTCTTGTCATTTCGTCGCCGTCCATTTCTACAAGCGGCGTTTTCATCATTATTTTCATTCGTCCTCCTAAGTTAAAATTCTTTTACATTTTTGTTTTTGTATACACAAAAGCTGATACCCACTCCGTTGTCGTCAATGGGTTGGCTTTGTTCGGCGCACTGCCAGCCGTCCAGTTCGTCAAGGTTTTCAAAAAATACCTCAGCTTGACCGTCAGCGTCTACCTTGGTTATGTATGCCGTGTCGCAGTAAGGCAACATGGTTTTGTAAAACATTGCGCCGCCGACAATAAAAACATCGTCAGTGTCATAATTCTTGAGAATATCGGAAAGTTCTTCAAGGCTCTGCACAACTATGCAGTCATCTCTGCTTTCTCCGCCGGGATACAGCACAATGTTTGTTCTTCTCTTGAGCGGCTTTCCTCCGGGAAATGAAAACAAAGTGTTGCTGCCCATAACTATGACCTTGTCAAGGGTCTTTTGGCGAAAATACTCCATATCTTTCTTCAGGTCAAAGAGCAAATCGTTGTTTCTGCCTATGCCCCAATGTCTGTCTACCGCAACTATTGTTTTCATATTGCCACCGGCAGCCTTGTGCCCAGCGGAGAATACTTGTAGTCCTCCAACACAAAGTCCTCTACTTTATAACTATAAAAATCTTCTTTCTCATTCATAATCAGCTTGGGCGCGTCATATTGCGGTCTGCTCATAATTTCTTCAAGTATGGGAACATGTCTGTCATAAATGTGCGCATCGGCTATGACATGCACAAGCTCTCCGGCTTCAAGTCCGCTTGCGGCGGCAAACATTTTTACTAAAATGCTGTACTGAACAACATTCCAGTTGTTGGCGACAACCATATCCTGCGAACGCTGGTTGAGAATGGCGTTCAGCGTTTTGCCGGAGGTGTTGAGGGTCAGCGAATATGCGCAAGGATAGAGATTCATAGCATGCAAATCCGCATGATTGTACATGTTTGCTATTATACGGCGACTTTGCGGATTGTTGCGCAAGTCAAAGAGCAGTCTGTCTACTTGGTCAAATTCTCCCTCTTTGTAAATATGTTTTTGCGCCAGCTGATAGCCGTATGCCTTGCCTATGGTATGATTTTCGTCCGTCCATGCGTCCCAAATTTTGCTGTTCAGGTCGTTTGTGTTGTTGGACTTTTTTTGCCAAATCCAAAGTATTTCGTCAATGGCGGCTTCAAAGTTTGTTTTTCGGACAGTCAATATGGGAAATTCGCCTCTTAGGTCATAGCGCGTTACCAGTCCGAATTTTTTTATCGTGTGGGCGGGTACGCCGTCCTCCCACTTCGGGCGCACTTCAAGTTCTGTGTCCCAAAAGCCGTTTTTTAATATGTCTTTGCAGTTTTCAATAAACACTCTATCGGCAAGGCTCATATGTTTCTCCTAAAAATTGATAGTAATAGTTTTACATTTTTTAAGGTAAATGTCAAGTATAACGCCCATCAAACAGCAGCTTTTTGAGTGTTCGCCAAAGAATTACAATAGGAGCATTTTACTTTCACAATCAATGTGGTATAATATCAAAAAAGCCGAACAAGATTTTTTGATAGGGATAATGATTATGCGCACAATTTACAGCAAGTACAAAGAACGACTGATAGAAATAAGCGGCAGGAACCGCAGCCTTTTTTTGCGGAGAATCGTAAAAAAATACAGCTATGACATAGGCGCTTTGCTAGAAAAGAACAAT
This sequence comes from Christensenellales bacterium, assembly GCA_050309775.1. GTDB lineage: Bacteria > Bacillota > Clostridia > Christensenellales > DTU072 > DTU072. Next base: position 13,634 of record JBNRMV010000015.1, on the reverse strand, counting down.
GACAACGAACAGTTCCACGAATTTCTCTGGCAAACAAAGCGCTCATATACGCTGCTCAACGACAAAATAGCAAAAAAACTTACCAAACAAATCGAAACGGAAAACGCCGAAGAAAAGAAAGCCGTTGAATGCGCCGCCCTTTCACGGAATATAGCCGACCTGAAATATCTCAAAAGAGAAGTTGAGGAACTTGAAAAAGAAACGGGCAGATATGAACTTTCGATAGGTTATCCGTTTGTTGTCGGCACCATAGCGCCGGACATTCCCGTGCGCGCGCCGCTTTTATTATTCCCTGCGGTGATAGAAATCGAACGGGACTGCGTCAAACTTAACCTTATTCCCAATCAACCGGTGTCGCTGAACAAAAGTTTTGCGCTGGCTTATTGCAAAGAAAACAACATAAAAACAGAAAACCTAATTCAAGAATATGACCCGAAAAACGAAAACAATTTTTCCAATCCGTCAGATGTCATAGAATATCTGATAAAATGCGGCTTTAAGCTGAAATACCTCAAACGCAAAGGCTTCATTGCCTTTGACGACAGCAAAGAACAAAAAATCGAGGGTCTGGAAATAAAGAACATGGCTGTACTGGGGCGCTTCCCCCTTGCCAATTCCATATATAACGATTATTTATTGCTTGAAAAAGACAATCTTTCGACTCCTTCTTTGGATATGTTACTTAAAGGCAAATCCCCATCATCAGGTTTTTTCAAACGCAAAAGAAAGCCCGTCTTTTTACCGCCGTACGCAATAAATGACCTTGACTATGCGCAAGAAAATGCCATCGAGGAAATAAACCGCCATGACAACATAGTTATATACGGCCCACCCGGCACAGGCAAGAGCCAGACCATAGTCAATATCATAAGCGACGCTTTGTGCAAAAACAAAAAGGTGCTTGTCGTCAGCCAAAAAAGAGCGGCGCTTGATGTGGTTTTTTCCAGACTTGGCAAACTCAACTCAAAGGCCATGCTGATACCCGACCCCGAAAAGGACAAGCTCTATTTCTTTGACCGCCTGAAACAAATGCACACGCAGACGCTGTCAAATGATTATACCGACAACCTGAAAAAATACAGCCGCAACGAACTCAATATTAACAAAGAGTTGGAAACGCTGAAAAACATAAGCGACACGCTTTTCAATAAAACGCCTTTCGGCCTCAGCCTGCAAGAAATGTATGCCGAGAGTTATAACATAGGAAAGGACACAAAGGATTATTTGTTCTATAAAGCTATGTTATCCACCAACATAATAAACAAAAACTACGCGCAGCTTGACGAAGATTTGAAATTCATAAAAGACAAAAATCTGCCGTCGGTATTTATCCGCAAGCTGGAACTTGTGCAACAAAACCCAATGGTTGAACATATCCGCAACGATTTGGATATGCACAAGCTGAAAGAAGCGTACGCTTTCATCACAAAGACGCTGTCAGCGCCGCTGATACCTTTTGACGCCAGCAAATACCCATACAGCAGATATCTTACGACTTTTTATCTCGAAAACGCAGCGTCGGACAGAAAATCAATAGCGCAAGTAGCCGAAATCATAACAAGGATTGAACACCCCACGCTTGCCAAATGGCTGTCTTATTCCACATTCCCGGCACTTTGGCTTTTTTATCCCGTTGTCCGCATGAAATTTAATAAACTCTGTCAGGATATTATGATAGATTTGAATATTGCCGCTCATGCTCTGGAACTTTTTGCCAGCCAGTTCTCACCATTAAAAAATGTGCTGGACAAAGAAGGTTTTGCTTTGGCAATCGGCGGTCTGATAAACGGAAACGGGGTTTTCCTCAAAAACTTGCTTGTTGCGCTTGAAAACTATGTCACCATAAAAGATATGAACAAGGAGCTGTCGGAACTTTCGCCGGGCGTTGCCGAGATTCTGAAGTTTGCTTACTCACGCAGCGACAAGGATTTGCCCTCATTCCAAGCAGCCGTAGACAAAATTATGCCGTTGCGCATTTATCACGAAATTGTAGAACACAGCGATTATATTGAAGAAAGACTGTCAAAAACAGTTATGTTCGACTCTTTCAGGGAGCGCATATTGAGCCTGAAAGCCGACCAGCGAGAACTGTCCAAAGTGCTTGCTATGGACAGGTTTTCTCACGAATATACAGAGTTTTTCAACACATCGGAGAAGTCAAAGGACTATTTGTACCAAATACAAAAACAACGGGCGCTTTGGCCGGTGCGCCGTATGATTGAATACTTCTATGAGTATCTGTTCCGACTGTTCCCTTGCTGGCTGCTTTCGCCCCAAGCCGTCAGCACTATATTACCGCTAAAGCGTGATATGTTTGACCTTGTGGTTTTTGATGAGGCGTCACAGATTTTTATTGAAGCCGCCCTGCCCTCAATTTATCGCGGCACAAGAATAGTTGTTGCCGGCGACAACAAACAGCTGCGCCCCACCTCCGGTTTTGTCAGAAGATACTTAGGCGATGACAGCTTTGACTACAATATGGATTTATCTACTCAGGCGGCGCTGGAAGTTGAGTCTTTGCTGGACCTTGCAACAGCCAAATATCAGCCGGTAAACCTCTCCTACCATTATCGCAGCAACAGCGCTGAGCTGATAGATTTTTCAAATATGGCATTTTATGAAAACCGCCTACAAATTGCACCGAATATCTACAAAGACAACGACAATCCGCCTATTGAGCGCATAAAAGTTAAGGGCAGCTGGAAAGACCGCCACAATCATGAGGAAGCGGTAGCCGTTACAAGACTGGTAAAAACTTTGCTTAAGGAGCGCAAGTACAATGAATCCATAGGCATAGTCACTTTCAACATTGAACAGAAAGAATATATTGAGGATATGCTTGATGCCGAAGCCGACAAAAACTCCGTTTTCCGCAGAGAATACTCCAGAGAGAAACACCGCATTATTGACGGTGAAAACTTTGGCATATTCGTCAAGAACCTGGAGAATGTTCAGGGAGATGAACGGGATATCATAATCTTCAGCGTAGGCTATGCGCGCAACGACAATGACAAAGTTGTGGCGCAATTCGGCTCATTGTCTATGGAGGGCGGAGAAAACCGCCTTAATGTAGCTATCACCAGAGCCAAACGCAAGGTCTATGTCGTCACAAGCATTGAACCCGAAGAACTTGACACGGTAGACGCAACAAAAAACAACGGTCCTAAACTGCTCAAAAAGTATTTGCAGTATGCCCGGGCGGTCAGCGAAACCAAACCCGCCGAAATTAAACAAATTCTTATGACTTTCGACAACAAACCAAAAGCGCCGCTCAAAGTTGGAGCATATGAGCTGCAAATAAAGGAAGAATTGGAAAAGCTGGGCTACAAAGTAGACACCAATCTGGGCAACACAAATTACAAACTTTCGCTGGGCGTTTATGATGACGAACTGAATATGTATGTGTTGGGCGTAGAATGCGATTATCAGGCATACAATGCCAGCGACAGCGTGTTGGAAAGAGATGTCTACCGCATAAAATTCTTAGAAAGCAGAGGCTGGAAAATTGTCCGCATATGGTCCCGTGACTGGTGGCAGTCCCGAAAAAATGTGTTGGACAATCTGGTTAGGCAAATAGAGCGCCAAAAAACCAAGCTGGCGCGTGAAAGAGCCGTCTGACCCTATTTCTTCACCGCCCCGAAAGCCTTTGAGCCTTTGTAATGAGCCAGTACATTTGAATAAAACGATGTAATTAGTTCTTTTTCTTTTTGGCGGCGGCATACGGCTTCTTCAATCATACTTTTTGAAAGCGCCGATATGTTCATTGTTTTTGCAAACAAATAGTGCGCCAGCGACCCGGGAATGGCGTTTATTTCGTTTATGTATACCTTGTTGTTCTCCACCAAAAAATCCACCCTTACCACACCCGACAAATTAAAATCTTTGTACACGCATTTTGTCAATTCCGTGACCTTTTCGGCAAGACTTTGTTCGATTTTTGCAGGGAACTCTTTTTTTTGAGCGGCTTTGGCGCTGTTTATATACTTATCATCATAAGACAAAAAGCCTCCGCCGCCGTACGGTCTTTCAATGCCGCTGGCAATTATTTCGCCGCCTTTTTTCAATGCGGCGCAGTTGAGTTCGATAAAATCTTCCAAACAGCTTTCGACAAGCAGACTGTCGTCATATTTTCTGCTCAGTTCAACGGCTTTTATAAGTTCATGACGGTTTGTTGCCTTTGAGATACCTATACTTGAACCCAACCGAGCAGGTTTGACAATGACGGGATAGTTCAGCTCCTTTTCGACTTTTTCCACGGTGTCTTTGCCGTCTATAACCACATAAGGCACCGTTTCATAACCGTATGCTTGCAACAGCCTTTTTGTCAGCGCCTTATCCATTGTTATTGCGCTTGCCGTTACGCCGCTTGAAGTGTATGCAATGTCGTTTAGTTCAAGGTATCCTTGCAAGGCGCCGTTTTCGCCCTCGCCGCCGTGTGTACAAAGCAAAGCGCAATCGACCGACATTATTTTTTTAAGTTTTTTGCCGACTTTATACAAGCCGCCGTTTGAAAATATTGCCTGCGAGTATTTTTTCTTGTCAAACTTTATGTAGCTGTCAAGGTTTTCCAACCCCTTGCCTACAAAAAAGCTGCCTTGAAAAAGATACACAAGCGTCTTGCGGTATTCTTTGAGGTTTATTGCGTGGTACGCATACATAGCCGTAATTATTGAGATATCGTGTTCACAGCTCTTGCCGCCAAAAATAATGACTAGTTCTTTCATCTCTCTCCTTAATACCCGTCGGGCAAGTCGTTTTGAATGAGCAACACATCTCCTTTGCGAAGAATGCTCCGAAAATTCTTTTGTACCGTTCGCAAGTCCTTAAACATATGCACTTCCCCTTCAAAGCCTCCGCTGACCAGGCCGCTTTTTATGGCTTGCTGGTTGCTGCCGCAAAGTATGACTATGTCGGCAATCTTGGCAATTAGCCTGCCTAGGAATATATTTATGTCGTCCTTGTCTGTTTCCACAATGCCCTGCGAAAAAACTACCTTTCTGCCGTCAAAGTCCTTTAGCGCCTCCAACGCCGCAGCCGCTCCCTCTATATTACAATTATAGCTGTCGTCTATTATAGATATGCCGTTTGCTTGAATAATTTCCATGCGGTGGCTTACGGGTTGCAAAGCGGCTATTGTTTGCTGCAACTGTTCATCGCTTACAAAAAACTGTTTGGCTACGGCAAATGACAGCAAAATATTGAGGATATTGTGCTTGCCCAATAATTTTGTTTGGCATTCCAGCCGTTTTGATTGATACACAATTTCAAAACTGCTGCCGTCGCTTGCCGTTTTTATATTGTCGGCAAAAATATCATACGACGAATCAAAGCCGACTATGCATTTTTTTGTGCGGCACTTATAATACATATGTTTGGCATAACAGTTTTCTCCGTTAAACACGCAAAATCCCGTTTCGGGAATGGCGTTTACCAATTCCTGTTTTTCTTGGTAAATATTTTGCAGCGTCTTGAAGGTTTCCATATGCTGACGGGTGACCCCTGTTATAATGGCATAAGTGGGACGCACTATTTCGGCAAGCTCCTTTATATCGCCGGTCTTTCTGGCTCCCATTTCGGCAATAAAAATATCAGTTGCGCCGTTTATGTCGTTTACAGCGCTCGCAATGCCAAGCGGAGTGTTATAACTGGCTTTTGTTGCGCTGACATTATACATTTTTGACAACATTTCATTGAGAATGTTTTTACAGCTTGTTTTTCCAAAACTGCCCGTAATGCCTATTCTTGTGAGCGTTTTGTTTTGGCGCAAAATTTTTCGTGCGTTTTCGACATATTTCTTGTTGTTCAGCGTTTCAAAAGGCTTCAATATCATAAATGCCGCATAGCAAAAAAACGGGCAGAATATCAGCGCCAACCACACAGCGGCGGTATAGGTGTACTGCTCCTTTGCCAACAATACCGCCCACATAGGAGCGCAAAGCGCGGCAAAGGCTGCGCAAAGCCTTTTGCCCCTTGCTGTAAAGACAAATTTACTCCTTTTTCTGATATACAGCATCAGATACCAAACAAACAGCGCAGCAAAAGCCGCCGCCATAATGATTTGGTTTGTCAGACTGTCAAATATGCTTGCAAGCAGCACAAACACAATTGCGCCCAAAAGCAAGCCCAATGTATTCAACAAAAAAAACTGTTCGTTGGAATAGCTTTGTTTTATCTTATAGTTATTCAGCTGCAACATTGTATAATAGTGCAACGCATACATACACATAAGCGCATAAAATAGCGCAACAACTGCATATTTCATAATTTATTCCTCTGCTAAAAAGCTCTTGATTATTAGTAAAACATCAAAAGGACGGTCCAGGTATGAATGATGCCCTGCCCCTTTCAAAACAACCAGTCCGCTTCCCACTATGCCTTTATTGAGCTTTCTTGCCATATATATGGGAGTTTCTTTGTCGTTGTTCCCCCAAATAATCAGCGTGGGCAGCGTTATTTTTGGCAGCAAGGCAGCCAGATTTTCATTTACGATATTGACAAAGGTTTTTTTCTTAATGTCGGGGAGTTGACGATAGTCAGAGGAGCCTGCCTTGTGAGGAATTTTCAAAGTTTTCAAAATTTTGTGCCGTAGTAATTTGTAATAATACTGCGCGCCGCGCCTTGGGCGCAGCCCGGCGGCGTCTATAAGCACCATTTTTTCTAGTAAGTACCCATATTTTGAGGCAATCTTAATTGCCACCCGTCCTCCGAAAGAATGAGAAACAAGTATAACGCTTTTCATTTTGTAAAATTGAATTATATCGATAACAGATTGAACAAAATCGTCAAGTGTAAGCGCATGCTCAGGGTGCGGAGTGTCTCCGAATCCATAAAAATCCAGCAGCGTAACCCGAAATTCTTTGCAAAGCTGTTTTGCAAGCCCCATAAAACTGACAACGCTTCCGCCCCACCCGTGCAGAAAAATAATATCCTCGCCTTGACCAAACTGGATATGATTTATTAAGATACACCCCTCCTATAATTGTTTCCAATATATCAATGCATCATGGGTGTTTTTATAATATTTTTTTCTGACTCCGTGCAAAACAAATTGATTTTTTTCGTACAATGCCTTTGCCGCCTGATTGTTGCTTTTGACCTCCAAGGTCATTGCCGTTATGCCCCGGGATTTTGCGTCGGCAATAAGATGTTCGAGAATTTGCTGAGCAATTCCCTTTTGTCTATATGCGCCAGCGACGGCTATATTCATTATATGCGCCTCATCTATTATATGTGCATATCCGCCGTAAGCTACTATTTGATTTTTATCCGTTGCCACAAAATAGCGTTTGGTGGCGTCTTGAAATTCTGCGGCAAACAACTGAATACTCCATGCTTCATCGCCAAAGCACTGTCGCTCAAGCTCGGCAACAGCCTGCGAATCTTGCGGCTGAACTGTTCTATAAACTATGTTTTGGGTTTCCTTTTCCATAAATACAATATCCTAAAGTCCTTGTTCCCTTTCGGCAGAGGACTTTTTCAGATAGAAAGGTTTTGCCTTTTCGACAAACTCTGCTGCGGATACTTTTTTCTTCATAAGTTCCAACAGGCCTTGGGGGTCTGCGGCAGCATGGAATATGCGCTTTGCGGAAAAATCTGATATGTCCTTTTTTGTTATTTCCATATACTCCGCATTGCCGCCGTTGAACAGAGCGGCATAAAAATTGTCGTGCTTGCAGTCTATCAAGACCAACAAGTCCTCATCGGCATGCTTAATTCTTGCGACTTCGTGAGATGTCATACTTACGACGGGTTTTTGCAGCGCAAACGCAAAGGCGTTTATGGCGGCAACGCCTACTCTGATGCCGGTGAAAGACCCCGGACCTACCACAACGCCAAAAACATCGATATCCGAAAGGCTTGCCTTGCTTTCTTCAAGCAGCTTTTCTACCGCTGGCAACAGCGCGCTGTTGTGCTTTTTTGCCGGAGCCGATATCTCGACGGCTTTTTCTGCGCCGTTGACATATAGCGCCAATGCGATTTTGTCCATTGTGGTATCTATTGCAAGAAAATTCATTTTATTTCAATACTCCTGCTATTGTCGTCTATGCGCTGAATTTTTATCTGCAAGGGTTTTTTAGGAAAATCGGAAAACTTGTTCCATTCAATAATGCAAATACCGTTGCCGTATAAGTATTCCCTAAGCCCAAGCTCCTCCAATTCCTGCTCATCGTCTATTCGGTATAAATCAAAATGATACAGTGGCAGACTGCCCTGATACTCTCTCATCATAATAAATGTCGGTGAAACAACCTCGTCTTTTATGCCCAGCGCCAGCGCCAACCCTTTTGTAAAGGTTGTTTTGCCTGCGCCAAGTTCCCCTTCAAGCAAGATTATTTCTCCGCCGACAAGGTCTTTTGCTATTTTCTTTGCTATGGCATAAGTGTCCGCCACACTTCGTGATACAAAAGTCATGACATGATTATAGCCCAAACAAGGACTTGTTGCAATATTTTCAAAGCTCTATAAATAGAAAATGCCAAAAACTTAGCCAAATTTATACCGACAAGTCATTCTCCGCTTGTTTTGCTAACTCGTCGTCAAAGGTACTACCGACTGATTTTGTCATCAGTTCTGAAAGCACCTCTTGATATTTCTTTTTTGTCAATGGGTAGAACAGCATTGCGGCAAGCATGAGCGCTCCGCTTACGGCGCTTATTATATAGGTTATATTTATCCAGTGACAAAGTTTTTCTTGAAGATATTGCGGCAAAACTGTAGCGCCGCCGCCTGAACCGCCGCTGATAAAGTCACTGAAAACCGACTGCTCAAATCCTACTTTTGTCTGTAACAGCCCGACTGCCAACATGGCAACTTGCGTCAAAAGACCGACAACCTGATATACTACGGCTTGTATATAGCCTTCAAGCCGCTTACCGGTTACACACTGCTGATAGTCATAAATCTCGCCAAGCATAATAGGCGTCAGCAAATGCAAACAATTCAGACAGACCAAGAAACGGGAAATGCCCAATACAAGCATCGTCGGCAACCCAACGGCTATGTTATTTATGCCTATTATGGCAATAACGCCGTTCAGTAAGATACCAATGCCGGTATAAGAAATAAATATATATTTATTGCTGACTTTTCGGCTTATAACCGGCAGAGTCACCATTGCAATGGTGGCTCCCATTCCCAAAACTACGGAAAATGCGCCCGAAATCTGCAGGCCCTGCTCTATTGTTGCGCCAAACCGAAATTGCATAATCAGCGTAAAGTATGTTCCGATAAAATCACGCAGACAGCCCAAAGTCAAAGCAACCGCAAGAATTATCATAGGCTTGTTCTTGGACATCAACTTTATTGCCTTAAAAATTCCGACATCTTCGTTGTTCTTGCTTTCTGCGGTAATAAAAATCCTCTCCTTAACTTTCAGAATGAGAAAGGCCAGCGTCATGCCTATTACGGCGCTTATAACTCCCATCAGCCGCAGCGCCAAATACTCTTTGTCAAGATAAAGACTGCGCATTATCGGCAAAATAATTCCGATAACGCTTGGCACAAGCCCCAGCACCAGTCCGGATATGCTCCAAACATTTGTGCGCTCTTGCGCAACAGGCGTCATTACCGACGGAAACATATAATAAAGATTGTTGTATGCCGCACCCAAAAACATTGCCGGAATACAGACAATATAGGCATATACAATGCGCGCTTTTTCGATAGAATACTGCGGAGTCCACAGAACCATTATGCAAAGTGCCGCCATAACAGGAGTCATCAGCACCAAAAAAGGCTTGTATTTGCCCCACCTTGTATTGCTCTTTTCCATAAGCCGCCCTAGAATAGGCTGAAACAACAATCCGCACACCCCTGCCACAAAGGAGATAATATAACCGTGAATGGCGGCAATTTTATAAAAATACGGAATAAAAACAACTGTAAGCACCATCATTAAAGTGCCGTAAATGGAGCCAACGCCCGCCCCCGAAAGGCTGTAACTCAGCATTTCTTTCAGCGTGAGATACCGCCCTTTTGGCGGCAGGTTCCACATGTCTTTTAACTTTTTGAAAGTCTGTTTTATGCTGAATTTTGCCATCGCAATAACTATACCATGCTAAGAACAAAAAAACAATATGCTCATTAAAAAAACACTTGTTGGTTTATTATTGTTTATATTATTTAAATATCCTCTGTTGTCTTTTTGTGCAGCGCCAACAGCATTTCGGCATATGGGAAAATCGCCAATAACAACCCGTAAATCATAAAATCAAACCGCATTGTAATGCCATTGTCAGCAAATGAATAACAATACATAAAAGGAACCGCCCAAGCCGCAGCCAGCACTAAGGAAACAATCTTTTTTGCCTTATTTCTCAATGCAAAACTTGGAACGGCAAGGCTTACTTGCCTACTTGCAGCCAAAAATAAAATCAATGAAGATACGGGCACCACCGCAGCAAAGATTGCATATATCCACTTCGACAAAAAAGTATGGTACATCGAAAAACTTATTGCAACAAGTACCAACTGCGTCGTAATTGAAAGAATGACGGCCTTGCTTGTTCTTTTGTCGGAATTTAGATTAAGTTTTTTTGTTGTAATTGCTTCAGCGGCTATTATTGCAAGATTGGCAAAAATGATATACATGTTTATAATAAGACTCAATATTATGATTGCCATATAAAGCAATGCAAAGACAATGAGCGTAGTTTTGTTTTTTTGCGTGGTGTTTTTTGTAAAGATAAAGATACCGTTTGCCGCCGCCAATAATATTGGCGAACTAATGGTCATTATCAGCATTGCATTTGTGTCATTGCGCAGAACAAGCGTTAAATATACTACAAATATAAACTTTATGAGCGTATAAAAGTATTTAATCATTTTCTCACCAAATAGGTTTTTTTAAGCCATTTTGGACTCTCAAAAGATTATACCACATATTTTACTTTTTTTATAATATAAAAGGCTCTTTTCAATGCGAACCATCAAGTCAACCAAATTCATATTATGTAAAGAAAAATGGTTCGATTAAAAATCCCAAAAAACAATACATAAACGGCGTTTTTTTCATAATAAAACGCATTTATGAAAAATCAAAAACAAAGGAGAAATATATGTACAACTCTTATGAGAATTTCTATAATGACGGATTCGATTATGCAGGCAATGCGCAGAACTCGCAGTATTCGCAGTACCAACAGTTTCCGCAGTACTCACAGTTTCCGCAGTACCAGCAATGTCCGCAATGCCCGCCATTCCCACCGTACAATCAATGTCCGCCGCCGTCAAGATGCACTGTTTGTTGCATTCCCGGTCCTCAGGGTCCGATGGGTCCAAGAGGTCCTATGGGATTCCCCGGCCCTAGAGGCTGCCCAGGTCCGATAGGTCCAAGAGGTCCTATGGGCTGCCCAGGTCCTATGGGCTGTCCGGGTCCGATAGGTCCGCAGGGTCCGCAAGGCCCCATAGGCGAACAGGGTCCGCAGGGCGAACAAGGGCCGCAGGGCGAGCCAGGTCCGCAGGGCGAACAAGGGCCGCAGGGCGAGCAAGGCCCGCAAGGTGAACAAGGTCCGCAGGGCGAACAAGGTCCGCAAGGCGAACAGGGTCCGCAGGGCGAACAAGGGCCGCAGGGTGAACAAGGACCGCAGGGCGAGCCAGGGCCGCAAGGTGAACAAGGTCCGCAGGGCGAACAAGGTCCGCAAGGCGAACAGGGTCCGCAGGGCGAACAAGGTCCGCAGGGCGAGCAAGGCCCGCAGGGCGAGCAAGGGCCGCAAGGCGAACAAGGTCCCCAGGGTGAACAAGGTCCGCAGGGCGAACAAGGTCCGCAGGGCGAACAGGGTCCGCAGGGCGAACAGGGGCCCCAGGGTATACAAGGTCCGCAGGGCGAACAGGGTCCGCAGGGCGAACAGGGTCCTCCCGGTCCGCTTGACGCAGCTTATATCTTCTCAAGGATTATTGCGCCTACCGTTGTTGCGCCGAATGAAGCTATCCCCTTCCCGATTACTGTCTACAATCGCGACATTACTTTGGCGCCGTCAACGATTTTTACTTTTGCCGAAACAGGTTATTATCTGTTGAATTTATCAATTACTGCGGACATCACGCAAATTTCCGTAGTAACAATAGATTCCGGAGGTCCGCAAGCAACCACTTACACGCTGTCTGTGGGCGCTGAAACCAAAGCCCTTACTGCAATAGTCGAAATCAGTGAAGTCGGCACAACGCTGCAACTGCAAAACAGTTTGGGAGCCGGCACCACCACCTCGGCTAATATAACAATAGCAAAAATCAGCGATTTATAAGCTAAATACAACACATTGTAAAAGGCGCTGAATTTAGCGCCTTTTTTGTCAATTTGTTTCATCTTCTTTTATGCAGGGCGTCTGTTCGCCCGACACTTTTGTTTCACAGGTCTTGGGTTCCTTGAGAATAAACCTGAAGAGCGTTTGAACGCGCTTGTACAAAATCAGCGTTGCCGTGCTGTTTATGACTACTTTTATTACATTAAAAGGTAAAATTGCCGGCAATATCATACCCAGCACAACGCTTTTTGGTACGCCCATAAATATAGGTGTAAAAATAATGTTCCAAACTATCATGGTGGCGACCATGACCACAGAACCCAAAAGCATTGCAATGATTGCGCCCTTCATCGTCCTTTTGTAGCGATAAAAGAATCCTGCAACCAAAACATATGAGCCTGTGGCAAAGATATGCATCAAAATACCGATAAAGCCGCTGCCTGCGCTGACTGTTGTGCCTTGAATTACGCTGACAACAACCGTAAGCAACAAACCGGCAAAGGGTCCATAAAGAAATCCGCCGAGGAATATGGGAATATCTGCGGCATCATACTCCAAAAACGACGCCGTCGGAATAATGGGAAACCTCACCAACAGCGCCAACACAATCGACAGAGCCGCCAACATACCCAAAGCGGCAAGTTTTTTTGTGGTAAACAGATTTTTCATAACTTCTCCTCATAACAAAAGCCCTATAAAATAAAATTTACAGGGCGTGGCTTTTGTTATTATCCTTTTATTCTTTCATCCGGACTATGACCGTCGGTCTGGGAATTACACCCAATCTGCCTTGCGGCTCGTGGACTATACCACCGGTGGGGACTCTCACCCCGCCCTGAATAAAAATATTATACCATACAATATATGCTCCAGCAAGTATTTGCTGCACTATTTTTGAGTATTAGCTGCCAAAGATAAACAGCCCTAAAACTACAAAATCGCCCAATAGCTTACCATTTGGACGATTTCATTTGTATACAAGGGAGTATCTCCCATGTTGGTGCCGTTGATCGGACTCGAACCGATACGAAGTTGCCCTCGAGGGATTTTAAGTCCCTTGCGTCTGCCATTCCGCCACAACGGCGAATAAAAAAAGTTTTGGAGGCACCATCCAGATTTGAACTGGAGAATAAAGGTGTTGCAGACCTTCGCCTTACCACTTGGCTATGGTGCCTTATTGGGTACACAAGGGATATAATATCCTGTGAGATACTATTCCTGTTGAGTGAGTAAGACTTTTGCTTTTTGTCTTATCACCGTAATTATTGTAGTTGGAGCGGGAGACGGGATTCGGCGGTCTTTTGCTTTATAGCAAAACCCCGCATTGCTTCGGGCATAGCCCTCGCACCGCTCAGGGCGTACTTGCCACTGGCAAGTCCTTGTTTCCCTTCG
>JBNRMV010000014.1:0-27522 GCA_050309775.1 Christensenellales bacterium | reverse complement strand
TGCTTGAACTACCGGCGCCATATCCGATGACTCCGCCTACATATGTCGCAGAACCAGCCGCTACCGTTCCTACGCTATAACCATAATTTACTGTGCTATAGTTAGTAGAAGTTGAGCCGTTTGTATATCCGATAAGTCCGCCTACCTGCTCTACTCCGATTATTGAACCTGTGTTATATGTGTACGATATCGTGCCCCTATTGACATATCCTATCAATCCGCCTGCATAATTGCCTGACGCTGTAATATCTCCGGCGTTGTATGATTTTTGTACAGTGCCATTATCTAAGCGTCCGATTACTCCGCCTATCTGATTTCTTCCGGATATGTTTGCCAGATTGTACACATTCGTTACGGCTCCTGACGACATATATCCGACAACGCCGCCGACATAATCATATCCCGCAACAGACCCTTTTACGGATAAGTTTTCTATTGTGCCTATACCAAAATATCCGAATAGTCCTTGATAGCTAGTTCCCGAAGCGTTTCTTGCCAATACAAATTCAGTACCGTTGCCGTCAAAACTGCCATAGAACGGAAAACTGTTGTTTCCTATCGGGGTAAAATTGCCTAAACTGATACTATTTATTCCGTTGGCCACTTTGAAATATGTGCCCTGATAGTTCGTACCGGCAGCAACCTGCGCAGATAACTTTTGCATATCAATTGCATCGTTAATAATATAGGGATTTTCGTAGGTACCTGCGCCGGAAGTGAAATTTAATAAAGAAATTTGGTCTTTTGTTATGGTTTTTGGCGGAATTTCCTCCAAACCAACCGCATTTTGACTAGAAGAAAAAAAACATATATTTCCTAAAGAAAATATGAGAAAAAAGAAAAATATTAAAATATACAAGTACTTTCTCATGAGCATTCCCCCTCATTTAGTTACCTGAAATTTGGGGATATTTATCCTATCTTAACAATACTATACATTTTGCGACAAAATTTGTCAATACCTATGTTAAAAAAAATAGGGAATTTTAATTAAAAGTATGTAATTATTAAAATAATTACATACTTTCTTGTACTACAATATTGATTGAAATTTCTTTTCGATTGTTGGAGCTATCAACTACGCTATAAACAACTGTATATGTGCCAGGATTATCATAATCGACATTATCAAAAACTTCAATAAATGCCGTTAAGTCGCCATCGACATCATCTCTTGCCGTCACGCCGTCTATATAATTAGGCGTTGGCTCCCCTATGATGTACTCAATTTCCGGAACAACATTATAAAATTCCGGCGGCTTGTTGTCAATAACAGTGACAGTCGCCATCTCAATAGCTGTGTTTTCCGAACTATCCATTATGGTATACTTGACCGTATAAATTCCCGGGAGCATATAGTTTATCTCATGCGTATCTACCTGAATATTGTCGGTAATATCTCCGTCAAAATCGTCAATTGCGCTGACATTCTGCAAGTAATCCGGATATGAGTCGCCTATGTAATACACAATGTCAATGATTCCGGAAAAAACCGGAGATGTAATATCAACATTTGGCTGTTTTACTCGCACAATAGAAACGCCATTATAAAATAACCCCAAACTGTTTTGCACGCTGTAAAAAACATAATACTCCCCAATCTCATTGATATTTACGCCGCTTGCATCTATTTCAATAAAATCTGTTAAATCCTGGTCAGTTTGGTCATATGCCGTTACCCCGGCTGCCCAGTCGGGTAGGCTGTCGCCTAAAAACAAATCATAATTTTTTATTCCCGAAATTTTAGGATAAAGGCTTTGGGCTATTTCATTGACCCTTACAACAAACTGTCCATTTCGTGTATTGTCTTCGCTGTCGCTAACTGAGATATTTATTGCATAATCGCCTGCAGTGTTTAGGTCAAGACCGCTGGTATCAATAACAATATTTGCAGTTATGTCCTCGCCTTTGTAACTAAAAGCTGAAATGTTTTCTGATAAATCTATCTGCCCTGAACCAATAGTGTATTCAATCATTTTCAGCCCATAAAAAATGGGCAGATAATCATTGAGAACATATAAAGAAATTTCGCTCGTGACTTCAAAACCATAATCATCGGCTACTCTGTAAATAACAGTATAGGTTCCTATATTTGCGATATTGTCACCCGAAACGGACACTTCTATATTATTTGTTATTGTTTTTCCGAACCCGTCGTAAGCGGTTATGTTATCTGATAAATCAGGCAAATTGTCTATTAAACAGTACATATCCTTGAGCCCTTCAAAGTATGGATAAGACGGTACTATTGTCAGAGTTGCACCCTTGCTGACCGGTTTTGCAAGGCTATCTTTTACGCTATAAATAATATTATATGTTCCGCCTTTGTTCCAGTCGATGTCAGCTTGCACTGTTATTTTTTTTGAGATATCTTTGCCATAAGCGTCGAGCGCTTGTACTCCTTGCAGCAAATCCGGCTGTTGTTCTCCCAAAACACAATATACATCACTAATGCCAATCAACTGCGGAGAAAGCGTCATTTTAACACCTTGCCATACAATTAAGGCAACGCATAATAGAATATAAAATATACTCCAACTTATGAAAATCAGGTTGTTCTTTTGTTTTTCCATAATCTGCCCGCTAAATATACATAATAAAATTATATCAAAATGAGCAAAAAAGTCAATGTAAAGATTATAAAGCTCTTTATTTAGTAAGATGTAATATCCTGAATTTATGTTATTTAGCAGCTCTTATTGCTGAAAAAGCGGTGTTGACAAATATCTTTCTCCTGTGTCAGGAAGAATAACAACTATGTTCTTTCCTGCATTCTCCGCTCTTTTTGCCAGTTGAGTTGCCGCCCACACTGCGGCGCCCGATGATATCCCCACCAGTAGTCCCTCAGTTCTTGCAAGCTCTCTGCCCGTGTCAAAAGCGTCTTCATTGTTGACGGTGATGATTTCGTCATAAATGCTTGTATTCAGCGTCTGAGGTATGAATCCGGCGCCAATGCCTTGAATTTTGTGCGCTCCGGCAACGCCTTTTGAAAGTATGGGCGAATCTGTCGGTTCGACAGCTACAATCTTTATTTCGGCATTGCGCTCTTTGAGATATTCTCCAACGCCGCTTATTGTGCCTCCCGTGCCTATGCCTGCTACAAATATGTCCACTTTGCCTTCGGTGTCCTGCCAAATCTCAGGTCCGGTGGTTGCCTTATGAATGGCAGGGTTTGCCGGATTAACAAATTGGCCGGGAATGAAGCTGTCCTCAATGCTCTCTGCCAGCTGCTGCGCTTTTGTTATGGCGCCTTTCATGCCAAGCGCTCCTTCTGTCAACACCAGTTCGGCGCCGTACGCTGTCAATAGCGTTCTTCTCTCAATGCTCATGGTTTCGGGCATTGTAAGAATAAGTTTGTACCCTCTTGATGCCGCGGCCGCTGCCAGCCCGATGCCGGTATTTCCGCTTGTCGGCTCAATTATGGTAGTGCCTTTTTTTATTAACCCTTGTTGCTGTGCAACATCGAGCATTGCCACAGCTATGCGGTCTTTTATGCTGCCTGCTGGATTAAAGCATTCCAATTTTGCCAGTATGGCAGCCGAGAGGTGGTTTTTTATGCCATAGTTGCCTAGTTCCAACAAGGGAGTTTTTCCCACAAGTTCGGTTATTTTTTTATATACTTTCATTTCCGCTCCTTACAAAATTACGCTTTTTATTAGATGTTATTTTATTATTATGATAATTATATCAAAATTCTTAGCACTCTTCAACAATTATTCAAATAGAATAAATTATGCCGAAAAAAATCAAACAAATTGCAAAAAAGTGTTTGACTTGCATTTTTTTCTGTGCTAACATGAAAATAATTAAAAACCGATGAGACAGAGTAGTAGCTTATTCAAGATTTTTCAGAGAGTTTCGGTGTGGTGTGACGGAACAAATCTCATAAGTGAATGGACTGTTGAGGGCAGAGGCGAAATCAATGCAGAGTAGCTTTTGACGGCGTCCCCCGTTATAGGGAGAGAGTATGGTAGTACTCGAGAATGAAGGTAACAAAGTTATTTTGTTATGAAATTGGGTGGCAACACGATAAATTCGTCCCAAATCGAATTTACCGTGTTTTTTTATTGGCAAGGAGAACTAATATGACAATAACAACAAAAAATAATCTTTATCATTTTCGATGGCGTGGCGCCGGAGACTTTTGTTTAGCAAGTTACCGACCAAAACAACCATAAATAAATATAAGGAGACCATAAAAATGAATAAGAATATACCCATAAAAATATATTTGTCGGAAGATGAGATACCAAAATTCTGGTATAATGTGCGTGCTGACATGAAAGATAAGCACGAACCTTTCCTTCACCCAGGCAGACTGGACGCATGCACAGCAGAGGACCTTTATCCCGTATTTTGCGAAGAGCTTGTACGGCAGGAACTTGACCAAGAAACAAGATATATCGAAATACCCGAGGGCATAAGGGATTTCTACAAAATGTACCGCCCGTCGCCGCTTGTCAGAGCTGTTTTCCTTGAAAAGCTGCTCGATACTCCGGCAAAGATATATTACAAGCACGAGGGCAACAACACTTCAGGCTCTCATAAGCTGAATTCGGCTGTCCCCCAGGCATATTATGCCAAAAAAGAAGGTCTGACCTCTCTTACTACCGAAACGGGTGCAGGACAATGGGGTTCGGCGCTGTCAATGGCGTGTGCGTTTTATGACATTGCTTTGAATGTATATATGGTTAAAGTAAGCAGCGAGCAAAAACCTTACAGAAAAGCGCTTATGGAAACCTACGGCGCAAATGTAATTGCGTCGCCCTCAAATACGACCAATGTCGGCAAAAAAATCCTTGCCGAAAACCCTGGAACGGGCGGCTCGCTTGGCTGCGCAATAAGTGAGGCCATTGAAGTGGCCGTGACCACGGACAAATGCCGCTATGTGTTGGGCAGCGTGCTTGACCATGTTGTACTTCATCAATCAATCATCGGGCAAGAGTGCAAAACCGCCATGGAAAAATACGGCATAACTCCGGATATCATTATCGGCTGCGCCGGAGGCGGTTCCAATTTGGGCGGACTTATTTCGCCTTTCATCGGAGACAAAATACATGGCAAGAGCAACACCCGCTTTATTGCCGTAGAACCTGCGTCATGCCCATCGCTGACGAGGGGAAAATATGTCTATGACTTTGGCGACACAGGCAAGACCACTCCGCTCATAAAGATGTATACTCTGGGCAGTGGATTTATGCCTTCACCCAACCACGCAGGCGGCTTGCGTTACCACGGAATGAGCCCTATTGTTTCAAAGCTTTATGATGATGGCTATCTGGAAGCAAGAGCCGTTGAGCAAACTGCAGTATTTGAAGCCGCCACAATGTTTGCAAGAACTGAGGGCATACTGCCTGCGCCGGAATCCTCTCACGCAATAAGGGTGGCAATTGATGAAGCGCTGGAGTGCAAAAAAACCGGCGAAGAGAAAACCATTCTTCTGGGATTGACGGGCACGGGATACTTCGATATGTCAGCTTATACAGCATATAACAACAAAACAATGACAGATTATATCCCCACGGACGCTGACCTTGAGAAAGGCTTTGCCACCATTCTCGACATTCCGCAAAACAAATAGCCTGACCTTATTACACAATGCAATGCAATAAACCGTCTGAAAAGGCGGTTTTTTGCGCAGTTGCGAATTTATATATTCAGCAAAAGAGAATTTATATTAAGAAACCTTGAGCGGCTTTTTATATTTTAGAAAAATTAGCAAACAATGATTTGCAACTTCTATTTTTTTATTGTAATTGCACAGATAATTTATTATAATGTTAATGGTCAGCGCATATGGGCAATTGACTCAGCTGGTAGAGTGCCTCCGTCACATGGAGGAAGTCAGGGGTTCGAGTCCCTTATTGCCCACCAAACGAGCCAAGCACACCGCAAGGTGTGCTTTTTTATTAGGCAAAAGTTGCGTGGCTTGCTTGCAAGCCGAGCGGCTTTTATCTGATAAAAGGAAAATGCACCCGTTAGGGTGTATTTGCGAGTGCGACAGGGCAAGAACGGTTTCGTTATTGCCCACCATAGACACACGGCGTCAAGGCAGTACCTTCGCCGTGTTTTTCTTTGCAAAAAAGCCCTGTTTTATCGCATTTTTGATAGGGGTTTTTCTTTTCTATCGGATATTCTTACTTTTGGTCGTTCGTCTATCTTGCACTATACCTTACGGGATTTGAACTTAGTACTATTTCTTACTTTTGGTTTTCCTACTTATTGTTCGGTTGGTGTCTAACTTGATTACCCCGCAAATTCAAGTTTTTATTAGAGATGACAAAAACGTAAATTAGCATAATCAAGTTCACAAACTTCTTGCTATTTAAGATATGTCAATAATTCTTTTTCCTTAGGCACTCTGCCCATGCATTTTATCCTACCATCTACCTCCAATGCCGGCATTTGCATAATACCTTTACCGATGATTGTTTTTAGATCTGTTTCATAGATGACTTCAGCATCAATTCCGTGATTTTTAACCGCATCCAACACACTTTCGTGTAAGGCATGACAGCTTTTACATCCTGTACCGTAAACTACAATTTTCATAATTATATATCCTTGTATGTTCTATATAAATAAGAAATTCAATGCGTTAAACACATAGCCGATTATTATAATTCCGAAAACCACTATTGCTAAAAATGAAAACAGCAATTTCGGTTTAATAGCTTTTGATAACATTATCATACTGGGTAACGACAATGCTGTTACGCTCATCATAAAGGCTAATATCGTGCCTACTCCTACACCTTTTGCAAATAAAGCTTCAGCGACCGGTATCGTTCCGAATATGTCAGCATACATAGGTGTGCCTACAAATGTAGCTATTATTACGGAATACCATTTATCCTGTCCTAGCACGGCTTGAATCCATATTTCAGGTATAAAATTGTGTATCGCTGCTCCGATTCCTACGCCGATAATAATATACGGCCATACCTTTTTCAAGGTTTCCAACATTCTATCTTTAGCAAATACTAATCTGTCTTTCTTTGTCAACTCTGCTATATCAGCTTCAATATTTGCACCCTGTGTTACAAACTCGCGCACGTTCTTTCCTACACCTGTTTTTTCGATAATCGTGCCTCCAATAATAGCAAGTATTAGACCTACTGCCACATAGGCGATAGCTATAGGAAACCCAAAAACGCTTATTAGAATAATCAGCGCACCTAAATCTACAAGCGGACTGGAGATTAGAAAGCTGAAGGCTACTCCGCTTGAAAGTCCTGCGCTCGTAAAGCCCATGAATAGTGGTATTGATGAACAGCTACAGAACGGTGTTACAGTGCCCAGCAGCGCACCCATTGCGTTTGCCCCTATTCCTTTATATTTTCCAAGTATCTTTTTTGTTCTCTCCGGTGGATAATAGCTTTGTATAAAAGAAATTATAAAGATTAACAAACATAGCAAAAATATTATTTTAATGGTATCATATACAAAAAATTGTATAGCTTTTCCCCAAACAGTAGCCATAAAAGCGTCGCCGAACATTCCTGTAAAAGCTAAACCTATTAAGCTATTGAGCCATTTCATACCAAGAACCTGACTAGAAACAAACTTAAAAACTGCTTTGATTGAATTCCAGCCTCCGATAATACCTGTAATTGTCAGTATAACCGCGATTATCAAAATTATTGAAAGGAATATCCAAAGCTTTTTATGTCTATGTTTATGCTCCGCATCCTGAGTTTTATTTTGCACATTGTTTTCTTTTAATTCTGTTTTTTCATTATCTTTCATATACACCTCTTCTATAGATATATTGCAATATGTCTATATATAAACCAAAAAATATTAGTTATTAGTTCTCTTAATTTTCACAATTTACGCTACTTTTATATAAAAGCATTGGCGATTTTCTGTTTAGAAAGGCGGTTAATTCTTCAATAATCGGCCAGTTCAAACTATAGTAATTCCATTTTCCATCTTTTTTTACCTTTACTAAATTACCATCGGAAAGCATTTTCATATGATAACTCAAAGTAGGTTGCGTTATACTAAAAGCGTCAAGAATCTTGCAAGCACACATCTCTCCGCCTTTTAACATGTCAAATATTTTAGCTCTGGTGGGATCTCCTAATGCCTTGCATATTTTTGTATAATCATCATATGTCATTATAATCACCTCATATAGATGTTTATCTATCTATTTATTATTATATGCAGAATAATCTTAAAATGTCAATAAATATAACTTGTTTTTTTATGTTTCTTGTTTAATCAAGAATCCGCCTTTACCTCCGTTCCATCTTTGAATATGAAGGTTATATCTTCCTCCGCTAATGCTCTAATACGTTGGCTTTGTTCGTTGGACATATGTTACCTTTACAGCATAATACCAAATAATGGAAAGCTGTCCTTGTTTTGAACAGCTTGGGCGACATACTTTGTTTGTCATTACTTCAGGATTTCTTTCTTTTTAGCATCAAACTCCTCTTGGGAGATTACACCAACATCCAATAATTCCTTAAATTTCTTAACTGCTTCAAGTTGTTTTTCATATGACAATTTGTTGTCGATTTCTGTTTTTGAGACGCTATCCTTATAAACAAAGTCATTTGCCAGACCGATAGCTTCTTTGGCGATGCCAGCCTTTGATATCATTGCCTTTGCCGGAGACGCAGACTTTTTCCCAAATCCGCCCAGCACTGAGCCAACAATACCATTTTCAAATACTCCTTTAACCGTCTGCACGGTGTCGACTCCAAGAGTATTGTTAACTAGGTTTATCGCGCCTTTAACTTTATCAGCACCTCTTTCTTGAATTGATTTTCCCGTTACAAGTTTTGTCGCTGCCAGCTTAAACTTCATCAATTCCATTTTCGAATTGAAGCTGACCTTTATCTCATCGGTTGTAAAGAAAATTTCAAGCTCGACATCACTCTGTTTAAGTTGAGGCTCGCCCTCGTAGACCTTAATAGTATCAACGGGGTATACTTCCACCTCTGTTTCAATATTCGCAAAAAAACTCTTTTTAGATTTAATCATTAAAACGACATTTAGATTTGTCAGTATCAACTCTGCAGTTCCGCCCTTCCGGCTAGATAAAGATACATCACCCTTGTATAAAACCGATTCATTTGATAATAGCTTATAATTTTCCATTACACCTTTCTCCTAATGCTAGATTATTGCATAAAACCTTTAATTTCGCAAAACTATTTATAAATATTATACCAAATAATGGAAAAGCTGTAAATAGAAAGCTGTCCCCGCTTTGGGACATATCAACGTTTTTTATTGATTATTATAAAAGCAACTGCAATAATATTAAATCTATAAGAATTTTTAGATATTTTTTGCTATCAACAGCAGTAAACTTCAGTCTACGAATGGAACTCATAAACTCATTTCCATAGCACAGAGGTTCAAGTCCCTAATTGTCTCAACTTGCTAGGGTTCGAATCCCTAATTGCCCTAGGGGTCAAAAGTTACTTATTGTTCGTTACAGACAAACGAGCCAAGCACACCGCAAGGTGTGCTTTTTTATTAGGCAAAAGTTGCGTGGCTTGCTTGCAAGCCGAGCGGCTTTTGTCTGATAAAAGGAAAATGCACCCGTTAGGGTGTATTTGCGAGTGCGACAGGGCAAGAACGGTTTCGTTATTGCCCACCATCAAGACACACGAAAAAGACGCGGCTTTTACTGAAATAAAGCAGTAGAAAGGTAACGCTCGCCGGTATCAGGCATGATTGCAACAATAGTCTTTCCTTGGCTTTCGGGGCGCTTCGCCACTTCGATTGCCGCCCAAGCAGCCGCACCCGAAGAAATGCCTACCAACACGCCCTCTGTTCTTGCGATTTCTCTTGCAGCGGCAAAGGCGTCCTCGTTTTTGACCGTGATTATTTCATCGTAAATTTTAGTGTTCAAGGTGTCGGGAACAAAGCCTGCGCCTATTCCTTGAATTTTGTGCGGGCCTGCTATGCCGCCTGACAGCACAGGAGAATCGCTTGGCTCAACGGCAATGACTTTTATATCAGGATTTTTTGATTTCAGATATTCACCCACGCCGGAGATTGTTCCCCCCGTACCCACGCCGGCAATGAAAACATCCACCTTGCCTTGGGTATCTCGCCATATCTCGGGACCCGTTGTCAGCTTATGTATAAGCGGATTTGCAAGATTGGTGAATTGGCTCAAAATCAAACTGTCGGGCATGGACTCCGCAAGCTCTAGCGCCTTTGCGATTGCGCCTTTCATGCCTTTTGCGCCCTCTGTCAGTACCAGCTCGGCGCCGTACGCTTTTAACAGATTGCGTCTCTCAATGCTCATTGTTTCGGGCATTGTCAGTATTACTTTGTAGCCTCTTGACGCCGCAATGGACGCTAGTCCTATACCGGTATTGCCGCTTGTCGGCTCGATAAGCACGGTATTTTTTGTTAATAATCCCTTGTTTTCGGCGTCCTCAATGAGGGATTTTGCCATTCGGTCCTTTACGCTGCCGGCAGGATTAAATGATTCGAGCTTTGCCAAAACCGTCGCTTGAAGAGAAAACTTATTTTTCAAATTAGTAAGTTCCAGAAGCGGGGTGTTGCCGACTAATTCAGTAATATTTTTATAGATCGGCATAATCCCCTCCTATTGCTTTGAATGCTTGTTCCAAGTCGGCAATTATGTCGTCAATGTGCTCGGTGCCGATTGAAAGTCTTATCGTGTTGGGCTTGATTCCTGAACCCAACAATTCCTCACCGCTTAATTGCGAATGCGTGGTGGACGCAGGATGAATTACCAGCGACTTGACATCGGCAACATTTGCAAGCAGCGAGAAAAGCCGCAAGTTGTCAATGAATTTTTTTGCTTTTTGCGCATTGCCCTTGATATCAAATGTAAATATTGAGCCTGCGCCGTTGGGAAAATATCTCTTATACAATCCGTTGTTTGGATGAACTGCGAGCGAAGGGTGGTTTACCTTTTCGACTTGCGAATGTTGGTTGAGGTATTCCACTACCTTCAAAGCATTTCCCACATGTCTTTCCATTCTGAGCGACAAAGTTTCAAGTCCCTGTAAGAACAGGAAAGAATTGAATGGACTTATTGCTGCGCCGGTATCGCGAAGCAGCGTCGTGCGGATTTTAATTATGTATGCAAGATTGCCGACAGCTTGCGTAAACACTACACCGTGATAACTCGGGTTGGGGCGGGAGAGCCCTGGATATTTTTCGTTTTGCGCCCAATCAAAGCTTCCGCTATCGACGATTACCCCGCCAATAGAAGTGCCGTGACCGCCGATAAATTTGGTCGCGGAGTGAATGACAATGTCTGCTCCATGCTCAAGCGGACGGAAGAGATAGGGCGTAGCGAAGGTATTGTCGACGATAAGCGGAATTCCGTTGTCGTGAGCAAGTTTTGCAAGCGCGTCCACATCTATGATAGTAGAGTGCGGATTGCCTAAAGTCTCGATAAAAATTGCTTTGGTGTTGGGTCGGATGGCTTTGGCGAATTCGTCCAAATTATCGCCGTCCACAAAAGTGGTGTCAATGCCGAAATCTTTAAGCGTATGCGCAAAAAGGTTATATGTGCCGCCATATATCTTTTTGTCAGATATAATATGGTCGCCCGATAAAGCGATGTTTTGTATGGCATAAGTTACCGCAGCTGCGCCGGATGCCAACGCCAGCGCGGCAACGCCGCCTTCAAGAGCAGCAATGCGCCTTTCAAAAACATCGGAAGTGGGATTCATCAAACGGGTATAAATATTGCCGGGTTCGGCAAGCCCAAATCGCGCAGCTGCCTGCGCTGCGTCCTTAAATACATACGAAGTTGTTGCGTAAATAGGTACCGCCCTTGCGTCAGTAGCGGAATCAGGGGTTTCCTGCCCCGCATGTAATTGTAATGTTTCAAATCTATATTCATTAGCCATATATGTTATTCTCCTTATTTATTTTAATATCTTATTGAATTTGGGTAAGATTAGTCCGCATATGCCGTGCGGATTATCCGGATATCGTTAAATAACACATTCGACCAAGTTTTAGATTGTGTCGTATCTGAAGTATTAGCGCGTTCGTCATTCTGCCTCCAATGTTTACAATTCCTATATGTTTAGTATGTTTATAGTTTATGCCAACGCCTTTGCTTTTGTCAACCATTTTTTATTAAATTTTTTTGTATCGGTAAAATTAGTGAACAGCCAAAATATTTGCAACAAGATATGCCGCTTATTTATGCCAGATTAAATATTGTAGTCATAACAGCAATAGCACTCTTTTTTCTCGTCCAATATATCTTGCAGCGTTTTACTGTCAAAAAACTCGTTAATAACTTTGTTGAATTCTTGCCAAAGGCTTAAAGTCGAACACATTTCCTTTCGTGGGCAGGAATTTTCGGGGTCGTCAAGACAGGCGACCGGCGCAAGGCAGCCCTCGGTTATTCTCAAAATTGACCCGATTGTGTATTCGCGAGGGTCTTGGGACAGTTTATAGCCGCCTTGTGCGCCCCTTACGCCCTTAACCATACCTGCTTTTACGAGCGAACTTACAATCTGCTCAAGATACTTTTC
This sequence comes from Christensenellales bacterium, assembly GCA_050309775.1. Taxonomy (GTDB): domain Bacteria; phylum Bacillota; class Clostridia; order Christensenellales; family DTU072; genus DTU072. Next base: position 15,016 of record JBNRMV010000014.1, on the reverse strand, counting down.
GGAAATTTCCTGTCTTTCGGATATGTCTTTAAGCCGCACCAATCCATTGCTTTGATTTTCCGCAATATCCAGCATCATTCTGAGCGCATACCTTCCCTTCGTCGATATCTTCATATTATCCTCTATTCCTATAGGTTTTCTCCATTATATTCTATTTACTCTCATTTGTCAAAATTAGCGTTACAAAAATGACAAATATAAACAGCCTGAAAGGAGCGCTTTATTAGTAGATAAAATCGCGCCTGTTCAGCTACAATCTGTTCATTGGTAAAATTGAATATTCTGTTGATTACTCACCGTACTGCCAAGTAACACACGGTCAAGGCTCTTCAACTATGATAGTGCAGGTTGCAGATCCGCCCATACGATTGCCCAGCGATTGTGTGAAAGTCACGGTGAAAGTTCCTGCTTGATTACATAGCACCTCGGCCGCAACTCTTTGCCCGTCGCTCCGCTTTCCGTCATAATAACCCGTACCTTTGGCTTTAAGGTTTGTAATCTCCGCCAAAGTTGTATCGGAAACAAACCATCTGTCGGGAAAATGAATATCCGGGCCAATGACCGGAGTAAGCCTAACCGCCAAGACATTGGCGTTTTGAGCCACCGCATGAACGGCTTTGATGGCATTAAAATAGCCGGGTGTTTCTAAAGAAAGCTGCAAATAATCGGCATAACTTAAATTCATTTCTTTAATACTTGATGCGCCGGAGTTCGGAAAATCTTCGGGGGTATAAGTCTTTTCTTTATCGTAGTCTTTAAGCACTATCGGAAAAATAGACTCGAATGAAAACCTTTGCTCATACACCATGGATTCACCGCTAACCGCCAATGTTATGGTATCACCAACTTTTGCCTGGATTTCTTCTTCCTCAAAATGCAAAGTGTTTATTGGCTCAAAAGGTACGTCGTCTACAATCCTTGCCGACAGAACTCGCTTATCGGCTTTAAGTTTTTCCACTGCGGCTGCTTGTTTTTCTGCCCCGCCCTTTTTTAACACCAAAAGTAATGTTAATGCTGGGTCCTCGTTGTCATAAGCGCCATTGAATGTCTTTTTTGTAATAAATACCGCCTTTAAGCCCAGGTCTGAAAAAGCTTTTTCCCATTTATCAAAAACTTTTGTTACATATTCGGGATCAATATCTACATAAACGGCATTTTGATTGTCCCAAATCTCGTCAGAAACTTTGATTGGGCCGCAACCCACAAAAACAGACGCAAGCGCAATTATTAACCCGAAAACAATTGCTATTTTTATTTTTCTCATAATACCTCCTTATGAACAGAACAACTTAAGGTGTCACAACCTGACAAACAAAACCCTTATATATTGTACTATTCAAATGGCTATTTCGTGTTAAGTCCTAGCCGGATTATTTTTATTATATCATTATTTGTTGTCCGATTACAATATTCTTTGCAAAAACTGGTTTGTTTTTTGTCTTTTTTATTCATTATACCCTTCAAAAAAACGACCTCCGTTTTTTGGAAGTCGTTTTTTAATAATTATTGTGTCTTATTTTCGGCTATTCGCCGCATTCTGCCATCATTCCGTCTTTCAGCTTCTTGACTAGCATTTCTTTCGTGTCGCTTTCGCCATACGGAACACCGTATTTCTCAGCAATTTTTTGCAAGCCTTTTACCGAACACGATTCCCAATATTCAACAAATTGTTCAATCGTGGTGAAGCCCTCACAAGATTGATTCATGCTGATGCCCTCCTTATTTTTATTAAAGTCACAACACGGACATGCGACTTGCCCGATAAAATACCCGATATCATACACGCCAAAAATGTCGCTTATTTTGGCAAGCATAAATATATCAGGCAGACTTTCCCCTCGTTCCCACTTGCTGACGGCTTGTGGGGTGACATTTAGCATCATCGCAAGTCCCGCCTGCGACAACCCTTTGTCTTTTCGCCCCTTGGCGATTTGTTTACCAATTATTGCATAATCCATGACATTATTATAGAACAGTAACTGTATGTTTTCAAGGATATAGCCTAAACCGTTAGTTGAGTTTTGCATTTTTTGAATAAATGAACCAAACAAAAAAGCATACAATGGAACAAAAGCCCCAAAATGCATGCTTTTTATAAATATTCTTGTGTTAATATGACTTCTTTGTTACTTGCTTCTCAAACAGGACAATGCTTAATAAGATAATCCAGCAATTCAGACAACGGAGTCGTAGCTACGCAAATTGCCTTATCGGCTGCGCCATAATAAACATACAAAATGCCGTCTTTTACTACATTGCCTGTGGGAAAAACGCAGCCGTTGTAATAACCATCGGTTTCGTGTGGGAATTCCGGCTCCATAATAAAGTCTTTTGTGCGCGCGATAATTTTGTCTGGCCTATCCAAATCTAACAGCACTGCGCCAACTCTGTACGCTTTGTCCTTGCTTGCCACTCCGTGGTAAAGGTGCAACCAGCCTGCATCAGTTTTTATGGGCGGACATGAACCGCCTATTTTGGCATCTTCCCACCATTGTTCACCCTGCATAAGCAACGACGGCTTGTTCCACTCCATCAGATTGTCGGAAAAACTTATCCAAATGGCAGGGTTTTTATTTTCAAATCCTTCGCCGCACCATTGCATGGGGCGAGAAAGTCTGACATACTGCCCGTTTATTTTTTGCGGAAAGATTATTACATCTCTGTCGTCAAAGCGTGAATCGGAGATTCTGCCAAGTTTTTTGAAATTTGTCAAATCTCTGGAGACTGCAAGGTGCGTACTGGTATGGTTTTCTTTCAGATAATCAAGTCCCTCGTTCGGTGGGTCTATCCATGGCTGCGGTTCAGACAACCAGTATCTTCCCGGCGCATACGGTCTGGAAGCATATGTGAGATAGTACCAGTCGCCCATTTTGACAATTCGAGGGTCCTCAACGCCGCCGCCGTCGGCATTGTCAATATCCGGAGCTAAAATGGGATAATCATACTTGCGCTGAAAAGTAAATCCGTCCTTTGATTCGGCAAGACCTATATAAATATAGTGCTCTTTGTCCTTTCCTGCCGCGCGGTAAAGCATCGAAAAAGTATCCGTCGAACTTTCGTACCATACAGCTGGATTCAGCACGCAAAGGCTTTCCCAGTGGTTTTTTTCGTTTGCAACCAAAATAGGGTTGCCCTTATATTTATTCAGTTTCATTGTTCTCCTCATTTTCTGATAAAGTTTCTTCTGCGGCTTGTTCACTTGAAAAAGTGTCGGCGCTTTCTGCGGCTTGTTCGCTTGAATCGCTATCGGTATTTTCTGCGTCATTTTCTTGGGGCATATCCACATCGATAGATTGCTCCGACACCTTCTTGCCTCTTATTTTAGCGACAATTTTTTTGCGTAACTCTTTAAGCTGTTTTTCAAAGACAAATGCGCCTATTACACAAAGAATAGCAACTCCGCCTATGCATATCAATGCAATGTGCCAGCCTTTCAACGCGCCCTTTTCGTTGCTTTCAGGCGGTTGCGTCGGCAGGTTCTCCGAAGGCGGGTCAACTTCGACAATCGTATATGAAACAGGGCTGAACGATATGGTCTTTTCTCCTACTTTTGCAAACGCCTCAAAGGTATAGGAGCCTTTCAGCGGATGCTTTTCTTTAATGATACCGTTTGTTGCGTATACCCGGCTGCTGCCCTCCGACATTCTTATATAAAATTCAAATGTAGCGTCCGGATAGTTCTCCAGCATGGCGCTGACATCAATAATTCTGGTGGACTTTGAGCCCTGCTCCTCTCGCACCACGGCAGACAGCTTGTCATACTCTGCGCCGGAATTGCTGCTGGGGTTGGTGAACTGTAAAGTATAATTGGGGGCCGCCACAACCGAACTTTCGCCCCAACCGCAAAAGACGGCAATTCTCTTGGCTATCTCCAAATGCCCGATATAATTCGGCAATCCGTTTTCTTCCGTCCAGTTTCTCAATATATTTGGGTTGTTCTCGGCTGTTTGCTCAATGTAGTCGAATATGTCCAGCGACACCAAGCCTCTTTCTTCAATCAAGGTGTTCAACTCGGCGACATATTGCGCAACCAATGTGTTCTTTGCCTTGTTATTGAGTACAGGATAAGGTGAAAGCAAAACCACATAACATTCTTTGTCTTTTGCCAAATCATCCAAAATGCTTATTATGTTGTTTATGTATGTTTCCGTATCGTCTTCACATATTTTTCCATTCAAATCAATAACTTCCGGCATAAAAAGAACTACGCTGTTTTCTTCCACCGCCACGGTTAGGTCTTTGAGTTCTGCCGTTGTGCCAATCAATAATTGCATATTTGTCTTTTGTGCGTTTTTGAAAAGATACTGCGGAAAACTGCGCTCGGCTACGCTTTCTTTCATGCCGCCCATTGTTGCAGCGCCGCCCATAACCACAACGGGTTGATTTTTCATCAAAGCGCTAAGGTTTTGGGTGGAAAACGGCGCATATCCGTATTCTTCCATCAATGCCGTTTCTCCGGGTTTTGGCAGGTTTTCTGAAGAAATCTCAATAGCCTCAGCCGCCGTCAACTCGCCTTTATACATTTGGAAATACGATATGTCCCCAATAAAGTAGTTGGGGTCGTCGACTATTGAGCCGCCGATAATAACACGGGTGTACGGCATTTCGTTCTCAAACAGATTGTTGCCGTTGCTGTATTGCAGTAACCCGTCTATATATATTTGGGTGCCTGAAAGCGCCGATACAACGACTGCGGTATGCCATGCGCCGTCGTCGACTTCAATGTTTTTTACCGACCATAGGGTGTTGTTGCTTACGCAATGGAAGTTGCGCTGATATGCCGCTGAAAACATAACGGACGATTCCGCCTCGTCATCGGCAGAAAGCGTAAGCATTCTCTTTGAACCTGCTGTCGATGTTGTTCTGAAGCGCATTACCAATGTGCCTGCGCCGTATGAATTTATTTCATTTGCGGCTTGTAATGCCTGCTGCGTATAATCCAGAGAATGGCTTATAGTTTGATTTATTACAGCCTCAAAAAGAGGTTCTTTGGCGTCAAATTCGGGAATGAATTCCGTATTTGTGTCAAGCTCCAAAGGGGTATAGTAAGGCGCATAGGGCTTGTTGCGCAACTCTGAAAATGTTAAGTTTGAAAACAGCGATTGTTCGTTATACATGCCCAAATCATTAAAAAACACGCGCGCCAATTCCAGATAGCCCAATTGGTTGGAGTGAATGCCGTCGTTTGTAAACCAAAAATTGTCTGCGTCGGTTCTGTTGTCAACAAAGTGCGTAAGGTAGTCTACAAGAAGGACTTGTTTTTCCTCGGCTATTTCTCTCAACACAGGAGCAAAGTATTCTTCATAGAACACTCTTTGTTCAACTTGACCATAATTAAATTTCATGCTGTTGGGCACGCCCAAAATCACCAAAGCGCCGCTGCTTCTGGCATCATCAATAAATTGTTCCACCTTCTTTTTGAAATACAAAAGGTTGGGGTTTAGTTTGCTTATTTGATTCGTCATTGAGCCGGAGTGATAAAATGAACCGTCTGTGGACAAAAACCAGTTTGCATCATTCTTTCCGATATTGATATAAGCTATGTCGGGTTGAAATGAACCTGCGCCGTTGGGCTCAAAATAACTAAAGTTGTTGACGGTATATCCGCCGACGGCAAGATTTATGAACCTGTCGTTTTTGCGTGAATATTCCGCGCGCATGCGCGCTTCTATGATTTCTACATAATTTCGATAATTGTTACTGTAATGTCCGCCGTTGGCGGTTGTCGACGAGCCGTTGAAAGTCCAGGTTAAGGCTCTGTCACTATTCAACAACTCATTGAATGCCGCAAAATCTTCTTTCTCTTTGTTGAGTAAATACGCCGCGGAATTCTGCTGCGCCAAAACCGGGGTTTGGGGAGCGGACACGCCGAAAAACGCTATAAGCAGCGTCCCGCAAAGCAGAATTGCCATCAAAGCTATCAATGATATTTTCTTATTCATGAGCTATACTTACTCCTTGCCTTTTATGGTCTGAGCCTTATAAAAAAGCTGCTAAAAGTTGTAATTGTTCTTTAATAAATAATCGTACATTCTTTGAACTGTGGTGAAACAAACATTCAAAGTGGTGTCGGCTCCGCCATAATAAATACTTATTCTGCCGTCTTTGTCACAAAGAGAGGCGCATGGGAAACAGACATTGGGCACAAAGCCTGTCGTTTCATAAGGCAGTTCGGGCGTCAGAATATAGTCGCGCCCACGCAACAGCACTTTGGCAGGGTTGTCAATATCGTGCAAGCTGGCGCCTATTGAATAAACCATTCCGTTGGCGGTACGCGTAACGCCGTGATAGAACATCAACCAGCCTTTGTCGGTCTCTATGGGTACGGTTCCGGCGCCTATTTTTTGGCTTTGCCACCAGTTGCCCCCGGCGCGCATAACCATTTCGTGCTGACCCCAAAATTCCAAATCGTAGGAACGGGATAAAAATATATCTCCGAAAGGAGTATGTCCATTGTCAGACGGACGGGACAAAAGCGTATACGCTCCGCCTATTTTGCGGGGGAAAAGCACTCCGTTGCGATTATAAGGAAAGAAAGGATTGCTTAAACGGATAAACTCCTTAAAATCCTTTGTTTTTGCCAAACCCAATGTCGGTCCATAAAAATCTGTACACCAAATTATGTAATAAGTGTCGTCTATTCGCACAAGACGAGGGTCATAGGAATAATCTGATTTTATTCTTTTGCCTGTTTTGTCGACAAATACAATCGGGTCATCCTCTATTTCCCAGTGCAACCCGTCCTTACTTCTGCCCAAATGCAAGTCAGGAATGATATCCTTGTGGTCTGCGCGGAATACTCCGATAAAACCGTCCTGATAGGGCAACACGCCGCTGTTAAAAACCCTGGCAATAGAGGCAGTGGGATTGCGGTCAATAATGGGGTTGGCGTCATACCGCCATACCAACTCATCGCCTTGCGGCATTTGCCAAGGCATATCTTTGCAATTCGGGCTTATGACATTTATTGTATTATTTTCGTTTGACATGGGTCATCCTTTTTCATCAAAAATATAAGATTTCAGTATCATGGTAATACTTCTTATAAGGTTAGTAAATAAAAATTGTTCGGTTCTTTTTGCGATATTTTATGTATTCAACAAAATCCGCTTTTATAAATTGCCCTGTTTCAGCCGGTAGCGTAATGTAACTTTGAACCCGCCGCCGTTGCTTTCGGACACGCTGACTTCAGAGCCTTCTCCATACAATAATAGCAAGCGTTTTTGTATGTTTACCAGCCCCATGCCGTGGCAGCCGTTGTGTTGGTTCTCAGAGTTGCGCAAGTCCTCAACGCTTATTTGACTGCACTTGGATATCTTGTTTTGTAATATCTGCAACTCTTCTTGGCTAAGACCCGACCCGTTGTCGGATATTTCAAAAACAATAAAATCATCTTCTTTTTTGCCCAAAACGGTTATTTCATCCATATTTTTATGTTTGGTACCGTGTTTGAAGCAGTTCTCAACCATAAGTTGCAATGCCATTTTTATGATAGACGACTCCAAAATATCTTCCTGAACATCTATTTTGAAACGCACCTTGTTGTCTGTTCTGATGGTCATTATGCGCAAATAGTCACGCACAATGTTCAATTCTTGGCTGATTGTCGAAAAATTGCCTCCGCTAATAGAATAACGCAAAATTTGCGCCATGCTATAAGCAATGTCCGAAATTTGCGTTGCGCCGTATTCCGCAGATATGCCTCTGATGCACTCTAAGGTGTTAAATAAAAAGTGAGGGTTAATTTGGCTTTTCAACATTTTCAGTTCCGCCTGATTTTTAAGCTTTTCGCTTTCGACCAAGTTTTCACTAATGACCATGTACTTGTCCAGCAGTTTATTTATATTTTCATAAATTCCGCGATAATCGCTGTTCGGGGCGTAATCCATGCGGTTTTTGAAATTTACTTCGCTAATCTGTTTGGTGAACTCCTTTATTTCGCCTATTGAATAACCTATGTTGCGCTTTGCTTTGCCGAAAGAAATGAAAATAACCGCCATGGACGGAACCATACACGCTATGGCAATGGTGAAAAGGTAAATGATATTTTTTGATAATACGCTTTTTCTTAAGACCGCAACAATGCTGTACACCGAGTCAGAATCATAGTCGGCAACATCCACATGCCTGACGGCAATGGCATGTTTTTTTCCGTTGTATTTGAAGCGTCTTTCCCCCGTTTCAGAGGTTTGAGCGGCAATCAGGTTGGCATACACTTCTGGGTTGCCTATAACGACCTCTCCTTTCTTACCAATTAAAAACAAGTCTATTGACGCGTTTTCTTTGAGGCTGTCTACGCTGTCATAAAAAAATGAAAAGTCAAGCAGTAATATGCCGTCCCCCAGTTTTGTCTGTTTGCCCTCATCGTCATAGTCGGAATATATAGGCATTATTACGGGCAGCAAATGGCAGTAAAGTCTGTTGTCATAATACGGGGCTAAAAAATAATGCCCTTTTATTTCCGGGTCTATCACGACATTTTTATTGAAAGTATGGTTGTCAAAATTGCTGTTGCCCCGCACAATGTCGGACGCCGCATTATTTTGAATAATTATTGCGACAATATCAGAGGTATGCGCCAGCAATAAATTTGCTTCACGCTCAAAACTTTGCAACGCTTTAATTTTGTCTGTGTCATATCCCTCTGTTTCCGGTGTTAAATAATCATGCAAGCCTTTGGAGTATGCCAGCTCTCTTATGGCATTTTTTGTGGAGATAAGCAACCCTTCAGAGGTGTTGTTTATCTGCTCGATAATGGCGTTATTATAGGCATTTTCACTTTGAGAAATGAACATAAACGAACCGGCAATAAGCAAAGAGAATCCCGCAAGAAAGGATATGATTATTACTATGACGGACAAATATAGCTGATGCGCCAATCTGGTTGCAAATTTTTCGCTTTTCTTGCTTCTCATACCCCTTTACCAACCGTTTTTCTACTTGCTCTCTTTGAACTTCTTTGGCGCCACGCCAAAGTATTTCTTAAACACTCTTGAAAAATAATAATTATCAATATACCCCACCATTCCGGATATTTGGGTGACTGTGTATTCGCCCGAAAGCAACAGTTCCTTTGCCTTTTTCATTCTTATTTGCGTAAGGTATTCATGGAAAGTCATATTGAGGTGCTTGCGGAAAAGGTCGCAGCAATATGTCATATTCAGATAAAACTCCTGCGCCAAATCTTTCAGATACAACTCTTTGTTATAATTGTTTGTGATATAGACCAACATGTTGGCAAAGCTCTTGCCCAGCTTGTCGTCGTCAAATATTTCCGGAGTGTCCTTGCTTGCCTCTGAGATATAGGAAAACATGGCTGTTTGCGTTTTGAATTCATCGGCAAGGTCGTCTGCGCTGTAATAATTAAATCCTGAGGAAAGCGTTTCCTTGCCGATAAAAAATGCCGCAATACCGTTCCAAATATGTGTAAGGTCTTCTATTGTCAGCTCATTTTTTATTGTTTCTTCAGGCATGCTTTCCAGCAGGGCAAATATGTTTTGATAATTTTGCGAATATGTATTGATTAAGGATTTTGTAATACTTTTTGCCGTTTCAAAGTTTGTCGGGCGATAGACATATACTTTTTGTTCCCCGTATATAAAAGGCGACAAAAACGCCAGTCTGGCTTCCCTGATTAAAGCATTATGCATGTCGGGTTTGTCCGTCAATGAAGATGCGCCTACAAGTACGCCTTTGGGAATGTTGTTGAGAATGTGCAGCATTTCTTCCTCATTGTTTACGGCAATAAGGCATGCAGTTTCGTTGCCGTATTCATAAACGGCATACCGAGCAAGGTTGCGCAGCGCTTCTCCTGAGCCTATCAATGCAAAATACTGACTGCCTTCGGGAAAATCGGGAACGGCGATTACTTCAAACACATCAAGTTTGTTGTTGATTCGACAAAGCAAGGCTTCCATTTCGGCTATGTTTACGGGCTTCAGCACATAATCGTTGGCCCCCAGCCGCATGCCCTGCCGCGCATACTCAAATTCGCAGTACCCCGAAAGAATGACAATCTCTATGTCAGAGCGTATTTCTTTTATGTTCTTGATAAGTTCCAGCCCGTTCATGCCCGGCATGTTGATGTCGGTTATGACCAAATCTACACCCAACGGGTCTTTTTGCAGATACTCCAGCGCCTCATAGCCCGAAGAAGCCGTAATCGGTTCAAAACCGCAGGCTTGAAAGTTTATCATTTTTTTTAGTCCGCTAAGAATCCACGGCTCGTCATCGACAATAATTACTTTTCTCATATTCCGTTTTCATTCTAACATGTTTATTGATATATGTAAATGTTAGGATTAACCTCCAAATATTGGCATTTCTATTACTCCGACGCTGTGCAGCATTATCGAATGGTTTGTGTTTGCGAACTGTATGGAAAAAGCTGTTATATCGGGGTATAACGGCTTTATGGAACTGATATCGAAATAAAAAGCCGTCGCTGCGCCCGAAAGATATATGCTTACTCCTGACGCCGGCGTCAATTCCTCAGAGCTGCCGTCATTTTTATAATACCAAATGCGGTATGCATAATACTCTGCATTTTCTGCGCTTGCAGTAAACGCTATGCGGTTGTAGTCCTGAATAAGCGCGCCTGCGGGGAAATTATACTTTATGCCCACCAGCCCTGCATTTGCCGCAGTCAGTTCGGCAGCATTTATGCCGCCGCCCAATTCTATAATATTTTCTTCATTTAACGGCGCCCATTGACTGCTGTGCGTATTATTTCTGTACTCTAAATTGGAATAATCCGCAGGCCGAAAATCAGTGCGGATAGTGTATTGCGGCGTGTGTTGAACTTCGTCCAGCTGGGTTATTTCATATGTGATATCATTAAAAAATATCGTCTTTTCTCCGCGGATTGCGTAAGAACCGAATGTATACTGCCCCGTACTTGTGTGTTCTATGGTTACATAAGAATCTTTACCGTAAACTCTGTGGCTCTTTCCGTTGTGTACGCTGGTATATACGATACCGGCATCATGATAAATACTTTCTATTTCGCCTACCATGAACAAAACGGTATCGTTTGACCCGGAAAGAAATGAATATTGCGGCGTCAGGTTGTCCCTTTCTTGTCCGCTAGTCGCCGACGGGTTTGTAAAATTCAGACTTTCGCCGCCAGCAGTAGTGACGCTTTGTTCATTCATATTCAAAAACTTCGCTATGTATTTCGCCATTTCCAAATGCGCTACATAATTGGGCAATCCGCTCTCTTCCGTCCAATTTCTCATTAAGTTTTCATTCTTATTTGCCAATGCATTGCCATACCCGAAAAAATCAATCAATGCGCTGCCTTTTTGCTGCGACAGGGAGTACAGAATTTCAACATATTCTGCCAAATCAGCGTTCTTTTGCGCATCTCTTTGCGGAAATGGCGTCATTAAGACCACCTTACAACCTTTGGAAGCGGCAAGCAAATTCAAAAGGTTGCGCACACGCGATTCGAATAAGGCTGTGTCCGGCTCGACCTTTTGCCCCTCGCCGTTATATACTTCGGGCATGAAAAATACTACGCTGTTGTTGGCAATCTCGGAGACCCTACCCACCAGCTGCGCCGTTGTGCCGCACATCTTTAGACTTGCCGCAGGAGCGCAGTTTTTGTACAGATATTGATAAAAAGTTCTTTCGATAACGCTCTCCCTCATCACGCCTGCGGTAGCGTCTCCGCCCAAAAAGACAGCCGTACTTGCGTCCATCAACTGTTTAAGATTGTTTCTTTGATATGCGGCATATCCCGACTGAGACAGCTTTTGGGTATCCGGTTCATGGATATAGGTATCCTCTATTGCCGCCAGCGGCTCAAAGTATGGCGCCTTCATTTTCTTGCGCTGCGCGGTATAGTTCAATGTGGTATATAGCGTGTTTTGCTTGTCCAAGTCCAAATCGGTTATCAGTGTATTGGCAAGCGTCAGATAGCCCAATCCGTTGACATGCATTCTGTCGGGCTTAAACCAATAATTATCTGCGGCATAGGTATCCTCCAGATATTTTGCCAAATAATCGACAAGCAGCACTCCTTTATTCGCTGCAATGGCTCGCAAGGTGGGAGCGTAAAAATTTTCATAATACTCTCTTTGCGCGCCGAAACTTTGGTGCATGCTGTTGGGAACGCCCAAAATGACCAATGCGCCTGCCTCCCTTGCTTGGTCAATAAATGCTTCTACCTTTTGCTTAAAGTATATCAGATTGGGGTTTAGCATGCTTTTAGGCGGTTGTGCTCCGGAATGATGATAGCTGCCGTCATTTGACATAAAATAAGCCGCATCATTCTTTCCGATGCTGATATACGCTATATCGGGGTGCAATGAGCCTGCGCCGTTTGGTTGATTATACCAAAAATCATTGACGGTATATCCTCCCACCGCAATGTTAAACATGCTATCATTGGTTCTGCCATAGTATGTTGCCAAAAAGGCAGAAAGCACTTCAATATAGTTGCGTGTGTTGCCTGAATAATGTCCGCCGTTAGCCGTCGTTGAGGAGCCGTTAAAAGTCCAAACCAAAGGTTGGTCACTCATAAGCAAGCTGCGCAACACATCATAATCGGATTTTTGTCTGTTCAGTTCAACGGCAGATTGCGCTGCTGCCGTATTTTTTGAGAACAATGTCGTTGAGCTTGACAAAGCCATAAAAGTAAGCGTCATCATTATTGTCACCGCCAAAATTTTTATTATAAAAGTTTTTGAGTTAACCTTTTTCATTGTAGGTATTTCTCCCGTATACTTTGCGCGCAAGTTAATTGTCTTTTCTTGGCGCCGTCGTGAAAACTTCGTTGTATGTATTTTGAGCCGCCGCCACAGGCATTTTTACCAATCCCATAGCATGAAAATAAACGGCATGCTCATTGCCCATTATTTGTACAGCATAACCGGTGACAGCTGACTTATCGTTGGCTGAGGACAAATCAAAATAAAATGTTTGCGCCGTTTTGCTCAACGCAACGGCTACTCCGGCAGAACTTGTCAACTCTTGGTTGCCGCTTTGGGTGTAAACCCACACCCGGTACCAATAAATGCCGGGGTTTTCTGCGCTAAGCGTCACGGCAACGGCGCAGTTGTCGCTCAATTCTCCTGTGCCGAAATTTTGTCTTACTCCCGTCAGCTGCTCATCCTCGCATACCCCTGTTGCATAAACCGTATCATTGGGAGATAATGAAACAAGGTCACTCTCCGCCATGTCTATCCAATTGCCGTCTATGTCGCTCCGCTGAATATTGTCAATATCTCCTTGCTGAAAGCGCACTGTTCCCAATTCGGCATATGTCTGAGTTACTCTGTTAAACCAGCCTTGTCTGACAGGCGAAATACTTCCGTCAATCAATACGGTATTTAGGACCCAATAAACCTTTTGAGTGCCTACTGCCGATAAATCTATGTTGCAGTTTAAGTTGGTAACCCCGGTTATTGAAGCAATAAGCCCCTCCATATTCGATTGGCTATATAAATACAAGTTGTAGTGCTGCGCATTGGGAGCAGCTTGCCATACGAACTTCAGGGTGTTATCGTTTTGGATGGAATTTATTGCAGGGCTGATAAGATAAGGAACATCCATGCTGGAAAGTGCAGGCTCAATAAACACATCTGCGCTTTGAGTATAGCGCACATTGTCAAAATATATAGTGCCTGAACCGCTGGATATATTCAGTTGCAGGCTTTGCCATATGTATGAACTGTTTATCTTCCATAAATTTACAAAAATAGTGCGCGCCACCGTTTCGGTAGTCACGCCGCCCGAATAGCTTTGTTCATAAGACAGTCTGTTGTTTGTATAGACAAAATGCTGTTCATTATAAGTCAATGAGGACGATGTATAGACATCTATTGCCAAATAATTTGCGCCTATGGGCTTTCCGCTGACATTAAACAATATGCCGTTCATTCCTGAGGCAAATGAGGTTGCCGCCATTGTACTGTCGTTAAATTGCACAAAACTTATCTGGCTGGCATTATCTGTCCATGTCATACTCTTCCTTGTGGCAATAAAATTGTTAGGCATCGTTTGATTTTCAAAATCGCTTATCAAATACGCCTCTTCTATCAGCATAAAAGCCATGCCGACAGCGTCATTGTGATTGAGTCTGGAAACTTTGTAATACACGGCATGAGCGCCGCTTGTATTGAATGTGATGCTGCTTTGGTCGGCATACCAGGTTGTATTATCCTTACTGTATAGTATTGTGTCGCCTGCCTGCGTTCCTGCTACCGTTATGCCGCTTGGAACTGCGTTGCCGCCCCAGCTATATCCGGTTTTGTTTATCCCGTACACTCCGACTATTTGTTCCAAAGGTTTTATGGTGAAAGTTACTGCCTCGCTTGAGAGTTGCAAATAATAGTTGGCGGCAACAAAATCACCGTTATCGGCAAGGGCAAGGCTGCCTATGTATATGTAATAGCTCCCCACAGACTCTCCTTCCTCTCTTGAAAGTTCGCCGACAAATTTGGCAGTTTGTCCGTTTATGCTTCCGCTATGGGAATATGTTAATTCCGAATCGGGCTGCCCTTGATATTTTGACATTCCTTCCGTGGGTGTGACAATAATAGTTCGCCTTGTTATGACAAAACTTTTGTTTGCCGTACCTGTATAATTGCCTGCACCTGTTATTGCTACCGTGACTGTGCCTACATTGGTGTTATTGCTGTAAGCTACCGTATAAGTTATGTCCAATCCGTCTATCTTCGCTGATGTCACTTCGGGTTCTTGGGCTGTGCCGTCATATGCCACACTGTCATATTCAAGCGCAATAACAGCGTCCGTTATGTCTTTTGCGGTTATGGTGAAAGTCTGGCTTGCAGTGCCGCTGAAGTTGCCGGTGGCGGTGATAGTAACCGTGGCTGTGCCGGCATTGGGGTTGTTGCTGTAAGCTACCGTATAGGTTATATCCAATCCGTCTATCTTAGCTGATGTGACATCGGGTTCTTGAGCTGTGCCGTCATATTCCGCACTGTCATATTCAAGAGTAATTTCAGCGTCGGCTATGTCTTTGGCAATTATGCTGAAAGTCTTGCTTGCA
>JBNRMV010000013.1:0-338995 GCA_050309775.1 Christensenellales bacterium | reverse complement strand
AAAAGAAAGCAAAAGGATTAAGTGTTTTTTTGGGAACGGAGCTTGATACCTTTGATAAGCATAAAGATTCTTTTCAGTATCGGGATAAGCCCCACAATGAAATATGGTTAGCTTATATTGGAACGCTTGGACACAGTTATAATATCAATGATATAATTGACGCGTTTGAGATATTAAAAGAAAAAGGCTTAACCAATATAAAATTCAAAGTGTTGGGCGACGGTCCTTTAATGGATAGCTTTTTGTCAAGAGCAAAAGATAAAGATATAGAATGTGAATTTTTGGGAAGAAAACCGTATCCCGAAATGGTTGAGTATATAACAAATTGCGATGTGGCAGTAAATCCGATTGTTGAATCATCCTCGGCAAGCATTATTAATAAAGTTGGAGATTACGCCGCGGCAGGGTTGCCAGTGATTAACACGCAACCTGACAAAGAGTACAGGCAATTGGTAGAAAAATATAATGTAGGCTTTAACTGTAAAAATGGAGATATCAAGGATATTTCCGAAAAGATAGAAAAGTTATATGAGGATGAAAAGCTAAGGTTTGATATGGGCAATAACAACAGGAAATTGGCAGAAGAGAAGTTTGATAGAAAGTATACCTATCCGCAAATAATAGAACTAATAAAAAACTTATTAAATTAGGAGAAAATAAATGAAAGTTGAAGTATTAGTAGCAACAATGTATCAAAAAGACCATAGCCTTGTAGAAAAAATGAATATTCAAACTGATGCGATAATTATAAATCAGTGTGATAGAAATCAATTTGAAGAGATTGAATATAAAGGCAGAAAGATTAAATTTCTATCTTTTAGTGAAAGAGGAGTTGGATTAAGCCGTAATAACGCGCTAATGAGAGCCACAGGGGATATTTGCTTATTTGCTGATGATGATGTAAAGTACGATGATGGGTATGAAGAAAAAATAATACAAGCTTTTAAAAAAACCCCTAAAGCTGACATTATTTTATTTAACGTTCCTAGCAAAAACAAAGAAAGACCAACATATATAATACCAAAAAAATCAAGAGTAAGATTTTATAAGTCTTTAAGATATGGGGCTGTAAAGATAGCTGTAAAAAGAGAAAATCTGTTAAAAGCCAATGTTTTTTTCTCTTTATTGTTTGGTGGAGGAGCAAAGTACAGTAGCGGAGAAGACAGTTTGTTCGTAGCAGAATGTTTAAGAAAAGGCATGAAAATTTATGCTAATACTGAAATAATTGGGAATGTTAGTCAACAGGATTCAACTTGGTTTAAAGGATATACTGATAAATTTTTTAAGGATAAAGGAACTTTTTTTGCTTGTTTGTCAAAAAAGTGGGCAAAACTTCTTTGTTTGCAATTGTTAATAAGACATAAAAAAATGTGGAAGGACACATACAAGTTTAGCTATGTGTATAGGTTGATGCTGGAAGGAGCTAAAGAAGTCAAATGAAATTAGCAATAGTAAATAATAATCTAAAAATTGGTGGTATACAAAAATCATTAATAAATCTATTAAATCTAATTGGCGATAGATATGAAATAGATTTAATATTATTTCATAAAGATGATGAGTTATTAGCCGACTTAAACGAGAATGTGAATGTAATTGAAAGCAATCTTCTATTCAGACTAATAGGTATCTCATTTGCAGAGGCAAAAAAACATGGGTTTTTCGTTAGATTTTTATCTTTATTTATTAAATCATGTGCTAGATTATTTGGTCGAAAATTTGTTATGTCCCTCATTTTGCCCTTTACAAAAGAAGTGTCAAAAAAATACGATGTTGCAATATCATATATGCAGAATGGTAACGATAGGAATATGTATGGAAGTTGCAATGAGTTTGTATTAAAAAAAATGCAAGCAAATATAAAAATTAGTTATATGCATGCTGATTTTAGTTTATACGGCGGAGATACGAAGTACAATAGGTCCTTGTTAAATAAATTTGATTTTGTAGTGAATGTAACGGAATCTTGCAATGCTATTATGGCAACTATGATGCCAGAATTAAAAGATAAATTAGTTGTAGTAAATAATCCCATTAATTATGACAGTCTTAGTGCTCTATCTGATACTGATACTGTGACCTATGATAAAAATTACTTCAACATAATAACTGCTGCAAGGCTATCAACGGAAAAAGGACATTTTCGAGTGTTAAATATCATTAAAAAACTAACCATAAAAGGCTATAAGATAAAATGGCACATTGTGGGTGATGGTAATTGCAGAGAGATAATTGAGGATGAGATAATTAGGTTGGAATTGAAGGATTTTGTAGTTTTATATGGAAACCAGAAAAACCCTTATCGGTTTTTCAAAAATGCAGACTTATTTCTTTTGCCATCTTTTCAAGAATCAGAAGGTATGGTAATCAAGGAAGCAATTTATTTAAGAGTTCCAGTATTATCAACCTTAACAAATTCAACTAAAGAGGTATTGCCCACGGAATATGGAGTAATTTGCGAGAACAGTACTGATAGTTTGGAAGAAAGTCTTGAATTATTGCTAACTGATGACAAATTAATGAAAGAATTGAAACAGAATTTAGAGAAAGCAACACTGAATAATGATAAGACTTTTGAGCAATTTAGTAATTTAATTAGTCGGGCAACACATTATAATGTTATGAAGAAGTGACAATATGGAAATGGGAAGTAATAACAATCAAAAATTAATTGGTAATGAAAAAAACAATAAATTCATATCATTCTTTTGGATTTGTTTGATTTCAAGTGCACTTTGGGGCGCAGCCTTACCAGGCATAGATATTGGTGTGGGTTACTTATATATATTTAGATTGTTACTACCGATTTTTGTGTTATATATTATATTTCAATCAAGATTTGATAACATTTTCAACCAATCCACTTTGCTTATTTGCGCTATATGGTTGTTTTATGGATTTTTAGCGCTTTTGTGGACACCTGATACTATAGCTTCTATAAAAGGGTTGGTTAATTATTTCTTTGGTATATTTTTTATGATATCCATAATGGTGTTGTTAAGTGACTATAAAAAAATAAATTTTACCGTTGGCATAATAATAATAAATTTGTTGATATTTTGCGGTCTAGGTATTATAGAGGCTTATACGGGCACACCATTTTTTGGTGGCTATGGTAACGCAGTTGGTTTTATAACATCTATTGGATATTATTATCCATTTGGGACATTTGCCAATCCCAATGATTTAATTTTTTGTTTATTAAGTTTTCTACCATTTATTATTATATTCATAAGCATTAAGATAAGAAAAAAGCTGGTCAAATATATAATATATCTATTTTTTGTAGGTCTATTTGCTCTTATGATAATACTTGCTGATAATAGAATGGGATTTATTGTACTTCCATTAATTATAATTTTATTTATTTTCTTTAGTTTAAAAAAACAATATCAGTTTCCTATTCTAATATTAACAATTATTTTTTCTTTTGCCATAGTTCTATTAGGATATGTAGATTTGTCTGTTATTTCTGAAGAGGCAAGGGTAACAATATGGAAAAATATTTTGCTTAATGGATGGAATTTTGGTTTTATGGGAACAGGCATAGGAAATTCATTTTATCGATTACCCAATATAGATTATGTATCAATAGATTGGTTAATGAACCCACATTTTTGGTTTTTGGAAATTTTTGTTGAATTTGGAATAATTATTTTTGCAATGATTATGGCTTGGGGGTTATATATAGCATTAAAGAATCTTAAATTGTATCAAAGTATATCAATTAGCGAACACGCTAAAAAGTATAGTAAAGCAACCATGGTTTTTATGGTAGTATTCACACCATTAAGCGTTATGAGCGCAAGCATTTCCGCTATGCCCAATTTTTGGTTGTTACTTGGGATTGTTTGTGCTATAACAAATATAAATTACAAAAAAACGATTAAAAGGAGTTAAGACTATGTATAGTAAAATTATATTGGCAAACCATGGTGGCAGCCAGAATCACGGTTGTGAGGCTTTAGTAAGAAGTTTGATCAGTACTCTTAGCCTTGCTCAAAGCAATATTTTATATTCGCATAATAAGGAACAAGATATATTTTATAATTTAAATAAAAAAATAAATATAGAAAATAGTGGAGATGAAATTAAAAGAGGGTCACTTCCCCATATTGCAAATTATTTTGTGAGAACGATATTTAATACTAATATCATTTTAACCTATAGGAAAAATAAGAATTTATTAAGAATAAGGGATAAAATAGCACTATCTATAGGCGGCGACAACTAT
Source organism: Christensenellales bacterium (assembly GCA_050309775.1). GTDB lineage: Bacteria > Bacillota > Clostridia > Christensenellales > DTU072 > DTU072. The sequence continues at coordinate 334,761 of JBNRMV010000013.1, read as the reverse complement.
TGTTATGGTGAACATGATGTTTACGCCTATATCAACAACAAGCTAAATAAAAACAATAATATAACAGCCCTAATTGGCTGCTCAATTGAACCTGATTTATTAAAAGATAAAGAAGTTGTTGAGGATATGAAGAGATATTCTTTAATAACGGCAAGGGAATCTATAACCTATAATGCATTGCTTGAAGCGGGAGTAAAAGATAATGTAAGGCTTATTCCCGATAGCGCTTTTATATTAGATACGCAGGAATGTAAGTTGCCCGATGATTTTATTGCAGGCAATACTGTTGGCATAAATGTAAGCCCGCTTGTCCAAAGATTAGAAAAAGGCGACAATATAACATTTAGGAACTTTGAGAATTTAATTCAATATATAATTGATAATACCGATATGAATATAGCTCTTATTCCTCATGTGGTGTGGAATAACAATAATGATTTAGAGCCTTTAACAGCATTGTATAATAGGTTTAAGAATACAGATAGAGTTTGTTTGATTGATGAGAAAAAAACATTAAATTGCATGCAACTAAAGTATGTTATATCAAAATGTAGATTTATTGTTGCGGCAAGAACTCATGCTAGTATTGCGGCTTATTCCTCATGTACGCCCACATTAGTGGTTGGATATTCGGTTAAGGCAAAAGGAATTGCAAAGGATTTGTTTGGTGGTTATGATAATTATGTGATACCTGTTCAAGGGCTTAAGGACGAAAAAGATGTGCAAAAGGGTTTTCAATGGTTGCAAGAGAATGAGAAAAACATAAAAGAACACTTGCAAAAAATTATGCCTGAATATAAAAATAGGGTATACGCATTAAAGGACGAAATAGAAAAAATAAATACAAAACAGTAGAGGCAGTATGAAAGTAAATCAAAAAAAGGCTGGGGTTATATTAAGCTATGTAAGTATATTCTTAAGCGTAGCTATATCCTTGGTATATACTCCGTTTTTAATCAGGAGCTTAGGACAAGCCCAATATGGTCTTTATGGATTGGTTAATACTGTTATAGTATATTTTACGGTATTTGACTTTGGTTTTGGCAACGCAATTATTAGATATTCCGCAAAATATAGAGCCTTAGGCGATGAAGAATCTCAAAAGAAGCTTAATGGTATTATGCTTATACTTTATACAGCTATTGGTTTATTTGTAGCTATTTTAGGAATATTGCTTGCAATTAATACAAATGCTGTATTTAAAGGGTTAACTCCAAGTGAAAACAGCATTATGCAAAAACTAATTGTGATAGCTGTTTTTAATGTAGGATTAAGTTTCTTTTTTACGGTATTCAAATCTTTAATTCAAGCTTATGAAAAATTTATTTTTTATAGAGTTTTGGATATAGTAAGGCATATATTAAATCCTTTAACTATAGTAATTATTTTATTGTTAGGCTATAAAGCAGTAGGTATAGTAATTGGCGCTACTATATTAAATCTAATTTTAGATATATCTAGTATGTTCTACTGTTTTTATAAATTAAAAATAAAATTTAAAATTCCTAAAAAAATTGAAGACTGGAAGTTGTTAAAAGGCATAAGCGTTTATTCCTTTTATGTGTTCTTAAATTTAATTGTAGATAGGCTTTTTTGGAGCACAGGGCATTTTGTTTTGGGAATTGTGCAAACATCCGTTGCAATAGCTATTTTCTCGCTTGCCATACAAATAGTAAATTATTATAAACTTTTTTCCACTTCTATGGCAAGCGTATTTCTTCCGCAAATATCTCAAATAGCCGGCAAAAAGGAAAATAATTATATGGCTAAACTGTCCTCTTTATTTAATAGAACAGGCAGACTGCAATTTTACATAATAGCTCTTGTTTTAACCGGGTTTATATTTTTTGGCAGACAGTTTATTAATTTATGGGCTGGCAGGGACTACGATCAATCGTATATAGTTATATTAATACTTATGGTACCTTTATCTATTCCTTTGATTCAAAATGTGGGAATTTCTATATTGCAAGGACTTAACAAACATAAATTTCGTTCGGTGATGTATCTTATTGTTGCTTTAGTTAACGCAGGAATAAGTGTTCCGCTCGCGATGAAATGGGGGCCTATAGGGTCTGCAATAGCAACTTCTTTAACTATGATAATAGGTCCTGTAATTATTATTAATATTTATTATGTTAAACTTGGACTAGACATAAAAGGTTTTTGGATAAGTATATTAAAAGTACTTCCATCGCTAATTATTCCCATAGGAGCAGGCTTGCTATTGAATTATGTGTTTGAGACCAATAAAATAATTTGGTTGGTTCTTTCGATATTACTATATACCATAATCTATATAATTTCAGTTTGGTTTATAAGTATGAATAAGTACGAAAAAGAGTTGATAACACAGCCATTAAATAGAGTATTCAAAAAGTTAAAAATAAAGGGTGGTAAAAATGAGTAACTATTTTGATACAAAAGATAAATCTTTATGCTGTGGATGTACGGCTTGTGTAAACATTTGTCCTAAACAATGTATTAGTATGGAAGAGGACAAAGACGGGTTCTCTTATCCTGTCATTGATAAGGATAAGTGTATTGATTGCGGTCTTTGTATAAAGGTGTGTCCGTTTGCTGATGAAAACAGTGAGAAAGTAAAACATAAAGCTGCTGACAAATGCTACGCTATGGTTTTGGAAGACAAAGAAGAGGTATGTAAAAGTTCGTCAGGTGGAGCTTTTACTGCTATTATGAATGCTTTTTGCAAGGAAAATTTTGTAATCTTTGGCGCGGAAATGTGTAAAGATTTGAAGGTTAGACACACGAGTGCAGAGACAAGAGAAGAAGCAAAGAAATTTAGAAAATCCAAATATATCAAGAGCGATACTTATGAAGCTTATTCTTTAGCGAAAAAAGCTTTGCAAGAAGGCAAAAAAGTGTTGTTTACAGGGACGGGATGCCAAATAGCAGGGCTCAAAGGTTTTTTGCAAAAGGATTATGAAAACCTTTTAACGGTTGACCTTGTTTGTCATGGCGTGCCAAGTCAATTATCTTTTGATAAATATATAGAGGGTTTGGAAAGAAAGTATAAGAAGAAAGTAATTAAATATACATTTAGGGCTAAAAAGAAGGTCAATGAGGAGATTAGTACGAACTCTATAATGCTGTTTTTTGAGAATCGTGAAAATAAAAATATAGAAAGCAATAATGATTCATATAATAGAGCTTTTATACAAAGAATAATGCTTATGCCCTCTTGCTATAATTGCGCTTATGCGTCAAAAGAGAGAACTTCAGATATCACAATAGCAGATTTTTGGGGTATATCCAATTTTGATAAAAGCTTTAATGAAAAGACGGGAACCTCTTTAATAATAGCCAATACGGATAAAGGCAAACAGATTGTTGATAGTTTTGAAAAAGCAAGGATGAGTGAATTTGATATGGAAAAAGCTACAATGAAAAACTCATCATTATTAAAACCAAAAACACCGCACAAAAACAGAGAAGAATTTTTGACAGCTTTACAAGAGGGTATGCCCTTTGATAAGGCAGTCAATAAATATGTTCCAATAAGCTTTAAGACAAAGATAAAGAGAACAGTAAAAAAGGTATTACCTCAAAAACTGATAAAAATTATTAGAAAAATAAAATAGTATTATCTATGCTATAATCATAACAAGGAGAACCCATGGAAAAAAAGTTGCTTGAAAAGAAGATATGGGCGGTGGCTGGCGCCAATCAGAACCCTGAAAAGTACGGGAATAAGATTTATAAGAGGCTCAAAGAAAGGGGCTATGAGGTGTATTCCACCTATTGCTTTGCCATCCTTAACTCAGCTCCATATTGCGCTACTCCACTCCATGTTCTATAATGATATTGAAAATTATGTTAATTTATGTTACCATGAATTAACGACTGAATAGGTAGGGTTATTGTGAAGATAAATAAAAGATTTGGGAAGATTTTTACAAATAAGGATTTGATAACTTCACTTTTGGGCAGTATCATCGTAGTCGTTTTTGTATTGGTTTCTTTATTAATTAAAAAAAATCCTTTAAGCTATGAAGTTTTTTTTGATATAAAAACATTCGTTACATTAGCTGTTGCATTTATTTTGAACTCACTAGTCATTGCAATTACCCGACATTTTAGAAAAAAGTTTGAAGACCCCAATAAGCTTATCGAGGATTATAATAAGCTGTGTTCTATTTATTGTCGTGAGAAACTCTTGGTTTATGAAAACTCAACTAAAGCCGATTTGCAGATTGGGCGTGATTTTTCTGGTATAAACAAGGATAAAGACTTTGAAAAAGATAAATATACGTTTCCTGCTGTTGACATATTAAGGATTAAAGGTAAGAAACTTATTATAAATGATGACAATGAGAAAATGTATTCTTTGCCGCCTTTTGCATTAAGTAATATGGATCAAATAACAACAGTGCATGGATTTTCAAAAACTTATAACAATCTCATGATTCGTGTTGAAGATATTCAAGAGAATCAAGACTCTGTCACAATATCCACTTCACGTACACAATATTATTATTCTTTAATGACTAACAGAGCTATGGATTATAAGTATAATGATATATCTATACGCGATATGTACGAGCAAGGACCATTTCTTAACTCATTAAGTAAATCAGTTTTGTCCAATCATTTAGGATTCAACGGCTATGTAGAAACAAGTGATGAAAAATTTGTTTTTATATTTAGGCACAAAAAGGTTTCAATAGGAAAAAATACCATGCAAAACAGCGTGGGCGCATCATTGAAAGCAAAATATGCATTAAATAATGAGCATAAGCTGACGATAAAAGGTATTGAGAACGCAATAAAAGAAGAAATAATTGATGAATTAAGATTGAATAATATCAAAGGTTTTAACGAGAGAAAGAATAATATTTTTAGTGCATTTTCTTTCGAAAATTCAGTATTATATTTTTATAGAGATTTAGTTGAAGGAGGCAAGCCTCAATTAATGTTTTATACTCAATTACATATATCTTCATCTGAACTGGCAACAACATTTTATGATAAGAGTAAAAAAAGGAAAAACATAAAAAATAAGAAAAAAAATAAAGTTGATGGATACAAATTATTTTTTGTTGATAAAGACAAAATGCAAGACATTTACTTGGCGCCGAACTGTATAGTTATTAACGGAAAGCCGTATAAATGCATGCCCTCGGTTGCGGCAACACATATTATGATGCTTGAATACATGAGAAATGATTCATGAAAATAATAGAGAAATTTTTATTATCAAAGTATGGAGACAATGTTCTCTGTGAAGATATAATCTTTGAAAGCCAAACAATAGTGGCTGTTGTTGATGGTGCAACATCAAAATCCCAAAAACTTTGGAATGGCTTATCAGGCGGGTTGTTCGCGGCAAAGACTCTTTTTAATGGGTTATATGAAATGAAAAAAGATTTAAACGCAATAGATACCGTACATTATCTTAACAATTATTTAAAATCTCAAATTGACCAGGAAGAAATGCCGCCTCAAGACAGACCTATGGCTAATGTAGTATTATATAATGATAAAACTAGGCAAATTATAAGGTACGGTGATTGTAAAATTATAATTAACAACAAGGAATTCCCTAGAACAAACCAAAATGATATCACTTTAGCCAACATTAGGGCAAAAATTCTATTAGAAGCTTTGAAAAATGGTAAGTCTATTGAAGACTTAATGCAGAAGGACATTGGTAGAGAGTACATATTAAAAGAACTTAAAAACAATGCAAAATATGCAAATGATGCAGGCGAAAAAGGCTATCCGGCCATTAATGGCACAACAATTAATAATAGTTTTATTGATTGCTATTTTATAAAAGATGATAGTGAAATAATTCTGGCTTCTGACGGGTATCCGTTATTAAAACCGACACTTGAACAAAGCGAAGCTGAATTAAAAAGAATAATTACACAAGATCCATTATGTATTAGTCAGTATGTTAGTACAAAGGGAATTAGACATAACCAAGTAAGCTTTGACGATAGGGCGTATATTAGGATTAAAGTTTAAAAAAAGATTATTGATTATACATTTAGGTTATTAGACTTCACTCCATGTTCTATAATGATATTGAAAATTATGTTAATTTATGTTACCATGAATTAACGACTGAATAAGTAGGGTTATTATGAATTCAAATAATAAAATCAGCACAAGGAACTGGGTAATAATTTGGGTGGCGGGGCTGGCTGGGCAGCTTTGTTGGAATATAGAAAATCAGTGGTTTAATACTTTTGTGTATGCAAAGATTGCGCCCAATCCCAGTATTATTACATGGATGGTGGCGGTTAGCGCCATTGTTTCGACGCTGTCGACTTTTCTTTCGGGTACGGGCAGCGACAGATTGGGGAGGCGCAAGCCCTTTATTGTGTGGGGATATATACTATGGGGCGCGTTTACGATAGTATTCGGCGCTACGGAGTTCCTGCAAAGCAACAATCTTTTGGTTATGGCTACCATGGTGGTGCTTGCCGATGCCATTATGTCGTTCTTCGGCTCGTTGGGCAATGACGCCGGCTTCAACCCTTGGACAACCGACATCAGCAACGCAAACAACAGAGGCGGTCTGGGCGCTGTTGTAGCCGTGCAACCGGTTATTGCCACCATTGTCGGGTCGCTTATCGGCGGCGTCATAATTTCCGCATTTGGCTATTTTGCCTTCTTTGTTATCATGGGCAGCTTTGTTATGCTTGTAGGCGTGTATTGCGCATTTACGCTGAAAGATTCGCCCTCGCTGAAACCCAGCGTCAACCCAAAAGGCTTTTGGCATCAGTTCGGCAATGCGTTTAACTTCAAGCTATTGCTAAAAAACAAAATGCTGCTGATGGTGCTGCTGATATTCAGCATGTTCTTTATCAGCTTTAATGTATATTTTCCACATTTAATAAATTATTTTATATATACAAGAGGATATGACGAGGGTATCTCGGGCATATTGCTTGGCATAGGACTGATAATAGCCATTCCGTTCACGCTGATAGCCGGAAAGTTCATTAACAAGCAAAAATATGTTCCCGTAGTTGCCATTGCGCTGCTGGGCAATATTCTTGGGCTGTTCATTCTCATACTATCGCACTTTGTCGGCATTGGAGATTTCATTAACAAGTTCGTAATTGTCATAGCAATAATCTTTGTCGGCGGCGGTTATATGGTCATTTATCAATCGCTGATGATGTGGTGCAAGAACCTCTATCCCGAGGAGCAACGCGGTCAGCTTGAAGGTGTGCGGCTGTTTTTCTATGTCTGCATTCCCATGGTATTGGGTCCGGCGATTGCCAATCCTGTAATCAAAAACCTTGGGCAGGCAATAACGCTGTATTATGACGGCGTCGGCGTGGCAGGGTTTTCTCCGTCAAAAGAACTGTTTTTTGTCGCAGCCGCAACCGCCGCTTTGACATTTATTCCGCTGTACTTTGCAAAACGGCAGAGTGACAAAATTGCCGCCGAAAAAATTGTAGGCGATTTGGACAAACAATAATATAATACCGTAAAAAAATACTAGCACCTTAAGGATTTACAGCATGCAAAACAACTCAAATAATCAAACTTTCCCTAAAAGAATTCTTTCTTTTATAACAAGTGACAATTTTTTCGTATGGCTTATCGGCGCAATTATATTGGCATTCTGGGTGACGGACACTTGGATAATCGGCGTAATCGTGTTGTGCGCGCTGGCCGCCGTAGTGTTGATTTTCAGCCGTGACACCTCAAAACTGCTGTCCATACTTTTTATGTTTGTGCTGATTATTTCAAAAAACCGCCACAATATGGGCGGCTTGGGTTGGATAATCTATATGGCGCTTGGACTGCTCTTTGGCGGTATTATTTTTCATGTCATTTATTACCGTCCGAAATTCTTGCCGCTCTTTTCGGAAGGCAGGCTGAAAGGCTTTACACTGGCGCTGCTTCTCATCACGCTGCCTATGGCTTTGGGCGGAATAGGCAGAGGGGGCAGAAATGCCATTGCCGTACTGCTGGTTACGGGCATAATGCTTGCAATGTCTATTTGTTTTTTGTTTTTTCTTTCGACCACAAACAAAAGAAACGGCGAAGCAATGATGAAGTACATATTGCTGACCATGTTTGTCACCGGCATAGTAATCAGCATTCAGATGCTCATATTCTATTATAGACTGGGTAGCTATGAGGCGGTGGAACACAGCATGATAACAAAGGATATAGATTTGGGTTGGGCCGGGGCAAACAATATTGCGCCTATGTTATCAATGTGTCTGCCGGCAAACTTCTATTACGCCATAAAGAAAAAGCGCTACGGTTTTCTTTTTATAACCTTGGCTCTTGTGCAATATGTAATTATACTGTCCACTGGTTGCCGCGGCACGATGCTTTTTACTACCATGGCGCTGCCGTTTATGCTCAGCTATACGATGGCAAAGACAGAAAACAAACTTGGCGTGGGCTTGACAGTATCTGTTTGTTTTTGCATTGGCGTAGCTTTGACTGCATATTATGGACCGCAGGTTTCAAAGGTGCTTGGCTTTGTGCTGAACAAGGGCATCAGCGACAGCGGCAGAGATAAGTTTTATTTGCTTGCGTGGAATACCTTTAAGGACTATCCGATATTTGGAGCTGGCTGGGATTTCAGACTGGGAGAACTGGCAGGAGACGGGTATTCGCCTTATTGGTATCATTCGACGCCTTTTCAGATTTTGGCGAATATGGGCTTGTTTGGGTTGGTATGCTTTGCGATTTTTACATTTTGGAGATACCGCGCCATACTTACAAAAGGCTTTCAGGTTGAAAAATTTGTCATAGCTGCAGGCCTAATCCTGTTTGAACTATACGGATTGATAGATGTAAACTACTTCGGACCGACATTCTTTATATCCATGTTAATAATGTCATTTGCCGTAGAAAAGAGCCTGACCGCAGAGCAATGTAATCCAAAACTGTTTTTTAAGGGCGTCAAATTCATTAGAGCAGGCATAAAAAAAGCTAAAAAAGGGGCATAAAATGGAAAGAGAACTGCTGAAAAAAAAGGTTTGGGCGGTCATCGGAGCAAACCAAAACCGCGAAAAATATGGCAACAAGATTTTTCGCACCCTAAAAGAAAAGGGGTTTGATGTATATGCGATAAATCCCATGTATGACAGCGTAGAAGGCGAAAAGTGCTATCCGAATCTGACGGAGTTGCCCAAGTTGCCCGATGTCATAAACATTGTTGTTTCTCCCCAAAGAGCGCTGTCTGCTCTTGACGAGGCCGCAAAGTTGGGAATAAAATATGTTTGGTTTCAACCGGATACACACGACGAAAACACCGATGCCAAAATCAAAGAACTGGGGCTTACTGCGGTGTATGCCTGCATACTTGTCGTAACAAAATTGTACAGCGGAGAATGATGATGAAACAACTAAGAATCACACAACCGAAAAAATTACTTGACGAAAAAGGGCATCTGACAGAAGCCGGATATGCCACCGGTCTTGTGTTGGATTATGATAGAAAGGACATAAAAGCAGCAAAAATCCGCATTAAGGAGTGGGATTATTATTATTTTGGCAATGACAAGTTCGGCATATCCATGACCATTGCCGACAACTCATATATGGGGCTTGCCAGCGCTCAGGTTTTTGATTTTGAGAACAAGACGCTGGATACAAATTTTGCCTTTATACCCTTCCCGATGGGCAAGATGGGTATGCCCTCGACAAGCGAAAGGGGCGACATCGGATATGAGAATAAAAAATTAAAAATACTTTTCAAGCACAACGGCAACAGCAGGTATCTTTTTTTTGATATGCCGAAATTTAAGAACGGCAAGTCTTTGAGAATTGAAGCAACGCTTTCCGATTTTCCAAAGGATACAATGGTCATAGCCACACCGTTTGCCGAGGATAAGAGGGCTTTTTATTACAATCAGAAAATAAACTGCATGAAAGTATCGGGCAATATGCAGTACGGCGAACGCAATTATGACCTGAATGACTTACTTGCCGTGCTGGATTGGGGCAGAGGCGTCTGGACATATGACAATACATGGTATTGGGGCTCATTGTCGGCAAGGCTTGACGATGGCAGTACATTTGGATTTAATATAGGTTACGGCTTTGGCGACACGACGGCTGCAAGCGAAAACATGCTTTTTCATAACGGCGAGGCACACAAAATTGACGGAGTGGACTTTGGCATACCGGTCATAGACGGCAAAGAGGAATACATGCAGCCGTGGAAGTTCAGTTCGACTGACGGCAGGTTGGAAATGAGTTTTCAGCCAGTTTATGACAACCGAACCGACCTGAACGCCATAATTATTGCGCAAGACGCTCATCAGGTTTTTGGAAAGTTTTCGGGCATTGCCATACTTGACGACGGAAGAAAAATAGAGTTCAAAGACTGTATGGGGTTTGCCGAAAAGGTGCGCAACAGGTGGTAGACAAAAATGTTTGAGCGTTTGTTGGAAGATACAAAAAACATCAAGCAAAGGTATGAGGAGCTGGAAAACCTTATTTCTGCGCCGGAAATCATTGCGCACGGCGCAATGTGGAGAAGGCTTGTAAGAGAGAAAGCAGACCTTGAAGCAAGCGCAGAGGCGCGCAGACTTTTGGAAAAGTATGCGGAGGAACTCAACGATTGTGATGCGGCCTTGCAGAGCGCCGCGGCAGAGCTTAAAGATTTGTTGATTGAAGAAAAATCCGCTTTGGAACAAAAAATGACGCAGGCTGCCGACAATTTGAGAAAAGCATTACTTGCTCAGGACAAGGACGAATGCGCAACCATAGAAATAAGGCGAGGCGACAACAGGGCCGAGAGTGCGGCTTTTTGTCAAAGCCTTTTTGAATTTTATGAAAAAAGCGCCGCTGCAGGTTTTGTTTTTCAGCCTACTGATATTGTTTATGCAGAGGGCGGAATAAAGAGCGCTGATATCACGATATCAGGCAGGGGTGCATATTCAAAACTAAAAAAGCACAGCGGTATTCACCGCACGACGGACAAGCAGTTTGCTTTAGTTGTAGTTTTGCCGAAACTGCAACAAAGGCATACCGAAATAGCAGAACAGGATATCCGAATTGATATTTTCCATTCAGGCGGCGCCGGCGGTCAGAATGTAAACAAGGTCGAAACAGCAGTACGCATAACGCATTTTCCCACCGGCATAGTTGTGGTATGTCAAGACGAGAGGTCTCAGCTTAAGAACAAAGAAAGGGCAATGAAAAACCTGACGGCAAAGGTCAATGATTTTTATATGAAACAATTGAGTGCGCAACAAAAGGCGATAAGGAAGGCGGCAAGGAATACGCTTGCGCGCACTTATGATTTTGAACTCAAAACCGTTACGGACCATATCGGTGGAGCCTCATATAGTTTTCAGGAGTGCATAAGCGGAGCATTTTTTGAAGATTGAGCAGGCAGAACTACATAAATTTTATTAATTATTTAAGAATATATAAATAGTGTAATACTAAACTTGGATAATATATGTCTTTTTTTGTCGTTGTGTGATAAAATCAAAACAAAGGAGAAACTATGCGGCTTATTGTCGACACACAAAAAATTGTGCTATCAAGCCAAAGTCAGATTTATAAATCCCAGCGCTTTATTGACCAAACAAAGCATTTCGCCGGGGTGGATATTTTATTGTCAAAACTTTCGGGCGGCATTATTCTCAATCTGCAAAAATTCTCGGAAAACAGCGCTTATAGCATAAGTCTGCAAGACGGCAGACATTTGTTTTATTTCAAGTTCGGGCAAGCCGTAAAGGAACAAAAACTTTGTCTTACGGACATAGTGTTTTTTGCGTATAACGATGCCGAAAACCTGAAAAGGCGCAACGACCAACGGCTGACACAGCTTTGCGCTTGCAAACAGATTGTTTCAGATATAAACGAGGTGAGGGCGGAGAAAGAGGATTTCAGCAAACTTTATGTGCTTTCAAACGCCGACCAAGTCAATTTTCCGCTGCTCAGCGATGACCAAAAAAGACTTGTCGCCATCGAGGACAAGAATGTGTTGGCGCAGGGAGTGGCCGGAAGCGGCAAAACAAATATCTGTATCAGCAAAATTGTTTTTTCGGCATGCAGGTATTATGCCGGCAAGGTGCTTTATACGACTTTTTCACGGGGATTGCTGCTGGACACACAAAGCAAGGTAGAAATATTTAAGAACAACCTGCGGGAATTTGTCAAAGATTACAATTCAGGCAATGTTATTTTTGTCGGCAAAAACCACAAGAAAGCAATTGAGAACCGATTGGGAGTGCATTTCAGCGTAAATGAAGATGACAAAATTATCAGCCAAATAGGCGACATAATAGAGTTTCTGGACAAAAAAGTTGATTATATGCTGCTTGAAGATTTATATAGAGAATATATTTCTTCCGAATTGAATGTCGTAGGTGAAAATTATTTCACAAAAGAGTATGTAACGAATATAAAAAATCACCAGCTTGCCGCAAAGCTGCAAAAAATCAAGCATCTTTCGTATGAGGTCATATACAAAGAGATTTATGGCATGATTCTTGGCTGCTATGACGGTGAAGCGCCGAAAGAGATGCTGATGCTTGCGGAGTACACCCAAAGGCGAAAAGACGGCTTTTCGGCGGCGGAGTGCCAAACAATTTTTTCCATTGCGCAGGACTATGTAAGGCACTTGAAACAGCGAAAACTGGCAGACAATAATTTTATCAGCCGAGAATTGATAGCAAAAGCGGAAAAAATAAACAAATATTCCTTGACTGTCATTGACGAAGTGCAGGACATGACGGAAGTAAATTTGTACCTTATGAAATTGCTTTCGCTCAAACTGTTTTGCGTTGGTGACGCTCTGCAAATGATAAACCCGTCGTATTTTAGTTTTTCATACCTGAAAAGGCTGCTTTTTGAAAAGGATATTGTATCTGTAGCGGAGCTTTCGCACAATTACCGCAACACCAAAAGCATAGCCGAGCTGATAGACAGACTGGGCGAAATAAATGTGCGGCAGTTCGGTACGCATAGTTTTGTGCTGAAAGGCGACAGCATTGACAATTCGGCGCAAAGCGCTCCGATATTCGTTAAAGATAAGGATTTTATTACTTCCGTAAGCAAACAAAACTTTGACAACTTTACGGTAATAGTGTCTGGCGCCAAAGAAAAAAGCGCCTTGCGCAAGCTGCTGAAAGCGCAAGAAATTCTTACGGTTTCGGAAATCAAAGGTCTGGAGCGGGATACCGTGGTGCTTTATAATGTGCTGAGCGCCAATGCGGAAAAATGGCATTCGCTTGAACGCGCGCTTATCAACAGAAAAAGCGCTGACGAAAATTCCGTTTACAGATATTATTTCAATCTTTTTTATGTTGGCATATCGCGCGCAAAAAAGCATTTGTTTGTTGCCGAAGAAAAAGAGATAAGCACATTCAAGCAGTTTTTTGCCGAAAACTTCAAAGTCCTTGACACTGCGCAAGCCGTGTTTGCGCTGTCGGATATTGTCAGCAGAATTGAGGTGGAGCAAGAGGATGTCCTGGAAAGGATAAACGAGTTCGTCAATCTTGGGCAGTACGACAACGCGCGCTTTGCCGCCGACAAAATCACCGATGACAGATTGCGTACTTATCAGCTTGAAAACATTGATATATATGAAAAGTATATTGCGCACGGCAAGTACAGAGAGGCAGGCATAAGGTACTGGGAAATAGGCAGTATCGAGCAGGCAAAGCGGTATTTTGAATTGTCTGAAGATACCATACTCATTCAGTTGGTTGACGCTTGTTCGGGAGGTGACAGCAAGGCGCTTGATATCGACATTTTGCACTTCTTGCCCGAAGTGGCGGCAAACAGCGCCGCAACAGCGCTTATACTCCAGACAGTCAGCAACGATTTACACAACTTGAAAGAAAAACAAAAACAAATAAATAAAGCATTTGCCAAAATAAAGGAGAAAAGGCATGGATAACGATATGAAAACACTAATAGAGTCTTTCAGGGGCTATCGGGATTTGTTGACACCGGTGCAAAATAGCTTGCATGATTTTGTCGAAACCTATGAAGCCATGCAAAGCGACATCGAAAAACTTAACGAGGCATTTAAGGGCGACATACAAGGCAATCTTGAAAAAATCTATAAGAACCTGTCGAAACAGGCAGAGAGCGCAACCGACCTTTCTTCCCGTATCAATCAGTTTATTACAATGACAGACAAGTATACGGAGGGCGTCAACAAATTGGCGGCTACCATTGCCAAAGTTGAGGAGCGGCTGAAAGTTGTCAACGAAATGGAACAAAGGGCAGAGGAACAAATCGGCAGACTTGACGAGATTTTGGAAGAAAAGAAGAAGGGATATAACCTCAGGGAACTGCAACGAACGCTGGAGAGTTATAACGCAAATGTACAAAAGGTCAGCGAATATATAAACAAAGACATTGCTGAGGCGCTGTCCCAGAATTATAAAAAACTTGACATCATAAAAAGCGGCAACGACAACCTTGTCAAAAGAATAAATGAAGAGAACACAACCGTTGAGGCGTTGCTTGCCACGCATAAAAGCTCAAATGAAATGCTGAAACAAATTGCCGAAAAAGGCGATGTCAACCAAGAATATATATATGAGATACTTGACAAATGGGCAAACGAAAGAAAGGTCAAAATAAAGAAGTAGCTTATCTTGAGAAAAACCAACCGTTAGCGCGCTTGTTATCGGCGATAAAGAGCGATGACGAAAGGCTTTTTTCAGAGATAGTAGCAACCAACAAAACTTATCTGAACTTATGTTTCGGACGCTTTCCGCTGCTTTCGCTTTGTTATTTATATAAGAGCAAAAAAATTGCCGCCGTATACGAAAAAAGTTTGCTGAACTTTTCGGCATATACCTTTACAGATGAGGACTATGAATCTTATAAGCTGTTCCGTGCGCACGCAAAAAGGTGTCTGAGGTTTTATATTTATGGCAACAGCATTGTTTCTCCGCTGGAAATGCTGGCAATTATGGGAGAATCCCTTTATTTAACACAAAAATACGGCGATGCGCAAAAGGACGCAAAGACTGTCAGCCGCATTCAAGATATATATCGCATGCGCCATGCGCAAAACATAGATATCTCAAACAGCAGCATAGACATAGCAAGAAAACCCCTTTCACGCAAGCAAAAATACCGCATAATTGCTGCGGTTGTAGTCGTTGCGCTGGTTGCCGGGCTATGCGGCGCATCATGGTGGGGACTTTTTGTATTGGGCGGCAGAGGAACTGCCGACAATCCCTACAACATATACGGAGAAAAACAGTTGCAAGCCGCCATGGAAAAGAACGCTCACATAAAACTGGCAAAGGATTTTTCTTTGACGCAGCAGTGGCAGCCGTTGGATTTTAGCGGCAGCATTGACGGTATGGGACATACCGTCTTTGTGACAAAAAACAATGGCAGAGGGCTGATATCGGTGCTTTCGGGAAGAATTGAGAACATAAACTTTGTCTTTGAAGATTTGGATATGGAAATAGCAGAAAACTCATGGCTTGTCACCAAATCCAACAGCGGTTTAATGAGTGGAATAAATGTCAAAGTAACGGGGAGATTTGCTACGAAATCATTGCCAAGCACGCAAGAGGAACCTGCGGAGGCGGTGTATCTGTCTTTGTTGGCA
Organism: Christensenellales bacterium; assembly: GCA_050309775.1. Lineage (GTDB taxonomy): Bacteria > Bacillota > Clostridia > Christensenellales > DTU072 > DTU072. The sequence continues at coordinate 319,208 of JBNRMV010000013.1, read as the reverse complement.
TATGAAAACACCGGAGAGATAATTAACTGCAAAATAGACGCAAATGTAACCTGTTCCGGCGCGGGAGGATATGACGCTTTTTTGAGCGCAATATCTTTGAACAGCGGCGCCGTCAAAGAGTGCAAAACTTTCGGAGAGTTTGTAACAGATACCGTTGATGTGGCGGCATTAGTGGCGGAGAACAAAGCCGGCGCAACGGTGATGGGGTGCATAAACAATGCCAAGGTTTCGCAATCCACAAACAACGCCAACTGGCTGCCCAATGTCGGCGGCGTGGCGCTGCTGAACTATGGAACGGTGGCTGACTGCATAAATAACGGAGCAATATCGTCACAGTCGACAGTATCCGACAAAATACTTGATGTATATGCCGGCGGCATAGTTTGTATAAACTTCAGCAAAATCATAAAAAGCAAAAACAATGCCGACATTTCCGCACAGTCGCAGGACTTCAATGTTTATGCCGGCGGTGTGGCGGCTTTTAATAGTTCAGTACCTTTCGGTGTAGCGCCAAGTATTGAAAACAGCTGTTCATACGGAAAAATAACCGTGTCATCTCATTCTGAAACCGGACCATTCTTGTTTGCCGGCGGCATTGTAGGGTATTTAAGAGGCAGCGTTGTTGACAGCTATTCTTCAACGGTTTTTAGTACTACGAGCGAAAATGCAATAATCGGTGGCATATCCGGCGTTGCGGAATACAATGCCGCCAGCGCAGACAACAATTTTTATGTTGAACAAGAGAATGTCAGCTTTGGGCATGGCTCGGTGCTTTCTTTTAACACACTTTATAAAGGCGCCGACGACGGTGTAACAAAAGTTGCTTCAATAGAGGAAATAAAGACAAAGGAGGTCTATTGGGAGTGAAAACAGAAAAGATGCTACTTGTTTTGCGAGTTGCCGCGCTGTTTACCGCCGCAGTTGACGCTCTTTTTGTCATTGCATCAGCAATATTGCTTGGATTGGTGTTGGGTTCGGTTGTACTTATGCCGGCTTGGTACGGCTCAATCTGCCTTTCTGTCATAATAGTAAACGCAGCTTTATTGTGCGTTGGCGGTATATATCTGTTATTCAGAAAACAATAGAGGGCATATGAAAACTGTTCTATCCGTAGATTTGATGCGGAAAAGCGATGCGTACACCATAAAACATTTCGTTTCGGGCAAGGAGCTTATGTTCCGTGCAGGCAAAGCCGTTTTTGACAGCGTCGACTGGTTCGGCAAGGTGGCAATTGTATGCGGCAGCGGCAACAATGCCGGCGACGGTTATGTGTTGGCCTTGCTGCTTAATGGCATAGGCATTGACTGCGAACTTTTGCGCTTGAACGACAGAACTTCGGCTGACGGAGATTTTTATTATCAGCAATGCAAAAAAGCGGCAATAGCAGAACGCTTTTGTGACGAAAATACCCATTTTGATGAATATGACTTCATTGTGGATTGCATATTTGGAACGGGCTTTAAGGGAGAATTAGATACTTTCACCGCCTCGATTGTAGACAAAATAAATGCCTCATCTTCCCAAAAAATATGTGTGGATATCAACAGCGGACTTGACGGCGACAGCGGCATGACAAAAAAATGTGTGCTTTCCGACTTGACCGTTTCAATAGGATTTTTGAAAAGCGGACATTTGCTCAATATGGCAAAGGATTGCATAGCAGAACTTAAAAACTGCGATATAGGTATCCAAGCCATAGAAAAAGGTTACTCATTGATAGAGAATTCTGACATAGCGGAATTCTTGAAGGAGAGAAAAAGCTTTTGTCATAAGGGCGACTGGGGCTATGTTGCGCTCATCGGCGGCAGTGGGCGATACCCCGGCGCTGTCAAACTGGCAAACCTCAGTCTTGCCGCATTGCGTTCGGGCTGCGGAGTGTCAAGGCTGGTTGTGCCAAAAACTCTTGCAGGCGCAGTGGCGCCGCACATACTTGAAAGCACGCTTTTTTCTGTCAGCGACAATGACGGCAATATGGTTTTTGTCAAAGAGGAGTTTGAACAACTCTTAAAGGGAGTTACGGCGGTTGCCGTGGGAGTGGGCTGGGGGCAGTCTGCGGCGAATTATGAAATTTTGGAATATCTCATAACGGAGTATAGCGGTACGCTTATTATTGATGCCGACGGACTGAACATTCTTGCCGATATGGATAATAAAATTTATGCAAAAGCCAAAGCAAAAATTGTGCTGACTCCGCATTTGAAAGAGTTTGAACGGCTTTGCGGCATTCCCAGAGCAGAAATTCAGAGCAACCCGATAAAATATGCCAAGGATTTTGCTCGCCAATTTGGCGTAATCCTTTTATTGAAAGGCGTTGCTACCATAGTTACCGATGGCGAAAGAGTGTTGTTGTCGGACAGGGGCGGCGGCGGTATGGCAACGGCAGGAAGCGGCGATGTGCTTAGCGGAGCGGCGTTGGGCGTTTGCGGTTGGGGAAAAGACACTTTGGAGAGCATGGCGGCGGCAGCGTATATAACAGGAGTGGCAGGGGAGCTTGCGCAAAAAGAAAAAACCGACATAGCTATGACCGCTGGCGATACGGCGGCATTTTTGCCGCGCGCAATAAGAGCCATTCGGGAGAAAAAAGCTGTGCATTGACTTTTTTTGGCAAATATAGTAAAGTTAAGTTATAAAAAATAAAAAAGGAGAACCAAATTATGTTGTGGAAATGTTCTGTATGCGGCTTTATGCACGAGGGCGAAGAAGCCCCGAAGAATTGCCCAAAATGCGGCGCCCCTCAAGAAAAATTTAACGCTCTTACCGCAGAAGAAGCAAAGAAAATTTATGATTCCGACCGTACAAATGACATACATATGCAAATAATAAAATGCGCAATGAAAATTACAAGGCTTGCCAAAGAAGGCATAGAAATCGACCTTGACCCGCCTTGCGTGGCTCTGTTCAAACAGGCGCTTGACGAGGCATGGACACTTAAGCAGCGCAGCAAGGCAGAGATTGCGGGACATGTCAGCCGAAACAAGTGGTAATTTTTTGACTAAACAAAAACCATCACAGTGTTGGCGGTCTTAGGGCTTTGCGGAAATAAATAATTTCCGCACGACACCCTTTAATTTATAAAAATAAAAGGTCAGCTTTTTAAGCATAAAAACTTGGAATAAAACCAAGATAGCTTCGGCGCCCTTCGATATAATCTGGGGTCACGCGTTCTTTTTACAAAAAGAAATAATAACTAAAATCAAAATATTCTATTGATTACGAAACTCAAAACGCCCCACAAAAGGGCGTTTTTTTATAGATATAGTTTTTAGTTTGACCAAGAAATTAAGAGCTTTTTTGAATGACAAACGCATCATAAATGCGCACTTCGCCATTGCCTTCTCTGTCGTATTGGTAGGCGGTGTAGCTCAGGCTGTTTGCCGTTATGCTGACATTTGAGAAAACCGGCTTGCCCACTCTTTGCGTATCGCCCTTTTCAATTAAGTCATCGTTAAGGCTGTTGGATTTGCCGTAAAATTTTGTGCCGATAGAGCGGTTTATGACATATATGACGCCTTGAGGGTCGTCATAATAGTATTTTGTTGTGCCGGACAGGCTTTCCGTGCGGTTGCTGAATATGGCAATTTGTCCGTTGGCGCCTATCGGATAGGTGCGGCAATATACATGGTCATGTCCGTTAAGTACCAAATCAACTCCGCAATCGGCAAACAGCGGGGTGCAAAGCTGGCGCAGTTTGGTCACATCTATGTCATCGGCATGAGTGCCGCTTGAATAGGGCGCTTTATGAAAAGCTACAATTTTCCATTTTTTTGACGACGCTTGCAGCACTTGTTCAGCCCATGCAAGCTGTGAAGTCATAGAAAAGTCATTGGTGTCAAGAATTATGAAAAGCGCATTGCCGTATTCAAATGAATAGTTTACCAATTCCGGGGCGTCAAGATAAAAATGGTTGAGTACCGCCTGAGGAACAAATTCGTGGTTGCCGCTGACCGGCGCCATTGTCGTTTGTAAAAGCATCTGTTGCGTAACGGCAAAATAATCGTCCCACATCGGCGCCGACACGCCCATTTCTACCTGGTCGCCCGTAGATAATATAAACTCGGGTATGCCCAAAGTGTCGTATGCCTTGCGCAGGGCATTGTTGTATGCGTCAAAGTCCTCGGCAGTCTTTGCTTGTGAGTCTGTTATGTGCAGAAATGACAAGTTGTCATCGTTGTCATCGGTGATAAAATATCCCCATGGGCTCCACTTGTTGCGCTGTGCCCAGCCGACGCGATAAAAATATTTTGTGCCGGGGAGCAAATCTTGCGCCAAAGCCATGTGCCGCAACTGTACGGGAAAGACTAGTTTTGTGTAGTGCGAAACGGCAGGAATAAGTATGTTGTCCTTATCGGTAAAAGAGGGGGCATTTTCGCTGTCGTCTGCCGGGTCAAGTTGAATGCTGCAAACGCCCTCATATGAAGCGTCGGCGGTATAAAAGCTGAACGCGCGGACGGTTGATGCTGCGCCAAAAAAACTTACGGATATTTTTGTAAAGTCCTCGCTTGGGCTGTAAACGCCGAAATCTGCGCCGATATATGCCGTGACAAAGAGCGAAAGACAAACTATGCAGATTATTATTATGTAAACGCCAACTCTTTTTGACATAAACCCTCTCTTTTTTTTCATATTATACTATAAAGAACGGCTTATGACAACAGCCGATTTTTTGCATAGCCGACATTGCCGGCAAAGCCTGCCACCAGTTGAATAAATGGCTGTCATAAAAAAGAAATGTTATTGAAAAAACAGTATTTATATGTTACAATGTAAAAAATTATTAAGGAAGGGATTAAAATTAGCCATGACAAAAAAGATTATGACAAAAACTACCCAAAAGAAGATTTTGCTTGTCGCAATGATTAGCGCAATTGTGCTGGTTTTGGCCTTTGGCTCCCTCACTGTGACAACTTTTGCGCTGTACAAGAGCCAAAAGAAAGCCATAATAATTTTGCCCGGACTCTTTGGCAGCGGACTGCATGATTCCGAGACGGGAAAAGATGTTTGGGACCCGTTCACCGAATTGGATGTATCATTTTCGGATTTAAGCAATGAGAACGGATTGAATTTGGCCGGTATACTGAAGTTGATTGTGGAGGACAGCGTAAAAGAAGAGATTCAAAAATTGCTTGCCAACGACAACGCCGGCACTGCCGACAGCCTTTTGAACACTGTCGCCATGAATGAGGACAGCACGCCTGCCGTTCCCAGCGTTGTGGCGGTGCCGTGGGAAAAGGACAGCCGTTTGAAATACGGCGCAATCAATGCCCAGAAAGATATGTATTTTTCCCTGCAAGAACAGTTTGGCAAGGAATACGAAGTTCAGGTATTCAATTATGACTTCCGTTTGGACAACAGAGCCAGCGCAAAACTGCTTGAAGATTACATAAACGAAAAGGGCTATGAGGAAGTTATCCTTATATCCCACAGCAACGGTGGGCAGGTAGCGTCAATTTATCTTGCCCGAAACGCCGAAAACAGAGAAAAGGTCTCGAAATACATAAGCTACAACTCCCCGTACTTTGGCTCATACAGCGCCATAACCATTATGGAAAACAAAGATGGCATGATATCGGGTATAGTCGATATGCTGAGCAGCAACTTCTTGACAAAAGGTTTTGCCCAGAACGTAGCCGGCGTTTTTGATAAACAAATGAAGAGGCTGTTCAATATGTGGGCGGTGTACCAGCTGTTGCCGTCTTATGAATTGCTTTCTTCTGATTACAACGGAGAGCCTGCGGCAACAATATCCGTTGACGGAGTGCCTCTGGATTTTGAAAGCGCCGAAGATTTATGGAATTTTTATTGCAGCCGCCCTTGGGCAGTGGACGATGAGGGAGAACTAAAAGTTCCCATGAAAGATTGGCTGGATTATAAAGAGTCATTTATGGTCACGCTGGACGATGGCAGCAAGGTGCTGTCCACAACGCTTGTAGACGCTGTGTATTTTTCGGGCATGGAGGTAGACACCGTTTGCGGAGTAAACTATATTCAAAACGGCGATGAGCTGATATATGACTCAGTCATAAAGACCCCCGATGGCGATGGAACGGTGCTGTTGTCTTCGGCAGCAGGTTTGGTTGAGGACACGGCAAGGATTCATTTTGCCGACGGCATAGACCATTATGGCGTTAACATAAAATACAACAGCTTTGCCGCCGAGCCTACCAACAAAATTATTGCCGCCAGTCTGGAAGAAAAGAGCAACTGGTATGAAAAGGTTTGGAGAAAACTGCTGTCATAATTTCTTTTGACAAATAAAAAATCTATATAAAATACACAAGGAGAATTATGTTTACTACATTCAAAGAACTGAAAGACTATTGCCAACAAAACCAAATAAAAATGATTGACTTCAAAATGATTGACTTATGCGGACGATGGCGACATCTCACCATACCAATAGAGCGTTTTTCAGAAAAAATCTTTGAGTGCGGCATAGGGTTTGACGGTTCCAATTATGGCTTTGCGCCTACTGAAAAAAGTGACATGGTGTTCATACCCGATATCAAGTCTGCCTTTGTAGACCCGTTCTGCGAAGTTGCTACGATATGCATGATAGGCGACATTTTTGTCATAGGCAATCCCCACAGGAGATTTGACCAGGACCCACGCGCCATTGCGGACGCCGCAGAGGAATACTTGCGCAGTTCGGGCATTGCCGACGAGATAAGGATAGGTCCGGAATTTGAATTTTTTGTCTTTGACAACATGAGTTTTGAACTAAGGCCCAACAACATTTGCATGCGGTTGGATGCTGACCAAGCGGAATGGAACAGCGGCAAAGACGGCGGACTGGGATTCAATGTGCCCAACAAATGCGGCTACCATGTCGACCAGCCCTTTGACAGATTGTACAATCTGCGTTCAAAAATGTGCATGATGCTTGAAGAAAGGGGAGTGAAAATAAAGTACCACCACCATGAAGTCGGGGCCGCAGGACAGCTTGAAATTGAGGTGGAGTTCGGTAATCTGAAAGAAATGGCGGACAAGACCATGTTGGTAAAATATATTGTGCGCAATGCAGCTTTTGCCGAAGGCAAGTCAGCGACTTTTATGCCAAAGCCTGTGATGGGTGAGGCAGGCAGTGGACTGCATGTACATATGCATCTGTTCAAAGAAGGTCAACCACTATTTTATGACGAAAAAGGCTATTCCGGCCTAAGCAAGACGGCATTATACTTTATTGGCGGCATACTGCGGCATGCAGGGGCTATTTCGGCTTTTGCCAATCCGTCGACAAACAGCTACAAGAGGCTTATGCCCGGCTATGAAGCGCCGGTAAATATTTGTTTTGCCACCGCCAACCGCAGCGCCGTAATCAGGGTTCCCGATTATGCAAAAAAGCCTGAGGACAAGCGCTTTGAGTATCGCGCAGGCGACGGCACAGCCAACCCGTATTTGGCATATTCAGCTATGCTTATGGCAGGAATTGACGGCATAAAGAACAAAATTGACCCGTCGGCAGAAAATTATGGACCGTACGACATAAACCTTTATGACTTGACTGCGGAAGAAAAGAAAAAGATAAAATCCCTTCCTCGCAGCCTTGAAGAGTCGCTTGAATATTTGCGCCAAGACAATGACTTCCTGACGGTCGGAGGAGTTTTCCCCAAAAGATTGTTGGAAGTATGGATAGCGCAAAAGAGCAAGGAGGCAATGAAAGTCAATCTGACGCCGCATCCTGCGGAATTCGGCTTGTATTATGACATATAAGGGAAAAGAATAAGCGTATGCAAAAAGTCTTAAATTTCAGGGATTTGGGCGGTATTCCCACAGCTGACGGAAAAAAGATTAAAAAAGGGCTGTTTTTCAGAAGCGCAATGCTGAACGATGCCACAAAATCGGATATTGAGTACTTAAAAAGCCTGAATCTAAAAATTATTTTTGATTATCGGGATACCGATGAGGCGGAAATAATAAAGACCAATCCTTATGAAAAAATAGGCGCAAAATACCTCAATTTGCCGGCGGCAATGAACAATGAGAAGCTCTATAAACTCAAAAAAAGCTCATTTTTAGCTCGCGCTTTTTTGAAATTTTCAATTGACGATATCAAGGTTTCTTATCGCAATCTGCCCTTTGCCAATGAAAGCTACCGCGCTATGGTGGACGCCATGTTGCAAGGAGAAGTGCCGTTTTTGCAACACTGCACGGCAGGCAAGGACAGGGCGGGAATGGGCAGCGTTATATTGCTTTTGATACTTGGCGTAAGCTATGACGACATTCTTGACGACTATATGAAGAGCATGCAAATAAAACAGCACATAGAAGAAAGGGCGGCAAAATTCATACCAAGGTTTCTCCGCGCGCCTATTCTGAAAAGGTTTGAGCCGCTTTTTATTGTCGACAAACAATTGCTGGACGCTGCTTTTGAAGCCATACTTGAGAAATATGGCAGCGTCGAAAAGTACTTGCTGGAGGAGTTTTCGCTGGGAAAAAAGGAACTTGAAGAGTTGCGGCAGCTATACACAGAATAGGCATTTTCGGTATCCGAAAGTTCAAATTAAGAAGCCTTAATATCTTATTTTATGAAAACCTTTTTGTTTCCCAAAAAGGTTTTTTTGACGGTAAATTATGATTAATTGCAAAGGAGCGACAGCGACATATCCGAATAAAAAATATCGTTTCAAATATGTACCGCCTGCGGCGGAAAGCAGTGTCGCTTGATAAACAATGTCCGGTTTATTTACGATAAAATTATTTTTTTACTATTTATTACAACCTATACAGTATTGACAACACATATTTATTAAATTATTATTATAATACATCAACTGATTAAGCAAGTAATATATTTGATTAGTCTAAAGGGTTGTGGCAAGATGAATACAAAGGCAGAAAACTTTAATAAGAAAAAATTCGCATTGCAAGCATGTATTGTTATGCTTCTTTTTTTCATTGTCGTTTTGTTGCCTGTTTTTGCTTTCCCTAAGGACAGCGCATCTGCTTACTCCGTTACTCACGCTACGGTTTATCAAAAATCAAATTATAGCGTGGCAAGCTATTTTGAAACAAACGACACCATAAACACCGGAACGAACGCATATGTCATACCCATTACGAATTCTTCGCTTGAGAATTATATCGGCTCGTACTGGGTTATAGACAACGCAGGTTATAATGCGTCCTTGACCACCGTAGACAGCCAGACATTCAGGCTTAGCGATACCGACAATATTTTCAGCGGACAGGACGAAATTTATACCTGCGTAAACATTCCCGTTCCCAGCAATCTGAAATACCTTTTTGACCTCGGATTGGTTTCCTCTGTTTCATTTACGGCAAGAGCCCTCTCAAAAGCAAAATCCATAGATTTCGCAGTCGGGGTTTCCGTACAATCGGCTGTTCACACCCCGACAAACAACAAAAGTTTGACGGGAGGCACGACTTCGGGTACAAATGAGCTTTTGCTTTCGGCTTCCACCAGCTCTTTCGGCACGGCAAATTATATCACATGCCATATGTACAATTTTGCCGACGGCTCATTTTGGGGCAATCCCGTCGACATTCATGTTTATGGTATGACTCTGACTATTTCTGTCAGTGACAAACCCACCTTCCGCGTGGGGTTGTCGACTCCGAATACTGCCGGCGCCGCAGGAAACAGAGCCAACTTGTATTCCAGTGTGCGCTACAACAACACAGTAGTCAGCCAAAACAACTGGACTGTCTGTTCATTCAACACTTTCGGTGATGTGTTTACGCTGACTTGCTCGGATGTCAACAGATACCCCGCCGCAGTGTGGAGATACAGTTTGGGCTCGGGTTCGCTGAATTCTGCATTTGGTACGGCGTATACCTCTTCACAAACCATTTCATTGAATCTTGCCACATTTGCTACACAAAGTTATGGCGGTCATAACATGTATTACGGCGCCTATTACGGCACGCCGACAAGTTATACATTGACGCTGATTCCGCCATCTGGATTTAGTTGGAAGAGCGGACTTGGGTCAAGCGGGTGGACGTACAGCGGCAGCAATCTGACCCGAACTATTTATTATGACAACAACTATTCCATACCGTTGGCCGGCAATTTGTTTAACGAAACCGGCAGCTTTGCCGGTTGGTATGTCGGAACGGTATTAACATACGGAAACGGCGGCGTCATTCCCGGAGCCAATATTACCTCGAACATAACCCTTACCGGAAAATTCGGTACCTACAACTGTCTGAACGAAGTCGTCGGCTCAAACCGATATGACGAAAACGAATCAGGCAACAGAAATACTACGACCACCGGTACAGCGACATTTTCCGAAACGCAGACGGTTATTCCCGGCACTCACTATGTGGATGTTACCATAACTTACAACAGTATATCGCCATATTCGACTTATACTTTGCAAGGCGTGTATGCTTTATTTGCCACCGGTCCGCTAACGGGCGTGACGGTGACCCTTGACCTTGTAGATGCCGCAAGCCGGCGTTGGAAATTGCCCTATTGTTCGGGAGATTATCGAATTTTCAGCAGTTGGCAAAGGTCGGAAAGCATATATACCATAACTTGGAATGCAAACAGCGGCTCTATGCCGTCCACATATCCGCAGAATTACTGGTACGGAAGAGGAGTTACTGTTGACGAAATGCCCTACCCGTCACGCTCGGGCTACATTTTTGCCGGCTGGTTCAGCGCAAGCTCTGGCGGTACCAGATATACTCAAATAGGCACATCTCAAACGGGCAACCTGACATTATATGCCCACTGGCAAAGCGCCAGTACCACAACCAGCACTTCGATTTCCCATTCTTCGGGAGAAATAAGCACCAACAACTACTATAATCCTGGGTCGGGAGGCGGCACCATTGCCACAGTCACAGTGCCTTCCGAACTCCAGCATTGGCGCTCTTTAGGCAGGTTGCGTGTCACCGTATCCGTAAGCGGAAGGGCAAGGGCGCAAGCCAGCGGCAATGTTGCGGCAACCAGTTATACGCAGGCATCTTTTGACGGCGGCAATTGGATAAACGTAGCCACCAGTCCCCAAGCCAAGGGCGGCGGTTATACTTGGATTGTTATTGCGCAGTGGGGCAGCTGGACGGATTCCGGCACGACTTCGGCAACAATAGCATCCAATGTTACTTTGACTTCAAACTCATTTACTTTGTCTTATCGTTTTTATAACAATAACGATAGGTCTGCAGCCCATGCAAAACTTGAAGGTTGGGTATATTCATATACCGTTACATATTCCGTAACGGGCATTCCAAACAATACCATACGCACCGTTACTTTTTATCCCAACGGCGGCTCGGGAAGCCAATTGAGCTATTATACGCAGTCTGGAAGTGTTCTGAATTTGCCCAGAGCGGCGTTTTGGACATATCCGGGATATAGGTTTATCGGCTGGTCATCCTCCCAGTCGGGCACCATTACATATTCTTTCACGCCGACGATTACTTCAAACACAAGTTATTATGCAAGGTGGACAAAAGACAATTACTTACTGGCGTCATGGGACAAATATTTCGGGAATACGGGAGTTACCGAACTGGTCAGGGCGCCTTATTATCAAGAGGCGGGCAGCAATCTTGGCTTTTTAAGTTCGGCTTACGAAAAAGCCACGGGCATCGGCAGCTATTATGATGTTGTCGTGGACAACCCCAACAGCAACGACGGGTTCAATGCCGTAGGCTGGTACAGCGACAGCGCCTGTACGATAGCCATTCCCAATCCGACAAATGACAGTCTGTCACAAAATTCCAGCAAGGTTTCCAGCGGCATAAGATATCTCAAGTGGCAGATGAAAAATCCCGTAGTTTCCATTATTTCGCAACCAACCGTTGATTATGGAGAAAGAATAAATCTTGACGATTATGTGGCAAAATCCATTTCCACCACAAATAGTTCGCAGGGTTTTACTTTCACAACAACATATACCAACCCGTCAAATTTTTACTTTACCGACCCGGAACATATGTACTACCATTGCATATTTGAGGTAGCGCACACCAGGACCCCGGGCGGAGGACAGATTTATTATACGCCTACCGTCACAGCATACACCGAAGTAAACGGTGTGACACTGACGACCTCGACGACGGCGACTTCAGCCGTTGCGCCCACCATAAACCCCATAAAACTTACCGCCGAGATACAAGGCTCGCAGGTATACTACAACGGCTCAAGCTACAACATGGCGGACTTGATTTCCATAGGAACCACCAATTCTGCGCATTCGGGTATACTGCATTCAGAATACACTTCCGGCGCAGTTACGCACGGCAGTTGGTATGACCCCAGTGACACAAGAGGGTTGGCAATCGGCGCGCCGTCAACAATATATACTCCGCTGTTCGGCGGATACAGCAGCACTTCCAGCCCGGCGCGTTGGACAAGTAACAATGTCAGAGATGCAGGAACATATTCGATTTCCAGCATGTTGCTGCTAAAAAACAAAAATATCAACACAACCTACAACTACAATTATGAGTGGGAGTCGACTTCCTCATCACAAAAGCAAACGCTCATTGCCGAAAATATAAAATTGACAATAATGCCGCTCTCTATGCAAACGGCGGTATGGTACTCCATAAAAGAATACGGAGTGACGGACAAGAGCGTGACAGCTGTTTCCTACATGCCGCAGTCCGATGGGCACGAATTCCCCACAGAAGAGGCGGCGCTGGCAGACGCCGAGGCGTATCACCGCGTCAGCGTAAACGGCATGATAGGCTCGGACTACAACACTTTTGCCGCAGGCTTTGTTGCCGCTATGTCACGGCAACCCGGCGAAAATGTCGGAAGATATGACCAATATTTCGATATGGGCAATGTCGACTCATGCGCCCGGAATAATTATATTATTGCCGTTCAGGGTTTTGAATATAGCCGTGACCCTGCTTTCTTCAATGCCGACAGCGTTTCGGGCGATTTGTATACATTCAACGATTTATACCAAATAAAACAGGCGCAGCTGTTGTTTGTCTGGACTCCCGAAGGCGAAGGCTCGGCTTTTGACGGCAGCGAAAGGGGCTACAAGATTACCGTAAGCGGCATAAAGAGCATAGGCGGACTGACAATTTATGCAGATTCGGCATTCAGCAGACCGCTGAAGTCGCTGACCAGCGCAGACAATGTATTTTATGTCACGCAAAAAAGCGCAGGCACTTATACCGCCACACTTTACAAAAACAGCATAAACTATGCTTTTGCGCCCAGCGCAGTCATTACGAACAGCTGGGTCATTACGCCAAAACCGCTTTCATTCTCTTGGTCGGGCGGCAACACAACTTATAACGGCGCGGCGCAAGGCAAGAGCGTCACCGTTTCGGGCATAATATCAGGTGAAACCGTAAAGTTCGGCACGGTAACAAATGTCATAGGCGGCTCAACATACCTGGATTTTGTCAACAAAGGTATCACGACATCAACAAATGTCGGCAACAGTTCTTATACTTTTTCCGCCGTAAATGCCGGGGAATACGGCGTGCTTATCCGCAATGTCACAGGCAATACGGTTTACCAAAGCAACAACTCCAAAAACGGCGCTGCCGGAGTTAATACCGGCGCTTGGTTTGCTCCGCAACTGGCGGCATCGAATTATTCCGGTGAAACCAGTACGGTGTTGACAATTTCAAAAATCGTGCTGTCAACGGTATGGCAGGACTACAAAACCCATGCGCAGGTATCGACTATGCAGCGATACGAATTTGAAAAAAATGTTGAGCAGGGCTTGCGAGTTGTCATAAGTGGCATACTTTCCGTGGATAATCTGACCTTTGTCGGCACAATCGGCACAGACAGTTCCAATTATGCCGAAACAGGTACTGGCAATTCGTTTATTATCAATCTGACAAAAATAAATGTAGGAATCTATTCATGTTCCGTATCCTTGCCGACGCACCAAAACTATACAATGACGGCAACTTCGCTGAGTTTTGAGATATATCTGAATGAAGTAATAATTACAGAATGGTACCTGAAGCCGGGGGCTTTGTCACCGCTGACTTTTAGCGACGATGCCGACAATACGACAAGCATATCCGTACCTTATGCGGCAATGACATGGGTTATGACCGTCAAGACCGCCATAGACAGTCACGGGCGCACGCTGACAATCGGCACAGACATTACTTTTACTTATAGCGGAAACTCATATTCAGACGCAGGCGCAAGAAATATTACGGTTGTTTCAAACAGCGACAACTATGAAGTTGTCAACGCGGCAAACCGCTCATGGACAATAACAAAACGCACGGTAAAACTGACTGCTGCGCATTGGGCGAACACTACGACGGACTTTGTCTATGACAGAACAGCAAAGGGCGTGCGTGTGCAACTGGCAACAGATGTCTATACCGGCGGCACACTTACAGGCGATATTTATACGGCGGATATCGATACATTCCGTTTCTTGTATTCATTTGTGACAGGCAGCGGCAACTACACTCAATCGTCGCAGTCATTTACTGCCGTAAACGCAGGCAGCTATGTTGTAGAAATTACGGGAATTGTCGGCGACAACTATGTGCTTGATTATAGCAGCGCAGGCGTGGACAATATAGGAGAATGGACGATAATAAAACGCACTCTGACAGTATCCTGGCCGTCTACGACCAGCTATACATACAAGGGCAGCAGCTATACTATGGTTCCGGAAGTTACGAATATCCGCAGCGGAGATACTGTTACTTGGACTACTTCCGGCACGGTGACGGCAACAAATGTTGGCACTTATGTTTGCTCCGTAAATGCCATTGTCGGCGCAGACAGCGGCAATTATTCTTTACCTGCGAACAGCATGACATGGTACATAACCCCGAAGGTATTGACGGCGAGCTTTACGACCGCCAATGCAGTGTACGACACATCTGCGCATGGCGTTACGCTTACCATATCGGGAATGATATCCGAAGAGGCCTTGAGCCTGACAAACACTTTCTCGGCAAAACAGGTAGGCACTTCTATAAATCTTACAAATTCCGGATTTACTCCCTCAGCCTCGGTACTTACGCTTGCGGCAGGTTCGACGACAAGAACCCAGACTTTTACCGCCAACAAAGCCGGAGATTACAGCGTCACGGCCGCGCTTAACGGCATGACAAATTATTCGTTGACAGGCACAACCTCAAGAGCTTGGACAATAGCAAAAGCCACCATAACCGTCACTTTGACGGGCAGCGGCTCCTCGGTATATGACAAAACAGCGCGCGGCATAACCGCCGCGGTCAGCGGTATTGTAGGCTCCGAAACGGTAAAATTTAATCTGACCACAAACACATATGCCGTCAGCGGCTTTACTTCAAATGACGCCGTCAGCAACGGAAGCTATGCTTTTACCAGAACAAATTATGGCAGCTCAACGCTTGCCATAGCCTCAACGCTTGCCGGCATGGGCGAGACGGGCACTTATGGCGCAGTCACCAATTATATCGTTAGCGTATCGGGCAGCCCAAGCTACAACATTACGCAAAGACAGGCCGGAGTGTCATGGATAAAGGACGGCATAAGCGCCTGGACTGACTTTACGACAACATACAACAAACAAACCAGAAGCGTAACAGCAATACCGACAAACATAGTTGAGGGAGATATTGTTTCGTTCTCATATTCCAGTTATCAAGGCATAAATGCCGGCAATTATACCACGGTTATTGACGGATTCAGCAACAACCCCAACAGCAACTATTCTTTGCCTGCCGTGGCAGAAAGAAGCAAGGCATGGACAATAGCCAAACGCCAGATTTCCGCATCATGGTCGACGCCGACGGCATCTTCTTATGACGGAACGCTGAAGAACTTGACAACGCTGAATATCTCAAACGCCATGGAAGGCGATGTTGTGGTCTTTGTCAACACAGTTTCGGCGGTATATCACACTGGCGGTGCAATAAGCAATACCGGCTTTACTCCATTATCGGGAATGAGCCTGACCGCAAGCGCCGCAGGCACAGCCTCACAGTTGTTCCGAGCCGTCAAGGCGGGCTTGTACGGCATTTCAACGGCGCTGGACGCATCGGTAATAAATTATTCTATGACAACGGCGGTTGTTTCTGATGTTGCCATAAACAGAAGTCTTGTCTATACCGATTGGCAAACAACGGAAAGCGGCGTTTATCTTTCGGATATCACTTCAATGATAGCCTACACAATGGGGCAATACGATGCGCAAGCGCACGGTATCAGTGTGACGGTATCGGGCATAAAGAACAATGAGACAGTGACATTTACGCTGACTTCGACATTTTCTTCACAGTCGTTGCAAAGCAACTCAACGCAGGTGGCGGACGGCGCCAGCTACAATTTTGTTTCAAACGGCGCAGGCACATATACCGCAGTTGTTTCGGCAATTTACAGCGCCACAGGCAGCACCTATGCCGACAAGAACAATTATGCATTCACAACCGCATCTCCGAAGTATTACAGCGCGCAATCTACGCTGACTAGCATAAACAGCGTATCAAAACCAATTGGTTGTACGATACTGCCGAGGCAGTTGACATATTCTTGGAGCGGCGGAACATTCACATATAATGCAGCGCAACAGGGCATAGAACTCACTTTAGGCAACATAATTGCAGGTGAAACAATCGTCCTCAATTCCGTTGTGGCGGCTTATACCGATTCGGGCATGTCAACGGCGCTTGCAAACTCCGGCGCATCGCCCTTTGGAGCAAATTCACAAAGCCTTTACGGCGCAAGCAGTTCAAGAACCATGCTGTTTACTGCGGCAAAGGCAGGGTACTATACCGTTACGGATATAGCTCTTGATTCCACCATGACAAATTATGCAATAAGCGTGGCGGACACCTCGTGGACTATCGGCGCGCGGCAGCTGACCTTGACTTGGACGGGCAGCGGCTCGAGCGTATATGACGGCAATGTTCACGGCGTGACGGCGACATTGTCGGGTGTTCAGGGCAGCGATACCGTGACTTTTGCCGTCACAGGCAATTATGCCGTATCGGGCTTTGCTTCAGCGGTAACCAACGGACAGCACAACTTTGTCAGCACCAACGCAGGCACATATTCCATTACAGCGCTCAGAATTGCGGCATCGGCAGGATATTCTTACAGCGCTCCGACAAACTATACTTTAACGGCGAACTTAGGTGTCGGCGGAGCCAATGCGCAACACATAATTACGCCAAGACAGCTTACCGCAAGTTGGACAAACGGAAGTTTTGTATATTCGGGAAATGCGCAAGGCGAAACGCTGACGATTTCCAATGCGGTAGCCGGTGACAATATTGAGATAACCGCAACGGCTGCGGCAAGAGTTTTGGGCACGCAGAACCCATTGTCAAATAGCGGCATAGCGCCGACGGGGGACATCACTCTGGCATCCGGTTCGGTCTCACGCAATAGGATTTTCTCTGCTTACAAAGCAGGAGATTATTCCGTCAGCGTGGCGCTGAAGAACATGCCGAACTATACTTTGTCGGGTACGCTTTCGGGCAATTGGAGCATAGACCGCGCTGTCGTCAGCGTGGTTTGGACGGGCGGAGGCAGTTCGCAGTATAATGGCGCAGGACAGGGAATTACCGCATCGGTTTCGGGCATAAAGAACAATGAAAAGCTGAAGTTTACCGTAGTAAGCACTTTTGAAAACAATGGCATAGTGTCGGGGGTCACGGAAGTGTCGAACGGCTCATACAGCTTTACTTCAACAAAAGCCTCGGTAGCCGCCTATACCGCAACGCTGTCGGCTATCACCGCCGTGACAAACGGCAACGCTTACAGCGTAACTGACAACTATACGCTTTCTTCAACGGGTACAAACAGCTATACTATCACAAAACGCAACCTTACTGTTGGTTGGTCGTCGGCAAGCAATTTGGTATATGACAAAACAGAGAAAGGCATAACCGTCACCATAGGCAATATTATTGCATCCGATGTTATTTCTTTTAATATCTCCAACAGCGGTTTTTCGCCGTCTGATTCCACCTTGACTTCCAGCGGCTCGTCCACCTCGCTTGTACAGCAGTTTACCGCCATAAATGCCGGAGCGTATACAGCCAGCATTCTTTCGGTGACTACCGATAATGACGGTGCCACCAACTACCAACTTCCGCCCAATAGCGGCAGTTGGACAATAACAAAAAAGGTAATCAGTCTGATTTGGGCTGACGATGTCTTGCCCGTAACATATACTTTTAGCTTTATTTATGACGGAGCAATGCATGGAGTAACCGCCGAGGCAGGCGGCGTCATAAGCGGCGATACCGTAACTTTGAATTTGTCCGAAAACCAAAAGACGGATTCCGGACAATATACGGCTTCGGCAGACTCAATAGGCACAGGCGCGCAAAACTATGCGCTGCCGGCAATCACAACAAAGGCATGGGAGATTGTGCCAAAAAATATCAGCGTGTCTTGGGATTCCGCCGCTCTTTCCTATGACGGTACGCGCAAAGGCATAACAATGACGCTAAGCGGCATAATATCCGGCGACACCGTCGGCATTTTGCCGCAAATATCTGCATACCATATTGGCAGCACTACACAACTGACAAACAGCGGCTCTTTGCCGACGAACGGCATTGCGTTAAGTTTTGTTTCAGTCGGTCAGGCGCTGACATATGGCTTTGTCGGCGTAAAAGCAGGAGATTATTCCGCCACGGTGACGCTTAGCGCAGATTATTATACTTTCCCCAAAAATCAAAACTACGCTCTGACGGGAACCGTGACGGGGCAGTGGACGATAAACAAAGCCACAATAAATTTGGTTTTCAGCCGCTTCGGTACTGACGGCGCGCAATATGACGGCAATTCGTACGGCACAAATGCCACTTTGTCGGGCATTCTGAACGGTGAGGAAATAACGCTCATTGTTGCGCAAAACTCATATGCCTCGTCAGAAATCGTATCGGGTATAACATGGTTGGGCAATGCCGCATATGCCTTCCGCAGCATAAATGCCGGCAGTTATGCCGTTTCCGAAATAAGTTTGGGGAATGTGCGCGCAACGGCGGCAAGCAACAGCTTAACTACGGCAAGCGTGGCGGCATCGAACTATACGCTTTCGATATCGGGCGACAGCAGCTTCACCATAACCAAGCGCACGCTGAGTGTGCAAAGCTGGAATTATGTAGCCCCGTATACTTATGACGGCAGCGCCAAGACGGTGATCGCAACGGCAGGCAACACTGTCGGCGGTGATGCCGTAACATTCACATACACAAATAACGCAACTTACAAGAATTCTGCCGTCAACGCAGGAAATTATACCGCTCAAATAAACGGCTGTCAGCCGTCATCAAACTATGTCATACCCTCAAGCGGACTGGAAATAGAGTGGAGCATTGCGCCAAGAACGCTGACCGTAAGCTGGTCGACTGCAAGCGGACTTATATATTCTGCCGCCGAGCAGGGCATCACCGTGACAATAAGTAACATAGTCAGAACAGATGTCATTACTTTCAATATCGAAACCAACGGCACCCAGCCTGCCGCCTCAACTCTTGTTTCTTCGGGAACGGCAGTTACGCTGTCGGCAAACTTCCGTGCCAAGAATGCCGCAACTTATTACGGCAAAATCCTTTCGCTGACGGAGGACAATTTTGGCAGTGCCAACTATATTCTGCCCGTAAACCAAGGCGAATGGACAATCAGTCCGAAAGTCATCGGCATTATATGGGATTATGTCCAGCCGTTTGAATATTATGGCGGTTCGTGGTCGGTGTCCGCAACGGCAACGGGGCTTGTAGACAGCACGCAACTGACGATGGGATATGCCATGGATATCCCGAACAACATAAGAAGGGCGGCAATTTATGCCGGAACATACACAGCCATAGTATCGAGCATTTCGGGGACGGGCAGCCAAAACTATGCATTGCCGTCAGAGGCTTTGCGCAGTCTGGAGTGGGAAATAACCAAGCGCAACATTATGCTGAGCTGGAACGAGCCTACGCTTATATATAACGGCACTGGACAGGGCAATACGGTAACGCTGTCCAACATTGTTGCCGGTGACGAAATAAAAATGCTTGCCGAAATCAACGGTACAACCTCCGCAGGAGCCACCTATTCGCATAGCGGTATTGAATTTGTTACAGACGGCGGCACTGACTTCAGCTATAATTTCACCTATACTTCCAACGCCGGCAGCTATACCGTAAAAATTAGCGGAGTTGACGAAAACTTCGGACAGTCCGAAAACTACTATATCCTTGCCGAGAATGACACAAAGAGCTATGTAATAAACCAAAAAGAAATTATCTTGCAATGGAATAGGGACAGCCTTGATGAGTGGGACGGCTTTAGCACGGTCTATAATGGCAAACAAAGGAGCGTAACTCCGCAAGTAACCAATGCGGAGAGCGGAGATACCGTCACGCTGACATATGCAGGTTACACAGGCACAAATGTATCAAAATATACCGTTTCGGTATCTGTTGTCAGCGATAAGAACTACAAACTGCCGGCTACCGTATCGCAAGATTGGTACATAATAAGGAGAGTGCTGACGGCGGTATGGTACTACAACAGTCAGCCGCTTGCGCAGGCAGGCACCATTTATTACGACGGTTCGACGCATCAGGTCACCGCCGTTGTGGGCAATGAAGTTGTAGGCGAAAGCATTTTGCTGATTTATGAGAACAACGCCAAAATTAACAAGGGCGAATATACCGCAAGAGCCACGCTGTCGGCGGCAAACAGCGCAAATTACGCTTTTGACGAAGACGGACTGCAATATGTGGAGACCGATTGGAACATAGCCGCAAGGATTGTCACTTCCGCAAACATAAATTGGGGAGTAACATCTTTTGAGTATGACCGCACGCAGAAGACCGTCAATGCAAACATCACAAACAGAGTGGCAGGCGACACCATAACAATTACTTATGTGAACAGCGGCAGCATTACTAACACCGCCACCAACAAAGGCGTTTATACGGCAATGATAGATTCAATAGACAATCCGAACTATGAGCTTAGTGGAGAAATCAGCAAAGAATGGTATATCACGCCGAAACTGCTGACTGTCAGCTGGTCGACAGGCTCTTATTCTTATAACGGCGGCTTGCAGGGCATAAATCTGATTATTACCGGAATTGTGCCTTCTGACAGCATAATATTCAATGTCACGACCAACGCCATATCGCCCTCAAGCGGCGCAAGTCAGCTTACCTATAGCGGTTCAAACGGTCAACTGCTGCAAGCCTTCGGCGCAGTGTCCGCAGGAAATTATTCTGCAAGCGTCGTCAGTATAGACAGCTTCAACAACGGCAACGAAAACTATACTTTGCCCGCGAACAGCGGCTCATGGCAAATAAATGCCGCCGCCATAAACTTGGTATGGGCGGGCAACGGCTCGACTACTTACGACGGCATTGCTCACGGAGTGACATTGACGGTATCGGGCATAATAGACAATGAGGAGCTGACATTCAGCCTAAACAACAATTACGAATACACTGATTTGACTTCAGCCGTCACCAATGGCGCATTTTTGTTCACTTCAATAAACAACGGCAGTTTCAGCGCGGCGGTTTCGGGTATATCCGCAGTAACGGCAACAGAAGACCATGACTATCCATCATATGTCGGCGCAAACAACTATGTTATCAACTCCACAGGAGCAGGCACATACAGCATAGCAAGAAGATATCTCAGCTTCAGCTGGGCATACGACACCACAAACGGCGCGCCCACGAACGGCGAGTGGACTTATGACAAAAAACTGCACGGCGTCATTTTGACGGTTTCAAATGTGTTGGCGTCCGACAGCGCAAGCATAGTTTTGGGATACTCCAACGGCGGCACGAATACCCCGTCAAAAACCCTTGGCGCAACATATACGGACACAGTCGAGTTGCAATATATCAGTTATGACTTCCTTGCTGAAAACTATAAAGCCACAAAATATCAATCGAGCGTTACCAGCATTGCCGTCAACCCCAATGGCAACTACCGTTTGCCGACTACCGATTTGAGCGGAGAATGGCAGATAAATCAAAGGCAGTTGAGCTTAAGCTGGGAATATGATGACACAAACGGCGCGCCCACGAACGGCGAATGGACTTATGACAAGCTGGCTCACGGCGTAAGATTGACAATCGGTAACCTTATGTCAGGCGACACTCCGACCTTTACGCTGAATACTACGGGTACTGTGCCGGCTTACGGTGAAAGCACATACATAACGCAATCTTCGGGAACCGATACTTACAGCGACGGAGTGTTATTTACAGCCATAAATGCCGCAACGCAATACACCGCGCAGGTGACATCGCAAAGCAACAACAACTACAAACTGCCTGCTTCGGGCTTGTCGGCGGCTTGGGTGATAAACAAAAAAGAAGTCGGCTTAAGTTGGACATTAAACGGCAGTTCAACGCTTTCGGCAGTATACAACGGCAACAGCCAGTCCGTCGCGGCGGCGGCAACGGGATTGGTTGCAGACGACAGCGCGTCAATAACGCTGAGCGGACAAACACAGACCGACGCCGGACAATATACGGTTTCTGCGGTGTCCATAAACAACGCCAATTACAAGCTGCCTGCCTCAACCTCCACGACATGGGAGATTGTGCCAAGAGAGGTTGTTGCCGCAATAACAAACAGTCAGGTAATGTACAAGTCAGCGCCTATCGTAATCGGCGATTTGGGATTGACATTCCAAAATCAGGTGGAAGGCGACACGCTTCAGTTTTATACCAATCTGACGCAGCTTGCAGCCGTCATTGTGGGAACATACGCTCTGAAAGTCACCCTCAACGGCGAAAACAACTATGTCTTAACAAACAGCGGAGAGGATATTGATTTTGAAATAACGCCGTTCATAATTACATATGACAGCCTTGTATGGACATATTATCAAAGAATTTATAAAACTAATCCTGGGCAATGGGATGGTCCGGCTACACAAATCGGCATAGTTGATTGGCCGCCGACGGTGACATATGTTTCGGTGGGCGCAAATAGAACAGTGCATCACATCTTTACCGCAGCGGCACAGGACACCCCCGACGCAATTTCTTTCAGTTATAGATACTTCGGACTTTGCACCTGCGGACATTATCACGATGCAGGCTCTTCACCGGTTTATACATTTGACCCCACGCATCAATGGCTTGACAATCAAGGCACATTCCTTGACTACGGCGGTTTCCATGCCGGCACATATTGGCTGGTACTGGAAGTAAACGGAACCATAGCAAGCAACTATGTCTTTGACGAACTTGACGACGGCTATGACGACCCGAACTTCTTCCAACAAAAATACACTCCCGACGAGCATACAAGTTTGATTTATCCGAACAGCAATCCCACCGCCACGGCGATAGAATATCTGCCGCAAGGCGAAATATATGTGCTGAAATACATTGTTGCGCAAACCCCGGGCGGATTTGTGCCGACCTATGGGCAAGAAACTCCCGAAAAAGTGTTTGATGCCGAGCATTTCAGGACTGAGCCGCAGATTAGCGGAATTACGCCCGACCAGATAGAAATCTACATAAACGGCGTAAAATACACTTACGGCGAATACATAGGCAATACAAGCACCTCAAGCGCAGGCACATACCACATTGTGTTTGCGGTGGCAGGCAGCGCCGGAGGCGGCACTACTTGCGACCATGCAGGAGGTACCGTTGAAACGCTGGAATGGACTCTGACAGTACATAAACGAAAGATTATTGTGACAAATTCCGCAGACCCTCCATGGACAAAGGTTTTTGACACAACGCTGTCATATACGGGCTTTACAACAGAGCCGCGGTACGACTATATCGACCCGATAGACCCGGCGCTTGATGTGCATACGGGTATCATTGACACCGCAAACACTTTTGTTGCGGCAAGTTTTGCTTCGGCAGGCAGCGGCATAAAAAATATTACTTTCATAGTGCAGGGCACGGACGCAAACAGCTATGAGATAGAAATAGATGACAACAACGCCGTGGGCAATGTCATTTTGGGGGAAATAGTGCGGCAGTTGATAGCCGTCACCTCCGACACCTCAAAAGTTTATGACAGAAGCACGGCATTTTCGGCATACACAATAGCAGCAGGCAGCATATTGCCCAGCGCGCCGGTGACAGTGTCGGCGAGTTTTGACTCCATGCTTGTCGGCAGCGGCAGAACAATAACCTTTGTCGTCAGCGGCGACCCGTCAATTGTGGCAAACTATACCATGGCAATAAACGGCGGCGATGAGGACACTTATACTATAACAAACGCAGTCATATACAAGAAAGGCATTCAAATTACTTATTCCACCAACACCAAGGTATATGACGGCACGACGGCGGTTACTTTCACATACGACAGCGGCGATATTATAAGCGGTGACAATGTATCCATTCTTGCATCATATGACAACAAGAATGTAGGTACGGGCAAGACGATTACTTATAGTTTCAGCGCAGGCGGCGACGCAGCCAACTACAAATTCGGCGCAGACGGCACAGCCCAGTCGCCCTCGCAGGATAACATTACTTACAATGACGGCGTCATCACCGCAAGAATGTTGACTGTTGTTTGGACGGACGCCAGACCCCATAATATTTATGACAGCACGCAGCAAGTCATTACGCTGGAAATTAAAAACATAGTTTATGGCGAAACGCTGTCGGGCATAACGGATATCGGCGAGCCGTCGGAAGCATATTATGTCGGCGCTGTGCAGTGCTATGATATGAGTTATGTTTACAGCAACATAAACAGCGGAGAGTACAGCAAGACTCTGAATATTCAGGACGACACTAACTATGCTTTGTCGGGATTGAGTTCATACAATTGGAGCATTGAGCAACGGCGCATTGCCGTAGAATGGAGAACGGACATTCTTGCGGATTGGAACGGTTTTTCCACCGAATATATTGCGCAGCAGCGCAGCATAAGTTATTCCATAACGGCTGTCAGCGGCATAGCGCAATCGGGCGTTGTGTCGGGAGATAACCTGGGCATAAGCGTTTCGGGACTTGCTGCCACAAACGCAGGGGATTATACAGCCGTATTCAATATATCGAACAACAACTATGTCATTCAAAGCGGCTCATCGACAGCTGTGGAGATTGAGCTGGATTGGCAAATCACAAAAGCTACCATAAAGAATATCACTATTTCCGACCTCACTGTGGCATACAGCGGCGCAAAACACACGATATCCGTAAGTTCCGCAACAAGTCACTTGGGCGACTTGCTTTCTGTGGCATACACCATAACGCCTGCGGAGCTTGCCGACGACAGCCATAGCGCAACAAATGTTTATATGCTTGAAGGCGCCGTTTCATATTATGTCGTGACGGCAACGCTGACGCATATGAACTATTTTGATTATGCGGCGCCGAATACTTCCGATGCCGCCAGATACAATGCGCGGCTGACGATTACGCCTGTTGAAATAACCAATTTGTCCATGGACAACAAACAGACATCGTACAATGCCACGATTCAATACTTGTATATTAATCAAGCGGCATCGCCTGACAGCCTCTTTATTGAAGCGCAAACCGGCGGCATAGTGTCAATAATGTACGGCATTACTACGGCAGACGGGATTGTTGAATCGGGCATAAACAACGGCGCATTGCATAGCGGCACATATATTATAACGGCCACCGTTGCGTACGATACCGACAACTATGTCACACTGGTCATTGAACGCACGCTGTATATTGCCGCCGCCGACATTCTCAATTCATTGGGACAAAACATAACGATGCCTACGGCGCTCAATACTGTTTACAACCGCAATTCACACAGCATTTCCGTAAATGCGCTTGACGGCGACGCCACGCAGTATTATGCATTGGACAATGCGGTTATCAGCATATCCTACACCATAAACACGCTGCCGGGCAACAGCGCCATAAATGCCGGAACATATAACATTGTGGCAACCATAACGGCGACCATTGACGGAGGGCCAAGCGCCGATTACAACCAGCAAGTGCTGAATGCCACGCTTGATATAGCAAAAGCCGATATGTTCAATAATGTCAACGGCGGAATTTTCTATCTTGTCGGAGATACCAGAGATTATGACGCAACTGTACATTATGCAAACATAAACACCGTCAATGCGGCGGCTATCGGAACTACAAGAATTGACAGCGTTGAGATATATCCGAAGAACAGCCCGGGATATCTTTCCGGTGCGGACAGCGCAAATGTCGTGTATACATACTCTTATAGCGGCGGCGCCGTCAACAGAATACTTTATGCCGGAACATATACCGTTTCGGCGGTTATCACCAGCTCCAATTACAATTCAATGACTTTGGCAGCGGCTACTGTTGTCGTCAACAGCGTGGATATTGAAAGCGTATACCTGAATCTTCCGGCGCTGATATATGATGCCGAAGACCAGAATCCCCGACACTACGACTACACGAACAGCTATTATTCCATAGGCGTATCAAGAGACCCGACCGGCATAGTCACCAGTACTGTTCCGACAATAACGCTGTCCATAGGCGGTGTAAACACCTCCGATACGGCGTCAATTACTTATATGTACGAGTACTATTTGCCGGGGTCAGACCAATTGCACAGTTCGGGTATTTTCAACAATACCACTGCAAAGAATGCAGGTAATTATGTAATTACGGCGACAATTCAAGCAAACGGGGACGCGGCAAGCAGCTATAATTTGCGGCAGTTGAACAATACAATGATTGTGGCGCGTGTCACTATCACGGGCATACAGATGAACGGCATTACGACGACATATGACGGTACGGCAAAGAGCCTTGCGGCAACGGGCAATGTCACTCAGTTTGGCGAAACAGTTTATATTGAGTACGAAATTTCCGCCGAAACCTCCGGGCAGACGGATTTTTCGGCTGTCGATAATGTAGGAGTAAGCGCGCTCAATGCTGACTTGTACTTTGTTACGGCGCGCATCAACAAAGAAGGCGAATACCACAACACCAACTATTATTTACGCCAAATCGGCGCGCAAATAATCATAAATAAGGCGACTATGTACGCTTTGGATTTGGAGCCGGCAAGCGTCACTTATGACGGCGCTGCTTATTATTTGTCGATACTCTCACCCGACAACACCCAAAGCGTGACAAGGACGGCTCCGTCATCTGTGCTTAGCATAAGCCCCAGCACGAACATTGCGTTCACAGAGGACGCCGACATTTCGTATACTTTGGACGGAGAAACCTTTGCAGGCGCCGTCAATGCAGGATATTACACAATAACAGTACTTGTACAGAACAAGAATTATCACGATTTCAACAGCTCCGCCACACTTACCATTGACAAAGCCGTTATGTGGGCGGCGGCGGACGACGAGGACGCAACGGCATTTTATTTCATTGAAGAGCCTGACGATACTTTGACAAGGGTCTATGACACAAATACCTGGTTCCTGAATGTCAATACACATGGTGAAACGGAGCTGACAGATTTTGCAAGCGCCGTATTCTCCCTGAATATCAGACCGCAGAACATGTCATTGGCGGCAGGATTGACTCTGGGCGACACCGCCGTCATAAGTTACATAAGCGGCGGACTGGCTTTCGAAGGCGGCCGCAATGCAGGTACTTATGAAATAACCGCCATATTGCACAACGAAAATGACAACTATCATGACATTGTTTTAACGGGTGTTCTCATTATACAAAAAGTAGCTTTCTCGGGAGAGCAGGGACACTTGGGAGAACTGTTCATGAAAGAAAGCGTAACGCTGGTTTATGATGGCGCTCAACACTATATCGGCGTAAGCGATGTCTACGGCGAGCATCTAGACGAACTCAGGCTTGAGGCGGCTTTGCTGGCAGGCGACGGTAGCGCCGACATAAAATATTATTTCAACACCGACGGCGGCAGCGTATACGGGTCTGTGTTCAGCGGCGCAACCAACGCAGGTGTTTATTACATTTATGCGTATACGGACATTGCCGATGCGGACATAAGACAAAACTATGAGATTTGGCAAGGCGAGGCGGTGCTTGAAATCAAGAAGCTGGAATTCATTGACGAAGAAGGGCATTTGGGTCAGATATACTTTGCCGGCACGACAAGACCTTATGATGTCGATACGCATTATGCCGGAGTGAACACCGAGAATGTTTGGATAGACAACTTGCGTACGGCTTTGAGCTATGACGCTTTGGGTTTGATTATTCCCGTCAGCTACACATATAGCTATAATTCAGTATATGTCGGAGACTTTAACGGCACTTCAGACGCCGGAACATACTCCATTACGGCGGCAATTCCCGAGGGTGAAAACTACAAAGGCTGGACGGGCAATGCCACGGTTATTATTGAGAGATTGACCTTTACCGATACAGAAGGACACCTGGGCGAGCTTTATCTGAACGATATCAGCGTGCTGTATGACATGAGGACGCATTTCAGCGGAGTCAACACGACGAACACCGCCACCGATGCCACAGTCAATAGTTTGTCACGCTGCTCAAATAAGTTGATAATTCCCGTCCTATATAAGTACAACCTTGACGGGTCGTCAGTTTATACCGATGTTTTCTCAGGCGCCATGAACGCTGCCTCATATTACATAATAGCCGAAATTGAAGGCACCGTAAATTATGAAGGCTGGAGCGCCGAGGCGGTACTGGAAATCGGAACATTGAAGTTCGAGGACACAGCCGGGCATTTGGGTATGCTATATATGTGGGATAAAACGACGGTTTATGACACGCAGATTTATTACACAGGCGTAAGCAAGACCAATGAGTGGGTAAACTCTTTGCCGTCGCTCTTAAGCTATACCCTTGCCGGCGGCATTCTGGACATTGGAATCAACTACACTTATGCTTACAAAAAATCCGGCGAAGAAGAAGCTGCGGAGATGGGCGACTTTGGCGGCGCTCTGAACGCAGGCATATATTATGTGACCGCAACGGTTGCAAACGGCGGCGGCAACTATGAGGCTTGGCAGCATACGGCTATGCTGATTATTGAAAAAGCCGTATTCGGAGAGGGCAGCCTGGCGGCAATATATTTCAAAGGCGCAACATTTAAGTATGATATGACCTTGCGAAACGCTTATGCCAGCTATGTCGATGAGTACAGCAATGTGCCTTTGCTTACGGTATCGCTGCTTGGCTCTGACGGTACCGTTGCCGTACGGTATTATTACAGCCTTGACGGCGGCGAGACTTATACGGAAGAATTCAGCGGCGCAATCAATTCCGCTACTTACTATCTGAAAGCCGAAATAGATTTGAACGGCAACGAAAATTATCAAAGCTGGCAGGCCTTTGCGCAATTGACGATTATTCCGCTTGCTTATGTCACCGGTGAGTTGGGCGACCTCAGATTAAACGACGGCGCCATTCGCTACAACGCTTTGACCCACTTTACGGGCGCTACGGAAAGTTCGGAATGGTTGGACGAAAATGTAACGGCAGTCACGCTTATACTCAATGGCGGAGAACTGGTTGTACCGATAGTATACAAATACACCATGGATATCAGTGGCAGTTATGATTTGGAATTTAACGGCGCAATCAATTCCGGCGTATATTATATCCGCGCGGAAATTGCCGCCGACCCATATGGAAACTATGCCGGCTGGTCTGATACCGCAACGCTGACAATCAACAAACTTCTTTGGAACGGCACCGAAGGCAATCTGGATTTGCTGTACTTCCTAGGCAATGAGAGCGCGCCCATTGATTTTGACGGCATAAAACACTATGTCGGTATAAGCAAGACAAACAGTTATAACAATGAGCAAGTCAATATGTTGTACTACTTGGTTGACGAAACGGGAGTGACTGCCGCAGATGAGTTGACGGCAAACCTTGCTATACCCGTTGTGTACA
This sequence comes from Christensenellales bacterium, assembly GCA_050309775.1. Lineage (GTDB taxonomy): Bacteria > Bacillota > Clostridia > Christensenellales > DTU072 > DTU072. The sequence continues at coordinate 289,502 of JBNRMV010000013.1, read as the reverse complement.
AGTACTATGTCGGCGCACCAGGTAGCAGCAACTATACTTTGGACTTTGAATATGCCAAAAACGCCGGTATTTATAACATAAAAGCCACCATAGACGAGGACATTTTCGGCAACTACGAGGGTTGGACAGATGAGGCGCTGTTTACCATAAACAAACTTGAATGGACAGATACTTCTGCGCTGGGCAGTTTGTATCTTGGCGGCGCCGAAATAACTTATGACACGCTGGCGCACTATGCCGGTGTAAGCGCCCTCAACCAATGGCGAGATGAGTATGTGCCGTCGCTGACCTATGTTATCGGAGAGGATACTTTGGTCATTGACATAAGCTATACCTACTTCCTGGGTGAATCGGGAGCGTATGGTACGCCGTTTGTTTCGGCAACAGATTCGGGGATTTATAACATAAAAGCGTCCATTGCCGAACACGACAACTATACCGCTTGGGAAGATACCGCAACGCTGACAATACATAAGCTGAAATGGAACGGCGAAAGCGGCAACCTGAACTTGTTGTATTTTGACGATGTTACGCTGGATTATGACATGAGCATGCACTATATCGGCATAAGCCTTGACGGCAACTGGAATGACAGCCTGTTGCATACGCTGAACTATATCATAGACGAAAATGGCGTGGCGTACCTTGGCGACAGCGTCGGCAATGTAGCAATAGCCGTGTCTTATCACTACAAACTCAATCCCGAAGACAGCTTTGTAAATCAGTTCAGCGGCATGAGAGATGCCGGCAAGATATACATAAGAGCGTCAATCAGCGAAAGCGCCAACTATGAGGGCTATGAAAAAACGGCGGTACTGACAATCAACAAACTGTCGTTTACGCCGGACAGTCTGGGAACGCTGTATTTTGAGGACGGCTACACGCTCTATGACATGAACTACCACTATCTGAGCATAAACCCCGAAGCCGAAGAATGGAACGATGCGCCCTTGACGCAGTTGGTTTTTGATTTGGCAGGCGGCACATTGTATATCCCGATAGCCTACCACTATCTTGGCGAAAGCGGCGAATATGATATGGAATTTATAAACGCCATAAATGCAGGTCTATACAATGTAAGGGCTTCCATTGCCGACAACACAAACTATGATGGCGTGACGCTGCATGCTTCGCTGACAATAGGACAGCTGCTTTTCAACGATGAAGAAGGGCATTTGGGTACGCTTTATATGACGGCACCGCCGCCTTTGACTTATGACAGCAGAACGCATTATGTCGGAATATCGTATACCGATGAATGGTTGGATGAATTGGTGACTTCGCTTAGCTATCAGCTTGCCGGCGGCACCCTCAACATTCCCATTGTGCTTGAAGTCAGCAAAAACGGCGCTGAATTCTTGCCTTACAACGGCAGCAAAGACGCCGGAACTTATGTAATAAGAGCCATTATTGAGCAAGGCAACGGCAACTACGAAAACAAAACTTTGACTGCCGAACTTACCATAAACCCGTACCAGACCACACTTGTTTGGGATATGCCTTATGCTAATGACGAGTTTGTTTACAGCGGCGGCAGCCAGGCCGGCACCATAACGGCGACCATCGCTTTGACGGCGCTTGAAGGTACGCAAACGCTTACTTTGCGTTATTATTATGACAACGGCGACATAATAGGCAACTATGAGCTTTATGACGAGGCGAACTATCTGAGAACCAGCCTTAGCGGCATAATTGTTGACGGCGTGCTTATCGATGACCTCACGCTTATATCCGATAGGGATTTCTATTATGCCGGACAGTATATCGTTGTTGCAATGTTTGACGATACCAACTATTTGTTGGACAACTCACATTTGCTTGTTCAGTCGCTGACCATGAACAAAGCGGAAGTGGCGCTGTATCTTGTTAGCAATACCATAATTTATGACGCAGAACTTCACTATATTTCGGCATCGTTCTTTGAAATGTCGCTTGACGCGCCGCCAACTGCAAGCGTGGCGCTATTGGGAGCCGACCTTGCTTCGATTTATTATTATTACAACACTGATGGTTCGGCAACTTATGAAGAAGAGTTCAGCGGCAAGAATAATGCCGGAGTATATTATATTAAGGCGGTCATTGACGCATCAAACCCGATTATTGAAGGCAATTATGAGGACTGGACAAGATACGCAGTATTGACAATTGACAGAAAGACGCTTTTTGTCGAGTCAACCGCCGACCCCGCTTGGACAAAGGTTTATGACGCGTCTGCCGATTATACCGAATATACGCTCAGCGGAATATGCGAGGCGGACAGCAGCAAACTGTCGCACTATGCGCAATTCAACGACAAGAACGCCGCCTTCGACAAGACAATCAGCTTTGTGCTGGTGGATTTGAATCCGCTTGACGCTGTGTCCGCCAACTATATTGCGCTTGACATAACAACGGGAGCAATCCTTAAAAAAGAACTCAGGGCAAGCGCAGATATAATTTGGAGCAAGCTATATGACGGCACCGTCGTCGTGCGTCCCAGACTTCAGGACCTTTCGGAAATAACCGATATTGCCGAACATTTGGTGGAGAATTACCAGATATGCCAAGGTGACGACATAACAATTTCTCCGGCTTATGACAGCAAGAATGTTACGGCGGTGACAAGGGTTGAATTTATACTGTCGGGCAGCGACGCGCGGAATTATTATATGGACGACATTGTTGAGGACAATCTGATTGCGCCGCGCAATGTCAACGCCGCTTGGATAAATACCGAACTTATTTACAACGGCTACCAAAGAAAGACGGCCGCCGGCGGACAGTCCTACACCTATGCGTATATTGAGCTTGTCGGCGACGATATCAACAACCCCTTACTTTCAAATGACGGCGTGGTTATGTTCGCGCTGAATTTCTTTGACGCTGTCAACATGGCGCCGTCGGATTATATAGACGCAGGCGTTTATGTCGTCACCATAAATGACAATAGGGTGACTTATGACGCCGTTTCGGACACATATAGCATAGAAGGCAATTACATAATAAACAACAGCGGAATGTCGCAGGAGTGCATAATAAATCAGCTTGAAGTGGCAGTCAACTGGATAACAGTCGGTCCTCCTGTGGGCGGCAAAATAGTGTATAACGGAATGCATTTTACGCTTAATGTAAAAACGCAGGTTGTGGGCAAGGACATTGCGTTGACAGGCGCCGACGGCACAGGCAGCCTTACGCTCAACATAATATCCAGCGATGTTGCAGACGAGGAATTCAACGGACTTACGCTGATAAAAGACGGCGTCAGAGTGTATTCATTCAAAGATGCAGGCACCTATACGATATCGGCGACCTTTGCGGCGGAGATTGGCAAGAACTACATTATGTTGGACAATGTCCGTTCCAACATAATCGTTGAGAAAGCTCCGATAAACGAATATTTCCGTTTTGACAACGAGGGCGGTTATAACATACGCAACTATGTCTATTATGAGGGCTTTACAAGATATTTCTTTGTTGTGCCGTTTAATTCAGACGATAGCTTTGGCTACAATGACGGAGATGTTTACGGTCAGGAACTGGCAAGGTATTATCAGTACGACATAGAGATACCCGTACAAATAAATTATTCCGGCGGCGCCTTTACCAAACATGAGGTTTTGGCAGAATTTGCGCAAGGCGAAAACGGTGTGCGAGATGTCGGCACATATAATATTACCGCATATGTTCTGGAGCAGGAAAACTATCTGGGTTGGTCGGGCACAATAACCGTAACTATATCCAAGGGTACAATTGACAACATTGACATTGCCGACAGAATAACAGACGGGGAAGGCTTGCCCTTGATATACAACGGCGGCGCATATAATAGTTATTGCGCGGCAAAAGACCCGGCAGAGCCGTCAGGCAGTTATTTCAACACTATTTCTGTCGTGCTGAACTATCCGGATTCCCGTACGGCAAACATAAATTATTTCATACAAGAAGTAGAATACACCGGGTCGCTGACAATGGACCCCCAAACATTTGAGGTTGATGGCTCCCCGATTATGAGCGGCGGCAATTATGTGCTGAAAAGCGGCGGCATAAATCTGTATCAGGCAGGCTATGACGAAGTGGGATATTATCTCATTACCGCAAGCATTACAGGCGAATCAAATTACAATGACTGGCAAGGGCAGGCATTGCTCCGCATAGTCAAGTATAATTCGCATACGATATGGCAGGCTTATGAGGACGGCATTTATACCGGCATTTCAAATGTGGAATTTGAGTTTGCAGGAATAGACCAATATGGCAGATTGAGAGCCTACATTGACACGCTGGGCAGCGACGGAAGCAGCAGCAAAGCAATATTCAGAGTCACCACACAACCCATGGCGACAATGACGGAGTACTACGAAAACAACGGCAAGAACAACGAATTCAGACTTGCAGGCGACTATGCTCTTGGTGTGGCGCTGGACCCGGACAGCAGTGATTACAATTATGAAAGACTGCTGCGCAACTACAATATTTCAGGTACTGTTATGTATGCCTCAATAAAGAAGTACGAGGTGCTCATAAAGTGGTTCCTGAACGGCTATAACGATGAATACGACACGGCAAATCCCCCTGTTTATGACGGCATTCACCATTCGGTTTATGCTCAAGGTCTGGGCATAAATTATGCCAGTGGTTTTGACGGAGGTCTGGTCTATACTTATGATTTGGTACCCATACTGACCGACGAATACGACGAGTTCGGATACAGAAGATGGGACGCTCTTGTTGCCGGCAACTATTATGCAAACGCCTTGGGTGTGTCCCCGACGGCTACCGCCAACCCCACTTATTATTTTTCAGACGGTAGCTACAAAACTTACGGACCCTGCAAATACAGCTACAATTACAAAATGCCCGAAACAGGCACTTCGCTGGATTGGAAGATAGAAAAGAGAATACTTGAGATTATTCTTGACGACGAATCTGTGGAACTGTGGAAATACTATGACGGCAGCAACAGATTTGAAATAGACCAAGCCGGCAGTACCTTTGAATTTATTGATTCCGGCGACTATATCTCCAGAAACGGGCGCACGGTAAAACTTTATAATCAAGTAGCCAGCTATTCTGTTGTCGGCATATTGGGCTATAACATTTTTGAATATCAGATTATCGGCATTGTTGAAACTGACACCTTTATTCAGCATGTCTGCCGAAAATGCGGTTGGACATTCTACGAAAGCAGCTTGAACAGCTATACCATAGACGACGACAGCCCCGAAGGCTTTGAAACCATTGTTTATAAGGTCGGCACAAGGTGGGACGAGATAAGCGACGATTATCAATGTCCGCATTGCAAAAAGTTGGCGGCGGAAAGAGCGGATATGCTGATACAAGACTTGTATGGCATGGTATTCTTGTCAAAATCAAACCTCAGCGTAATGCCTTTTGTGGGCTTGGCGGATTTTGTCGAAAGACTGCTGTCGGCCGGTTCGGCAACCTGGATAGACGCTTATGCCGCTTACCAAATATACATGAAACTGGACGCTTCAGTGAAGAATCTGATTGAATATAGTTTGAATGATGTTGAAACTATGCTGGCGGACGCATTCACAGCTATGGTGGCGGCGCTGCCCAACGAGCCGAATTATAATGATTCTTCCGAAGTTAATACGATGCTTAAAATTTACAACTCCTTGAACCAAAGCATGAAGAATGCCGTTACTGCGGCTTATAACTCTTTGACAGTCAAGAAAGCAGCTGTGGACGCATCTATTATTGCAAATAGCGGCAGCACCGTTGCAATATTGCAAATGATTATCGGACTGCCGACAAGTCCGGGAATCGAGCATATACACCTAGTACTTAGCACAAGAAAACTCTATGACGAGTTGAGCATTGCCGCAAAACAAGCGGTGGGCGACGAATATAACAAACTTGTGGCGGCAGAAAGCACATTGTTCGGAGTTATTGACGAAATTATAAGCAACATTTCCGTATCACAAAGTGTGACGGACTACACAATGTACTACAATGCTTCCGACTTATCGAGGATAGCGTATGCGGCGGCAGCGCTGGAAGGCACATATGAAAACGACTGGCAAACAAGGCTGACAAAATACAACGCATATCTGACTGCGCAAAGTTCATACGGACTGCTGTTCACCGCAGCCGATGCAAAAGCAAATGAAATAAGCGCCATAGCCGCGCGGTTGGCATACAACTTGTTGCCCGAATACAACCGAGCGCTTATCACAAACCTGCATTATCTTGAAAAACTTGAAAAGGACATAGCCATTCCCAGAATTGAGAGCGTTATGGAAAACCTCAACATAGGCGATAATCAAGCGCTGCTTTCCGCAATCGGAGATATATATTACGGCTATAATTCTTATATAGAGTTGACGCCCCAAGTAAAAGCGATGGTTGACGCGCAAAGACCCTCTTTGGGCAACGATATTACGATGTACCTGAATGCCGCAAATGCCGCCGCCGCAGCCCTTGACGCGATAGATGTCGTAGACATTATTCAGGCCATTGTATATGAGGGGTTGTCGAACTATTCGGATGTGCTGAACGCGCGGTTGATTTATGAACAGCTTTCTCCCGAAAAACAACTCAATGTCGGCAACCTTGCAAGATTGCAGAGCGTTGAAAGCGCGCTTTCCGGACAGATTAGCGCCGAGTTTATCGATACCATTGGTTCCAATGTGACTATGGCCAATGCGTTGGAGATTGCCGAAGCCGTGCTGTGGTCAAATAAACAGAGCGATGCCGTCAAGCAGAGCATTCTTGCGGGTTTGTCCTCAAAACTTTCAGCATTTGCCAGTTTGTTTGTATTTGACTTCCAAAGCAACATTTTGGATGATGAAATAAGGTTGCAGACGGCATTGTTTACGCAAAAGGCTTTGCCCAGAAGCGCGCGCGCAGTTATGATGCTTGGCGGAATGCTGAACGACATAAATGTCAAGTTTGTCATTTTGCGCATTGCATATATCGGCGAAACACTGACACTTGAAGACATAGCCGCTATAGAATTTGCAAAGGCGGCATATGATGCGCTTAGTGTTGCAGAAAGAGCAAGGGTGACAAATTATAGCCGCTTGCTGGCTGCCGAAGCAAGCATTGACGCGCTTATAAATTCAGCAAGCGTAATAGATTTAATAAACAACTTGCCTACGGAAAATATCACCATGGCAAATGTCTATGAAATTACCGCCGCAAGATTGGCGTATGAGGGGTTGCCACCCCAGCAACAAGGCGATGTGGTCGGGGTGCTAAACAAATTGAATAATTGCGAGGCGCAGCTAGCGGCTATTACAAATGCCGTCATTGATACTTTCCGCGATGTGCTGGATATCACCATTGCGCACAGGAACAATATCATTAAAGCAAGGACATACTACAACTTGCTCAGCATACAGGCACGAGCGGCAATAGTTGAGCAGGATATCATAAATGCCGAGCAGTTGCTTGACGCTTATATATATGACGAAGCAATAACGACAAAGAGCGACTTTGCGGCGGTCGGCGCGCCCATAAGACTAAACCCCGACATTATTTTGATTAAGAATGCCATAGGCGATTATGTTTCCAACATTACCGCCACCAATGCCGACATTACTTGGGCGACATTCGACAGCTCCAACTATGCTTTGGCATCAGATACCACAGGCGCATCGGGCGCAACCAATGTCAGAGCAAGCATAAAACCGCTGCCCATTACCATTGAGTTCGGCACAGGCGGCGAGGGCAAGGCATATGACGGAGAAACGCATAACGCCACATTTGACGATAATAACAAGATTTACAACGCAGAAGGCTGGGAGAACATATTCAGCAGAGTGCTGCGCACAAAGGATGTCTGGGGCAATGACATATCCGAAACCATAATAAGCCTTATAGAGGGCAACCACTTTGTAGGCAACTTCGGCATAGTGGGATACGACTATGCAAACAATTATGTGCTTGGCGTTACAGACGCATCAAAAGAAAGATATGAGTTGGACATTCCCGGCTATCACAACTATGTGGTATTCCGTCAAGGCAGTGCCGGCAATTATTGGTTTATGAAGACGCTTGAGGACGAAATGGGCGACGGAGAAGTCTGCAATTATGAAATAACTATTTATTATGACGAGCGCATAACCCATGACGGACAGACGGCATATGTGTTGCAAAATATCTCCGGCGAAACGATTATTGACTCACAATACACCATAACCCCAAGAGAACTGGAAGTGGAGTACTCCAATCTGCTGCAAAGCTGGCAAGCGCAGCAAAAACTTGACATAGAGGCGCAATCGATTATTGATGCATCTACTGAGGAATCCCTCCTTACTCCCGAACAGTTCTTACAACTTTTATTGAACGACGGCTTCAGTTTTGACAGCAACGGCAAACTCATTCCGGCAAACGGCGCAAGTTATTCTGTCATTGAAGTAATAAACAACTGGGCAACCTATGAGCATGGACAATACACTTCATATGTCGGCATGAAAGATGTTGACGCTCCGTTGCGGTGCATCATGACCGACGGGCAAGCGCTGTCGGAGGGCAGAAATGCGCACAACTACCGCTTCAATATGCCGGTGCTGCAAATTACATATATTCAAATATTGGACGCCGACAATTATATATTTGGTGTCTACACAATCAAGGATCTGAACAACCTTGCCACCGATGTGGAGGGACTGAGAGAAGCCCGAACTGATTTCTTTAATCCTGTCGGCGTGCTGCCTACATACTACCAAATGGCGGACATAAACGGCATAGGCGCAGACGGTTTCGAGGCTATTACGCAAACTGTGGAGTTTGACGGAACATATTACGGAGAAGGCAGGATAATTTCAAATGTTATGATTATCAGCTCCAGCATTTATGGCGGACTTTTCGGCAATCTGATAGGCTCATATGACGAGGAAGGACAATTGATAGGCGGCATAGTTCAAGATGTAACATTGCACCGCCTGAAACTTAGCGCAAACGGCGCTCAGTACATAGGAGCAATAGCAGGTTACGCCGATGGCGGCAGCATAACAAACTGCGAAGTGGAGGGTCTTGTGCAAATTGATTCTGCGCTTACCGGAGATTATGATTTGAGCGTGGGCGGCATTGTAGGATTTGCAAACAATACCCTTATACACAATGTGACATTTGTAGGCTACATAAATGTATCTTCCGAGTTGGATTTCTTTGTAGGCGGCATAGTCGGCGGATACAGAACGGGAGAGACAGTGAACGAGGTCATGCTCAACAACCTGTACAGTTTTGCCGAGATATGCGCGCGTACGCCGCAGGCTGCGACGACTTTCCTTGGCGGCATAATCGGCAATATGTCGCTGCTTGACGGCGGGGCATCTGTTTATGGCGATGTTTTGGGCGAGGATTATGTGTATTTGAAAAACAGTTTGGCGCTGCATGGCGAATTTACCTTTGAGGGCAGCTCCGCCGCCATAGATAAAGACACAGTACCCGATGCCGACAATGGCGGTTTGAGTTATTATGACATGCTGACCTCAGAAGATGCCGCTGTGCAAAACCTAATAACGCTATTGATGAACTATATCGTAAAAGACTGGTATGTCAATGCCGGAGTATATTATTTAGGCGAGGGAGAGGCGCCGCAAAAGATTGACATAGGCACTGCGGACAATAAAATTAAGTTGACAAACCATCGTCAGATTGAGCTTATGCGCATTTATCCTTGGGCCGGTTTCAAACAAATGAATGACATCAAGTTGCCGTCGTCGGTCAGCATAGAAGCCTTTAATTATGTCGTGGCGGACTTTGAGATTTCTTATGCCGCGCCGGCGGTGGGCGAATTTGTTATGGTCATCTATTTCTACAATGGCGAACCCATAAATAAGGTTATACTTTACAGAATAAATTCAGAACTTGTCTGTGTGCCGCACTACACTCAAGCAAGAGAAGGGAGGCAGCATGAAGACTAAGGTTTATATTACAGCATTGCTGCTTGTAGCAATAATAGTTGCCATAATGATAAGTAGTGCCGCTTGGTTTTCGGCGAATAGTCTTGTTGATACTACAATCACTACGGTGACAGCCGCCGATTCGTTGAGAATGACTATCAGCGTACCCAACGACCATGCCAACCCCGACTCATATCTGGGACAGACTGGTGTGCAATACAACGGTCTGGATTCGCCTTATGTGCTGAAATACTATCCTGTTCAGTTGCAGGCGGTTGCTTCGGGCGGCGCGGACTTGTTTATGCATTGCGACATTTCCGCAGTCAGCATACAATCAATTATTGAAGATGAACCGCTTGTAGAACTTAACGAAAACCAAATCCTCTCAAACTTTACTTGGCGTTTTGGCGTGCCGCAAGTTTCCACAGTGTTCAATCCCGAAACAGGGGAATATGAGGAGCGCGTCACCGAAAAAATCTACAAGAATAACAACGGCTTTTTATTTAGCGAAGAAGGAGAGCCGTTTGCTGTTCAGGACGGAGCGGCATACAATTTCACATTGTATTTGTACTTCTTAGGAGAAGAGGGCTATGAACTTATGCAGCAGACAAATGCGGACATTCCCGATGAATATATCTTTGCTTACAGCGACATTTCGTACATGTGGGCGACTTTTTATATTACTATCAGCATCGGAATAAAAGGCCTGTACAGAATTTCTTTTGACAGCATGGGCGGCACGCCTTGCGACTCCATTTCCACCACAGGCGGAAATACAATATTGCTGCCGACTACTCAGCATACCGACCAGTCGAAGTATTTTGGCGGTTGGTATGACAACCCTTCATTTGTGGGTGACCCGTTTGAAGTTGATACGCTGACCAGGCGACCGAGGCGCACTGACTTTACGCTGTACGCAAGGTGGCTGGACAAACCTGCTGTGCGTTTCGACGCCAACGGTTGGTGGGGAGTATTGCCGCCCACACAATATGTCATGCCCGGTGACACGGCAAGCGACCCGCAGACTGCGGATATCATTGCATGGACGACAACGCCTATGACTTATCAGCAGTATGTCGCAAATCCCGTGCCGTTTGACTTTGAAAACACCACTATACACGGCGATTTGACGCTTTATGCCGTCTGGCGAACGCGACACCTGATTACTTTGCACATGGATACAGTTTATTCCGGCTACCTTGTTGTAGACGGCGTGACTTACAACAGTACATACACTTTTTATGTCTACGACGGCGATACTATACCCAATATTTATCATCCCGAACCCGATTCATCTATTCGTGAATTCAAGAGGTGGTCGACAAAAGGCGATGCACTGTTGTACACTTTGGCACCGCAATACGACTTCAGTACTGTCATCACAGGACCGGTGCATCTGTATGCGTATTACGGAATATAAAAGAAGGTATGGCGGTTGCCAAAGCTGCGCCGATGCGTTATTATTAAAATAGATATGAAAAAGAAAGGCATAATAAACTTCATAATTATGGTTGTTTCGGCAGTGACTGCACTGGTGCTGATTCTCAATGCCACGACTTCGTGGTTTGAAAAGACTGCGGAGTACGGCCATCAGTTTGAAATACATGCCGACGGCGTGCTGTATATTTATATACCTGCTTCAGTGGAGGACACGCACTCAAGCCTTACTCCTGCCATAGCCATGCCCTATGCCGTGCAGAACGGAAAATACATTGATGTGCTGAAAACATATGACCAAAGTGACGCAAATCCGTCATGGGTATCGGTGACTGCAGGCGTAGCCAGTTATTCGACAAACTTTGTCTTTTACAACCAGTACACCAGGAAAGTGCAGGCAAAGGACGAATTCGGCAATCCCATATTTGATGAAGAAGACAACCCGGTTTATGAGCCGGAGCTAGACCCGGAGGGAAATCCCATTGTAGACCAAGAGGGCAATCCCGTATACAAAACGGAGCCTTCGCCGGCCAACATAAGTTATACATTGGCAGTAAAAGACAGCGCTGTTGAAGATGAGGGCAATTACATACCAATGGACGAATTCGGCATAAAAGAATTCTATTTTTCATATAAGGAACAACCCATTGCCGAAGGATTGCCCATAAACGAAGAAAACGGCGCTTTGCCCTACCTCATTGCCGCGCCCGACAAGACCTCCGGCACTGTGCGTGTCGAGGGCACTAAAGAAATTTTTATACACATGAAAATATATTTGGCGAACCCCGACGAGCTTATGGACCCCATACTTAGGGAAAGCACTATATACTTGGAAATAGGGCTTGCCGTTGTGCTTGAAGGCTTTACGCCACCGGAAGATTGACCTATGAAAAAAACCGCAGTAACAACAGTCATACTGTTAATAATTATATTACTTGTTGCCATAATTTCGGCAGGCACTGTATATGCAATTTGGGTGCAGAACGCCGGCGACGCAAAATTTTTGCGGTTTGAAACCGTCGACCCGAACCCGTCGATAAAGTATCAAATATATGTACCTGTCGATGCGGCAGGCGCAAGGGTGCCGGGGACCATGAATGTCTATGGCAGGAATTACACGCTGACAAACCCACAGGACATAAATGCCATACAAGGCTATGCGTTGGTGGGCTGGGACGGCGGCATTGCCGTCAAGCGGCTGGAGTTGCCGACAACTTACACCATGAAAATAAACGGCGCAAACCGCACATATCCGGCTGTTTCTGTGTTGGTAGACAATGACTTTGTAGACTATCATATTGCAGGAGACCCTGTCATCACAGAAATAGAAATACCTGCAAACATCACTTACATAGCCGCAGGGGCGTTTGCGTTTATGCAGGAACTGTCGTATCTGGCATTTAAGGGAACAGGCACCGTAGTAGTGGGCGATTTTGCCTTTGCGCGCTGCCCGAAACTTAACATTATTGACAAAGGCACACGCACGATAAGCGGCGACGAGTCAAAAATATTCTCCAGGAGCTAAGAAGCACAAATGAAAAAAATGCCGAAGATAAACAAATACATACTTGTACTGTTGCTGACAGCGCTGGTTTGTGCGGCTTTGTTTTCATGCGCTCCGCAAAAACACCAAATAAATTTTGAGAGCAACGGCGGAAATGAATGCCTGCCGCTTGTCATAAAAGGAAAACACGGCATAATACTGCCGCAACCCATAAGGGACGGATACCGCTTTGACGGTTGGTTTTTTGATGACGGACAATGGACGCAGCAGTTGACAACGACGACTTATTCTAAAAAAAGGCTTAAAGAAGATGTCACAGTATACGCAAAATGGACTTTTGTCGGGTATGTAGTTAAGTTTGTCACTAACGGAGGCTCCGAAGTTGAGCCGCTGATTATCGGTATCGGTGAAAAAATTACCGCTCCGCCGTTTACCGAAAGGCAGGACTATACCTTTGTAGGCTGGTGTACCGACAGCGCTTTATCAAACTTTTATCAGCTGGGTACCGACATAAATTCCAGTTTTACGCTTTACGCAAAATGGCTGTCAAATGCCGATTTGGAAGTCTTTGATATTTTGTTTCAACCCAACAACGGCGATGAAGTATTCTCCGTTCAGGTTGTGGAGGGCAATCCGCTGACGATGCCTTCCATATCCAGAATCGGGTATGATTTTGACGGCTGGTATTCAGACGAGGCTTTGACGGTGCCGTACAACTCTTCAGAAATCGTCACGACAGCATTTACGCTGTATGCAAAATGGCAAAGGAACAGCAATATGTTCCGCTTCAGGTTTGAAACCGACGGCGGCAGCGCTGTGGAAGATATTTGGTTGCAGCGCAGCGAAATATTGACTCCGCCTACAACAACCAAAGCAAACCATACTTTCATAGGCTGGTACACCGATGCCGACAGAACGCAGGTGTATGACTTCAACTCCGGCGCAGCCGAGGATATGATACTTTATGCAAAATGGCAGGAAAACGACCCCGTCACAGTAATGTATAAAGTAACTTTCATATCCGACGGCGTTACGGTCTTTGCAACGGAGCTTGAGGAATATTCGGCGGTAGAGAGCCACCAAATTTCAAAAACAGGTTATAATTTTGTCGGCTGGTATATTGACGAAGAACTTACGCAGCCGTATGATTTCACCAACGATAATACCATAACAGAGGACATCGTATTATACGCCAAGTGGGCGCCAAGCGGCGGCGTAACCGACGGCAGCTTCACTTATGAACTTTCGGGAGAATACTATACAGTTACGGGTTTTGACGGAGAAGGCGCCGTTGAATTACCGTCGGAATTCAACAGTTTGCCGGTGGCGGAAATTGCCGATGAGGTGTTCATGAACAAGAATATCACGGCTATAACTTTTTCAAGCAACCTAAAAAGAATAGGAATTGACGCATTCAACGGTTCAAACGTGACTCACATTTTTATCCCCGATACTGTTGAAAGCATTGGCGACAGGGCTTTTGCAAATTGCAATTATCTGACATCTGCGGAAATTGCCGGCAATCCGCAAAAAGGCTCGGGGCTGTTTTCAAATTCAGCGCTTTCACAAATTATTCTCCATGAAACAATGGACAACATTACCGCCGATATGTTCCGCAACTGCGACTCTCTGGTATCCATTGTTTTGCCTGACAGTATCTTGACGATAGCGCAAGGAGCTTTCTATGATTGCGGTTTGCTGTCGCAGGTGACATTGGGCAGCGGTCTTGAAAGCATTGAAGCCGACGCATTCGGCAACTGCTTTGCGCTGTCCGCAATAGATTTCAAAAATGTAAAGACCATAGCTAACAGGGCTTTTGAAAGGAGCGGTTTGACAAGCGTATCATTGCCCGATACCATTACGGCAATAGGGCAGAACGCATTTGGCAACTGTACCAAACTTGCAACGGTGGCTATTGGCAGCGGCTTGACGAGCATGGAAAACAGCTTTTTGCAAAGCGCTGTCAAAACCTTTTCCGTATCCGAGAACAGCATAGCGTATTGCGCCATAGACGGCGACCTTTACACAAAGGACGGAAAAGCATTGCTGCTATATTCCATAGGCAAGAGCCAAACGCAGTGCAATTTGCCTGAGGGCGCCGAAGAAATAGCCGATTTTGCCTTTGCTTTTGCAAGCAATTTGCAAAAATTAGTTTTGCCCTCTACTATGAAGGTCATTTCGCCCACGGCTTTTGTTGAAATGCCGAACTTTTCGGAATTTGAGGCGCAGGGCTTTTTGTCAGCCGAAAACGGTATTCTCTACAACGCAGATAAAACTCAACTAATAAAGTATCCGCAGAACAACCCGACGCAGGAGCTGGTTTTGCCCTCAAACGTGGAGGGTTTTTCGCCTTTTGCTTTTATGAATGCCAGCTATCTGAAGAAAATCACGCTGACCAATAAAATTTCCGTGATACCCGATTACGCTTTTTACAATGCCGTTGCGCTTAATGAAATCATATTGAATGGCGCGCCGTTGGTAACTTTAGGGGAATATGCTTTTTATGGCTGCGCGCTGCTGACGGAATTTATACCGCCTTACCAGAGTCTGACAACTATCGGGGAGTACTGCTTTGCCGACAGCGGACTGGTATATATCGGTATTACCACCAATGTGACGCATATTGGCGATCGTGCTTTTGCAAATTGCGATAGTTTGGAAGAAGTGCGCATAGCGCAAGGTATCGAAAACCTTAACGGCGGCATATTCTATAATTGCGATGCGCTGAAAGAAGTTCATTTGCTGGGCAGTCCGTTGACAATAGGAAACGCTTTTCAAGGGTGCCATAATATAGAAAAACTTGTTATATCCGGCACAAGCGGAGTGACGGACATTGCGCCTGGAGCGTTGCCTGAAACAACCGTTTTGCATGTACAACAAAGCGTGCTTGCGGAATATACCCAGCGATATGGCGATATGCTTGCCGAAATAAAGCAGATTGTATAGCCTCCGTTCGGTATTGACAAAAAACCGCATATAAGCTAACATTGTAAGATAAAGATAAATATATACCTAAAATTTAGAGGGCATATGGAGAAAGACAGCAGCATAGCGCAAAGCGTCGAAACAGCAGAAAACACTATGACAATTCTGGAAGCCACCTTCGAGAACTTTTTGCGCCTGAGCAAAAATTCCGTAAAGCTCAATTATTCGAGAATAAAGAATGCTATTTTATCGTACAAGCTGATAGAATGCAAATTTGAGGGCGATACTGAAGTATTTTTCAAGGGTAAGGATATGCTGTTTTTGATAGGCATAAAAAAAGACAGGCTGTTGCTCAACCTTGCTTTGCCCGAAGATTCGCTTGACAAAAAGGTATATCCGCATCGCGCGCTAAAGAACAATGAGTACAAACCATACCCCATTCAAGTGACGATTGGCGCCCCGGTGACTTTGAGAAGGGCGTTGGAACTTGTGACGCTGGTCATGGACACCAAAAAAATCCCAAAATCAAATGTAGCCGTACCCGTGGCATACGCAGAAAAATATCCTTTTATGCACAATACCGTCATTAAAGACTTTGAAGATTGGGTGACGGGGGATACTTCCGGCGATGACTACAAGGACATTTCCGGCGAGATAGCAAAGACTATCATAGCAAAAAAAATGCCGAAGCCCGAGGACGGCGGCAAAAAGCCTTTGAAAGGCAAAGACAAGCTGGCGGAAATAAGACAAACTGCGACGACAGTTAAGGGCGCCATTGCATTGGCAGAGCCTATTGTATATTTTTATGACGCCGTTGCAGACCGCGAGAATAAGATTGCTTTTATGTTCATGCAGCAGGTGCTGAATGACAAATTCCTAGGGAAAATGATACCTCAGCATTATTTTGCCATTGCCGAAGGCAGCGACAGAATAGAAAAGCTGAACTTTTTGCAGCTTGAAGCCATTGTTAAGGATTGCGCCATGCGGCCGGACCTATTGTTTGCCATGGACTTAAGCTGCCGTTTGCTGCTGAAAAAAGACACCTTGAACAAACTGATAAAAAAAAGCAAGACAGAAAACGAAAACCTTATGTTTATTTTTGACTGTGAATTGTTGGAGGCGACAGGCGAACTGGGGTTTAATGCCATAAAAGACTTGAAAGACAACGGATTGAAAATTATGGTCGAAAATGTTGAGCAAGCCGGAATGAAAGTCATGACAGAGTATTACATAGACTATATCAGGATAGATACGCGCTATTATCCTGAGGAGCAGCCCAAGGCCGTGGCATACCTAGATATGCTGACGGGCTTTGCTAAGGTGCAGGGCATAACCACAGTTGCAACAAATGTCGAGAACACGAAACAAGCCATATTCATGCTGAAGCATGGAGTTGACTGCATACAAGGTACGGCAGTCAGCGCTCCCAGACGGTTGGTGTCTGCCGCTGTCAGGGAGAAAAAGACTTTGCCGGCAGTTGGAGGATAACCTTTGAAAGAAAAAAAGAAGAAAGATATCCAAGCTGCCGGGCCGGAGAATACTGCGGAGGGGACTTCAAAAAAACCTGAGGAAAAATCCACAAAAAAGCCCGATGCAAGTACGGAATCTTCAAAATATAAATACTTAATAAAAAACCGTCAGGTACTCAGGCACACACGACAACACAAGATTGTCGTTGCGCTTATGATATTCCTTGGCGTGACGATCGCTTTGGGCGGCGCGGTATATGGTATTATTTCCTTTTTGAACTACAACAACTTTCAGGTTTTGATAGACAAAGAGGGCATGAACATTCTTTCTCTGTCAAACAGACTGGATTTCAGCAACCCTACAGAAGTGTTGGCGCTGGGCGGACCCAGATATATGGACAACATAACTCTTATGGATATTTATTATCTGATTCCGGAGTTTGAGGCCCACGAAGGCGCATATGGCGAGGGCGACAACACAAAATATATTGCGGCGACCTTCTTCCTAAAAAATATCACCAGCAAGGACAGGATATACCGTGAAGCCGTAATCATAGACGATGTGACAAAAAATGTCGATGACGCCCTGCGCGTAATGATAATACGGGACGGGGAGCGCACGGTTTACGCAAAGGCAAAGCCCGACCAAACCCCTGAAGAAGTCGTCCCCGGACAATTTTTTACAAGGCAAGGCATTCCCGACACCGGAGGCGAGGTGTGGATGGCGGAGCCGTTCATAAGCCCTCGACATGTATGCTACAACACGGGTTTGCCCTTGGCTGCCGGACAAATAGTCAAGTATACCGTGCTTATATGGCTGGAGGGCTGGGATGACGAATGTGTTGACGCAATACTTGGCGGTACCATAAAACTTGAATTACAATTTGCGCAGCATAACTAAGTGTGAGAAAAAATAAATGTGCAGCCTGAGCGAAAAGGCCGGCAAAGGTAGGTGGAATATGATTGCAGATAGCTTTTTTGAGGCTGACTGCCTCAAAAACCTTAATTAAAACTGAATAATTGGGTAAAGAAATTCAAATACCCCCTTTTCAAATTATTTTGTTTATGTTATAATACCAATATAGGTTAAAAAATTATATCTATTTAATAAATAGAAAGGAGATTACAGACTATGAAACACATGAAAAAGAGTATGTTTATTACTACCTTATTGATGGTAGTATTGCTCGTAGTCGCGTTGTCAACAGCAACCTTCGCATGGTTCTCAGCGAACAACACTGTTACAGCACAACAAGCTACGATGACGGCGGCGACCTCATCAGCTGCCAACATCCAAATCAGCTGGGACAATTCCGAGTGGGGCTCGACCATAGCGTTTAATAACAACACAGATTTTCAGCCCTCCGTGCCGAAGATGCGTCCGGTTATCACCAACACCGCTATCCCTGCGCAATATGTAGTAACATCAACCGATTATGACGGCGGACTGAATTTCCCTTACGCAGAGACCACAGTGCCTTATATCAATGTGCTTGATGTCAATATGTCACACCTGGTTTTGGCGACAGGTGTCGATGATGTCGCCTTCCCCGGCTTAACAAACGCAGAAGCCTTGGAACCTTTGGCTAGACTATACAAGTTGCAACATGCAAGAGAAGGATTCTTCATGATAACAACAAGCACTCTTCCTGACGCAAGCGTAAACAAAATAGAAATTAACGGAACAGAGTACTCTTTCATAAATGTCATATCCGGCTCAACTTATGACAACAATGTCGCAATAGGAAATATTGACACTGTTCTTGGAAGCGGAGCAAGCAGCAATCTTTATGCAAGCGGCGCTGCTAAGGATGAAGGAACTACAACACCTGCTGCTGCTGGATACAGAATTTATGATGTCAAACCGATTTCGGAGATACATACGCTGTATCCCATAGGCTCAACATATCCCACGACATTTGTCAACATTGACGGAACCTCAACAGCAGACTCCGGCTCAATTCCTTATTATACAGTAGTCAGCGCTGCGGGTAAACTTGATACCGTGCTGAACGGTGAGTACTATATCAATCGTTCTGCTGTCAACACTATAGCTAATGGCCTTGGACCGGCGAGAGAAGGCGACAAGATTTATATGGTTAGAGCGGCAGACACAGAAACCAAGACCACTTATTCAAGCTTTATCACCTCAAATTTCTATACCGACAACATTGATGCCAACGGTCGCTTCAGAAACGGCCCCAATCTTTCAAACCCCGTTACATTAACCAAACTCAACGGCGAAGTCGGCGAGAACCAATTCTACATAAAGAACAGCAATGCCGTGGGTTCCAAAGCAGCTATCGTTTCAATGGTGGCGACTATCGAGGGTCCGGAAGACACTTCAGCTTTGAATGACATTCGTCTTGCGGTTTTCGTCAACGACGAGTATGTCGGCTCCTTGTCCAAAGACGGCTCAACCACAACATATTATGGAGATATAGTCAATGGCGCAGCATCCTCTGCAGGAAACTTTGCCAGCTACAACACCAGTGGTAGCACGCTCTCAAACTTTGTACAGATTGACCCTGAGCAATCAGTTTCAATTAGGGTAGTAGTATGGATGGACGGTATCGGACTGACATCGGCAGAATCCGGACAGGATGTAAACTTCTCGTTCACCTTCACCGCATCTCAAGCTGCATAAGCTTAAGTAGCAAAAACAGACTTTTATTGAATTTAGTTTCACCCTCGCCAATATGCGAGGGTGAAACATAAACTATTTTGAGGAAAGTAGCCGCATATGTGTGCTATTTGCGAAAAAGGAATATACTAACAGTGCGCAAGCACAAAAAGGAATATGCAATGAAAAAGCTGAACGAAAAACAAAAAAAGATTATCAACATCGTAGTGACATCACTTCAAATCTGTGTAGTTTTGCTTGCTGTAATTCTGTCGGCAATTATCTTGGCGAATCCGAATATAGCAAATGCGGAAATTGGCAAGGCCAACACCAAGTTGCTTCCGGTACTGACCGACTCGATGAAAGGCGACAAGAAAGACTCCTTCAATGAGGGCGACCTTGTAGTTGCTAAGACTCCGAAGGATGTCAACGCACTCGAGATAGGCGACATAGTTACTTTCAAAATGAAAATTGGCGGCGTAGACCGGCTCAATACACACAGAATAATAGAAAAAGCGACTGATGCCAACGGAAAAGTCCGTTATGTCACAAAAGGCGACAACACGACTGGCGCAGATGCGGCGATAGCAGCTGAGGAAGTATTGGCTGTATATCAGTACCATTTGAAGGGCGTTGGCGGCGCAATAAAATGGCTTCAGATTCCGACAAACTTCTTGCTTGTGATAGTGCTTCCCCTCATAGCATTGTTCATTTATAACATTATTTTATTTGTCAAAATGATGATGCAAGCCAAACTTGCAAAAATACAAACACAACAGGGCGACGCCATTGCTATCGATGAAGAAGAAATCAAGCGCAAGGCAATCGAGGATTATCTTGCCAGCAAAAAGGAAGCTTCAGACGAAAGCGCAGACGAAGAATAATCGGACAAGAAGGAAAAAATAGCGAACAATGATTTATCGCATTCGTTGCGATAAATTTTTGTCTTTGCAAAATAGCAACTTGTGCAAAATACGGACGATAAAACTTGTCAAAATGTCTGGTATTATCGTCGATTTTGCCAAAAAAAGAGGCGGTACATACTTTGATAGGCAACTTCTTTAAGGAATTTCTAAGTATATTTTTCGGCGGTATACTAGGTCTCTTTTATTCGGGACCCGAGCTGTCGAATTATGGCGGAGTATTTGGCGCGCTGCGTCAAATGTTTGCCATAGACTTATACATAGAGGCTTTCCAAAAATATTCCGACAAACTCAGCACCGGTCAATGGATATTGGCGGTGCTTTGCTGTTTGCTTGTCGTTGTCGTACTTGCCGCTATGGTTTGGGTGGCGATATATTTTGGCAAACGCTTTTTCAAAAAGATATTTGGCGACAAGGTGCTCAATCAAGATTTGCTTGACGAAATAAACTCTTTGAAAAAAGAACTAATAAAGACTACGCGCGAAAAAGATAGAATTCTCGGACTCAAAGTAGCTTATCAAGGTTATGATATCATTGAGGGCGAAGAGGGCGAAGATGTTAAGAGCGAAAAGAAAGAGGGTGAAAGCCGTTTTTACAAACTTACCGAAGTTGATGCAAAATACGAAGACCCCGAATGGACGCCTCCTGAATTTAACCAAGAGTTGACGCTGGAGCAGATTTGTGACCGTTTCCGCAACTATGCGGCGAACAACCCGGACCGCCCATGGCGTAAGCTGTACTATGAGCCGAAGATTATTCGTCTGTTTTTTGCCTCGCTTGCCACTACCAGACTTATTATACTTCAAGGTATATCAGGTACAGGTAAAACATCCTTGCCTGAGTGTATCGGACACTTCCTCTCCAATCCTGCGACAATAGCTTCCGTCCAGCCTTCATGGCGTGACAGAACAGAGCTTTTTGGCTATTTCAACGAATTTACAAAGAGGTTTAATGAGACCGAAGTGCTGAAGGCTATGTATGACGCAACTTACAACGACAGCGTTTATATCACAGTGCTTGACGAAATGAATATAGCCAGAGTTGAGTACTATTTTGCAGAAATGCTGTCCATTCTTGAAATGCCTTCCCGTGACCAATGGGTTATTGACCTTGTGCCCAGCGGCTGGCCCAGCGACCCGAAACATGTCGTAAAGGGAAGATTCCGCTTGCCGGAAAATATGTGGTATGTAGGCACAGCAAACAACGACGACTCGACTTTTGCCATATCCGATAAGGTTTATGACAGAGGAATGCCCATTAACATAAACAGCAAAGCGGCGCCCTTTGACGCTCCGCTGACCGAAGGAATGAACCTTTCATACAAATATTTGGAAGAATTGTTCAAAAAGGCGCAGGTGGAACACAAGGTTTCAGACGAAAACATGAAGAAATTTGAAGAAATGGATGACTATGTTATCGAACATTTCCGTCTTGCGTTTGGTAATCGTATCGTGAAGCAGCTGCGTGAATTTGTGCCGGTATATGTCGCTTGCGGCGGCACCGAGATAGACGGGCTTGACTATGTGCTTTGTAACAAGATTTTGCGTAAGTTTGAATCGCTGAACCTTGCTTATATTCGTGACGAAGTCGACGATTATATTCAATACCTTTCCGACAAGTTCGGAGAAGAAAATATGCAGGAGTGCAAGGAGTACCTTAAGAGACTAAAGAAGCTGTTCTAATGATTATGAATGGGTATCTAATGTTATTTTCCCCGAAGCGGAGAACTCTCGTCATTATTACCCATAAGGCAAGAAAAAATGATTAAGAAAGAGCAATGCGAAGAATTCATTTATCAGATAAACACGCTCATAAAAAAAAGTGAGTTCTATCCGACATACGCAAAACAGATTCTTGAAGGCAAAACCGATTTCAACATTTCCCAGGTTTTCACAAAAAAGAATTATACAACAGACTGGATTGATGTGCTTGAGGAATGCATAAACCCTCTTGATACCATTGTTCGCAATCCCAGGAAGTTTATTGTTATCGAAGAAGATATCGTCGATATTTCTCTTGCACGCAGCATTTCCGTCGAATCGGTCAAGCACCTTGCGCAGCATACAAATCTTATCAGCAGTATCACCAAGAAAGGCGATGTGCTGCCCAACAAAATTCTCAACACAAGTAAAGAAGAAAGTTTTGAGGTTTACGAGAACCGTTTTATTTATACGCTGCTCTTGAAAGTGCGTGACTTTATTGACAGGCGGTATGACTCCATAAAAAATGCGCTATTGGAGAGCGGAGAGCTGGGCATTGATATTAAAAGCGAGTTCAGCATTGACGGACACAAAATGACCTACAATCTTGACAGCACCGCCAACATTCCTTTTGATGAGGTGGTTAAGTCAAAAAGCAAATCCGGACTCATTTCAAATATTGAAAGGCTGAACAGAATAAAAAGCATTATAGGCGATTTCTTGAACAG
This sequence comes from Christensenellales bacterium, assembly GCA_050309775.1. GTDB lineage: Bacteria > Bacillota > Clostridia > Christensenellales > DTU072 > DTU072. The sequence goes on along the minus strand of JBNRMV010000013.1, from coordinate 266,339 downwards.
CGCCTTTGCCAAGGAGATGCGTGCTTGCGCATTGGTCAGACCGCCCATACAGCGTACCAATGTAATTTTGAAAGACCCGAATTTCAAAAAAGCGCTTATGTTGTGGCAATATGTAGAATCAACGGAAAACCTTGAATTTAAGGTGGAGACCAGCAAAGAAACTACATCAATGCCGCCGGCAATAAGTGACAAGTATACAAGTTTGATTTTCTGGAATACACTTCTTGTGAACAGTATTGCGTCCTCACGCGACGCAGGCGACACGCTTGAAGAAACCCAAAGGAAGCATCAAGAGCTGACTGACGAATATATCACAAAGAACATAGACGATTTTGTGCCGGATGACTTTCCGCAGCTCAAAATGGACCTGCATGAAATACGCAGGATGTATTATAAAATCCCCGGCGCAAAGACGCTGCGCCTTACTGAAATAAGCAAAATGAATGCGGCGCTGGACAGAGTGCTGCGCCAGTACCGCATAAATAAAGCCAAGGAAGACAGCAAGCTACAAAAGCGTCTTATTGCGCAGCAACTTAAGGAAGAAGAGCAAGCAAAGAAGATTGCTTTGCGAGAAGCCAGGGAACTTGAGCGGCTCAAAAAGAAGGAAGAGGAACGCGCAAGGATTGAAGCAAAGCGAAAGTTGCGCGAACAAAAAGCCGCCGAAAAAGAGGCAGAAAGGCAGAGAAAGGAAGCCGAAAGGCAAGCCGAAGAAGAAAGAAAGCGCTATGAGGAAGAAAAACTTGCCGAAGCAAAGCGCCTGGCGGAAGAAGAAGCCGCAGAGATAGCAAGACAGCAAGAAGCCGAAGCCAACCGCATAATTGAGGAACAAAAACTTGAGGCAGAAAGGCTTATGCGCGAGGAGGCCGAAGCGGCGGCGGCAAGACTGCTTGCCGAAAGAGAGGCATATTGGGCGGAGCAAAAAGACATGGCGGTGCGCTTGCTTACGGAGAGAATCACTGAGGTTGTCACCGAAAGACAGAAAGAGGCCTTGCAAAAGTTGCGGCGTGACGAAAAAATAAAGTTGCAGACAATTCGAAAAATTGAATCCTTGTTGCGCGCAGCAACGGTATTTGAACATAGCACGAATATGGAAGCGCTGTTTGAACAGGCTCGAACTTTCCATTCGGAAGAAGAAATAATAGATATCAGAAAAGATGCGGTGGAAGGTAGACCGCAATTTGCCAAACTTGAGGCTGAATTGCGCCTCGAAATTCTTAAAACTCAACTAGAAGTGCTAAAAAACAAAAAAGAAAAGGCAAAGGCAGAAAAAAAATCAAAAAATGAAAAGAAAAAATAAATCAAAGGCAAAAAATATCTACAAGAAAGTGTCGACAATCATTGTAGGTTTTGTTATGCTGCTTAGCATTATTGCTTTTTTGTCCTCAATGATACAGCTTGCTGGCGGAAAAAAGCCCAGCCTTTTTGGGTATGGGTTTTATTATATTGTCACAGACAGCATGTCTCCGGAACTTGAAGTAAACGATGTCATTCTTTCGGAAGTCATCGATGCAGACGAAGCAAGGACCCGACTCAAAGTCGGCGATGTCGTCACATTTGAAGCTGAGTACGGCATTCAAAAGGGAATGACTATCACCCATAAGGTGGTGCAGACGGCATATTTTGATGAGGAATACGGCAGAGAGGTGATAAGAACGCGCGGAGTAAAAGCCGGAGCCACAGACGACCCGCCCGTACCGCTTGAAAATGTTCAGGCAGTCATGGTTACCGAAATTGCAGCCATAGGCGCAATTTACAGATTTATTATGTCCGGCATCGGCTTAGTTTTGCTGATAGTGCTGCCAATGGCGGTCATAGCTTTGACCTTGGTCTTCAAGCTGGTCAGACAAATCAAGAAAGCAAAAACCCCCGAGACGCCTTCAAAGCACGCCGCCGAGATAGCCAAAGCCGCCGTAGAGGAATATATAGCCAAAAAGGCAGTCGAGGAATATAACAAGAAAAACAACAAACCTTAATATTCATAATGCACTATTCAAACATTTAAGCTGTACCAAAATTATGCAAGAAAAATAATAATGCTTAGCTTTTATTGGCACATTTTTGGCACTTCAGTGGCACTCCAGTTAAATCAAGGTTTTCTGGAGTGAAAGCATCAAATGTGAGCGAGAAACTGAGCGATATCTTAAGACTGATAGCTCAGACGGATTGGGAACAGATTGCTGAAAAAATTTCTGATATTCAATCAAACTTGCTGTCGTTGACTGATTTGTTAGATGACATCAAAGCAATAAGGTTTGAAGAAACCGATACCGAATACAAGATGATATTCGATTTTGAATTCTTAGCAATAGTTGCATCTTTATTTAGTCCCTCATATCATCAAGGAATAGAGGCGCTTATTCTTAAGCTACTCTTTAATGTAATTGATATTAATGAGCTTTCTCAAGCTGACCCTGCTGATTTTGCGAAAATTACTTTAACTTTTACGAAATCAATAGACATGGTGACAGGCTTCTTTCTTGATTACAATGGAATTCTGGATGAAGAATATGGCTGGGCGGATATAGGGCTTGGAGTGAATTTCGAATTTGAAAACTCTACAAACGGACAAATTAATCTTCTAAATGACCTTGAGCAATATGTCGAAGCGGCGATATCCGTGACATTCACAATAGACATTGGACTCAAAGACTTATTCTTGCAGGCGCAAGTGTTTATTAATCCTTCTTGCCCAAACGGACTTATTGCGGCATATATTGTTGGCGTCGATCAACATGGCAACGAAATAGCCAATCTTGATGCCTATTATGACGGTGAAAGACTTTGGTTTGACTTAGCAGGGCTTTATGATTTGTTAGGGGTTGACAGAAGCGAGATTAACACAATGTATTATGTTGAGATTGATTTTTCTGATTTATTTTTGCTCTCGGGCTCAAATCAATTCGGAGAAGATTTTGAGGACGATGAATTTGACGGGTGGGATACAGGCGTGCCCGATCCATATAGTCCTTCCGGACTTCGCGGCAATGATAGCTTAACACTAATTAAAATATTTGTTGATATGATATATAACAAAGAACTAAGACTTGATATAGTCACAATAGTTGACCTCATATACGGCGCGCAAATTGATTCTCCATATGGGCAACAAGACATGGTGGAGGAACTTATATCCTATTATGAAGATGTTCTTTCAAAACTAGTAAGTGATGAATATATTTCTCAAAATCCAGATGCAACCAATGCGGAGAAAGCGCAGTCAGTAATCTATGAATTGACTAGACTTGATTTAAGCGTAGCGGATATTATACAAGCGCAAGTAGGCGATAATGGCAATTTGCAATTTGTAATCAAACGTCTTGAAAATACTTGGTGTTATGTTTTTTCAATATATTCTGGAGAGGGAGAAACACTTATTAATATTTCAATGGAGATAGAAATTATTCCTTTACTAGAATATGAAAACAATATGCCCGACAAAGACTATAATGGAGCAATAGATTTGCATTCAGAATATGACCCGGATAATCCGCAAAATTCATATAACCTCTACTATGAATATGATTACGAATTAAACGTATATATTAGGAGAAGTGTTTTATCGGATGAATTGCGTAAACTATTTGAGGCTTATCTAGCAAAAGGAGCTGAATAAGATTTTCTTAACCGTAAGGAGGCAAGACAAATCATTCACTAAGGCATGCGAAAAAAATCGTTTGAAGTTTCTTATGGGATATGTAGCGTATTAGTTGAATGTCAAATTGCTTTTAATAATCAAGTTTTTCGTCGAGGAATGCCGGCAGCTGGGCGATGGGTAATCTTACTTGTTCCATGCTGTCGCGTTCTCTTATGGTGACGGTGTCGTCCTCAAGTGTGTCGAAGTCTACCGTAATGCAATAAGGGGTGCCGATTTCGTCCATTCTGCGATAGCGCTTTCCTATGCTGCCTGCCTCATCATATGCGCATGGGTATCTTTTCATGAGAGTATGGTATACCGAAGTGGCTTTTTCGGACAATTTCTTTTGTAGCGGAAGTACGGCAACTTTGTATGGCGCAAGCGCAGGAGCAAGTCTTAGGACGACTCTGGTATCGCCGCCTTCAAGCTCTTCCTCTTCATAGGCGTTTGACAAAAATGCCAGCACAACTCTGTCGGCGCCCAGCGAAGGCTCGATACAGTACGGCACATATTTTTCGCCGGTCACAGGGTCAGTGTATTCCATGCTCTTGCCGCTCTTATCCTGATGCGCTTTCAAGTCAAAATCTGTTCTGTCCGCAATGCCCCACAGTTCGCCCCAACCAAAGGGGAACAAGAATTCTATGTCTGTGGTGGCGTTTGAATAGTGTGAAAGCTCTGCCTTGTCATGGTCGCGTAACTTCAGGTTTTCTTCCTTTATGCCCAGTTCTATCAGCCAATTATAGCAAAAGTCTTTCCAGTACTTGAACCATTCGAGGTCTTCTCCCGGTTTGCAGAAGAATTCCAGCTCCATTTGTTCAAACTCTCTTATGCGGAAAATAAAGTTGCCCGGGGTGATTTCGTTTCGGAAACTCTTGCCGATTTGCGCTATTCCAAAAGGTATGCGCTTGCGTGTGGAACGAGCGACATTGTTGAAGTTTACAAAAATGCCTTGCGCTGTCTCCGGGCGAAGGTAGACGGTATTGGCGCTGTCTTCAGTGACGCCTTGGAAGGTCTTAAACATCAGATTGAACTGCCTGACTCCGGTAAAATTGTGATTGCCGCAGACGGGGCAATTTATTTTGTTGTCACGAATATAGTTTTCCATTTGGGTGTAATCCCAACCGGCTATTGATATGTTCAGATTATGTTTTTTTATGTGGTCTTCAATAAGGTTGTCGGCGCGATGTCTTGCCTTGCATTCCTTGCAATCCATAAGAGGGTCGGAGAAACCGCCGATGTGGCCGCTGGCTTCCCAAACTAGAGGATTCATCAATATGGCGCAGTCAAGCCCTACATTGTATTGGCTCTCTTGTACGAATTTTTTCCACCAGGCTCTTTTGACATTGTTCTTCAGCTCAACGCCCAAAGGACCATAGTCCCATGTGTTTGCCAGCCCGCCATAAATCTCGCTGCCTTGAAAAATAAAGCCTCTGCCTTTGCATAGCGCCACCAGTTTGTCCATCGTCAATTTGCCCATTGTGCCTCTCCTAACTGAGTAATTTGAACTAATCATATAAGATTAAAGGAAAAAAGTCAAATATATGCAACATAAATACCCTGCGCCCTAATAAAATTAAATAAAGGGAAAATATGAGAATGAAAAATTTGGTTGTAAAGTTCTTACGCATAAGACCCGACAGCATGGTTGTACATATTGCGGCAAATATCATCATCATTGCGGTTGTTCTCAGCTTGTATATCGGTTGCATTGCTGCTCCTGCCGCCGTCGTCGCCACTGCGCCGATTTATCGCGGCAACGAAACGCAAAAACAAGTCAGTCTGATGATAAATGTCTATTGGGGGGAACAGCTTATTCCCGAAATACTGCAGGTTTTGGAGCAGTACGGCGCCACATGCACCTTTTTTGTCGGCGGCTCATGGGCGGCAAAAAATATTCCAACGCTGCAAATGATATCTGAAAAACATGAAATCGGCAACCATGGGTATTTGCATAAAGACCATAAAAAATTGTCAAAAGCCCAAAATAGGGATGAAATTCTTGTGTGTGAAAAACTTGTAAAGGAAGCCACAGGCAAGAAGATGACGCTTTTTGCTCCGCCCTCGGGCAGTATAGGCGATAACATGCTGGATGTGTGCAAGGAACTGGACTATAAAGTCATTATGTGGTCAAAAGACACCATAGACTGGCGTGACAATGATTACAATTTAGTCTATAAAAGGGCTACGCAGGGTATCCGAAACGGTGATTTAATACTTATGCACCCCATGCCGCATACGCTGAAAGCTCTGCCGCATATTCTTCAGTATTATGAAAAAAACGGTTATAAAGCCGTATCGGTAAGTCAGATAATAAACAGTCGCTGATATGAAAAGTGTTGAATTATTATAAAATCAAACAACTCTTGCCAAAATCAAAGGCAAGACTTCCGCAGGCTTGATATCTATTGTCACCGCATCAAGAAAGACTTCCTCTGCCTGTTCAAATTGCTTGCTTGAAGCATAAAGTGTTGCCAGAATGTCGCCATTTTTAACAAAATTGCCTCTTTTTTTGGCAAGTACTATTCCTGCAAGCGCATCAATTTTGTCTTCCTTTTTGGTTCTGCCTGCGCCAAGCAACAGCGCCGATATACCCAGTTTTTCCGTGTCCATAGCCGTGATATAACCGCTGCGCTTTGCTCGTACAATGTGCGAAAACTTGGCTTTTGGAAATTCTGATATATCTTCAATGACTCTTGTATCGCCGCCGTGTTCTTTTACCATGTCCACAAAACACCGCTTTGCTCGCCCACTAGTTATGGCATTTTGGGCAAGCTTTCTGCATTCTTCAAGGCCGCCTTTGTTGCATAGCGCCAGCATTTCGGCGGCTATTTCTATGCCAAGCAATTTCAAATCTTCTGCGCCGTTGCCGTCCAGTACCTCTACGGCTTCTATTATTTCAAGGGAATTTCCGATATTATACCCAAGCGGCGTATTCATGTCTGTTACCAATGCCGTAACTTTTTTGCCGGCGCCTTTGCCCACCGCCACAAGTTCCTCTGCAAGCTGCCGAGCCATTTCAACGCTTTTGCAAAACGCTCCGCTGCCTGCCTTAACATCAAAAACCATGCAATCAGCGCCAACGGCAATTTTTTTGCTCATAATGCTTGATACAATCAAAGGAAGGCTGTCCACCGTTGCGGTGACATCTCGCAATGCGTACAGCTTTTTGTCCGCAGGCGCAAGATTTCCCGATTGACCGATGATGCTGACGCCTGTTTTGTTGGTGATTTCTATAAATCTCTGCTCTGAAAGGCAGGTCTGATAGCCGGGGATTGCTTCCAGTTTGTCTATTGTTCCTCCGGTATGCCCAAGTCCTCTGCCGGACATTTTTGCCACCTTTGCGCCGCATGCCGCGGCAATCGGAGCGGCGATAAGCGTAATTTTGTCGCCCACACCGCCTGTGGAGTGCTTGTCAACTTTTAGCCCCTGTATGGCTGACAAGTCCGCAATATCTCCCGAATTCGCCATCGCCATAGTCAAAGCTACGGTTTCTTTTCTGTCCATGCCGTTGAAAAAAATTGCCATAGCCAGCGCCGACGCTTGATAATCGGGTATTTGTCCATTTGTGTAGCCATCGACAAAAAAAGCAATTTCCTGTTCGGAAAGCTGCTTTTTGTCCCGCTTTTTTTTGATTAAGTCATACATTCTCATTTGTTTATGTCCTTACTGTCAATTGAAAAAGCATGCGGCGCCAACTCTCCCAAAGTATAGGTTTTCGGCGCGCCGTCGGCATAAACAATAATTTGAAAGTCCTTGCCGCAAAACTCCGTCAGCACCTGACGGCAAACTCCGCAAGGATAGCAAGGATTATGCCTGCCGACTATCGCCATTGCGGTAAAATCTCGTTCTCCCTCGGAAACCGCCTTAACTATTGCCGTTCTTTCAGCGCAAACGGTAGGTGAGTATGCGGCATTTTCGACATTGCAACCTGTGAATATTTTTCCGCTTGCCGTCAGCAGTGCGGCTCCTACCGCAAAATTTGAATAGGGCGCATATGCAAGCTTTGCCGCCGCCGCTGCTTTTTCCAACAAAAGCCTTTTGTCAATCTCCACGGTATACCTCCTTAAAAAAACTGTCGCCAGCTAAATTCGGATTTATATTAAATATATCGCATATTGTTGCCGATATGTCGGCAAAACTCTCTCTCGTGCCAAGGTTTTGTCCGTTTGTTATCTTTTTCCCATAAATAAGCATGGGGGCATACTCCCTGGAATGGTCTGTGCTGGGAGTCGACGGGTCACAGCCATGGTCGGCAGTAATTATCAATATGTCGTCATCTTTCATTTTCAAAAGGAACTGCGATAGTTGCAAATCAAATTCGCTGACTGCCAGCGCATAACCGTCTATGTCATTTCGGTGTCCGAAAACGGTGTCAAAATCCACAAGGTTTACAAAGCACAAGCCGCAAAAATCCTTGTCCAATAGTTCAATGGTGGTCTTCATGCCTTGTATGTTGCTCTTTGTCGGCAAGTTTCTTGTGATGCCCTTGCCTGCAAATATATCGGTGATTTTTCCTACGGCAATGGTGTCAAAACCCTTGTTTTTCAATGCGTCAAGCAAGGTGTCAGAGGGCGGAGGCAATGAAAAATCATGACGGTTTGCCGTTCGTTTCAGGTCGGGGAATATGCCTGCGAAAGGACGGGCTATTATTCTGCCGACGGCATGTTCGCCGCTCATAATCTCTCTTGCGATGCGGCAATATTCATAAAGTTTTTCGATGGGAACAATTGCTTCATGGGCGGCAATCTGAAAGACGCTGTCTGCGGAGGTATATACAATCAGCGCGCCTGTGTCTATGTGGCGCAAGCCGAAGTCTTTTATGACTTGCGTACCGGAATACGGCTTGTTGCAAAGCACATCTCTGCCGGTGCGCCGTGAAAATTCGTCTATAATTTCTTGGGGAAAACCGTTGGGATATGTCGGCAGCGGTTTTTCTGAAATGATGCCGGCTATTTCCCAATGCCCGATTGTGCTGTCCTTTCCTTTGGACTTTTCGGCAAGTCTGGCAACACTTGCCAGCGGTGACGGAGTTTTTTCTGCGGACACGCCGTCAATATTCGGCAGCCCCAACCGCATCAGGGCAGGAGCATTGAAAAGTTCTGACGACATGACGGCGGCAAGAGTGTTGCTACCCTCATCGCCATACGCCGCCGCATCGGGCAGCGCTCCGACTCCCAGACTGTCGAGGACTATTAAAAAGACCCGTCTTGCATTCATGACCTACTCCAAAATTTTTGTTGTGCTGAGTATGTTATATCAACGCCAAAGCCAGATTCATCATTTCGGTAAAAGAATTCTGCCGCTCTTCCGCCGAAGTGGCTTCTCCGGTGAACGGACAATCGGATATTGTGCAGATAGCCAGCGCATGCTTTCCGCTTCTTGCCGCATTCATATAAAGCGCCGCTGCCTCCATTTCGACCGCAAGCACCCCCATTTTTTGCCAATCTTTAAGGCTGTTTGCGTCATCATAAAAGGTGTCTGACGAAAGAATGTTGCCGACAACGGGGGACAAACCCATTTTTTTTGCGGCATTTATGGCTTTTTCTGCCAGCTCAAATGACGCAGTAGGGGCATAGCTCCCCGGCAAGCGGTATTGTGCGGCATAATTTGAGTTCGTTGATGCGGACAGCGCAATGACTATGTCGCGCAGTTTCAAATCAGCGCTGATTGCGCCAGCGGAGCCAATGCGGATGATGTTGTCAACATCATAAAAATTATATAATTCATAGCTGTATATGCCCATGGAAGGCATGCCCATGCCCGATGCCATGACCGACACTCTTTTTCCATTATACAATCCCGTATGCCCGTTTATGCCGCGAACGGCATTTATGAGTACGGCGTCGTCGAGGTAGTTTTCGGCGATAAACTTTGCGCGCAGGGGGTCGCCCGGCATAAGCACAGTTTTTGCAAAATCACCTTTGTTTGCCGTAATATGCGGAGTGGGAATATTGCTCATATCTTTTCCTCGTATTTTGATTTTATTATTTTTACTATGGCGCTGGCGCCCAACCGTGAACAGCCAAGTTCAATGAACTTCTGCGCATCTTCAAGCGAGCGTATGCCCCCGGCGGCTTTTATGCGGACATTTTTGCCTATGTGTTCCTTAAAGAGTTCTATGTCTTCTGCTGTGGCTCCGCCGGTGGAAAAACCCGTAGAAGTTTTTATGAAATCAGCGCCGCTTTCTGTAACGATACGGCACATTTTTATTTTTTCTTCCTTTGTCAGCAAACATGTTTCAATGATAACCTTCAGAATTTTTTTGCCGCAAAGCGCTTTCATTCTTTCCAGCTCTTTTGCTATATTGCCAAACTGTGCGTCCTTGACATCGCATATATTTATGACCGTATCCAACTCGTCTGCGCCGTTTTTCAGCGCTTCCGCCGCCTCAAACAGCTTACTTTTGGTGGTATTATAACCATTGGGAAAGCCGATAACCGTGCAGATGTTCAGGCTTGGCGCATATTTCCTTGCTCTTTTTACAAAAGAGGGCGGAATGCAAACCGAAGCCGTGCCAAATGCCGCCGCCTCGTCGCACAGCATTTTTATTTGTTGCCATGTGGCGCAAGTCGACAAGTTCGTGTGGTCGACAAAGCTAAGAATTTTTTTGTCTTGCTGAGTAATTTCTTTGTAAATATTATCCATATGTCAATTATAACTTATGGTATTTTTTTCGTCAACTGCGGCTTTTTTTATTCACATCGCAATAAGACCCGGCAAAAACCGCAGTTGTATATATAAATAAGTCCGAATGTCCTTGACATGATAGCAAGTCTGCAAGTAAAATGCTTATTATACTATCAGAAAAAAATTTGAAACTGCCAAAGCTATTTGTTGCGGTTTTTGGAGAGAATCAATGAATGACCTCGATAAAAAATATTTGACAGCTAAAGAAAGATTTTCTTTTGCGGCATCGGGCTTTGGGCAAAATATGATTATCGGCGTTGTGAACTCCTTTATGCTGTATTTCTATACCGATATCTTTTTGATTCCCACACTTGCGGTAACAACGCTTATGCTGGTTGCAAGAATCTGGGATGCTGCGCTGACGCCCATTGTCGGCAATATCATAGACAAAACACGCACTCGCTACGGCAAACTAAAACCGTATATACTTGCAACCATTTTGCCCATGGGCCTCATTACTGTGCTGCTTTTTTATGCGCCAAACCTCTCGCCAAAAGGCAAACTGATATACGCTTACATAACATATCTGTTGTTCGGACTTATTTATACCTTTTCAGATGTGCCGTACTGGGGCTTGGCCTCCGCCATGACCCCAAACCCAAAGGAGCGCACGGACTTTATTTCATTCTCCCGTACATTCCACTTTATCGGCAACGGCCTGCCCGTAGCCATTGTTCCGATATTTGTATTTCTTGCAAAGGACAATCTGAAAACAGGCTATTTTCTTACCGGTCTGTTTATCGGCATAGTCGGCTCGGCGCTGTTCACTCTGGCTTTGACAGGCACCAAAGAACGCTTTAGCGTAGATGAAAAAAAACCTACATTAAAAGAAAATCTGAAATATTTTTTGATAAACAAGCCTTTGCAGGTGGTTTTTGGAGCAAATATGGTCGGTTTCGGACAAGGCTTGTCCGTGGTGGCAAGCATGTATATTGCCACATATTTGCTGCATGACGCATATTATAATGTGCTGGTTGTGGCGGCTACGGGAGTGTCGGGCTATATAGGCATGTTGTTGACTCCGACTTTGCTCAGAAAAATGAACTACAGACAGCTCTATCTTGCCTGCGCAGCTATGGGCGTCTTGTCATTTGTTGCTATGTACTTGTTCGGAAACAATATTTATTCCATACTTATCTGCTTGTTCTTCTCCGGATTTCCCCTTGGCATTATCGGCAACATAAACTTCTCAATGATAGCCGATAGCATCGACTATGTTGAATGGAAGACGGGCAAGCGCACCGAAGGCATCTCAATTTCTATGCAATCCCTTATGATAAAGCTGATTTCAGCATTGCAAGTGACCTTTGTAGCGCTTATTCTTACGATAATCGCCTTTAAGCAGCCCATAGAAGTCAACAAAGTAATCGTAATTCAGCAACAGTCCGAAAGCACCATAACAAACCTATTCCGTTTTATAGTGTTTACTCCCATTGTCGGTTGGGTTCTAGGCGCAACAGTAATGTGCTTCTATGATTTTGTAGGCGAAAAACGCAAAAAAGCGCATATCGAACTTGCGGAAATGCGCAGAATACGAGATGGCGAATTGGCAGATGAAACTGATAGTGAGAACGGAATAGTTTAATCATATCGAAGTCATATAAAAACAATACAACATACCGAGGTAACAGCCTCGGTTTTGTTTTCTTTGAGAACAATAAATATATTTATAAAATGTCGTATTTTTTATATTTATTAAACTTTTTATATGTTTTTATATATATATTTGTAGCAAAATGAATTTCTCTGTTGTACTTTCGGGAAAGAACTCGAAAGTTTCGCACAATAACCGCATTTGCAGACATAAACTGACAAATCAAGGCAAAATGACTCAAAAATAGGTGCTTGTCAAGGCGTTTTCGTTTATGTTACGCTAATTTTACGCCGAACATTTGTTCTATAAAGAGGGTGGACAAAAATTAAAAGGAGAGTGCGCCCATGATAAACAAAGTGCTGATTACAAAAGAAGCAAGGTTCGATTTTGAAGAGATAGTAACAGGAAAAATTATGCCGACTGGCTTTTACAAACAAGAATTGGAGGAGTATTTCAAAAATGTCTGTCCATCGGAAAGGTATTTTATCAAAAAATTCTATGATTCAGACGCCGAAAAAATGTTGCTGTTGTTTTTCAGAAAAGGCGCGGCTTTCCGCACAATGCAGCTTTGGCTGTTGGCGGGGGTGTGCGCGGCTGACGATTACAATGAGGCGTTGGAAGAGCGGGGGTTGATAAAAAACTGGTTGGATAATTATATTGTAGCGTAGTCCTTTGGGTTCGCTGAGGGGATTAGAAGGAGGAGTTATGGATTACAAAGCAGAAATTCAGGATTTGTTGTCAAATCTTAGTCAGCGCAAGAAAGAACTTGCCGTAATAAAAACTGTCGGAGGGGATTACGAAGACATTGAGCGCAAGATAAATTTTTTGGAATACTGTCTTGACCTACTAGAGACTTATCAAAGGGAATTGATTTTTTCAGTATGCATAAACGGTATTTCCATACGCAAGTATGCCAACTTCACAGGTATGTCGCGCAACTTTATTTCCAAAGAAAAAATGCGGATATTGGAGCAGATTGACAGGTTCTTTAACATAAAGTTTAATTCGGAAAACATTTAACAAAACTTATTCATCATAATAGTATCGCCGTTTTCGGGGCTTTTGCGGCTTGAACAGCAGAAATATGAGTATGACTGCAGGCACGCAAAGCCCGGCGATAATGAGAATGCGCAGCAACGACGCTTTTTCTTTAGGCGTATCTATTATTTCCGAACCGCCGCCGCTTGTGTTTGGCTGTTGGGGCTGTTCGGGCTTAAAAACAGGAATTTGTATGTTTGGCGCAGTCGTTCGGGCGGCTTTTATGTAGCCTATTTTGTCGTTGTAGCGAATGCAATACCACATTTCGGTAAGGGGATATTCCCCAAGGAATATAAAGCTGTCGTTGACGGGCAGCAAAATTTCTTCGCCGCCGTCCATAGAACTTTTTAATGCAATGGTTTTGAAGTCATAATATTGCGGGTCAATGCGCAGCTCTTGCATGGTGCCGCTTGCTTGCGTGTGGTATCCGATTGTCGAAACGAGGTTTTTGCCGACCTTGCCGCTGATACCGTTGAAAGTGATGAAATAAAAATCATTGTCCATGTTGTCTATTTTTGCATAGTAGGTCTCAGGCAGCAAAAATAAGCGACTGCCTTGTGAGTCCAGCAACCATACTTCGCCTTCTATCACAACATGGGGAGTCGACACCGCGCATACAGGCAAACCCGTGGGTATGAAAAAAACCATTAGTATTGCGGCAATGAGTATAAGTCCAAATTTTTTATGCATACCATTCCTCTGTTAGACCAGTATAAATTATTTTGCAAATGATTTTTTATGTAATAATGTCGCAATGCAGAACAAATTGTCAAACGGCGGCTGCAAATGGCTGTCAAAGCAGTTGCCACCTTGCGCCAATATTTGCCGACAGAATTTTTTTCGGGGGTATAATGAAGGTACTTTGAAAGCGGAGGAATTATGACGGACAGAGACATTGTCGAAAGAATACTCAGAATCGAAAAACAGCAGCGCAGTTTAAGTCAGGCAGACAGGCTTTCGCATTACAACAAAGGCAAAGTACATCAAAAACAAATTCAATTCCATAAATGCCAAAAGCGGAATCGCTGGGTATTCGGCGGCAACAGGAGCGGCAAGACCGAGTGCGGCGCCGTCGAGGCGGTATGGCTGGCAAGGGGCATTCACCCTTACCGAAAGAACAAGCCGAATGTTTGCGGCTGGGTGGTGTCGGTGTCTTATGAAGTGCAACGAGAGGTGGCGCAAAGCAAAATTCTGCATTATCTCAATCCCTTTTGGATTGAAGATATCATTATGCAATCGGGCGCAAAGGGCGCTCCGCAAAACGGAGTAGTCGACACCATAGTGATAAAAAATGTCTTTGGCGGCACTTCAAGAATATGTTTCAAGTCTGCCGACCAAGGCAGGGAAAAATTTCAAGGCGCGTCTTTGGATTTTGTTTGGTTTGACGAAGAACCGCCCAAGGACATTTATGACGAGTGCAAAATGCGTGTGCTGGACAAGTGCGGAGATATTTTCGGCACAATGACGCCGCTTAAGGGCTTGAGCTGGGTTTATGAGGAAATATATCTCAACAAGTATCAGAATCCCGAAGTCAGGTATATCACAATGGAGTGGGCGGACAACCCTTTTCTTGACCCAAAAGAAGTCGAGGCTATGTCGCAATCAATGAGCGATAGCACGCTTGCTTCAAGAAGGTACGGGCGGTTTATGCAAAATACCGGGCTGGTATATGAGGAATTTGACGAGAATTTGCATATAATAGAGCCGTTTGATGTACCGAAAGAGTGGTATGACAAGATTTCCATAGACCCCGGACTCAACAATCCGCTGTCGGCGCATTTTTATTGCGTGGATTTTGACGGCAACATATATGTCATAGCCGAGCATTTTGAAAAAGGAAAAAACATTGATTATCACGCTGATGCCATAAAAGAAATTGCCAAGCAGCTGGACTGGCACTACAACCACTCCGGAAAGTTGGAAGCGCTGATTGACAGCGCCGCCAATCAAAGAACGCTTGCCGGCTCAAAAAGCGTCGTCGAACTATTTTATGAAAGAGGAATTGCCGTCAACCCGAAAGTCAACAAGGAGTTGTTTGCCGGGATTGCCGCCGTCAAGCAGTATTTTGCGGCAAGGCCGCCTAAGATTTTTATCTTCAAAAACTGCGTAAACATGATACGGGAAATCAAATCCTACTGGTGGGGCGACGGCGACACTCCTAAGAAGCGTGATGACCATACAATGGACGAACTTCGATATTACATCATGTCCAAGCCCAGAAATGAGCCAAAGTCAAAGACGCAAAAAACCATTCAGCAAGTGTATAAGGAGAGATTGCAAAAAAGAAAGGCGTTTGAACCCACGCCAAATATCGGGCTGCCTATGTCTTAGCGCAACCTTTTTATACGCAGTTTATTTCAAAGGAGCAACAATGCAAGACATCTTATTCAAAAAAGCCCGCGGCTACTCAGTTGAGGAAGTGACGGAGGAATACGCATTTGACGAGGACGGCAATGAAAGGCTGCTTAAGCGCAAGGTGCAAAGCAAATACATTCCCCCCGATTTGTCAGCCATAAAGGCGTGTATGGAACTTAAAGATAAAGAAATAGCGCAAATGACGCAACAGCAGCTTGAAAAGGAAAAAAGGCGGTTGCTGGAAGAATTAAAAAATATGCAAACAGGAGAGCAAAATGAAAAAGAAAAGCGTTGAAGAGCTGGTCAAAGAGATTAAAAAAGACTTTGAGAGCAGAAAGCAAGAACGCAACCAACTGGAATCGGCATGGCTGCTCAATATCAATTTCCTTATGGGCAACCAGTATGCAGAGATTGCCGCCAACGGCGACATTTTTGACAACGGAAAGCAGTATTACTGGCAGCAAAGAGAGGTTTTTAACCACATAGCGCCGATTATTGAAATGCGTTTGTCAAAGTTTGCAAGCTTGCGCGCAGGGGTTAGCGTCCGCCCGGCCACAAGCGATGCCGACGACATAGGCGCGGCAAAGTTTGCCACAAATCTGATAAGAAGCGTGGAGGAGGAGAACAATTTGCGCGCGGCAATAAGAGCCGCATGCTTCTGGTCAGAGGTGACGGGAACGGCGTTTTATAAAGTCATTTGGAACAAGGAAAAAGGCGGTATAGCCGCTCAGGACGAGGAAGGACAGTTGTATGAGGGCGATGCCGACATTTCCGTTTGTCCTCCGTATGAGATATACCCCGACAGCCTTGCCGCGTCTGATGTTGACGACTGTTCTTCAATAATTCACGCAAAGGCATATCCCGTCAAGGTAATAGAGGATATTTGGGGCGTAAAACTTAAGGGCAGAGATGTATCAGTTATGAACACCGACACGACTGCCAGCGGCGGAGGTTATGGCTATGACGCGCGAAAACTGCGTGTGTTCAGCGACATAAAGAAAGAACATGAATTGGTCATCGAGCGTTATTCCCGACCCGACAGCCAAAATCCAGAGGGCAGATTGACGATAATAGCCGGCGACAGCATGCTTTATGACGGCATCTTACCTTATAAAAACCTTGAAGGCGGCGCAAGAGGATTTCCGTTTGTGCGGCAAGTGGCAATCAATCAGCCCTGCTGTTTTTACGGGGTCAGCATAATTGAAAGACTTATGCCGGTGCAAAGGGCGTACAATTCGGTCAAAAACCGCAAACATGAGTTTTTGAACAGATTGTCGCTTGGAGTTATGGCGGTTGAGGAGGGCAGCATTGACCTTGACAATTTGGAGGAAGAGGGTTTGGCTCCCGGCAAAGTGCTTATATACCGACAAGGTTCAACGCCGCCATTTATGATGAGTCCGGGCAGCGTGCCGGGCGAGTTCAGAGATGAGGAGGACAGATTGCTTGCGGAATTTGTCAACATAAGCGGCGTAAACGACTTTCTTTCGTCGGAATCGTTGCGGGAAAACCTTTCGGGAATTGCTTTGAATCTGCTCATTGAACAAGACAATGCAAGGCTGACAGCCTCAGCCGAACAGGTGCGCGCCGCCGTTAAAAAAGTCGGTCAGCATATTTTGCGGCTCTATCGGCAGTTTGCTACAACCAAAAGGCTGAAACGCATTGCCGGCGACAATGGCGAAATTGAAATGCAATACTTTTCAAACAGTTGTATAACCAGTGACGACCTTGTGTTTGACACCGAAAATGAGTTGTCCGACACCCCGGCAAGTCGAAAAAATATGGCGGTGGAGCTATTGAAGTTGGGACTGTTGTTCGATGAAAACGGCAAACTTTCCGACGCCTCCAAGAATAAGGTACTTGAAATTCTTGGCTTCGGCAACTGGGAGTCGGCAAGGTCGGCCGATGAGTTGCATATTAAAAAGGCGCAAAAAGAAAACACCCAAATAAATGCCGCCGAAGTTGAAGAAATTGACAACCACGGTTTGCACATTGAGGAGCATACCCGACATTTAATCAGTCAGGAGGAAGACGCTGCCTTGCGGCAAAAACTGCTGGAGCATATCAGAATGCACAAAAAATATCAGAGATTGCAAAAAGAAGCGGACGAACTGTCCCAAATAAAACAATAAAAAGGAGAGGATTATGGAACAAACCAACACCCAACCCGCCGTAAATACAGAGAACGGCGACAAGCAGGAAAAGGCTTCCTACGGAAAGTTCAACAAGCTGGAGGATTTAGTATCGGCATACAATTCTTTGGAGGCAGAATTCACAAGGCGCTCACAGCGTCTGAAAGAAATGGAAAATGTCGCAAAAACTGAAAATCGCTGGCAGCAAAAGGTAGAGAATTTTATTGAAAAGTACCCGGTAGCCGCAGAGTATACCGACGAGATAGGCGAGGAAATCGCAAAGAGTGACAGTGTAAAAGAAGAAGACTGTCTGGAAAAGGCGCTGCTGTCGGTGCTATGCGCAAAAGTCAAACCTGTCGAGGAGCAGGCAAAGGACGAACGGGTAATTAGCGAAGTGCTGAAAAGCGATGAGCTGAAAGAAAAAATTATAGCCGAATACCGTCAAAAGCTCAATGTCGACCTTCCCAAAACCTTCCCCAAAGGCGGTGAAATACCCGTCAAAACCCCCGTACGGCCGAGCAGCATCGGAGATGCGGGCAAGCTGGCATTGCAAATGCTGAAAGAAATATAAAACCTAAAAGGAGCCAATTATGGTAGCAATATCAAATATAGACAAAATATTAAAAGATGTATACCTTGGCGTACTGTCAAGCCATCTCAATTACAAAACCAACGCTTTTTATAATATGATACAAAAAGGCAGCGAGGAAGTCAGCGGCAGCCGCGCCGTAGCCATAACCAGATACGGACTTAACGGCGGCATGTCCTGCCCGGCAGAAACCGCCGACCTGCCCAGACCTGCCGGCAACAACTATTTGAAATTCAAGGCAGATTTACGCAACATTTATGGTACTTTTGAAGTAACCGACAAGGCGTTGCGTTCGACTGCCAATTCTACAAACGCCCTTGTCAGCGTGCTGAATGCCGAAATGGAAGGGCTGCTTGAAGCCGCAAAGTTCAATTTTGGCAGAATGCTGTTCCAAAGAGGCGACGGCAAAATGGCAACCGTAAGCGATGCAACAGGACTGCCTGCCAACCACTTTGGTGTGACCGACACAAAAAACCTGATGGAAGGTATGATTTTTGATGTCTATAATTCATCCTGTATAAAGAAAACCGAAGGACTGACAATACTTGCCATAGACCGCGCAAACAAGGTCGTCAGAACGCAAAACATTCCGACCGGCATAACCATTGTAGAAGGCGACATATTGACGCTTCAAAACTCTTATGACAGCGAAATATACGGTTTACCGTATATATTTGACACAAATCTTACTTCAATATACGGAGCCATTCGTATGAACAACCAATATTTGTTCCCCAGCATTATTGAGGCGGATACATTGAGTACGGACCTTATGCAACGCACCATAGACACGGTGGAAGAGGCAAGCGGCAACGACATAAACCTGATTATCTGTTCCTATGATGCCAGAAGGGCATACTTTGCGCACCTTGCGGAAACCAGAACAAATATTGATTATATGAACCTTGACGGCGGATTTAAGGCTTTGTCTTACAACGGCATACCCGTAGTGGCTGAAAGATTTGCTCCCGACAAGACAATGTATTTTGTAAATACAAACGATTTCAAGCTGTTCCAACTCAATGATTGGAGCTGGATTGAAGGCTCAACGGGCAAGATACTGCGCCAAGTACACAACAAAGCCGCATATACCGCCACGCTGGTAAAATACGCAAACCTCATGTGCCTGAAACCCATCGGGCAGGCTCAATTAAAGTTGAGTTAAGAAATTATGATTTGCATAACCTGTGATTTATTCGACATAGCCGACAGACTGCGGGAAATTGACGAAAACTATCTTTTAATGTACAACCCCCGCAAAGAACGCTATGAGGTGCACAGACAGGCGCAGGGAAGGGTAAGTTATGAACTTACCCTTCCCTATGACCGCCTTGACGCCCGTAGCGTACAGTTTTGTTTGCGTACACGCAAAGAAAGAGCCGAAGCGTTGTTAAAGGAGTTGGAAGAAGAAAACAAGGCGCTGGAAAGCAGGCAGCTTTATGAAAGCAAGAAAGAAGTCGAGGAAAGAACAGAGCGCCTGCTGAGTTCGTTATAAGGAGACAATATGATACTTAGAGAAGTTTTGGAAAAAGTCATAGAAATCATTGGCGACGAGGATATAAGCCTTGACAGCGAAAGCCGAAAAAGAACAAGGCTGCTGTCTTGCGCGAATATGATTTATCATGAGCTGACAACGGAGTATGTGCAGCTCAAGCACAAGGAGATTATCAACTTTTCTGACAAAAGAGCCTATTATTCGGCATTCTCAAAGCGGGTCAAGGACATTCTTGGAGTGTACAAATACAATCAGTCGGTTGATTTTCGTATGTATCCCTTGTATGTTGAAAGCGACATTAACGGCGATGCCGAAGTAAGCTACCTCTACCACAGCGATGAATTGACGCTTGAAGACACTGTGCTGCTGCCGCCGCAATATACGGCTTTTGTGTTGGCGAACGGCATAGCCGCAGAGTATTTTTATCGTTCGGGACTGACGGACGAGGCAGTATTTTATAAAAACAGATACGATACGGCGGTACTAAACCTTTCACGCCGCCGTCAAAGCGTAACGCTCAAAGCAGGGAGGATGTAATGCAGTTCTATTTACGAAATGACTATATCCCCAGAGTGTCGCGCTATTCCTATCCGGTGAAGTCCTTTGCCGGCATAGACGCTCTTTCAGAGCAAGAAACATTGCCCCTCACTTACTGTAGCTATGGCTACAATATAGGCTTCAGAAACGGAGCCTTAACAAACGGTATAGGTATAGACAGCGCTGTGATAAACGGCAGCACCCTGCCCAATGTGGGCATATTCGGAAGAAGTATTATGAAGTGCTGGATTTATTACAAGTACAACTATACTCTGCACCGCAGAGAGGACGAAATTGTGGTTTTGTGCGACAACGGCGCAGTTTATACCACCCTTCTTGACGGCGGAACCGTTTTCCACAAGACCACAATGTCCTTTCCCGAATCAACAGCCTCAGCGCTGAACTATCACTTTAACGGCGAAGATGTATTGCTTATATTTGGCGCGTCAGGCGGTATGTATGTTTATAATGGTGAGGAAGAAACATTTTATGCCAATGTACCGGGTTTTAATTCCGTATGTCTGCACTATGAGAGAATTTATGGCACAACGGATTATGGCTTTAATAGAGTATATTTTAGTGATGACCTCAATCCGACGAACTGGAATATTTCGCTTACTGAGGCCGGCTACATAAGTTTTCCCGATGAGGGCGGCAGGGTAGGCAAGGTACTGTCTTTCAATGACTATGTGTTCATATTCAGAGATTATGCCATACACCGTCTGACAGCGTACACAGATTTGACGGAATACAAGTTGACAAAGGTATTCTCCACCGGCAACAAGATTTTTCCCAACACCGTGCAAGTGTGCGGCGACAGAATAATGTTTGTGGCTGAGGACGGTTTTTACAGCTTTGACGGATACACGGCAAAAAAGGTCTTTTCGCACCTGTTTCCGCTGATTGACAGCAAAAAAGACGCGGTAAGTTGCTATTTCAACTACAAGTACTATCTTTCGGTTGCTTTGAAAAAGGACGACCGTATAGTCGGCGATGAGGACCAGGGCAATATGAAAAACAACGGCGTCATAGTCATTGACCTTGATTTGAACGATGTCAGCATATTCCGAGGCGGTGACATAAACTGCTTTCTGCCAGTCAATTTGTCGGACATTTGCGTACTGCTGGTGACTTTCAACAACTACCGTTGCTCCAGAATAGGTATGGTTACGCAAAGCGGAAGGATATTTGAAAAACCGTTGTTAAAACTTTGGCGTAGTCCGAAAACAGGCTTTTCTCAACCGGCAGGCGACAAAGTGCTGCGGAGGATATTTCTTACCGCCCGTCAGCCAATGACTATTTCTGTAAGCGGAGAGCAAACAATACAGCGGCAGGTTTATACTTCTACCGAAGTGCAGCTGTTGCCGATAAACGAAAAGGCATCGGAGTTTTCTGTATCCATAGCAACCGAAAGCGACAATCTTTATTTGACAGGTATGCTTATGGAATTTGACATAATCAGAAGGAGGTACGCTTAGAGATGCAGAAAGAAATAATCGAAAGGATAAACGAACTTAGCGCCAGAATAATTGCTTTGACAAAGAAAATAGACGCAATACTTGCGTTGTTGGAGGAGGTGTCGCAATGAGTATGGTAGCGGCAACAAAGCTGATTAGGCAGCTAAGCGATAAAATGAAACAAAAGAAAAGCGACGAGCAAAAAAATAATTCGGCAAACATTGCGCTGATAAAAAAACTTGCGCAAATGGAAAGCGCATACAATGCGTCCAACAAGCAGCCCATGCCCGATTATGACAAACAGCTTGCGGAGGCGCCGCAAATCAAACCTGTGGTATTAAAAAGTGAGCAGCAGCTTATGTCCGAAGCAAAGGCGCAGATGAAAAAGCAGGCGGAACAATTCCAAGAAAATACCTCCGAAAAAGCCGCAACACAGGTTGAAAACTTGTACAATCAACAATTGAAAGCCGCAGAAAAACATCAGGAGCAACTGGACCAGGCGGCCTTCAATTTCGACAACTCAAGTCAGAAGATTGTCAATTCAACCATTCGTCAAGGGCTTACGCATTCAACGATAAAGGACGCATGGCAAAGTCAGAATTTGCAGGATTATAACCAAGAGATTGATGCCATTCGTCAACAATACGATACCAAGGTCATTGAATATGAGAGCAAGATTGCCGCAGTCAACGCGGCAAAAATTCAATCGCTTGCAGAGTACAACCTTAAACAAGCGGCAGAATGCGAAAAGATTTTGGCAAAGCTGACCGCCGAACATCTGAAAGAAATAGAATCTATAAACGCTTACAATAAAAAGGCGCTTGCGCAGCAGCAACAGCGTGAAAAACAAAAAGCCGCATTGGAAGCCCAGTGGTTAAAAGACGAGCGGCAAAAGCAGACTGCGTTGGAAGAAATTGAGAATGAGGCCGGGTACAGCGGAGAAAAACAGCTGGAAATGCAAAACAGGTATAACACAGCGTTGGAGTTTTATGCCAACCTTGATAAAAAAGAGGCTTTGCGTCTGATTGATGAAAGCAAAGCCGATTTGAAAAAGATTTTAGGACTGTATTATGACCGCTTGATAGACGAAATAAGCAGATAGGCGGCGAAGGAGCAATATGTGGGACAATATTTTTGAAATGGCGACAAAGAGCGGCATTTGGGCGGTGCTTTTTGTCAGCTTGTTCTTTATTCAACTGAAAGACAGCAAAAACCGGGAGGGAAAGTATCAGCAGACTATTGACAGCCTTGCGGACAAACTCAAGGTGGTGTTGGACATTCAGGAAAGTGTGGAGGACATAAAGAACTTGTTTGATAAAAACACAAAATAAATTGAATAATTTATTAAAAAGAAACGGGCTGGCGGAAGATTAATCCGTCCAGCCCTTTTTTTGCGTTAAATGGAACTTATTGTATTGACAAAGTCGTGGGTGAAATGGTATATTTTTAAGTATATATATTTTGGAGGAAGCATGGAGCGGCTATACAAAAAGTTTATGCAAGAAACCGTTGACGAAAACGGACTTTTGACAAATCTCACATACAACATTCCCGAGAATTTTAACTTTGGTTTTGACATTGTCGATGTCATAGCAAAGAGCAATCCCGACAAAAGGGCCATGATTTGGCTGTCGGCAGACGGCGAGGAAAGGACCTTTACTTTTGATGACATGATGAGATACTCCAACAAAACCGCAAACTATTTCAAAAGATGCGGCATCAAAAAGGGCGACAAAGTCATGCTTGTTTTGAAAAGGCGCTATGAGTTTTGGTTCGCCATCGTTGCTTTGCACAAGATAGGCGCCATTGTCATACCTGCCACTCATCAGCTCATGAAAAAAGACTTTGTTTACCGTTTCAATGCGGCGCATGTCAGCGGCATTGTCTGCACTCCCGACGACGGAGTTTGCGAGGAGGCGGAGCAGGCCTTTGCGGAATGCGAGGGCATAAAGTTCAAGTCCATTATCAAAGGTCCGAGAGAGGGCTGGGATTACTTTGACGACGGCATTGCCAACGAAAGCGATGTTTTTGAGCGACCCGTCGGAGATGAAGCCACGACAATAAATGACATTATGATAATGTATTTTACTTCAGGCACTACCGGATACCCCAAGATTGCCGTACATAACTTTGATTATCCCATCGGACATATTACCACAGCGGTATGGTGGCACAATGTAGACCCTGACGGAGTGCATCTTACCATTGCCGACACCGGTTGGGCCAAGTCGGTATGGGGCAAGATTTACGGACAGTGGATAGCCGAAGCATGTATATTTACTTATGATTATGACAAATTCAAGGCGTCGGACATACTTTCATTGTTTGCCCGTTTCAAGATTACTACATTCTGCGCGCCGCCCACAATGTACAGATTTTTCATAAAAGAAGACTTAGAAAAGTTTGATTTGAGCAGCCTCAAGCATGCCACAATTGCAGGCGAGGCGCTGAACCCCGAAGTGCTTAAACAATTCCATAAATCCACAGGCATAAAACTCATGGAGGCATTCGGGCAGACAGAAGCCACCGTTATGTTGGGCAACCTGAAAGGCATGGAGCCGAAGCCCGGCAGCATGGGCAAGCCCAATCCACAGTACGATATAGATTTGGTGGATGTGGACGGCAACACAGTACCCGACGGCGTGTCCGGCGAAATAGTCGTGCGTACGGACAAGGGCATACCCGTAGGACTTTTCAAAGGCTATTACCAAGACGAAATGAAGACCAGAGAGGCTTGGTGCGACAACATTTATCACACCGGCGACACGGCATGGCGTGACGAGGACGGATACTATTGGTATGTCGGCAGGTCGGACGACATCATAAAATCCAGCGGATACAGAATAGGGCCGTTTGAAATAGAAAGCGTACTTATGGAACACCCCGCAGTCATGGAGTGCGCCGTCACAGGCGAGCCAGACCCCATAAGAGGCATGGCTGTCAAGGCCACAATAGTACTGACAAAAGGCTATGAGGCAAGCGGTGCGCTCAAAAAAGAAATTCAGGAATTCGTAAAACACAACACAGCGCCGTACAAGTACCCCAGAATTGTAGAATTCGTCAAGGAATTACCAAAGACCATAAGCGGCAAAATAAGAAGAACCGAAATCCGCAACAAAGATAACAAATAACCCAAACAAAAAACATATGTGAATATATGCCATTCCGTCCGACGACAAGGAATGGCATTTTTTTTGCAATGACAGTATAGGTTTTTTGTTTTCTATGATATAATATTTTAATAACAAATCAGCTTTAGGAATGAAAATGAAAAGATTTTCCGACATTGTTGTAAACAAGAGAAAAGTAATTGTCATAGTCATAATTGCGGCGCTGGCGCTGTCGGTGGCAGGACTGGTTTATTTTATCATTGACGACAGAATAAATTCCGATATGCTGGAATATTTGCCCGAAAATACTTCGACAACACAAGGCATAAGGTTTTTGCAGGAGAATTTTGGAGTCAAGGGCGACGCTTTCATTGTCGTTGAAGGCGAGGCGGAGGATACAGAACTTGAGGAAAAAATTGCGCAGCTCAAACAAATTGACGGAGTATCGCAGTTTTTTTGGGTGGGCGATGTCGAAAACATAACGCAGCTGGGCGGCATTATTGACAGGTTTTTTCCAAATGTCGGCATAAACATTGATACGGAACAGTTGACAAGATATCTCAAAGCCCCGATAAATCCCGAAAGTCAAGACACAAAATACAACTATGTGGCGCTTATGCTTTTTGATTATTCCCCCTCAACGCAAGAGGCTTTTGGAGTACATGAGCAAATCGGCGAAATATTGCATGACAGAAGTTATGCCATATCGGGCATGACGGCGCTGGCAAAACAAGTTATGGAAGATACTCTGGCAGAATTGCCGTACTATTTGCTGTTCAGCTTGCTTGCGGTATCCATTGTGCTGTTGCTTGCAACCCGTTCATTATTTGAGCCGGTAGTACTTATGCTGACGCTTTTGGTGGCTGTCATAATAAACTTTGGTACAAACCTTATTTTTCCATCAGTCAGCATAATCAGCTTTGCGGCATCTGGAGTTTTGCAGCTTGGCATAGCCATGGATTATGCAATATTCTTTATGCATACATACAACGAACTGCGAGCGGATATGGATGCAACGGTTGCGGCAAAGAAGGCGCTACCGCGGGTGTTTACGGCAATATTTGCCAGCAGTCTGACAACAATCGGCGGTTTTGCCGCACTTTATTTTATGGAATTTAATATCGGCGCGGATTTGGCAAAGGTTGTCATAAAAGGTATTCTTATGTCGCTGGCTTCCGTGGTTTTTTTGCAGCCTGCTTTGGTGGTAATGTTTGACAAACCTCTGATGCGCACCGCACACAAACCTTTGCATATAAATGTAGATGGAGTATGTCGTTTTTCAGTAAAGAAAAGAATATTCATAATGACGGCGGCGGCGCTGCTTATCGTGCCGGCGTTTTTGGCGCAGCGCAGCGTAAATTTCAGCTATCTGAAGATATACGAACAGCCCAAAGAGATGAATGCGCAGCAGCGAAGGGCAGCAGAACTGGGCAATCAGGTCATATCGGCGGTACCGCTAAAAACAAAGACCGGCGGGCAAAAGGACTATATGTCCGAACTTATGCAGAATGAGAGAATAAGCAATGTCATAGGAGCGTATTCCGCCATAGATATGGACGAAGAAACTCTGGGAAAATTGTTGGATGTTTTGCTTTCAAAGCCGTCTGACAGCGAGATGCTGAAAGCGCTCTCAACGCTTTTCCGCAAGGTTGACGGCAGATGGTATACGCTTTATTTGTTGGAGATAGTCGGCGACACAGAGGACGAAGCGGCGTTTGCCGCGCATGAGCATATGGTCAGCGTGAATGACAAATACTTTGATGAAAATTATCCCTTAGGCATTCTTACGGGAGTAAACGATATGGCAGAGGTTACGCCCAAGGATTTTTTGAAAGTTACGCTGGCGTCAGTAGCAATCATATTATTGATTATGGCGATTATGCTGAAGTCTTTCCGCAAGTCCCTGCTTGTGGTATTGCTCATTGAATTGGCAATCTGGCTGAACATAAGTTTGAATTATGTCACGGGAAGAAGCATAAATTTTATGGTATACATTATTATCAGTTCGGTGCAGCTGGGCTGTACGGTAGACTATGCCATATTGCTGTGTACACGCTTTGAAGAGCTGAAACATAAATATTTTGACACAAGGCAAGCCGCAACAGAAGCCGCAATTTCGGTTTTTCCTGCCATAACGACAAGTGCCGCCATAATTTTTGTTACATGCTTTGCCATTACGCTGGTATCGAACAACCTTTTGGTAGAAGAAATGTCATGGATGCTTGCAATAGGAGCATTGATAAGTTATACTTTAGTAGTATTGGTCCTCCCGGGCTTACTGGTGTTTTTTAAGAATATAGTACCTATAAGACAAGAAATAAAAAAAATAATGCAACAAGTGAAGAAAAAATAAAGGTTTTTCATAGGAGTTGTAAATGAAAAAGTTTTCGGAATATGTCATAAAATTCCGGTGGCTCATACTTGCAGTGACCGCCGTTATTGTCGGGCTTTCAATTGCAGGCACGGTTACGCTGATAAAAGGCAACAGAATAAATTCTGACATGACAAGCTATCTGTCCGACGAATTTGAGATGACAAAGGGGCTGAACTTTCTTAAAGAAAACTTTGGCATAAACGCCGATGTCATGCTGGTCGTCGAAGGAGATGCCGACGACGCGGCGTTGCGTGAAAGCGTAAAAACAATCAAGAAGTTCGAGGGATTGAGCCAGTTTGTTTGGGTGGAAGATATTGAACAATTTGACAACCTTTCCGATTATGCCCACCTTTTGGGCGATGATGTCACCATAAATACCGATGGTCTGAAAAGTTTTCTCAAACACGAAATCAGCGGCAGCAATAAATATAACTATGTGTTTTTTATGGTAATGGATTATGCGTCCTCAACAAAGGAGGCAAGCGCTCTCTTTGACGCCATAGTTGACGAATTCGGCGATCGACCCTATGCGGCATCAGGCACTACTGCCACCTCAAAAATAATGATGGAGGCAACTTTGAATGAGTTGCCGAAATATTTGATTTTTGCCGGCGTTGCGCTGTTGTTGGTGCTGTTGCTGGTCACGACATCTTATGTTGAGCCGCTTATTTTGCTTATTTCTTTGGGAATGTCAGTGCTGGTGAATATGGGTACAAACCTATTCATGCCGTCTGTTTCAATAGTCAGCTTTGCACTGTCAAGTGTGTTGCAACTTGCGGTAACTATGGATTATGCCATATTTTATATGCATATTTATCGGCAAAAGCGTCAGGCGCTTGACCCGCTTGCAGCCACAAAGGCGGCTATTCCGTCTGTTGCGTCATCAATTGTTGGCAGCGCTTTGACAACGGTAGGCGGGTTTGCGGCGCTGTACTTTATGAAGTTTGAGCTGGGCGCCGACCTTGCGGCGGTGCTTATGAAAGGCGTATTGCTTTCGCTCATAACAGTGCTTACGCTGCAACCGATTTTTGTCATACTTTTTGACAAGGTACTTGCCAAGACAGAGCATAAACAGCTGAAACTCAATGTAAAACCCGTGGCTAAACTATCTTCAAAAATAGGTTGGGCGTTAATAATAGTTGCGGTGTTGGCGGTGGCTCCCTTGTATATCGGGCAGAGCAAGCTGGAATACAGCTATTTTGATACATATGAATTAAAAATTACCACCCCCCAAGAACAACTTGCCTATGAATTAGGCAATCAGATGATAATAGCCGTACCGCTGGAAACAAAGCAGGGCACGCATCAGGATTTTGTTGCAGAACTTTCCGCAGATGAGAAAATTAGCGGGATTATGAGCGCCTTTTCCGCCATAAATATTTCCGGCGAAAGAATGAAAGAGCTGTTGGATTCTCCGGCGCTGGGCTCATTGATAAGCGGCGGCATGGGTCAATCATATTTCAAAAAAATCAACATAAACGGAGAGGAGCGCTGGTATACACTTTATACGCTTGCCATAACAGGCAGCGCAGAGGACGAAGCGGCAATACGCTCTTACCAAAACATTTCTGCGGCGACCGCAAAATATTTCGAAAACTCATACACCACGGGTATGCTTGTCGGCGTCAATGACATGCGCTCCGTCACGCCTACGGACTTTTTGGTGGTGACGATTATTTCCGTTGCCGTCATATTGGTCATACTCATGGCGATATTCCGTTCCGTTCGCAAAGGCTTGTTGCTTATTTTTGTCATAGAACTGGGCATCTGGCTTAACCTTACGCTGTCATACCTTTTCGGGCAAAACCTGAACTTTATGATTTACATAATGATAAGCTCAATCCAGTTGGGCTGTATGGTTGATTATGCCATATTGGTTGCCAACAGATTTGAGGAAATAAAGTGGCAATTCACAAAAGCCAAAGATGCGGCTGTCGTTGCAGTTTCCGAATCCTTCCCGGCGGTGGCGGCAAGCGCAGCCGTCATTGCTTCGGCCTGCTTGTCCATGTATTTTGTCACAGACAACCTGATTATCAAACAGCTTACGGGAATGTTGGCAAGAGGCGCAGGCATCAGTCTTTTGCTGATACTTACTTTACAAACGGCAATAATGCCGTATTTCCGCAGGGTAAAGACCTACCGCGAAATGTTTGAACATCTGGGCTATATGATAGAAAAAAGCAATGAGCGCGCCAAAGCGCGCATAATAGCCAGCAACGAGCGCGCAAAAGCCCGTCTTAAAGCCAGCAATGAGCGCACAAAAGCCCTCATTCAGGCAAGCAATGAAAGAATACGCCAAAACAACGAACGCATACGCTTAAAAACAAAAATCCGCAATGCGCTTATCCGTAAGAGAATAAAGGAAAACAATCAAAAAATTAAAATGTTTTTTATTAAAGTGTTTGGAAAAAACTCATAAAAGAATAGGTGTAATAACATCATTTTTGCAAAGAAAAAGCTCCCTTCCGGGAGCTTTTTCAGCTTATGAATTAAGAAGGGAGTATCTTAATACATATCTCCCATACCGGGCGCTCCGCCTGCCATAGGTGCCGGCGGTTGCGGAATGTCGGCAACAAGCGCTTCTGTGGTCAGCAGAGTTGCAGCAACGCTGGCGGCATTTTGCAGCGCCGAGCGAGCAACCTTTGTCGGGTCGATAATACCCGCAGTCATCATATCGCAGAACACATCTTTTTGCGCGTCATAACCCTGATTGGGAATGTTGTCCGACAAAATCTTGTTGACGATAACGCCGCCGTCTACTCCGCAGTTTGATGCAATCTGGCGTATTGGCGCTTCAAGCGCTTTCATAACAATGAGCGCTCCGGTCTTTTCGTCGTTGGACAGTTTTTCGGCAAAACTCTTTAGCTTTGCGCTAAGTGACAGCAGGGCAATACCGCCGCCGGGCACAACGCCTTCTTCAACTGCGGCTCTTGTTGCTGCAAGCGCATCTTCAATACGCAACTTGGTGTCTTTCATTTCTACTTCGGTTGCTGCGCCAACATTGATAACGGCTACGCCGCCGGCAAGTTTTGCCAAACGCTCTTGCAATTTTTCTCTGTCATAATCGCTGGTGGTTTCGGCTATCTGCAGCTTTATGGATTTTATGCGGTTCTGGATTTCGGTCTGGTCGCCGTTGCCGCCGATTATGGTGGTGTTGTCTTTGTCAATCTTGATAAGTTTTGCTCTGCCCAACTGCGCAAGGGTGGTTTCTTTGAGGTCATGTCCGGTTTCTTCGCTGATAACTGTACCTCCCGTCAGAACGGCAATATCCTGCAACATTGCCTTGCGCCTATCTCCAAAGCCGGGAGCTTTTACGGCGGCGCAATTGAATACGCCTTTCAGCTTGTTGACTACAAGGGTGGCAAGCGCTTCGCCCTCAATGTCCTCGGCGATTATGAGAAGTTTCAGTCCGTTCTTCAGTACCTGTTCCAGAACGGGCAGTATTTCTTGAATGGAGCTTATTTTTTTGTCGGTAATCAAAATCACAGGATTGTCCAATTCGGCTTCCATTTTGTCGGTATTGGTTACCATATATGAGCTTATATAACCGCGGTCAAACTGCATACCCTCGACTACGGTCAATTCTGTTTTCATGGATTTTGATTCGTCAACGGTGATAACGCCGTCCTTGCCGACTCTTTCCATAGCCTCTGATATCAGGCTGCCGATAGTGTCGTCGCCTGCCGAAATGCTGGCAACAGAAGCTATTTCGTTTTTGTCATTTATGGGCTTTGAGATGCTCCTGAGTTCCTCAACGGCCATATCTGTGGCCTTGGTGATACCTCTGCGCAGCGCCATGGGATTTGCTCCGGCGGCTACATTCTTCAAACCCTCTTTTATGATTGCTTGGGCAAGCACGGCGGCAGTCGTCGTGCCGTCGCCGGCGACATCGTTGGTCTTTGTCGATACTTCTTTAATCAGCTGCGCACCCATGTTTTCAAAGACATCTTCAAGTTCGATTTCTTTGGCAATGGTCACGCCGTCATTTGTGATGAGGGGAGCGCCGAATTTCTTCTCAAGCACTACATTGCGCCCCTTGGGTCCGAGAGTAAGTTTTACGGTGTTGGCCAGAATGTCGGCACCTTTCTCCAGCGCTTTTCTGGCGTCTTCTGCGTACTTAAATTGTTTTGGCATTGTTGTTTACCTCCTTATTCAGTTACTATTGCAAGTACATCGCTTTGTCTGATAATGGTGACATTTTCGTCATCAATCTTGAATTCCGAGCCGGCATATTTTGAATAAAGTATAACATCGCCGGGTTTGACCTGCATTTTAATTTCTTTGCCGTCGATGACGCCGCCCGGTCCGACAGCTATGACTTCCGCCATTTGCGGTTTTTCTTTTGCGGTGCCCGGAAGCACAATGCCACTGGCTGTCTTCTCAATGGCTTCTACTTGTTTGAGGACGATTTTGTCGAATAATGGTTTAAGTTTCATTCTTTTACCTCCTATTAGTGTTTTCAAAAATTATTGTCCTGGTATTTAGCACTCATATGTCGGGAGTGCCAACAGATTTGATTATAACATTGCTTTTTTCTTTTTACAAGCATTTTCAAGGAACTTCTTTGAAAAAAATGTAGAATTTTGGTGCATTCTTATGGATTTTTTTAAGAATGTTTTAAGTATAACTAAAAGAATACTTTTACCGATATATTTCTTTATGTACCATTGACAAAAGCTTAATTTAATAATATTATAATAATAGACTATTATGCTCGGCATCGTATGACCTTTGTTGAGGCAGAAATACAGCGAATTAGGAGAGAATATGCTTAAACATCACCCCAAAAAAGCATCGAATATATTTAGCAAAGCAATTTTGCTTGTAGTTATTTTAATATTGGGCTGTTTCATAGCAATGTCTGCGGCTGTGACAGAAGTAGGCGCTCCCACACAGGCTCTCACTTCAACCGAAGTCACCATGCTTTCCACCAACAACGGTTTGGTATACGGCGACAATCATTTGCGCCTAACGAATGTACAATCATTTACGCTTCAAGGCAGCTCTGCAAGCGAAGGCTCGCAAAGGGATACATCAGTTACACAAACAGATCCTCATGACTTATATATTTCCGGAAACATTTCCGTAAACAAAGGCAAGGGCGGATTCTTAGGCTCTGCCGGATACTCCAATAATGCATACATAAGAAATGAGGGCAACGATTTAGTCTTTGCCTCTTATCCAAAAACGCTTGACACCAATCTTGCCATGACCACAAGAATAGGAATGTCGCCCAGCCTCAAAGCTGCCATAGAGGACCCCATGCTTACGGTGACGGCAAATGCTTATTTTACGGCGTCGGCTGTCGATAGCTCAGCGGACTATTGCGATGTGACGATTACATGGATGCCCACAGGCAACCCGTCCGACAGCAACAACACTTCAAAAACCTTATCTTCCGCAGTACTGAATTCCACCAGGAACACAGGCACCATTGTATTAGACCGCATAGGCGCCAATGCTGCGCTGAAACTTGACCTCAACAATTTCCGTCAGGCGCAACTTGCTTACGGCGAGAGCGGCGGCTGGTTCGGCAGCGGAGATGATTATGTATCATCTGCTATTGCCGCGCGTTTTTCACAAATTTACATAAAAATAGACATAACCATGAATAATGGGCTGCAGTTCCGCACCGCCGCAAGCAATTTCGGCGATATTACCATAATCGACGGCCCAAACCGCAACCCGAACTGCGCCAAAGACTTTTTGAAGCCCATGGATGTTTTTGAAATCAGAACAAACCTGCGCTACCAAAATGAAAACCTGATTATGTCATATAACGGTGACTCCGCCGACAAGTTTTTTGTAACCATGGAGGAACAAGAAATTACCGTAAAGAATGAGTTCCGTGACTTTTTCTTTAAGCCGGGAGGCGGCGCCGACCTGATGCAGGTGTCCACGATAGAATGGAATTTTGACCCCATGTATCTTGAGCGGATTATTGACGAAAATTTTGACATTACCGGGCAGGTGGCAAGGTTCCGAGTGCTGGACATACCCCCGGGCGTCATCACGCCGATTGAATTACAACCTTTCTTGCGAAGATTTGAAGAAGGGTATTCCATTGGCCTGAACAGAATCGGACCCAAAATAACATTGAGAGGCGACGCGTCTGCGCCTGAGGACCCGCAAATAAACGAAAATGACCCTTTCCTTATGGATTATTTCAATCAAGGCAAGTGGTACAGCAAAGGTTTCCAAGAAGGCACTCCCGAAACCAGAGGCGTCTACATAAAAGTTCAGATGTCCCCCGCAAGTTTTATTACCGGCAACGGCTCTGCGCAAAGAATGTATTACACAACCGACGGGCAGAACCCCATTACTGCCATAAACCGCCGAATACTTGTCGACAACATCACCAGCAATTCAACAAATAGAGAAGTAACGCTGTTTTTCCCCATGTCGGGCAGTGAGCGGCAAAGAATATATACTCTCAGAATAGTTGCTTACGACTATGTCGGCAACATAAGTTCCATTGTGACTTATTCAAACATAAAACTTGACTGCACGGATTATTCAATAGAGGTGTTTTTCATGCTGGGAGACAGACTGTCGGCGGCAGCCAATAGTTCTGCCGTCAGCATGTTGGGCACATCGGAGCTGGGAACATACAAGAGCGAAACCGACAAAGACTTCAAAAAGACCGCTTCACGGACTTATAGGAGAGGCGACCTTGTTTATATTCAGCTTTCCGTAAAAAAGAGCAGCCAATACCGCTTGTTCCAGTACTACAACAGCGGAAAAAGAGCATATGTCTGCACATATGTGGATTATGGAGATTTTGCCGCAGGCAACTATGGGCATTTTACCGAAAAGACCAACAATGAAGTAAAGTTGTCGGTACCTGACTTTTCGCAACAGGTAGCGATAGTATTAGATGACGAATTCCTTGAGGACATGGAAAACCTCAAGTTCTATTTCATATTTAAGCAGCAGCTGCCCATAACAATAGGCGCAACGGAGGCTGTTTATGACGGCACCCCGAAGGGCATCGAACAGCCCACCACGACATATTCGGGTATCGAAATCCTGACATACTACAAAGCAACGGAAGAGGAGCCGTTTGTATCGCAGGTGCAGTTCACCGATGCCGGCTCATATTTTTATAGATGCGAAATAGTCGACATAAATTATTTCGGATATGCCGGCGGAAACTTTGTCATAAGAAAAGCCGACCCCTTTGTGACAGGGCTTGAAGTACAAAGTATTTATTACGAAAACTCTATGGGCAGCGCAACAATCCGCTGCGCCAATACCGACCCAGACAAGCCGGATATGCTTTATACCAGCGCTTCTTCGTCTGACGGCAAGGTAGCAGGTTCTTTCTCAATAGTATATCCCGTAAATACTACGCAAGCGTATATCCGTCCGACAGTCGGCACAAAAGATATTATCGTAACCTTTACTCCGACGGAACAATACTCAAAGAACTACAATGTAATGACCTACAACAGCACGCTCTTTGTGCATTATTCCACCAATCTGACGATATCATTTGTTGAATCAACCTTTACTTATACTTACCAAAAGGATGTTGTGCGCTATGCCAGCGCCATAACAAATCCCGGCAATCAGCAGATTATTTATGAATACAAAAGACAGGGTCAACCCGATACGGCGTATACCGCAAAAGCTCCGACAGATGCCGGCGTTTATGAAGTGCGTGTGCGTACGGACCTGACAATCAGCAACTATGACAACCAAAAGACCACCGAAGGCACAGACCTGAAGTTTATCATAAACCGCCAGCCTGTGTTGGTAGTGCCCACCCCGGCGGTATGCTATTATCAGAATGACTACAATCCCATAGCCGAGGCTTATATTACCACTCCGTCGGGCAACCAGTTTATTCCCATATCCGAGTGGCGCTATGAATATCTTGTCAACAATCAATGGGTGGATATGCGCCCGACAGATTCGGGAGTTTATCAAGTAAAAGTCATTGTTGATAGCCAGAACGAGTATGGCGAAATCACCGGCAACTATTCCGGAGAAGCGCTGACCACGCTTACCATAAAGAAAGGCAATGCCGACGAGGCAAACGGAGAAAACTATCATATCGAATTCCCTACGCCTATTAACAACCCGTCTATAAGAGGACACATTGCATACGGACAAAAGCTCAGCGAAATAAACCTTACAAAGAGCGACGGTTATGTGGCTACATATATGTACCGCGTCACCAACCAACAGGGGGTAGAAACCAAAGAAAAGAGAGTTGTGGCAGGAGAGTTCATAGTTGCCACAAGGTTATACAACCCCGCAGTCGAAACGGTGGCGGCATTTGTTGCGGAAATGAAGAACACCATTTTGCCGGCAGGCAGATATACCGGCAGTACGGTGCTTTATACGACATTTGTACCTGAGGACTTAATAAACTTCAACATAGCTACCTGGAGAGCCAACATTACCGTTGTTGCCGGCACTCCGACTTTCAACAATTTGCAGGTCAGCCAGCTGACTTACGGACAGATAGCCGCGGAGCTGACCATAAACGGTTTCACAAAGATACCCGGCGATGCTCCGGTTTATGTCATATCCGAAGAAGTCAGAATTGACGGCGTCCTCATAAATCCCACAGTAAACGGACTGCCCGTTACCGGCAGACTTGTATATATTGACAGCAAAGACAAACAAATGCGTGCCGGAACGCAAAGCGTTGTATTCCGTTTCATTCCTGACGATACCGCAAATGTGGTGACAGTATCGGCGCTGAATATCAGCGTAATTGTCAACAAGGCTCCTGCCCGTTTGGAAACAGCCGATGCCGTCGATGGCGTCATAACAAAGACTTACGGCAATGTTTTCCGCAATCCGACTGTTACTATCTATAAGAGAATAAACACGCCTGACGGCTATGTGGAAGTTGTGGACAACAGCTTTAATGTCACTTTCACTTACAGAAACAGCCAAGGCCAAATTGTCACAATGAATGCTTTTACCCCCGCAGGTCAATACACTATGACGGCGGAAATAGACAATGCGGATTATCAAGGCTCATTAGAGCAGCAGTTGATTATCCAAAAAGCCAAGCCTGCGCTGAATACGGCGCCCATTGCAAGCACCGTAAAATATATGATGGATATGTCGGGAGTTACATTAACAGGCGGCAGAATGCAGCACCCCGTAACATATCAGCAAGTAAACGGCATATTCGTTTTCAAAGACGATGTCATTCCGCCGCCCCCGAACGCAGTAGGCGACAGACAATATGATGTGACATTCAGACCTATTGACAGCGACAATTATGAAGAAACGGATATCAAAATAACAATAAATATTAAAAAAGCCACCGCATCAATAACCTTGAGCAACCTGCAACATATATATTCAGGAATGGTGAAAGAACCGACTTATTCGACAAATATTGTCATTCGCACAGACGGCGACACATGGTACTATGTTGACCTTGATTTGCCGGAAAATGAATTGACGGAATTTGACAGACCGTTGAGCGTAGACATAAGTTTCAACACCCCCAACAACAATGTACCCATTAACGCCGGCAGATATCAAGTCACCGCCAGAATAAATGACGCCAATTATGAGGGCATGGCGCAGGCTGAATATGTGATAGAGCAAGCGGACGCAACCATTGTTGTCGACCAAACCAGCCGTGTTCAGGCATACAACAGCGGCACAATCAGCCTAAAAGCCAGCGCAAAGGATTTGGCAGGCAACACCATAAAAGTTCTGATAGCGCAAAGTTTCTCCACAATAGCAAATGTCGCTTTGTCCGATGCGCCCAGAGATGTCGGCATCTACAATGTAACGCTTGAAATAAGAGATACGAACTACAAAGCAAAGACATTCAGCACGCTGACGATTACTATATCTCAGCTTAATATACTCAACAACATTCAGACCTACGGCACAAGACCGCCTGTTTTAGTGGAATATATGCCGTCGACGGCAAGTTCTGTGATTAGGTATCAGCAGGTATTTGACGATGAATTGGGCGACATAACCGATGTACAGCCCACCAGCGCAGGCATGTACAAGATACTCATAAGTTTCCCGGCAAACCTCAACAACGGTTATACGGCAGATTTTGAGAGTACGCTCATAATAAACAAAGCGCAGGTCAGCCTAAGCTACAACGGCTCATTCAAATACACATATACGGGGTTGCCGCGCAGTCAGCTGATTATGGACATAAATTCTGTCAGAGTTACGCCCAGCGCGCTTTATGCGCTGAAAAGAACAGTGCTGTTCTTTGATGCGGAGATTGAGGAATTTACTTCGGTAGAGCCTGTTGATGTCGGCAGCTATATTATGGTAGTATCCATAGACGACAACAACTATGCCGGCTCAGAACAGTTTACTTACATAATAGAAAAGGCCACTCCCGTTATCCGTATAAATCCTGCGGTTTCTCCGTTGACATACAGAGATGACGGCAGCCAGGCGATATTTGACGGCGGAGAAGTGGTGTTCAATGGCGAAATAAAAGCCGGCTGCTATCAGCTTGTTGAGAACACTATGAATCTTGAAGTCGGCATACACAGCGTAATGTACCGCTTTATTCCCGACGACTCACACAACCTGAAAGAGATTCACGGTACGGCGCAAGTGACGATTGTCCAAAAAGACCTGAGTTCGGCAATAGTCTTTTATGGCGCAACTACTGTACAATATAACCAACAACCGCATTACATAAATGCGTATATTGACAGCGGAGAGAATGTCATTATTGATATATTCTACAACCGCTCAAAATCGGCGCCCAGAGAAAGAGGCGAGTATGTCATCACAGCCGAGATAGCCGACAAGAATTACAAAGGCAGCGCAGAATGGGAAAACAAGTTGACGATTATCGTCGGCATGCCGGAGATATCGCCGCCCAAGCTGACGGACATAAGGCTCAATGACCCGTTGGGCTATTCCGAAATTCAAGGCGGTTTTGCCTATATCAATGGTACGGGAGAATTTGTCAACAACCAGCTTGTGCCGGGTACGGCTACGCTTATTGCAGGCACTTTTGCATTCACCCGTCCTTCTACGATTATGGACAAAGCCAACTACCGTGAGGTTGAATTGTCTTTCAAGCCGTTTGCCTCCAACAATTTCTCCAATGTCATATTTACCACAACGGTAAGAGTTATAGGACTTGACCCCGTTATAGGCACGGTGGTAAGCTCCAAAAAAGAAGCCGACAAGACGATTTATTACGGTCAGGACCTTTCAAATTATAATCTGTCTTTTGAAACAACCCCCCCAGGCGCAACGCCGGGCGTGTTGAGTTTTGTTGACGAAAGCATTGTGCCGCAGGTCGGCAAGCCGGTTAAGTACCGTTTTTATCCCGACAATGATACCTTGTATAATATTGTTGAGGGCGATGTGGATATCGCAATCAGCAAAACCACTCCGTCTGTGCAATCGGTATCCGTGAGAGCCTTTTACGGACAGACGCTCCGTCAAGCTATATTTAATGCTTTAATGCTCAATCCGCACAACAGCGCCATAGCTGTCGACGGACAATTCAGCCTTATCGAGGTAGAAGGCTTTGAGGATTTGGACACCGTCCTGACAGTGGCAAATACGGTATCTATGACTGGTATGAGTACGCTGTCCTCAACACCTACCTTGCAGGGCAGATACAGATTTGTATCCGACAACTACAACACAGTTGAGGGCGATGTAGCCATCAGCTGCTATAATCTGGTGGACGACGCAAATATTGATGTTGCGCGCAACCAAAAGAGATATGACGCTCTGCCCATAAGCGTAAGCGACTTGGGCGTCAGCACGGCATTTACGCAGCACCCGTTGTTTGAAGAAAACTATTTGCTGACAATCTTTTCTGCCGCAGGCGTTGCCAGCCAAGGAATTGAAGTAGGCGTTTATACCGTTATTATTGAAATTATAGATGTCATGTACTATGGTAAAAAAGAAGTCACATTCACCATAGACAAGGCGGATATATCTGCGGACATTTCTCTGTCGCATACTTCGGGCGTATTCGGCGAAGCCATTGCCAAACCCACGGTGATAGTGTCGGGCAATTATGGAGATATTCCGCAACAGAATTTTGTCATTGAGTTCAAGGGCGCCAATGAAGACATATCCGGCTACAATGAGACAATGCCTTCGCAGGCAGGCATTTATGATGTCAGAATTACCGTAACCAACAATGCGCACTTTGCAGGACAAAAGTTGTTGACCTTTATTATCGAAAAGAGGGCGGCAGCCGTAACTGTTTCGGGCATGATTCAGAATTACGGCAATGTAAATCCGCTGGTAGCGCAATATGTGGAGTACGACCTTGTACCTACCATTACTTATTACAGCCCCACCTACAACCGCTCAACGATAGTTCCCACCGAAGCAGGGGATTATACCGCACGCATAGAGATTATTCACAACAACTACACCATTCGCGCAGGCAACCATAATTATATTGAGGTCAGCTTTAAGATTATTCAAGCCAATCTGACGCTCCGCGAAAAACCCACGGTATCGGATATTGTTTACGGACAAAGTTATAGTGACGCCAGAATAAACGGCGGCAGGGTGACTTACGGCGAATCATTGGAAGTGCAGGGCAAGTACTCATTTATGTCGCCGTCCGAAAAGCCCGATGCAGGCAGACAAACAGTGGATTTGCTGTTCACTCCCTACAACAAAAACTATGCGGTATTGCGCATAGATGATGTAGATGTAACGGTACTGCGGGCAAATGTTGAGATATTGTTCACAAACCTTATGGCGGTGTATGACGGCACCAACAAAAAGAATGCCGCAACTTATGTCAGCGACAGCCAAATTGAATGGGAAATCGTCTTTATACGTCAGGGCATAGAGGTCGAGCCCATAAATGCAGGCTCTTACGAAATCCGCGTACGCGTACTCAGCAACAACCACCAGTTGGGCATAGACATTTCCGGCGCTCCCATTCTTGAAAAACCCGGCGCAGCCACATTCATAATAAACAAAGCGTCCATGTCAGACTTTACGCTGCCTGTGCCTACGGAAATAAGCTACGGACAAAGCCTTGCTTTCTCCACGCTCAATAGCAGCGAATATGAGGGCTACGGCATAGCACAATATGAAGGCATATCGGGCAATGTAAGCGGCAGTTTCAGCTATGTCAACAGCGGTTTGGTGCTTGGCGATGCCGGTTCATACATTGTGGATATAGTTTTCAACCCCACCGACAGCGCCAACTACAATATTTTCTATACAAAGATTGAAGTCAATGTAGCGCCGGCACGAGCCACAATCAGCGTAAGGAACAACACTTATACATACGGCACACCTATAACTCTGCCTATCTTTATTACAAACCCCGGCAACCTGACGGTAAGCCATGATATGGATTGCATCGGACAAATAAAAGATGCCGGCGTGTACAAGTACACAGTTTGGGTGACCAGCAGAAACTATGACCACCCGGAAAACTACTTTGAGTTCAATATTGAAGTCCTGAAGAAAGCTGTCAGAATTGAGTTTGTGCAGAACGGGCAAAGAATAGATAAATATTACACAACTTACAACAAATTACTCAATGCCACGGCGGTAGTTAACACTGACGACATAGTGCCCTCTGACCTTTATTCGTCTTTGGGAGTGCACATCAATCAGCGCATCAACATAAATTATTATTCCATACCCAAGAGCGACGGCGACGGCGTTACCGATTACGGACATGTGCCGCCCGTCAACATTGGCGACTATCGCGTCACAGCTACTATGGACCACCCGAACTATTATGGAGATGCCATAATAAACTATGACATAAATCTAGGCGAAATCGAAGAAATCAAGTTTGATACGGCAACGCTGGAGCGGCAGGTTTATGGCTCGGTTGTGCCTCCGATTATTACGACAAAACCTGCGGGAGTGTCATATTGGATAGACTATCAAGGACATGGCAAAACCATTCCGCCGAATGCCGGCACTTATAACATAGTCGTTTATTTCAACGACCCGAACTATGTTCCCAAGCATATCTCTGCTATGTTCAAAATTCAGAAAAAAGAAATTACGCTTGAGAACATCGAGGTGCAGAACAAAGCGTATGACGGTGTGTCTACCATTGCTATCACGGCAAAAATGAACGGCGTATTACCCGGCAGCGAAGTAAAACTTGACCTGAAAGCAAGGACGCTGGGCGGCGCAACAAATGTCGGCATACACAATGTAGAAATATTGTCCTACAATATATCGGGACTTAGCGCGCAGAACTATTATGTGGCAAAACCTTATTTTGCCGGCACGGTAGAGATATTTGAGAAAAAAATTATCGACATAAATTCGCAGTCATTCATTACCAGCAAAGAAGGCTTTACCGAAGGGTTGACGGTGGAGTTCAAAGAAATTGATTCGGCAAGCAACAAGGAGAATTTCTTCACCAATATGTTGGGACAGAAAGCCACAGTGCAGACATTTGTCATAAAAGAAAACGGAGCGCCGACAACGCTTGATACAAGGGTCAAGGTATATCTGAAGATTCCTGACGAATACCTGGATGTCGAAAACCTGAAAGTTTACGGATTGGGCAAGCTAGGCGACCGCCAGATAAACTTCATTCGTGAGGGAGATTATTATACTTTCTATACCGATTCTTCAGGAGAGGTAGTGTTCACATCGAATGACTTTTCATATTGGTTTATACCCGTTACCGGGCTGGCTGTCATTATTGTACTGGGCGTATTTACGCTGTTCTGGCTGAATCCCAGACGCCGTAAGAGCGCCACAGGCGATACGGCAGGTTGGAAAAGAGCCACAAAGAAAATAAGAAAGGGCGGACTATACCGCAGGGACTAAAACCCGGTAGAATGCAAAAGACTATTAAAGTAAGGGAAGTAATGAAAAACAGCGCTACAAAGCACGGCTTATATTTTATAATTATAATAACAATATTATTATGTTCGCTTGCGGCAGGGCTTTCGGTACAAAGTCCTGCTTATGCCGCCGGCGGATATTCCATAGGCTCTTGGCGCCAAAAAAATCCTTCTAAGTATTATTACAACGCAAATGAGGGCTGCGCATATGTGGTCACCATAACCGAGAGCGCCTTTGCGCCGTTGCGGAAAGTGTATTATTCGGCATATCAAGTGTCTATGAGTACGGGCGACATAAACAAAGACGAAGAGGGCAACATAACAAATGCCTTTGCCAAGAATAAGCAAGGCGAGGATTTGAATGCTGTTGAAATTCCGCTGAGCGCCATAACATACTCAGGCAATGGCAGTTATGACGCGCACGGCCAACGCACAGGCACATTCGAGGTGACGGCTTATGAGTGGGCGGCATATCTGTTTAGCGTAGACTATGAAGTTGACGGCGAAACGTCGACAGATGAAGGGGAGTTTCTTTATTGTACGACTATCGACAACTCAAAACCGCATATAGAATTGCTGGGCAGCCCGTCTTTCCAAGACAATGGTTATTACTTTGAATATATGGTCAGAGCAAACGAATACGGCGCGCATAGAAGCGCCAATTCAGGATTCAGCAGCATAAAGACTTATCGCATTCTTGAGGGGTCGGAGGAGCCGGAAATATTAAGCGAACATACGAAGTTCACCAACAACCTGACTTTCTATGGCGGAATTCTTGCCACAAAGGGCGAATACTTTATTGAAGCTGTCGACGGTGTGGGCAATCGGCATACCGGCAAGGTCATAAAGATAGACAAGGATTTGAACAAGCTGATTACCATAAATGCCGCCGAAGAGTATTTTCGCAATGAGGCGGATTATGCCCCCGCGCTTATATCCTCGCTGCGGCAAAAGTATGTCGCTTGGCAGCTGTTGGAATTGGAAGATAATATTGCAGAAAGTGTGATTACGGCAGCCTATAATGAGGTTATGGCAGCCCTAAACGCATGTTCCGAAGCAAAACGCACCTTTGAAGTGCGCGCCATAAATACCGAATATGTCGATTCTTTCACCGTTGAAGGGTTCGATGTAACCAGTTTGCCCTTCGTAGTAAAAGGCGAAAGCGCCGCCATGAATATATCGCTGGCAATGTTTGATACTGCAGAGGTGGACAAGTCCGAAGTGTTGCGCTTGGCTGATTTGCCGAACGCAAACAGAGTGCTTGCAATGAGTATTTATCTGACAAGCAACCTGAAAGAAATACCTTTCACAGAATACGAAACTCCGATAAAAATTACCATGTCGATTTCCGATTATGAGAACATAGCCGCCGTGGCGGTGACGCAACAAGGCGGGCAGACTGTTTATACAAAATTACGGTTGGACAAAGGCAGCGACTGGGTCAGCGTATATGTGCCATATTCCGATGCCGTCATAAACCTGATTATTGACGAGGAAAAAGCCTCTTTTGACTTGCGTTGGCTGTACATGCTTTTTTTGCTTATACCCATAAGCGGAGCAATTGTATTCGTGTTTCGCAAAAAGATTTTCCGTAAAAAAACTCAATTGACAGCGCCTACAAAGGAGCAATCAGAAAAGTAATATAAAAAATGCCGCTTCAGACAAGCGGCATTTTCTTTTATAAAAAAACTAATTTTGTTGATATCAATATATTCCGAAAGCCATCATTGAGTCTGCCACTCTTTCAAAGCCGGCAATATTTGCGCCTATGGCATAGTTGCCGTCCACGCCGTACTCGCGCGCCGCATTGGAGCAATGCTTGAATATGTTTATCATAATTTTGTTCAGCTCTTTGTCGACATCTTCAAATGACCAGTACATTCTTTGGCTGGCTTGAGCCATTTCAAGCGCGCTTGTAGCAACGCCGCCGGCATTTGCCGCCTTTGCGGGAGCA
This sequence comes from Christensenellales bacterium, assembly GCA_050309775.1. Lineage (GTDB taxonomy): Bacteria > Bacillota > Clostridia > Christensenellales > DTU072 > DTU072. Next base: position 222,600 of record JBNRMV010000013.1, on the reverse strand, counting down.
AACATAACATTGTTTTCAAGCAGCAGCTTTGCGCCCTCGGCGGTGGTGGGCATGTTGGCGCCTTCACCGACGGCGATAACGCCATTTTTTATCAGCATTCGGCAGCCTTCTTCATCCAATTCGTTTTGGGTGGCGCAGGGTAGGGCTATGTTGCACTTTACTTGCCAGATTTTTGAGCAATCGGGTACAAACTTTGCGTTGGGGCAGTATTTCAGATATTCGGAAATTCTCTTTCTTTCCCGTTCTTTTATTTGTTTGATTATGTCGAGGTCTATGCCGTCCTCATCATAAATGTATCCTGTCGAGTCGCTCATTGCCACGACTTTGGCGCCTAACATCGAGGCTTTTTCGTGGGCATATATGGCAACATTGCCCGAGCCGCTTATGACGACTTTTTTGCCGTAAAAAGTTTCGCCGCGCTCTTTAAGCATCTCTCTGACAAAATATATCAATCCGTAGCCTGTGGCTTCGGTTCTTGCCAACGAGCCGCCGTAAGGAATGCCTCTGCCGGTAATTGAGCAAAGGTTGGCGTTGACCATCTTTTTGTAATATCCATACAAGTATCCGATTTCTCTTGCGCCCACGCCGATATCGCCTGCCGGCACATCGGTGTCAGGACCGATAAACCGCCAAAGCTCTCCCATAAAGCTGTGGCAGAACCTCATAATTTCGCCGTCAGTCTTGCCTTTTGGGTCAAAGTTGCTGCCGCCCTTTGCGCCGCCTATGGGCTGACCGGTCAGGCTGTTTTTTAATATTTGTTCCAATCCAAGGAACTTTATTATTGAAGTGTTGACCGAGGGGTGGAAGCGTAATCCGCCTTTGTATGGACCTATGGCGGAATTGTATTGTACACGATAGCCTGTGTTTACTTGCACTTGGTTGTTGTCGTCAACCCAAGTGACGCGGAATGTTATCATTCTGTCAGGCTCAATGAATCTTTCCAAAATACCGGCCTTTTCGTATTCGGGGTGCTTGTCGCAAACAAAAGAAAGCGATTCCAAAATTTCGCTCGCCGCTTGCAAGTATTCTTTTTGCGTTGGGTGTCTTTGTTTGAGATTTGCCAGTACTCTTTCTGCGTAAGTGTTCATATAGCCTCCGTATTTTAGAAATTATCTACAATTATCATACACTTTCTTGCATATCAAACAAAAATGTTTTGAGGCTCCCTGCGGTAAATAAAGCGTAAATAATTTATTGCATAGCTAATTCCAGTTAATTTTAAGGAACTCAGGTCATAATTTAGAAAAATACTTGCGTCCAGATTGTTGAATTTATTTGGGCTGTGTGTTATTATTTATTGTGATTATTTAGTATATGCTACAAAGCATAAATATTGATAGGTGGTAGTAATGAAAAAACTTATATACTCTATGCTCATCATTTTAGTGGCGCTGACATTGGCTTTGGGTCTGGTGGCCTGCAAAGAGCCTGATTTTACGGATGACCCCGACGACCAAACACCGGAGATTATCACCCGTACTCAGCTTGTCGCCAACGGCACTTTTTATAATGTCACAAATGCGACCGGCAGCAAAAAGTACACCAAAGAGAATGTCACCGGCTGGGAAATAAATTCCGGCTCACTGACAAAGGCCACTGACGGCATTGTATATGGCGGCATCGATTTGAGCGACAAAGCCTTGTTTGAGAGAGAGCGCAAGGCGTTCAGCATCAACAATACGATGACCTATCCTGGAGTAGACCCCAAGACCCCGAAAGAAAAAGACGACCCGGACAAGCTACAGGACACAAATGCGCTGTTGCTTGCTTCCACAAAGACAGCCGGTTCGATTTATTATAAAAATTCTTCGGATTTTACACTCAAAGCAAAGACTTATTACAAATTGCAAATAAGCGTGCTTACAGACATAGATTTGACGGGTGTAGAAGAAGACGACAAAGAAATGAAAGGCGCATGGATAATAATCGACGGCGGAGTTTATGCGGAATTCCCGAGAATAAACACCGACGGCGAATGGCAGACCTATGAAGTATATATTGAAGGCAGCACATATGACGCTGCCAGAAGCATAAAAGTGCGTTTGTGGCTGGGACACGGACCTGCAACAATCAAGAGCGTAGAGAATGTCTATTCCACAAAAGGCGCTGCGCTTTTTGACAATGTCATTTGTTCAGAAATTACCGCCGAGCAATACGCCGCCGCCACGAATTCAGCCAAAGTGAAAAAGACCACAATGCTTTTCCCCGACATGAATTTCGAGCAGCAGAGCGAACTTTCGGTGACCTCATCTCCTGACTATTTTTATTCTTTCAGAAGCGGCTCCAACACCTCCAACAACGCAGTCAACTACAACCTTGTTGAAGGAAAGAGCGGACTTACCGCCAACAAACCCACAGTGGACAAGCCCTTTGTCGGCATTGTTGACATGTCCAAGATGTATAGGTACGACAGCACGAAAGAAGGCGACAAGAAATATATAAATACCTATGCCGCTGACCATAGCAAATCGACATTTATTGCGCCCGACAGAGCAGACTTTATGTCAAATGACGGCATATTCCGCTTGACGGCGGAGAGAGAGGCGGCGGCAGGCAGCCTGCCTGAATACAAGGCTCTTATGATATTCCATGACGACCTTTCGGGAGCAGGTTTCACCAGCACGAAACAACTTCTTATCAGAAAGAATACATTCTATACCATAAAAGTATGGGTATATGTTTGGTCAATCGACCTGCCCACTCCTCCGACATCTTCCGTAGGTACACAACCCACGGAGCCGACCGAGGACAGACCTACTGAGGAGGCAGTTGATACAGCCCGCCAAGCTATGATAGTAGCAGAGGCAGAATATAACCATAAAAGAATAAGCGAGGGCCTCATTACGGACAGCGTGTTGAGCGAAGCGCAGAAAGCTGCCATAGACGCTTTGGGCGCAGAACGCAGAAACGCCATTGCAGAAGATACCGCAAATTCGTCAGCCTACAAGACACTTTATGACGACATGAAAGATGAGTATGAGGGACTTGATGCGGCGCTGAAAAAATGGACAAAATATGATACTGATTTGGCGACATATACCGAGAAATACAATGACTATATGCAAAAATACTGGCAATGGAGAGATGCCAATTCAGTAGCTACCGGCGAAGACAGCTATGACCTGCGCCCGTATGCGCAATTCAAAGTTACCGGAGCCGGCGACCTTGACCCCATAAAGACCGATACGACCAAGATTGGCGAATGGCAACAGCTTGAATTCAACATAAACGGCAATCAGCTTTCTGACAGAAAAGTTACGCTTGAATTCTGGTTTGGCGAAGGCTCCAATGCCGATTATACCACGCTTATGTTAGGCGGGGCTATTTTTGACAACATTACCATAATTGAAAGCCAGACGGCTCAAGCCGGAAAGGATTATCAAGAACTCAGCCCGTTTACGACAGAAGACGAGTTGAGCGGAAACACCGACATCGGCGGACTTATTGACACCACCGGCAACATAAAGTTCTCTGACGACGACACGCTGGCAGACACCGACCTTTGGGAAAAAGCGCTGGCGTCAGGAGTTGCGCAAGACGACAGAGCGCTTCTTGCATACTCCATAGTTGACGACGAGACCTATCCCATAACTATAGGCGGAGTGCAGAGTTTCTACAACCTGCTGAAAATGGAAAACCTTGACTATACCGCAGGCGTTCTGACTTTCCGCAAAACCAGAGAAATCCTTGCCAACAAATGCTACAGGTTGTCATTCTGGGCAAAGACTTCCGGCATTGACAAGAATTTGGGCGCCACCCTTGCGCTTATGTCAAAGGCAGCCGACAGCGCCGACGATATGTCCAGCACTTCTTCATTCACCACCTTTAATGATGAGGAATGGCAGGAACTTGTATTCTATATAAAGGGCGACACACTGAAAAACAACTTGGTTTCATTGAAATTCACTTTGGGAAGCGGCACAAGGTTTGACACCTCGTCTTATATAAAAGGCGCTCTGCATATTTCGGCTATCACAATGAAAGAAATAAAGTTCAGCGAATACAATGCTTCTACCAAATCGGGCGACCAGACCAAGTCCCACGCGTTCTCAAATACCGCGCCGTCATCTTCTGAAAGCGTGACAAATGCCAACTTTGGCTCCATAAACCTTGCCGACATAAAAGAAGACGCAGTCAACGACAAGGGCGAGCTTGTAGGCGTTGCGCCCACCAGCAACTGGACGATGCCGACGGCTTCTTCTATCACCACAAACGGCTACAACAAGCCTACGCTGAAGATAGAAAATCTGACGGTTGCCGACACCCAAAAGCCTTTCCTGACATGGAAACATGTTGTCGACGCCAACGGTGACAAACCTGCGGGCTATGAAATATATATATTGAATACCATAGATGTAGACGAAGAGGATGTTGACGAACTTTATATCGGTTATGTCGATACCGACGCAAAATATAAGGAAGTCGGCGAGGGCGATGCCGAAGAATGGCACTATCGTTTTGAAATAACCAGCAAGGCAAAGGGCAGCTTTGTTGTCAGAGCCGTATCCGACAACGGAGTAGGCACAAGGTCAGACGCCTATGCCAACACCGTGACAACGGGCGACGCCGTATTCACAAAATACGAGGGCACAAAGAGAGAGTACAACATAGGCACCATAAACTACAAAACCTATAAAGACGGCATATACAAAGACACAATGTTTGCCGACTCAAACTATATCAGCCCGTACAGCACTATGTTGATGGTAGAGAGCAATTATCTCCTGCGCGCCAACATAACCGCCGTCAGCAAGGCGCTGAATGCCAATGCATTCTATGAAATCAGCGTTTGGGCAAAGACCCTCAACGGCGCCAAGGCAAGCATAGGCTTTGAGGATATCAGCGAAGTGCTTGAAACAAGGGATGAATATATCGGCTATGTAAACCAAGACACCAACGGCGCTTGGGTGCAATATCGCTTCTATATTGCCACCGGCGCGCAAAGTTCAAATATCGAATTGCAGCTGACCATGGGCAATCCTTATGACAGAGGCACCCCCGGCACAGAGACCGAATCCACAAAAATGTACGGTACAAATGCGCTGTCAAAGGGTACGATATTCTTTGACAATGTACAAGTCCGTACGCTGACAGAAGACGAATACAAGAACAAATCGACGGCAAAGACCGCCGACGACAAAGAAGGCGAATACTATGTGGGCAATGAAGTATATCTGCCGTTTGAAATGGTTTATGCCAATGAGTTTGCTTACAAAGTATTGAGCTATACCATCGACTCTTTCGACTCTTACACAGAGAATACCGTTACGACGGAATTTGACTCCAATGACAAGTACAATGAGGGCTTCCACAGAGGACACACGCCGAACGCATACACTTGGGCGAGAGCAACCGATGGCGCCACGGTGGACGAAAGCAGACTGTACGGAGTATATTCTTACCTTGACATAAAGTCAAACGACCACCCGTTGATAACCAACGACACCAACCCCGATGCCTTTGCGGCATTCCTGCCGGCAGACTTTGACCTTGGCGCATTCATAAAAATAAGCGGCTACAATTCGCTGGTAATGTCCAACCTTGTCAACAACGGTCAAAAATACACGCTGACAAACTCCAGAGTGTTGTCGTCAAAAACCTATTACAAAATCACATTCAAAGCAAAGACCATGCTTGCCGAAGGCACATATGCCGAATTTAGATATTTGTACGAGGGCAACAATGACGAATACACCGTCATAAAACTCAACACATCTGACAAGAGTAATGAGGAATACACAGAATACGCAATGTATATCTACAACGAAAACGACATAACAAAGAGCGTGAAATGGGCGTTTAGTTTGGGCGGAAACGCAGCTGACGAGAAAATCAAGGGCATGCTTGTAATAGACGATGTCAAACTAGAAACTATTGACGCCACACAATACAGCACCGCCAAAGAGACTTTTGACGCGCTCAGCGAGGATGCGCAAAAACTTAGCGCAAATCAGTTCTATCTCTACAAAGACGACAGCACCGACCCGCTGCCTCCCAATGAAGACCCCTCAGAGCCGGGCAAGAAAGATAGCATATTTGACAGAGGCGACATTTGGCTGCTGGTCTCAACCATTATTATCGGTGTGGTAATCATAGTTACTATAGTCGTAGTACTGGTCAAGAGATTCCGCAAAAAGCATCCGAAGAAGGTCAAGGGCGAAAATGTTGTTAAGACCGAGAAAGCAATAGTCGTCGAGCCTATCAAACCCACAGAAAAGGTCGATGTGCTGACAGATGACGAGTTTACCGACAAGGAAGAAAAACCCAAATATGTGCAGAGGGTACTTCCAAAGAAAAAGAAGAAAAAATAATCAATGAATAAAAAGCTGTCCGGAAACGGACAGTTTTTTTTGCTTAAAGTTTGGGCGCCAAGTCAATCTTATCAATATACATAAACATGTATTCAAAACAATATATTTTTATATGGCAAAAAACAAAAAAGTAATCAAGGCAGTAGCCACGGTGACGGTTTTTTCGGTATTTACGCGCGGATTGTCCTTTCTTTTCAAAATATACCTTTCAAGGGCTTTGGGCGCCGAGACTGTTGGACTTTATCAAATTAGCATATCTATGTTTTATTTGTTCGCCTGTTTTTCAGCGTCAGGCATTCCGCTGGTGCTGTCAAGAAAAACAGCAGAGAGCAGGGCGTTGAACAAAGAGGGGGAATTCTCTTTGTTTTCGTCAGCGCTTGTCATGGGTATATGCATCTCTGTCGCAGTAGCGTTGGTGCTTTGGTTGGGAAAACCTCTGTTGCCTTATATAGTATCCGACCCAAAGGTCGTGCCTATGTTCGTTATTATGATACCTGCCATTGTATCGTCAACGATTTATTGCATAGTAAGAGGCTGGTTTTGGGGAAGCAAGCAGTTTACTGCATTCAGCATCACCGAAACGGTTGAGGAAGTATTCCGCATACTTTTCAGCGCAATTTTTGTCAGCGGTATAATCAGCGGATTGAGCGGTTATTATGGCATTGCGCTTGCGTTTACGGTGTCGGATATTTTGGTTGCTATAATATTATTGATATTGTTCTTTTCAAAAGGCGGCAAAATAACAAAGCCTGCAAAAATTAAAGAAATATTCCTGCCCGCCATGCCGATAACGGCAATGCGGCTGTTCGGTGGACTTGTTTCGACTTTGACGGCTATTTTGCTGCCTGCAAGACTGGTTCAGGCAGGCTTTTCTGTTAGCGAAGCAACGGCAAGTTTCGGACGCATAGCCGGCATGGCAATGCCGCTGCTGTTAGCGCCCAACGCAATCATTTCTTCGCTGGCAATCGTACTGGTGCCCGAGATGAGCGAAAACGGCGCAAAAAACAATTTGCGTTTGCTCAATCGTCAGTTAAACAACGGCATAAACTTTGCGCTCTTGATTAGCGGCGGATTTATGCTGTGCTTTTATGCGTTGGGGGAGGAGTTGACGCTCTTTTTATTCAAAGACAGCGTTTCGGGAAAGTACCTTCAAGTAGCTTCTTTTATGATGCTGCCCATGACGGTCAGTCAACTTACGCAATCTGCGCTAAACTCAATCGGACTGGAATTCAAAGCGTTTATGAACTATATGGCAGGTACGGCGCTGCTTGTGGCCTGCATATATTTTCTGCCAAAATTTATTGGCATATATTCCGTTGCGACGGCTTCCATGCTGTCGCTTGTAATCACGGCATGTTTGAACCTGGTCACCTTGCGCAAAAAAACCGCTTTCAGGGCAGAGTTTTTGCGGATATTCATAATGGTGTTGCTGTTTGTATTTCCATGCGGCTATTTTGCATACAGCCTATACGGCATATGCCGACATTTTATGGGTCAGTTTGCCATTATTATTGCGCTGCCGATGGGGTTTTTTATGTATGTTGCGCTTTGCTCAATGACAGAGCTTATCGATATAAAGGCTTTCTTAAAGACAAGATTCAGCCGCCAGGCGTTGGTTATTTGAAAGAGAATTTTCGTTCCAGCGCGCGCAGCGGTTTCCAAATTATAATCATAACCGTAAGATTTATTGCAATTACGGCAACCTGAAAGGGCAGCCGCACAACAAGGAATGCCCAGTAAGTCTTTTGTGCGCCAAGCATAATGTATAAAGCAAGCGTGTTCAGACCGGCGGTGCATATGACAAGGCAAAGCAAGGCAGAAAGCACAAGTTTTACATAGTCATTTTGCAAGTAATTGAAAAAGATGCGTAAACCTTGTCTTTTGTGTATACTTATGTTTTCTACATTTATTTTCAAGTATTTGAATACGATGCCCGGAATAAATCCAAGCAGTCCGGAAGCAATGCCGATCATGGGGTTGTACGGTCCAAGCGGATGTATGAAACCAGCGATTAGGTCTCCCAAAAACGGCACTATGAACCCCGAAACCGGACCCATAAACGCTCCTGCAACAAAAGCCGGAATGTATGTGAAGGTGATGGCGAAGTACTTTACACCGGTCAATATAGTGAAGATATTGAACAAGACGGAAATGGACACCAGCATGGCTAGCGTAGCGATTTTTTTTGTGGACATAACAAAACCTCCCTGAGCTTGAGAGAGGTCCATCAAAAAAGCATTATACTTTTGCAACGGACGCGACAAGATACCGCAGATTGATACATCTTTCGTTCGCAAACAACATCCCATTTTGCGACACTTTACGCATCTTGTCTACTCTGCTACCATTTATTATACAAACAGTAAATTTCATTGTCAAGCAAAGAAACACAAGCGGTGGCATTTGCGCATGCGGTTTTTTAGCAAGACCCAACATTTGTATTTTGCAGGAGCGCATAAGTATAGGACATAATGTTTATATTTTTATTGTTATTAACGGATTTTTGTGTTAGAATAATTATTAAATATGCCAAATGAGCGGGAGCAGTTTTTATGATTTATCATACCAAAAACGGGTTTTATAAAAAAATCAAAATTGTTGAGCAAAACAGGCTGCCTGCGCGTTCGTATTTTATACCATTTTCAAACAGATTAAAGATAGATAAAACCCTGCCGCCGGAACTGCAAAAGAGCGACAGGCAGATATCCTTGAACGGCAAATGGCAGATAGCATTTTTCCCAAAGGGCGCACCGTCTAAAATAGATACTGACCGTCTGAATTTTTCAAGCATTGATGTACCGTCTTGTTGGCAACTGCGGGGTTTTGAACAGCCCGCATATCTGAAAGACAGATATGAATTTAATTGCCGTCCGCCTCATGTCCCCTCAAAACAGCCGGTGGGCATATATAGCGATGGCGTGACAAAGCGCAGATTGAGGGCATTTGACGCATACAACAGCGCCGCCGTATACAGAAAAACTTTCAACATAAGAGATTTGTCAAAAAGCTATATCATAACTTTTTTTGGAGTGTCGTCTTGCTTTGATTTATACATAAATGGCAATTTTGTAGGTTATTCGCAAGGCTCCCACAACACTGCGGAATTTGACATTTCACGCTATCTGAAAGAGGTCAGCAACGAAATTATTGTGCTGGTGCGCAAGTGGTGCGTAGGCAGTTATCTTGAAAGCCACAATACTTTCCGTTTGAGCGGCATATTCAGAGATGTTTTTTTGCAGCAGAACAACAAAACCCATATTTTTGATTTTGACTTCAAAACGCAGCCGACAGACGATGCCGGTAGCTATGCCGTCAATTTGTCGGTCAACATAAAAAATCCCGAAGGGCACAACCTGAAAGTCAGCTTGGAGGACGGCAGCGACATAGTTTTTGAAAAAGTATTGCGCCTTACGGAGCCGTTGGCACAAATTAGTTTTGAGGATAGCTTCAAGGAATACAATGCCGAGATGCCGCATCTCTACAAACTTTATCTCAGCCTTGTGAAAGACAACAAGGTGACGGAGTGTGTTTGCAAAAATATTGCTTTCAAGCGGATAAAGATTGAAAACGGGGTATTTTTGCTTAATGGCAAGCCCATAAAATTGTACGGCGTCAATTATCAGGATACCCATATGAAAGGCGGCGCCCATATCTCATATGAGGATATGAGCAAGGATATCCGCCTGATGAAAGAACACAACATAAACACCGTCAGAACAGCCGGCTATCCTCCGCATCCGGTATTTGCTGCGCTTTGCGATATGTTCGGAATATATCTGATACCCGAAGCGGAGATAGAGAGCAGCGGCACATGGTATTCGCCGTTTTTCCGTCCCAACCTCATCAGCGGCAAGAGAAAGTGGGCGGCTATGTATCTTGACAGAACGGCAAGGTTGTTCCACACTTTCAAAAACCAGGCCTCAGTTATAATGTGGTCGCTGGGCAGCGACAGCGGCGGGCAATATTGTCAAGATGTTTGCTATGAATGGCTGAAGACGGTTTCCGACTTGCCGGTACAATATGAGGGCGTCATAAACTCAAAGCGCAGGGCATACGATGTGCTGTCGCTAAAAAATAACAACATAGACGAACTGCCTGCCGTATTGGAGAAGTTGAGCAAGGACGCAAATGCCTGCGGCAAGCCCATATTCCTCAGCGAATACGCATATGCCGTCGGCAGCGGCAGGGGCGGACTGAAAGAATATATGCAGCTTATTTCTTCGGACGAAAAGTTTTTGGGCGGCTGCGTATGGCAATTTGCAGACCAGTCTGTAAGGCTCAACGGCAAAAAACGCATAGGAGAAGGCGGTTATATCTCCGACGGTTGGTTGTGCGAGGATGGGCTTTTTAGCTCCGACAGAGTGCCGCACCCGTCGGCTTTTGATTTGAAATATAATTACCGCCCGATTGTGTCAAGGCTTGTGGACAACGGTACGCTGGAACTTTTCAACAGAAATTTTTTCAAAGACACTGCCGGCATAAAAATTATGCTGCGCATTTTTATTGACGGCAAAGAAATAAGCCGTACTCAGCTTGATGCTGTCATACCTCCGCAAAAGAGCAGATTGTTCGATATCTTTTTGGGCGTAGCGCAAGGGGACATGTTCCTTAATGTAGAGTATATCGATATGGACGGCAAAGTTGTCGGTGTTGAACAGCACATGATAAACGAATCGCTGCCCGACACGCAGACAGCAGAAAAGGGCAAACTCAAACTGGTCGACAGAAACGGCATATTGAATATTAGTTTTCAGAACGGGTATATGCGCATCGATAAAACAACGGGAAATATCCTGAATTATGTCATAAACGGCACGGAATACCTGGACGCAGACCCTGCCAGAATGGGGTCGGGGTGTTTTTCCACAAACATATTGCGCCCGTTGACAGGCGGAGAGCCTGCCGTTGAAGACGCTGTTACGGTCGTGCCGGTCAGCTTTTCATACAGAATGCGCGAAAGCGGCGAAGCCGTAGAAATCCAAATAAGCAACGAACTGTATTTTGACGACAAGTTCAGCTATGTTTCGCAGGATATGTATGTGCTTTTTGCCGGCGGCAAAATGGAAGTATACACCACGCTTCACCCCCGAAGGAAAAACCTACCGCCGCTGAAGTGTTTCGGCAAAATAATAAAAATGGCTGCCGAATTCACAGACATTACTTATTACGGCAGAGGAAACATAGACAACTATCCCGACGCAAAGGAGTTTGCTCAGATAGGCATCTACAACACTTCCGCCGAAGAGTTTGCCCACAAGTACACAAAACCACAAGAAGCAGGCAACCGCTGTGATACGAGGTTTGCTCTGTTTCGTAACGAAAAGAGCCAAGGTTTACTTTTCCTTGCGTTGGCAAAACCCTTTAACTTCAAAGTCAGAATGCATCCCAAGTGGCGCATCGATACGGCGCGTTATCAGGACGAATTGCCGAAAAGCCGCAGCGTATATGCGCATATTGACGGGCAAGTCAGCGGTTTGAGCGCCGCAGGTCGTTACAAAATTCCTGCCGCCGAAAGCTATGTAATGGGCTTTTGTATGGTGCCGTACAACTCCGCAAGTCCAGAATAAGGAATATCCTTTTATATATATTTTATTTGCATATTATTTATTATTTATCTATTGAAAAAAGAACGCTCTCTATGCTATACTGTAATGTATAATGGTATAGCTATGTACTATCTGTGGAGGGCAAATGATTAAGCAACACAAAGGGATATTTAAGCTGCTGATTGTTGCAGGCATCATTTTAACGATGCTTCTTTTGGGAATACAAACAAACAATTCAGCACATGCCGCTGAAGGACAATGGAGCGACCACAAAGCCGCTGCATTGACTTTGCAAGACCCCCTTGAGCCCAACAGCCCGACAAACGCATATATCATTTCCACCGCCGAAGAATTGGCTCTGCTTTCACACAATGTCAACAACGGACAACAGTACATAAACACCTACTTTTTGCAAACAGCCGACATAGACCTTTCGGAGCACTATTTCATGCCGATAGGATTCGGCGCAGGCAAATTTTTTGCCGGTATATACGACGGCGGCGGCTTTGAAATATCAGGGCTGAGCATTGTTTTGTCTGGAGAGGATACTGTCGGACTGTTCGGCAATGTCAATACGACAACATCGCCCGACGACGAGGCAGGCACGCTGCGCAACATAAACATCACCAGCGGCAGCATTGTAGCAAGGAGCAGCGCAGGCGGCATAGCCGGCAGCTTTGTCGGCAAAAAAATACAAAATTGTTCCAGCGCCGTCAGCATACAGTCCGGCACCGGCAGCATACAGAACTTTGGCGGTATTGCAGGCATAAACTATGGCACGATAGAGGATTGTTACTTTTATGGAAGCATTTATGCTGCGCCGTCAGGACAAAACATAGGCGGTATCACCGGCACGAACGGCGATGTGCTTTCGGGCAGGTCGGCAAAAATAAAAAACTGTTTCAATGCCGGCGAGGTCATAGGCCACTACAATGTCGGCGGCATCTCCGGCATCAACCACGGCGACATTTCCGCAGTCTACAACAGCGGGACTTTGACAGCATCAGGCTCAGCCGGCGGATTGGTAGGCTATCACGAGGGCGGCTTGTCAGATGGTTATAGTATCGGGCAGTTGAGCTTTGGCAGCGGCTATGTCGGCGCAATAATAGGCAACAGAGCCGAGAATGCCGATGCGAATGAGCTTTATTACAACAAGAGCCACAGCAACGGAATTTATACCATGAAAGCTATCGGCGCCGAAAGCCTAAATCTTTCGGGCGCATCTGACAGCCTTACAGAGAATGTTGTCGGCGTGAATTATTATGACATGATAAACAATGCGCAAGGTATGCAGCTTGGCGACGGTTGGATATTTCCGCAGAGTTCGGAGAGTTTCGGATATACTCCTTGCTTTGACAGCGCACAAAAAGAGTATGCGCAGTTTGCACTTTTTGGCGGAGACGCGCATTTGCCGTTGTGGGGAGAACAAAGCAATCCATATATTTTGAACGACCCCAACCAGTTCTTATTACTGGCAAACAGCACAAACAATAACGGTTTCTCATATTCGGATAAGTATTTTGAATTGGTCAGCGACATAAATTTTGCCTCAACAGTCGATTATACTCCTATCGGTACGGCGGCGTTCCCGTTTATGGGTAACTTTGACGGCGCAGGATTTACATTGAAGAATTTGACCGTGCAATCAGAGACGGCATTGTCTGCGCTGTTCGGAGAGATTCAATATTCGTCAATCAGCAACCTACAAATCAGTAACTTCCATATGTCCGGCACAGATGCCGCCGCCCTTGTCGGCAGCGCATTGTATTGCGAAATCAACAATGTTGTGGTGTCCGGCAGCAACATATCGGCGGAAAATTTTGCCGGCGGTATTGCAGCAACAAGCAACGCGATGACCATCTTTGAAAGCAGCGTGACGGATACATATGTTGTTTCCGCAAATACCGCAGGCGGCATTGTGGGCATAGATATAGGCGGCGATATTTCCCTTTGCTATTCAGATGCGCAGGTGCAGTCGGACACATACGCAGGCGGCATATGCGGCGACGGGCAAGGCACGGAATTTTTGCAGACATATTTTATCGGCGGTGTTTCCGGCAACGCAGTGGGAGGACTTGTCGGAAAGATTGTTTCGGGCAGCGCAACTCAATGTTTTGTATTTACCGATGAGATATCCGGCACGGGCGCAGTCGGCGGCATAGCAGGAGAGGGCGGGCTTTATACAATCAGCAACAGTTATGTCATAAGCAACATAAATTCCCAAACATACGCCGCAGGCTTTGTGGGAGATTCCTTTGATGATGGAACAATAAGCCGCGGATACCTTGTCGGCAGTGTGTCTTCGGACGGCGCAGCCGCAGTTGTCACAAACGGTGACGCGGACATAACAGATGTATATTTCAACTCCGACATGATAAAAAACGGCGTTGTTGTTGACGGTATACCAAAAAACACCATAGAACTGACAGCTTTGGACCTTGGCATAATTGGTTTTTATATGGTTGCCAGAAACAATCGTACGGGACATTATCCCCAATTGCCTGTTTTTTCAGAAAACCAAACGGCTGAGGATTGTACAAAAGTAGATTATTTTGAAAACGGTGACGGTTCGGAGGCGGCGCCTTATGCGCTGACAAATGCCTTCCAGCTTATCAACATGCAAAGGCTGATAGAAACGGATTATTCCCAATATGGCTCGGCGCATTACAAAATGCTGAATGACATTATCCTAGAAAGCGAGTTCCGCCCCATTGCTACTGTTGCTCAACCATTCCTTGGACGATTGGAGGGCAATTATTATTCTATTTATAACTTGACGATAAATCAGCCGGAGTCCGATTATGTAGGATTGTTCCGCAAGATAGGCGAAGGCGCAAGAGTGACAGAACTGAACATAAGACCCTATGTTGTCAGCCCGACGGAAATACTTGGCGGCATAGTCGGCAAAAACTATGTCGGAGCCATTGCGGGCTTCAGCGAAGGGTATATATGGGACTGCATGAACAATACCGATGTGACGGGAGTGGACAATGTCGGCGGTATAGCAGGTCATGCAAAGAATATTTCACGCTCATGCAACACCGGCGCTGTCAGCGGCATAAATCATATCGGCGGCATAGCCGGAATGTCAGAGGGCAGCATTCAGTCGAGTTTCAATAGCGGCTACATAAAAGGTAACGGCAATTATATCGGCGGTATAGCAGGCAGGACGGGCGCAAACAACATAATCGAGGTTTGCTACAACAGCGGCGATATCGAAAGCGATATGAGCGGCGGAGTATATCAAGGAGATTTCAAGGGCGGCATAGCCGGCTACAATTATACGGGCGCCACCATAAGGAACACATACAATATCGGCAGCATAAAAGGCGCATCAGGCATGCTGGCAGGCGGCATTATCGGCGAAAACCATTCCGTCGAAATTTCGCTGAGTTATTTTAACAATGAGATTATGAGCGGATATTCGGCTGTCGGAACAGGCATAACGGCAGGCGCAACAGTCATGGGACTTACCACAGTACAAATGGTGGGCGCGTCTGCGCTTGAATATATGGTTTTTTCGGCGGGCAACTATATTTCTGCCGAAGAAAAGGGCATGGACGCCGACTTTGCTCCGCAGTTAATTATTTTCTATACCATATCTGCCGAAGCCGGCGAAAACGCCGACATAATACCAATCATAAAAGACTATTCCAAACAGAGCGTTATGTTGCGCATATTTGGCAGAGATGTCTATAACATAATGGAATGGGGCGGCGAATACAATCCTTACCGCATCGAAACATTTGACCACCTTGACACGCTCAGTAAGCAGGTGCTGAACGGCTATACATTCAGCGGCTGCTATTTTGAAGTGACGGCGGACATTGTCATGCAAGCCGGCTTTTTGCCTATCGGCAGATATAACCTTGAGAATGCCGTTGAAAGTTTTGTTTTCCGCGGTCATTTTGACGGCAAGGGTTTCACAATTTCCAATCTTGTTGTCGGCAGCGAAGACACAATTTACAGCCAAGGACTGTTTGGCTATATCGGAGAAAATGCCGTAATAAAGAATGTAACAATCTCCTCGGGTGTAATATTAGGCAGTCAGAGAGTCGGCGCCGTTGTAGGATACAGCAGAGGTCAGGTAGACCGGTGCTTTGCGTCTGCAACAGTAGAGGGAATAAACAATGTAGGCGGCATAGTCGGCATGCTGTGGGCAAACAGCGTCAGCAACAGCATTTTTGACGGCAATGTGCTGGGCAACAGCAATTGGGGCGGCATAGTCGGCTTTTTTGAAGACCAATATGCCTCCGTCAGCAACTGCTGGTACATAAAAGACATAAACGCCGCAGATTCGCACAACAGATACGGCTCGATACTTTATGTGGACAAAAACGGCGAAATAGCCGCAGGCGTCGACAATGCGGCAGCCAACAAGGATTTTATTTATTTTGAATTTTTGCCAGAAAGCGGTTTTGGATTTGAAATGCGAAATGTCGGCGAAGATGTCATTGCCTTTACATCAGGCGGCATTCAGGGCAACAAGTATTTTCCGATGTATAATCAGCAAGCGGCGGCAGGCGCCACGCTGAACTGGTATGCCCGTTTCACAAAGAGCGTGACGATATCCGCGCTGTCCAATGCGACGGCAACCGGCGCAGGCAATTATTATGAGGGGCAGTCCGTTGTTATTACGGTCTATCCCGAAAAGGGATACAGACTGGTGCTTGATTATGGCACATATGTAAGCTATATCGGTGACGGAGATTATGTCGATTGCGTGAGAATTATGGGCGATTATGCCTGGGAATTTTCTGCCGACATAGTGCCGTTCGGAGATGGCGCTACGGAAATAATAAACCCTGACGGCATAAAAGCCTCCATAGAGGGCGACAGTTTTGCTTATGACGGGCAGCCAAAACTTTATTACATAAATATTCCGGGCTTTGTTGCTTATACCGAATATTACAGAGTGTCACCCAGAATAAGGGTAGATGAGCCGATAAACGCTACACAATACCAGCTTATTATAAAACTTCAAGAGGGGGGAGTAATCGTCGGGTCCAAAATAATTACTTATGACATAACCCCTCTGAAACTAACTCTCGACCTTGAAGAATTGCAAAAACCAAGTTACAGCACAAA
Organism: Christensenellales bacterium; assembly: GCA_050309775.1. Lineage (GTDB taxonomy): Bacteria > Bacillota > Clostridia > Christensenellales > DTU072 > DTU072. The sequence goes on along the minus strand of JBNRMV010000013.1, from coordinate 205,655 downwards.
ACAGTATGACAAATACTCTTACAATGAGATAAGCATAGGCGCTGCCGCCATTATCGGAGTAGTCGGCGGCGATGAGGTCATACTTACGGCGGTGCGGAAATATTTTGAGGACGGCGCGCTCAACCCCAACATAGGCGACAACAAGTTGATTACATTTGAAACATTCAATTTGTCAGGCGCAGGCGCGTCAAATTACAGCGTTCCCGATATCATTACAGACATACCCGGCAGCATAATAAAAAGAACGGCATGGATAAATATCCTTAGCACGAATTTGAGCAAGCAGTATGACGGCGAACGCCCGATTATAGTTGCGCACAGCTTTGAGGGCGACTTAGGCGACGGGCTGTTTGTCAATGAATTCAGCTTTACCCGCATAGGCGAGCCTTCAGGCGGCGAATGGGACGCAGGGCTTTATACAATAGGATTGACAGAGAACATTGCCGGCAACAAAGAAAACTACAATATTATGCTTAAAGAAAGTTATACCTTTGAAATAAAGAAAAAGGTCATTTCAAATGTCACTTTCTTGAACTATCAGAATTTGAGTTACAACGGAGCTTCGCAAGCCGACACAATTTTGGCAAGATATCCGCTTACGGCAAATACATTCGGCTATGCCGACTTGGTATTCTATCATAACAACCAACAAATTGACGCCTTAGAAGTAAAGAATGCCGGCACATATATAGCGCAAGCCGTTATTTCAGCGGAGGATAACCACAATTTTGAGCTGGACGGCGAAAAGAGCGTCAGTTTCTCAATATCACGCATAAACCAAACGCCGTTGACGCTTGTCGTAGACATAGACGACTACATATTTGCGCAGCAAAAGAGCGCGGCTCTTTCTGTAAGCGGCGGCAGCGGAGAGGGCGCCTTGACTTATGAAGTGGTGCAAGGCAAAGCCAACATAACAGGGTCTACGCTTTATATAAACGGAGCCGGCACAATTGCGGTGCGCGCAACTAAGGCGGCCTCGACAAATTATTTCAGCCAAAGTTCCAATACGGTGACTTTCAGCATTTCAAAAGCAGTGCTTAGGGCAACGCTTGACGACATTTATGTCAGCTATGGCGACATACCGGAGATTAGCATAGTTTATAAGGACCAAAACGATGACGCAATCAGCAAGGCGGAGATTGACGGACTTATTGAGCCGGAGGCATATGTTGTCGGCGAAAATCTTGAAGTAAAATATAATGAATATGGCGAGCTTGAAGGCTATGACATACTGCTCCGCGACAATGGCAGCGCCGATGGCTACCTGATAGATGTTTCAGAAATATCGGCAAAACTCATTGTTGTACCCAAGCAGGTACATGTTATTGCCAATCCGGCTACCAAAATCTATGGCGCAAAAGACCCAAGCCTTACATTCAGAGTGCTTGAGGGCGACATAACCCTTGAAGGCGAAATCAAGAGAGCCGCCGGAGAAAACCGCGGCAAATATCTGATTGAGCAGCACACGCTGACAAACGAGAACAACCCCAATTATGACATTGTTTATGTGCCGGATTATTTCACCATATCCCCCAAAGAACTCAGAGTGTCCATACCCATATTTACCAAAATCTATGGACAGCTTGAGCCGGCTTACCAGCGCGGGGCAAGAGTGCCTGAGGGCGTAAACTTTGTAATAAATGACGAACAAGACTTGCAGTTTGGCGACAACCTTTCCTTGCTTACGGGCGAAATAACAAGAGCCGCAGGGGAGACGGCAGGACAATACGCTTTTACCTACCGCAATGTTTCCGCAGGCGATAATTATGCCGTCATTGTCACAGAAGTGAAGTATTTTGTTATTCAAAAAGCCACTCCCGTATTGTCCGTACCGCCGACGGCATCAGCCATAACTTACGGCGAAGCGCTTGCCGATTCGGGAATAGCTGGCGTTGCAAAAGCCGTTATTAACGGCGTAGAACAGAATGTTCCCGGACAATTTATATGGAAAAATTCCGGCATAAGACCCTCCGTTCTTAATAGCAATCTGACAGAGTATGCCGTTTCATTTATTCCCAACGACGAGGTCAACTACAACAAAGTAGACGCCGCTTTGAAATTGACCGTCAGACCCAGACGCATAAGCATAGCCTTTATCGGAACGACGCATCATGTTTATGACGGCAGCGACAAGGCATTCTTACAGGCGACGGCATACAATGTGTTACCCAATGACGAGGTTGCGGTCAGCGTGACATACAGCAGCCCGTATCTGGTAAACGCAGGAGAATATACCGCATTTGCGCACATAAATGACCCCAACTATGAGCCGCTTGGCGAAGCCACTACAACAATCATCATAGCCAGAAGTCAGTTGGATGTTACAGTAGCCGATGCGGTGATTTTTGAAGACGACGATTATACACCGCAGATATTGTATAGCGGATTCAAAGGCGGAGATGATGTCAGCGTGCTTTCCTCTTTGCCAAGCGTAAGGAACATTCCCAAAACTCCGGGGCAGCATGCCTTAACCCCTCAAGGCGGCGCTGCGGACAATTATCTGATGCGGTATATCCCGGGCAAACTTATCATTAACAGACGTGAGTTGGAGAATGGCGACATAAAACTGAAGGGCGAGTTGCCGCATGCGGCATCGATTGAAATACGGCCGCTAAACACAGACAGCGGAACTTTTACAATGATAAACGGCTTTGTTAAAAAAGCGCTTGCCGTCACCCCGCACAAAAACAGTGTGTTGGACAGTTTCAACAGTATTGCGCTCAGCAGCGATTTGAAAGGCAAGTACACCTTTATGCTGAAACTTGCCCCCGAAGGACAGCCCATTGTAGTACAGCACACAGACGGCAGCATAGAACTATTGACAACAGAAGACTATAATTATGAGGACGGCTATGTCAGCTTTGTTTCCTCAAATGTCAGTGGTGTGGGCTTGCTACGGGAAGCAACATTCATCGAGAAATACGGCGCATATATGTTGTATGCCGGCATAGGCGCGGTCGTTGTCCTGATTGGAGTTTTGATTGGGTTTATTGCCAAAAAGATTAAAAAGAGAAGGGCAAGGCTTATTCCAAAGTTCAGAGATTAGCGGTATCGGTTGAAAAAGCCATTACGGCGGTATATTAACAAAAACAAAAAACAGACCGTTCAAGTCTGTTTTTTTGCGTTTTTGGTGCACCTTCACGGATTCGAACCGGGGACCCACTGATTAAGAGTCAGTTGCTCTACCAACTGAGCTAAAGGTGCGCGCTCATATTGTGCCGCTTTTAAGATAATAACACAATATATAGACATTTGGCAAGCGATTAAACAAACAAAATCTCAAATTTTGGGTACTAAATTTGGGTACTAATTTGGGTACTATACTATTAAAAGTGTTTGCCTTCTTGTTTTGAAATGAAGATTGCATTATAATGTAAATAACATAATTTGAAAAGAGGTAAAGAATGAAAAAATTCCTAAAGAAGCTGAACGACTTTTCACGCAATGAAATAGTTTGCATGGCTGCGCTTGTGACATCGCTGATATATGCAATGTACTACATAGACATTCAGAACCCGTTGCAATATTCGCTGAGCGAGATAGGACGGTCAAATTGGGCGCTGTTCATAGTGTGGAGTTTGTTGTCGGGCATTGCTATCTTGCTGAATGTGCATAGACTCTATGAACGCACGGGCTATTCCTCAAAGATAGGCAAGGCTTTTCTATATTCGGGACTGGTTTTTTTAGTGCTTACTTTTCTCAACATGTCAAAAGACCCAATGTACTGGTATTACATACATGTAGCCACCGCCATACTTTTTGCTGTACTGGCATTTGCTTCGATATCATTGTGCCTGCTCTATATGGCAAAAAAGATAAAGGCGTACCTCTATATTACCGTCATTTTGTTTGCGCTGATTTTGGTGGATATTGTTTTCTTGATAATTTATAAACAGATGGCGCTTTTTGAATCCATTCCTTTGGTGCTGTGCTATGTTATATTATTCTTTACAAACTTCACCGAAACCTTTAACCCGAACAAGATTGAGATAAAATAAGCCTCACCGATTTATAATAATTCATAAATAATGAGTAATTATAAATAAAATATAGTTTTTTGTTTGTGTTGTTGTAAAGATTGTGGTATCATTTTTACTATGAAAATACGGAGGTATGTATGAAAAAGATTCTTATAATATTGTTAGCGTTGGTGCTTGCAGGTTCGCTCTTTGTGCTTACTGGTTGCAAGAATGACAAAGAAACCCTTGTTGTCTACACCGAAAGCGGTTTTGCGCCGTTTGAGTATGCGAAGGGTACGGAAATAGTAGGCGTAGATATCGAAATAGCCAAGGCTATCGCCGAAGAGTTGGGAATGAAACTTGAAATAAAAGACGTGGCTTTCGATTCCATCATTGCAGGAATAAATGAAAACAACGCTATCGGTCTTGCAGGCATCACCATTACACAAAAGAGAGCCGAGACCGTGGATTTTTCCATACCTTATTATGGCGACGCGATACAATATGTCATATATCCCACCGGTGCGCTGACTCCCGACGAGGAGTTGCTTGTTTCCGGTGAACAACTGAAGAATAAGAAGCTTGGCGTACAAGGCGGCACAACAGGCGACACCGTAGCCACAGCAGAAGCCGTTGCAGGAGGCAAATTTGCCGGCGCTACAGTAAAGAATTATGACAATGCGTATGTTGCCGTAAACGATATCGGTCAAGGCTGTGATTATGTTATCATAGACAGGCTTACCGCCATACAGCTTGTAGCCAACAACGAAGGTCTTGCTTGCAGCCAAATAGCTGATTTGGAAGCCGAGGAATATGGAATAGCCGTTAAGAAAGGAAACACTGAGTTGCTTACCAAAATAAACGCAATACTTGAAAAATTACTTGAAGACGGAAAAATTGATCAATGGCTTGAAGAACATTCAGCATCAATAGAAGAATAATTTAATGGCAGAAACTTTTCGCAAAATATTTATAGAAAACGATATGTATAAGGTGTATCTCAAAGGACTTGAGAACACCTTATACATAGCATTAGGCGCCTGTATCCTTGGATTTGTTATAGGCGCTCTTATTACTTTACTCCGAATTGCACCGAAAAACAACATCATTGTGAGAATTTTTGAGCCTGTTGCACGCCTTTATGTAACCATAATCAGAGGCACACCGGTAGTGCTGCAATTGCTCATAATGTACTTTGTCATTCTGAAATTTGCCAACGGCATTTGGAACGGCGTATTTGTTGCAATAATCACCTTTGGGCTGAACTCAGGCGCTTATATGTCGGAAATACTGCGCGCAGGGTTCAACGCCATTGACCCCGGTCAAATGGAGGCGGGCAGAAGTCTTGGCTTAACCTGGGGGCAGACTATCGGCAAAGTTATGCTGCCGCAAGGTATAAAAAACTCTTTGCCGACGATATTCAATGAATTCATAATGCTGATAAAAGAAACTTCAGTTGCCGGCTATGTAGCAATTATTGACCTTACAAAAGCGTCGCGCATGGTGACATCACAGACTTTCGAGGTGTTTGGTCCGCTTTTAATTGTTGCCATAATTTATCTTGTGTTGGTGCTTGGATTGCAACAAATACATAAGTTGCTTGAAAGGAGGATGGGTCAAGGTGATTAAAATAAGTGATTTGAAGGTCTCTTTCGGCAAACTTGATGTCTTGAAGGGCATAGACGAAACTATTGCGAAAGGCGAAAAGATTGTCATTGTCGGTCCTTCCGGCAGCGGCAAATCGACTTTTTTACGCTCTTTGAACCTGCTGGAGAAACCTACCGGCGGCGAAATATGGTTCGAGGGTGCTGAAATCACCGCCAAGGGCTGCAACATAAACAAAATAAGACAAAAAATGGGCATGGTTTTTCAACAATTCAATTTGTTTCCGCATCTGACAGTGCTGGAAAACATTACGCTTGCGCCGCGAAAACTGCTCAAATTATCGAAAGAAGATGCCGAGGCAAGGGCCGACAAGCTGCTTGCAAGAATCGGACTAATGGACAAAAAGTACGAATATCCCCGGCGGCTTTCGGGCGGACAAAAACAGCGCATAGCCATAATCAGGGCGCTTGCCATGCAACCTGATGTCATGCTTTTTGACGAGCCGACTTCTGCTCTGGACCCCGAAATGGTCAATGAGGTGCTGGAACTTATTCGGCAACTTGCTCAGGAACAAATGACGATGGTCATTGTCACTCACGAAATGGGTTTTGCCAGAGAAATAGCCACCAGGGTGCTTTTTATGGACGACGGTAAGATACTTGAACAGAATGCCCCGAAAGAGTTTTTTGCCAATCCCCAACACCCGCGCTTGGTAGATTTTCTTTCAAAGGTGCTTTAGTATCGTAAAAAAGATATAATTTTAGCTCACTTATGTGGGCTTTTTTATTTTTTTCGCCAAACTTTTGGATTGAGCAACAGTAGCATTGGCAACAATTCCAATCTGCCTGCCAGCATGTCAAAAATGAAAATAACTTTAGCAAATGCGTTGAATGCGGCAAAATTGCCATATGGACCGATAGCGCCAAAGCCCGGCCCGATATTGTTCAGGCATGACGCCACCGCCGTAAAGTTGTGCAGATTTGTACTGTGAGTATTGCTTGGAACAAGAGATACCAGTAACAAAGAGGCAACAAAAATTGCCGTATACAACACGAAATAAGCCATTACACCGTTATATACAGCCGGGTCAAGGGGCTTTCCCTCAAACTTGACATTTACCACAGAGCGAGGCGACAGCGCGCGCTTTAGTTCGCGAAAACTGGATTTTATCAGGATAATTATTCTGGATACTTTTAAGCCGCCGCCCGTCGAGCCTGCGCAGGCCCCGACAAAATACAGCATAAAGATTATGATTTTCGGCAAGGAAGGCCACATTGTGAAGTCAGCCGTAATAAAACCGCTGGTGGAAATAATTGAGGCTACCTGAAAAGCCGAATGCCGCAAGGTTTGACCAAGGGTTGCGTATACTTGGTTGAGCATAAGGGAAACCGTAATAATTATGGTTGCTACAAGCGTAATACCAAGAAATACGCGCAGTTCTTCGCTTTTTATGGCTTGTTTGACATTGCCTATGAGTATCAGGTAATAAATGTTAAAATTGATGGCAAACAGCAGCATAAATACCGTCGTCACAATGTCTATATATGCGCTGTTATAAGCGCCGATGCTGAAAGTTTTGTTTGAGAACCCTCCGGTGCCGGCAGTACTGAAAGCGTGGATAAAGCTGTCAAAAACGGGCATTTTTCCTATCAGCAAGAGTATAAGCTGCAGAATAGTCATGCCTATATAGATTCCGTATAGTATTCTGGCGGTAAACTTTAGTTTTGACACCAATTTGCCTGCGCGCGGACCCGGAGATTCGGCAAGGAACAGTTGAATGATATTTGTATCGGACTTTGGGATTATGGCAATGACAAAGACCAGAACGCCCATGCCTCCTACCCATTGTGTAAGGCTGCGCCAAAAAAGCAGGCTGCGAGGTAGTGCCTCTATGTTTTGCAATATTGTGGCTCCAGTTGTTGAAAACCCGGCGGCTGTTTCAAAAAGGCTGTCAAGAAAATTTGGGATATGTCGGCTGATAAAAGCAGGAAGACAGCCCAGCAAGGACAACATAATCCAAGCAAGCGCTACGGTAACAAAACCCTCTCTGGCGCGCAATTCTCTGATTTTTGGCTTTTTTATGAGAAAAGGCGCAGCAAGCGCAACTATTATGAGCAGAGTTATGCCGTAAGCAAAAATTGTGTCTTCTTTGAAAACTATGGCAAGAATAAAAGGCACGCATAGGAGCGCCGCCTCGACAATGGCGATTTGCGCTAAGATATAGCTTGTCATGCGATAGTTCATTTTTTGCCTTTATTCCAGAATGTCGTTCAGGTCGTCAAGCAACTGATTGGTCGTGACAAGAATAACCTTGTCATCTTGCTCTATGGTTGCGTTGCCGCCGGGAGAGATAATGTCATCTCCTCTGAGTATGCAAGCAATGAGAATATTCTTTTTGAAACGAATATCCTTTAGCGGAGTTGAGAGGGCAACAAATTTTTCGGTGGCAAGGAACTCCAGCGCCTCCGCTTTGTCGTTTACTATTTTGAAAAGGTTGAGAACGGCGCTGCCGTGCGCGTTTTGTTTGCTGCGCACATATCTGACGATATGGTTTGAGGTCAGGAGTCTGGGGGAAATAATACTTTCGATACCGCTGGCCTCCAGTATTGAATAATATGAAAAGCGGTTTATTTTTACTATGACTTTTTTTGCTTTGTTGGCATTTGCGAATAAAGAAATCATAACATTTTCTTCATCGGAGCCGGTCAGCACAATGATAGCGTCGGAGCGCAAAGCGCCCTCATCTATGAGAATATCCGATTCCGAACCGTCGCCCAACACAATGTCGGCATGGGGCAGCGTTTCGCTGAGAAACTGACTTTTCTGTTCGTTCTTTTCAAGAATTTTTACATCGATATTTATTTTGTCCAACTCTTTTGCCAAATAAAAGGCAATGCGGCTGCCGCCTACGATGGTTACATTTTTTACTTCGCTCTTGTATATTTTTAATTTTCTGAGTATCAGATAAATATTCTTCGGAATGTCAAAAACATAGAGTTTGTCATTTTCAAGCAAGGTGAAGTTTCCGTCGGGTATAAAGACCTCTTCGCCGCGTTGTATGGCGCAAATGAGCATGTGTGTTTGAAGAATTTGGGATATTTCAAAGACCTTTTTGTTGGCAATAGGGCTGTTTGCCGTCAGTTTGAATTCCACAAGGTCAATTTTGCCGTTTGCAAAAGGTTCAATTTTTATTGCGCCGGGAGAGCGCAGAATGCGAAATATCTCCATCGCCGCTTCATATTCGGGATTTACCATGAGGCTCAACCCCAACTCCCGCCCCATAAACAGAGTAAAGTATTCGGGATTCCTTATGCGGGCTATGGTGTCGGCTGCGCCAAGTTTTTTGGCGACCATACAGCACAATATATTGAGTTCATCGGAGGATGTGCAGGCAATGCACAAATCGGCGGTGTTGACTTTTGCTTCGTTTTGGATATCATAGTCCGCTCCGTTGCCCAGAATGCCCATTATGTCAAAGTCGTTTATGGTTTTTTCGACAACTTTTTTGTCATTGTCGATGACAACCAGATTATGACCCTCTTTTGAAAGTTGGTCCACAAGCGTAATGCCGACTTTGCCTATGCCGATAATTACTATGTTCATAACACTCCTTTATCAAGAAAACATGATTAGTATACAACAATAAAAAACTAATTTCAACAAATTTTTCCGGTCATTCGAGGCTTGGCATTAAGAAAAATCCGATATTTACTTATATGTATATTGTATGTTATAATCTATACATGAAAAATACCGAAAGGAGAATTTAAGAAAATGCCACAAAAAAGAACCAGTTCCTTCCGATACGGTGTAGGTATGTTCGGCACTTCGCTGCCGATAAACATGTTCAGAGGCTTTGCCGCAGCTTTTTATGTAATGAAGTTGGGGCTGCATATGGAAAAATTGTCTTTGATACTTTTCATTTATACATTTATTGACGCCATTGACAATCCCATTTATGGAATATTGTCCGACAACACCAGAACGCGCTTTGGCAGACGCAAGCCTTGGCTTGTCATCGGTGTGCCGCTGTTTACGCTGTTCTTTATATTGTTTTTTGCGCCGCCGGCAGGCATTGGCAAGGACGGACTCTTTGCATGGGCTTTGATATTTTATATCATAACCGGCACGGTGGACAGCTTAATAAACGCAAACTACGGCGCGCTGTTCCCCGAATTGTTCCCCGAAGAAGAAAAGAGGGCGCGCACAAACGCAATCCGTCAGATATTCCAGCTTGTGGCTATGGTCATAGGCATAGCTCTGACACCCATGATTACTTCAAAAATAGGCTACACTTGGACGGCTATTGTATACGGTTTGGTGGCTATGGCTGTCGTGCTTTATATGGCGTTTGGCATTCGTGAGGTTAAGGCGGAGCATGTCGGCGAAAAGGTAAAAATTCTTCCCGCATTGATATCCATGGCAAAGACCCGCAACTTCTGGGTGGCGGGTGTCGCCAACGCTTTTTACAGCGCCGCAATGGGGCTGGTGCTGGCATCAGTGCCGTTCTTTATTGAATATGCGTTGAAGATACCCGAAGACCAGGGTACATTTGTGCTAGGTACGGTTATATTGGTAGCAATCGGCGGAGTCGTGCTGTGGAGCTGGCTGGTCAAAAAGTTTGGCACATTGTCGATATGGAGATTGGCGCTCATTACACTGGCAATATCATTTGTACCGCTATATTTTGCTAACAACCTTATATTTGCTATTTGCGCCTGCGTAATCGTCGGCTTGGGCTTCTCAGGGGTCATAAGCACGATGGACATCATCGGAGCAAAAATTATGGACGAAGACTATTTGCGCTATGGCGTCAAGAGGGAAGGTATTTTCTCCAGCGCCATGGGCTTTATGAACAGGCTTTCGGGCTTCTTTATTTCGTTGGCGGCTCTGTTGGCGGCAAGGATTTATGGCTTTGAAAGCGGCGAAGTACCGGGCGACAATCCTGACAAGGCGGCAAGGTTCATGCTTACGATTTTCCCGTTTTGCCTTGTTGTGCTGGGCATAGTAGTATCGTTCTTTGTCAAATTCACCTTGAGCGGCAAGCGTCCTTTGCTTGTTGAGGAAGGCGAAAATGACGCATTGAGCGCACCGCAGGTAGAGGAAAATGCCGCAGAATAAAAAACTCATAATAAACGCCGACGACTTTGGCATTTGTCAAGAAACAAACAAGGCAATAAAAGAGTTGTTTTTGGCGAAAAAAATTACTTCAACCAGTTTGCTTGCCGTAGGCGATGCCGCAGAGGACGCTTTGAATATTGCCAAGGAATTGGGCATAAAAGTAGGAGCGCATCTTACGCTGAACTCTGATTTTGAAACGCAGCCGTGGCGTTCGCTTTCGGCTGCGCAAAGCATATCCAAGGACGGCAGACTATTTTCTGACCTTGCTATACTTTCAAAAAACGCAAAAAGCGCTGATGTCACGCTTGAGTGCAAAAAGCAGATAGAATTTATAACACAAGCAGGTGTAGAACTTGACCATTTGGACAATCATAGCGGTACTATGTACGGCATAAACGGCAGGCTGTTTTTTATAAACGCTTTTCGTTTGGCAAGACAGTACAGACTGCCGTTCCGATTTCCCAAAAGAGGTGGATTCTTGGACGGTTTTTTTGGCGGCAAGGCTCCGGCTATCATTAAAGCCGCGCATAAGACGGTGGCTTTTGTCGGAAAAATTATGGGAGCAAGGCTTGTTGACGACATGATAAGCAATCCCTATTCGATAAAGGACATACCCGACTATAATGCGCTTGAAAAATATTATCTTGAAGCCGTTACGGGCATTGGAGAGGGAGTGACAGAAATGTTTTTGCACCCGTCATACGCCAGCCCGAAACTGTCAATAATGACGCAGGAGTGGACAAAGCGGCAGTATGAGTTGGAATTTCTTTTTAGCGGAAAACTTGAAAAAAGGCTGGCTGACGAAGGCATAGAACTGGTCAGTTATGAAACATTTTTGAAAAATTAAAATATTATTATAAGAGGTGAAAGAATGTTGAAAGAAACAAACATAAGAGATTTGCAATTCAACCCGTTCAAACTTATTGGCGAGGAATGGATGCTTATTTCGGCAGGCGATGAGAACAAGCACAACATGATGACGGCAAGTTGGGGCGGACTGGGCGTGCTTTGGGAAAAGGATGTGGCAACTGTCTATATCCGTCCGACAAGATATACCGTGAATTTTGTTGAACAGCAAGAGTATTTTGCGCTGAACTTTTTTGGCAAAAACAAGGCTCCGCACAAAATAGGCGGTTCAAAATCAGGCAGAGATATCGACAAAGCTAAAGCCGCAGGGCTTACCCCGGTTTTTGATAACGGAGCAGTATATTATGAAGAAGCCGAACTGGTCATAATTTGCAAAAAACTGTATTTTTCTGAATTCAACAACAAAAATCTATTGGATGCAAATATAGAGAATTTTTATGACAATGATTATCACAAGATATTTATTGGCGAAATAGTAAGGACACTGAAAAAATAATCCGCATAAAAATGCCGCTTGCCAAGTAGCAAGTGACACATAATGCCATCACAAGCGGTACATAATATCACCGCAGGTACATAAACCGATAAACTATTCCTCAACAGTCTTGACGCTTTCGGCGGCAGGCTGTTTTTTCTTGCGCATTATTACAAATTTGTTCATTGGGAAAATTATGACAAATGAAAGGAACATCCATATCAGTTTTCCAAGGGTACCGCTAAGGGCGGCATTGTTCAGCCATTTGTCGATAGCAATAACAATAAGCGGTCCGGTATAGGTTTGCAGGCAGATTATGGCGATTACCATAACAGCGTACATAATTGCGCTGAATACTATGTTGTTGTCGGCATTGAAAGTCTTTTTTCTGTTGGTGACAAAAGACACAATCTGCGCCAGCGTAGTCGAAACAAGGAAAGCTATCATTGTGCCAAGACCGCCGCCCACGCCTCCGTCATAGCGGAAAATCCACCAATGAAAGGGCTGCGCATTCATTGACTTCAAGAACACGCTGTTGAGCAGGGTATAGGAAGTGATTTCGGTAATTCCGGCAATAGAGCTGATTATAGTAAACTTAATCAATTGCCAAATGGCTTCGTGTTCGGCAGCAAATTTTCTTATTTTGTCTTTGAGTTTCATTCCGCACCTTTTCAGATAAAAATAATACTATTAAATTATATATCAACAAAAAGGTATTTACAATGATTATTTTTTAATCGGCGCAAAAAAAAGCCGCATAGCGCAGCTTTTTCATATATATTTTTGTCAAGCGTCAGAGTTTTACTTTTTTGCGGTTCTCCGAAACGCCTTCAAGCGCAAATTCGGCGGCGGCTTCAAAACTTTCATTTGAGGCAAGGTCGCCTATGGCGCATACGCCGATAAGTTTGTCGTCATCGGTTATGCACACTCTGCGTATCTGGTTTTCCGCCATAACTCTTGCGACATCGTTGACGCTGGCGCTTTTGCTGACGGTGACGCAGTCGCTTGTCATAATTGTTTTTACCGGCGTGTTTTCGTCTTTCTTTTCCGCATAGCCTCTTATGGCAAGGTCTCTGTCGGTTATAACACCCATGAGCCTGCCGTCATATATTATCGGCAAAAAGCCGATGTCGTGTTCTCTCATAAGCTGCGCCACATCGTATAGGCTGCTGTCGGGGCGCGCGGTAATAACATCGTCTGTCATTAGTTTTGTTATCTTCATAAAATATCACTCCTTTTAATTCTATTATGCCGAATTGCAAGGAGAATATTTTTGTTATTTCTTGAGGTTTGACAAAAAGTCGTCAAAGGTGATTTCAAGCGTGACGGTATTTTTATTTTTTCGTTTGACATAAAAGCCGGAGTTTGAAAACAGTTTCAAAGAGCGTGTGTTTTTGTAATGAATGTTGGCTACAACCTTGTGTGAACGCCATTGAAAAAACACCATGTGCAGACATTTTCTTACGGCGGCTTTGCCATAGCCTCGCCCCCAAATTTCTTCTTCGCCTATTACTATGACCATTTCATGCGCCTTGCCGTCGTCTTTTTGAATGAGTTTTATGAAACCGATGGGCAGTTCGCCGTTTGAAATCATGAAAAATTTGCCGTCTTTGTTGAAGTGGTATTGCAGCAGCGGAGCGCAAACGGTGTCAATCAGGTTGTTTATTGAATCTGTAACGGCGCTATCCTCGTTCAGGTATTCTGTGACATGGCTATCCTGCAGCCAATCGGCTATGCGTTTTGCGTCGTTTGCGGTAATGTCATCAAATAAAAATAAGGAAGGTTTCTTCTCCATACTTCTTACCTCGCAGTAATAATACTTAAAAGCCCTTCCTTGTAATACAACGACGGTTCTTTTATTTATGAGAAAATTATACTAAACAAAAACAAAGTCGTCAAACTAAAAACCTGCAAATCCGCAATTAACAAAAAAATTACAAAGGGCTTTTATTTTGTTGCTTTTTATAATATAATGGTCAAAGCAAGAACAGAGAGGTACGCATGAAAAACACAGAAGCAAAGCTGCCCGTTAGGGCTGAGGACAAAATACCACGCAGCGAAAAAATAATATATGGCGCGGCAGATTTCTTGGGCGGAGGACAAAGCGCAATGCTTTCGCTGCTGCTTATGTACTTCTTTACCGACATTATTGGAGTAAAACCCGTATTTGCCGCTTGCGCAATTCTCATAGCAAAGATTTGGGACGCAATTATTGACCCGACATTGGGCATCATTTCCGACAACACACGCACAAAGCTGGGAAGAAGGCGCCCGTATATGATAATCGGCGGCGCGCTGATTATTCCGGCAATGGCATTCCTTTATGCGCCAGTAGGCGGATTTGACGAAACTGCAAAAAGCATTTGGATATGTTTTGCTTATTTGTGTTATTGCACGGTATCGTCGCTGTCGCAAGTGCCGTTCAACTCCATGTCCTCGGACATATCGGGCGATTATCGCGAAAGAAACAGCGCCAACACTTATAAACTTATAGTAGATTTGATTTCCGCAGGGCTGTGCTTCCTTGTGCCGTCATTGCTGCTTGACTCCGTCAAGAACGGCAGCATGCCATATCTGAACTTTTATTTTATTCTTGTGTTCGGATTCGGAACGCTGTTTTCTCTGCCCCTTGTATTGGGCGGATTGTTTGTCAAGGAAAGAGCGTATTATGATTTTGATTACCGCGCAAAATTCAGCGCAAAAGAGTATTTCAGCACTATAAAGGTAAAATCCTTTTCATGGCTGCTTGTAATGTATGTGGCGGCATTCATATGCTCCGATGTCGTGTCGGCGCTTTCAATATATTATACTATGAATATTCTGAAAGGAGTGACGCTGTTTGGCGGCAGCATAGGCACGCTGTATGTGATAGGCCCGATTATGGTTTGCGCCGGCGCCATAGTTCCTTTTGCTTATTTTCTTATGCGCAAAAAGAACAAACAGTTTGCCTACCGTTTCGGCATTCCGGCTTACATATTCGGCGCCATCATGCTGGCTTGTTTTCAACCTGATTGGAAAGGCTGGCTTGTGCCAGTCTTTGCGGCAATTGCAGGGCTGGGCTTTGGCGGCACTCAGGTTATGCCATGGCTGATATTCCCCGATACCGTCGATGTGGCAGAGTTTGCGCTTGGCACCCGTCCTTCGGGAAGTATGGGCGGCGTCATGACTTTTTGCCGCACGGTAACGACTGCTTTTGCTACGGCAATGGTGGGCTTTGTGCTGGGCGGCGCCAATTACATGGAATCAACGGCAGGCGAGCTTGTCAATCAATCGCCAGAAACATTGCTTGCCATAAGACTGTTGCTTGGCATATCCGTCACGGTACTGCTGAGTCTTGGATTCATTGCATCGCTCAAATACAAAGTTACCAACAAGAAACTTGAAAGAATAAGATTCTTTGTCGAAAAGAGAAGGGAGGACGGCATAGAAAGCCTGACTGCTGAAGAACGAACGGAGTATGCCCAATTGATGAAGGAACTTGTATAAAAGAAAAAGCTCCCATTCGGGAGCTTTTCGTTTGGTCGGAATACCCGAAGAATTAAGGACAAGCGCCTTAATTCTTCCCCTACATTGCAAGGCAACGGGGAGTTGCCGCAGCGAGCGTAAAAGGGTGAATTTACTTTTAAGTAAAGAGGGGAAAAGAAGCACAAAGCGTCAGCGAATGCGGTTTTCCCCTTAAGTCCGACAAAAGCTCCCATTCGGGAGCTTTTCGTTTGGTCGGAATAATATTTATATTCTTGCCACTC
Source organism: Christensenellales bacterium (assembly GCA_050309775.1). Classification (GTDB taxonomy): domain Bacteria; phylum Bacillota; class Clostridia; order Christensenellales; family DTU072; genus DTU072. Next base: position 189,882 of record JBNRMV010000013.1, on the reverse strand, counting down.
CGCTTTTGCGGGCTGCCTCTGCCACGGCGGCGGCAACAGTGTCGCCAACACGCTTGTCAAAGGGTCTGGGAATGATATAATCGGCATTGAGTTCGTCATCGGAAATGAGCGAAGCCAACGCAAAAGCTGCGGCTATTTTCATTTCTTCATTGATATCGCTGGCTCTGACATCAAGAGCGCCTCTGAAGATGCCGGGGAAAGCCAACACATTGTTAATTTGGTTGGGGAAGTCGCTTCTGCCTGTTCCGACAACGGCGGCGCCTGCGGCAAGCGCAAGGTCGGGGAGTATTTCGGGAACGGGGTTTGCCATTGCCATTACTATGGCATTCGGCGCCATGGTCTTTACCATTTCTTCAGTGACAACGCCGGGTCCGCTTACGCCGACAAAGATATCAGCGCCGACCAAAGCGTCCGCAAGACTGCCCTTGCGGTTGTGTGTATTTGTGTAGGAAGCAATCTCTTTCTTGAATTCTGGAAGACTGTCGTCACCGCGGCTTATGATGCCTTTTCTGTCGCACATGAGCAAATCTTTTGCGCCCATTACTGCAAGAAGCTTTGCGATGGCCACACCGGCAGCGCCGGCTCCGCTGAAAGTAACGGTGCAATCTTTTAGGTCTTTTTTGATAAGTTTCAGAGCGTTTATGATAGCTGCCAAGCAAACTACCGCTGTGCCGTGCTGGTCATCATGAAAAATCGGAATGTCGCATACTTCTTTTAGTCTGCGTTCGATTTCAAAACAACGGGGAGCGGAAATGTCCTCAAGGTTTACTCCGCCAAAGCTGCCTGCAAGCAGTTCTACCGTTCTGACGATTTCGTCGGTGTCCTTGCTTCTGATGCAAAGGGGAATGGCGTCAACGCCGCCGAATGCGTTAAAAAGTACGCATTTGCCTTCCATGACAGGCATGCCGGCTTCCGGACCAATGTCACCAAGTCCAAGAACAGCCGTGCCGTCGGTAATGACTGCTACGGTATTCCATCTTCTGGTGAGTTCATAAGATTTGTTGACATCCTTTTGTATTTCAAGACAGGGAGCGGCAACGCCGGGTGTATAGGCAAGAGAAAGCTCCTGCTTATTTGTGACGGCTACGCGGGATTTTACTTCCAGCTTGCCTTTCCATTCATAGTGTAATCTGGTTGATTCTTTTCCGTAATCCATATGTATTTCTCCTTTTTATTTTTCCCAGGGGAAGGTGTAGTTGAGTTTCAGGTCGTCACGCACTTTTATGAATTCTTTCTGAACGGCTTCGTTTATGGGTACGCCGCTGTCCTTTCTTTGGCACCAGACTTCCCATTCTTTCTCGCCTGCGGTATAGATTCTCTCTTCGCCGGGAGCCTTTGTTGAGGCGCGCAGCTCTCTCATAATGTCGCCGGCAGTCTTTTTGAATTGTTCTTCGCCCAAGAAAGCGTTGGTGTCGATTGCGATAAAGAAATGTCCGAGGTGGAAAGGTACTTTTTTGCCGTCTTTTATGCCGGTAAGCATTTTTAGATAGTTGCCGGCTTGCAATGCCGCCGAAAGTACTTCAACTATTGTGGCGTAGCCATAGCCCTTGTAGCCGCCAAGTTCTTCGCCAATGCCGCCGAGGGGAGCCAGCGCCGCCTCTCCGGTGTTGAGTTCGACAAGAATTTGGTCGGTGTCGGTCTTTGCTTTGCCGTCTCTACCGATGACCATGCCTTCGGGAGTCGATTTGCCTATTCTGGAGTAGTATTCAAGTTTTCCTCTTTGCGTAATCGAGGTGGCGCAGTCCAGCACAAAGGGGAACTCTTCATCAGTGGGCAGGCCTACTGTAAGGGGGTTTGTGCCAAGCATGTTCTCCACGCCAAAGGTGGGAGCAATAGACGGGCGGGCGTTTGTGCCTGTGATGCCTATCATGCCTTGTTTTGTTGCCATTGTGGCAAAATAGCCTGCAATGCCGTAGTGGCAGCTGTTGCGCACGGCAACCATACCCATTCCGTATTTTTTTGCTTTATCGATAGCCATTTGCATGGATTTTACGCCGATAACCTGCCCCATACCGTCGTGACCGTCAATAACAGCCGTGGTGGGCGTCTCTCTTATGATTTCAAAATTTGTTACGGGATTCTGAATGCCTGCAAGGATTCTATCGATATAGATGGGTTTGAAGCGGTTTACGCCGTGGGACTCTATGCCCCGTTTGTCTGATTCAACAAGTACATCTGCGCATATCTCCGCATCTGCTTTTGGTACTCCGACACCGATAAACGCATCGGTCACAAAGTCAGTTACGGTCTTCCAATCAAGAACTATTTTTGCCATGTTTATACTCCTTAATATAATCTTTAATACTTTGAATAATATCATAATTGCCTATAATAGTCAATTCTAAAAGACCTTATGACAATATTATTTAACAGTAAAAAAAGAGTATTGAAACTTTCAACAAAAAATGATAAACTGTTATAGATTTAACAAAAAAAGCAGTCTAGGAGGTAATATGCCTGTTGAATTAACCGCCCGGCGCAGAACAGAAAGACGCAACAAATGGACTTATTGTTTTGGGGGCGTTGGAAGAGATATGGCGTATCAGCTCTTCAATGCATGGCTGTTCACATTTATACTTTTAACAAACACCGTAACTTTGGCGCAGCAACTTACGCTGACGGCGATTTTTATTGCATGCAAGGTTTGGGACGGCTTCAATGACCCGATTATGGGATTCATTATTGAAAAAACTCGCACAAGATACGGCAAGTTCAAGCCTTGGATGATGATAGGCGTTTTCACAAACTCCATTGTCCTTATGGTGATCTTTACTTCAAGTATGTTCGGCATAACCGGGTGGGCATACATAGCTTTCATAAGCGCTATGTATTTGCTGTGGGACATTACATACACCATGAACGATATAAGTTATTGGTCAATGCTGCCGGCGCTTACCTCAAACAATGCCGCCCGTGACAGCACAGCGTCATTTGCAAACCTTCTTGCCGGCGCAGGCTCAGGCGCCGCAGGAATAGCCATTCCTTTCTTTACCGCAGGCAGGTTTACTATCGGCGGCAACAATATCACAGCTTATGCCGTTATGGCGGCTATTATTTGCACGTTTTTTATCGGCTGCCAGCTTTTGACCTTTTTTGGCGTAAAGGAAGAGCATATTGCGTTGCCTACCGACAAAAAGAACAAAGACGATGACATGAACTTGCGCAAGGTCTTTGAAATATTGAAGAAAAACGACCAGTTGCTTTGGACGGCGCTGGTTATGTTTATTTATAACGCCTCCGGTTCGGTGCTTTCGGGCATGCTGACAATTTATGTGTACATAACCTATGGATATGAAGGTTATCTTGTGACAATCTTTTCGGTTGTGTTCGGCATAATGGGGGCATTGCCTATGTTGCTTTTCCCTTATTTGTCAAAAACTTTGGGACGCAGAAAGATGATATGGTTTTGCGTGGGTATCTCAACATTAGGGTACATATTGTTCTTCTTTATGGGTTTCATGCAAGGCATGAAAGGCTTTTATCTCCTTGCGCTTTGCGGTGTGCTAATAAATTTCGGACAAAGCCTTTTTTATAATATTCTTACCGTAAACATAAGCAACACCGTCGAATACAACGAATGGAAGACAGGCAGCCGCAACGAGGGCATAATATTCTCGCTGCGTCCGCTTATGGCAAAGTTCGGCGGAGCCTTGCAGTTCGGCATTATTAGCGTAACATATGCCATTTTGCGCATCACCGATGTGACAAATTATATCTCAAGAGTTGAGAACGGAGTATATCAGGGGATTTATACCGATGCCGAAAAGGTCAATCTCATTTCAACGGCGCTGAAAAATATCAACCCCAATATTTCAACAATCCTGAGGGCAATTATGGTGACAATACCCATAATTTTTGTGCTTACGGCATGCTTTATCTGCTGGAAAAAATGCACCATTGACGAGAAAAAATACGCCGAAATCATCAGCGACCTTGCGGCAAGAAAAGAAAAAGCCGCTGAAGAAGAGGTTTTTGAACAGCAATAAGGCTTATTGTGCATTCTGAATAATTTCTACGGGTTTTTTCCGCAATATCCGTATAAGCGGCAGCAAGCAACCAGTGGCGGCAATAAATGCCGCCAGCGCAAGTGTCAAGAGAATAGCCTTATAATCAAAATTAAACAGCTTTACAAGCAGTCCCTCCGCAGCAAGCCGAATGTTGATAATCCACATAAGCACATAGCCTATAATACAAGCGGCAACAAATGAAATAAAAGCTATCACGGCGCCTTCACAAAAGAAAATGAGAAAAATATCCCTGCTTTTTGTGCCTATAGCGCGCAGTATGCCTATATCCTTTTTTTTGTTGGAGATGCTGTATGATATGAAGTTTAGCATCATGACAATACTGAATATACCCAGTCCGAGGCTGCAATAAAAGCCCAATTTTTTGTAAGCCGTAGAAATTCGGTGCGCGCTGGAGATTTGTTCGCCGTATTTTCCGCTAAGTTTGAAATATACCAAGTCATCGACATTGTTATTGAAAGCAAAATGCAGCAACGCCAAGTCTTTTTGTTTGTCTCCTGACAACTTTGTTACCATAGCCATGACTCTTTTGTCTCCGTTGCTGAAATCTATCAGGGCATTATCTTCCATCAAAATGTAGTCTATTTGAGAAAACGGGTCGCTGTTCGGGTTTGTCCAATAGCCTACGACGGTATATTCTTTACGCTCCAAATAAGAAGCGTCGGATAAGTTTTGCGTTGCAATGCGCAGTGTCATGCCATCGATAATGCGCTGATTGATATCCTCTGTGGTTATGGATTGCTGCATAACCATATTGTTTTCAAGGTAGTAGGGCATCAGACCTTTAGTGTATTGTTCGGCTAATATGAAAGGTACAATAACTTCATTTCCGACTAGTTCACCTTGTCCTTTTATGCGTGTGACGGTATAATTTGATGACAAAGCAAAATTGAGACTTTGCCCAATTAAATTCTTCGCTGATATGGCAGGGGTATTTATTATGCCGCTGTCTGTGACTTCATAGTCCAGTCTGTCAAATTGGGCATTATGATAGCTCTCAAAATTTCCTTTCAAATGAAGGTCGACAAATTGCTGATTGACCAAAACCGCGCTGTGGAAAAACAAATTTACTTCTTCGTGCAACTCGCCGTTTAGGATAGCCAATCTATGGCTTTCAGAATAAGTGAGAAACTCAGCCTCAACATTCTTCAGTTCAGTGTAGGCATCTGTCTTGAAACCGGTATCGGCGATGCCGACTATTGTTAAGGTTTTTTTAATGTCCGGCATATAAATATTTTTATTTAGAATATCGTCAGAACCATTGACGGCGGCTCCTTTGTAGCCATATGCTTCAAAGCTTTCGTACAAATATATGGGCAACACTATTTCGTAGGCATTTTGGGGCGCACTGCCGGCGACTATTTTTATGCCGTATTCGGCATAAGCATGCTCATCAAATGCGGCATATTTTATGAAGTCTGTATAATGATAATAAAGCGGATGATAATCTTTCAATTCCGAAAGATTGCTCCACAAGTTTTTGCCTCTGCAATAAAAAGGAATAAATTCAAAATCTTTGTTGTATTCTTCAATTTTTTGCTTATTGCGCCACGGCATTATGGTGGCATCATATTGCGCGTTGGTTGTCGGCAGAGGGTCTTGGACAAAGACTATGGTGTCCTCTCCAACGCTTTGATATATCTTGAGCGAAGCCTTGTCCCATTGAAAAAACAGCGAGGTCGTCCGCAAAAGAAAAAAAGTTAAGGTTAAAGAAAACAAAAGGGCAGTCAAAATCAAACGAATTTTTTTGAACTTAAAGTTTGCCAGACTTAGGGATAATATATTTTTGAATGGCAACGCAGCTTTTTTGACCGTAGGGGTAATGGGTGTAACGCCTTGACTTTCGGAAAATATACTCTGCTGCGTTATCGTACCGTCGCTTATTTCTATGACTCTGTCACCAAAGCGCATAGCCGCATCTCGGTCGTGAGTTACGACTATTATAAGCCGCTGCTCTGAAAGCTTTTTCAGCAAAGAAAATATTTGTTCGCCGGTTTCGGAATCCAGATTGCCGCTTGGTTCGTCGGCAAGAATGATTTGCGGCGCTTTGACCAGCGCGCGGGCTATTGCTATCCTTTGTTTTTGTCCGCCCGACAAGGCGCTTGCTTTTCTGCTTTCATAGCCCTTCAAATCAACTTGCTCCAAAGCTCTGCGGACAAGCATATCCTTGTTCTTACTTCTTTGAAGTTCGAGCGGCAATGAAACATTTTTGCCGACTGTATAGTTTTCGAGGAGGTGGAATTCTTGAAACACAAAGCCAACGCAATTGTTGCGGTAATCGTCAAATTCCTTGGCGGTAAAATTCTTTGTTGAAACGCCGTTTATTATCAGGTCGCCGCCCTCGTATGTATCCAGTCCTCCGATAACATTCAGCAGTGTAGATTTCCCCGAACCGGATTTGCCCAAAATAAAGACCATTCCGCGCTCAGGAAGCTGCAGGTTGATATTTTTTAATGCAACAACAGTAGGGGAATCGACAGAACGGTATTCCTTAGTTAAATCAATAAGCTGTATCATAATTTCTCCTAATGCAATAATAGCTTACTTTTTTCAAAATGTAAAGAACATTTTTAACTGATAAAAAGGACTGCGATAACAGTCCTTTTTATCAGTAACCGTTTGCACCCTTAGTACCGTTGTTCGCCGTAGCCCCGTACGATCCAGCCGATCCGCTCTCTGCACGATTATTGCTGTTCCATTTCTTGCCGCCTAGTCCCGGATATATGCCTGGAGCACCACGTGTGCCGGCAGTTCCGCCATTTCCGCCAACACCGCCTTGAGTAATTATTCCTGAAATTGGCGAAAATTGTCAAATGATATGATAAAATTTTAAAATATAAAAACGCCGCCTGACTTCAGGCGGCGTTTGGAAACAATCAAAAAATGTTTATTTTTCTTTTGCTATCAAAGTGATATCCAGCATTTCGTTGCGGTAGTAGAGCTGTTTTTTGTCGCTGTCGGTTTGGTTTTGCAGCGTCATCATGACATATGGTTCGCCGTTTTTGTGTTGCTCGCCCATAAAGACTCCTATATATTCTCCCGAATACTCCGATGTGACTTTCTTTATGCGGTATTCGGCATTGTATTCAAACCCCAGACCGTCGGGCAAAGTCACATTTGACGGCACCTTGCCGGTGGCGGCTATGGAATCAAAAATGGCGGTCACGCTGGGGTCGTCGGGGTCAAGCCCGACTATGGATAAATTCAAAGTGCTTTTTAACAAATTCAAAGAAAGTCGACTGTCCTCAAGGGTAAAACCGGGGAGAAAGTCCATTACGATGCCGTCAATTATCGGTTGCAAGTCAAAATCCGAGGCAAGCCCTTGCGACAGCGCAAAGTTCAGCAAACCGCCCAGCGCCTTGCTTGTTTTTATGAAGATTGTCGCCGTACCGTCTTTTCGCAAGACAATTTTGCTGTCCGGGTCAAGAAAGACTTTTGTAGAGCTGCCCATTATGCTGCTTTTTTTTGTATCTATATAATATGTAGTATCTTGTTTTACTCTTTTGCTGCAAGAAATAAGCATGAGCGCATTTGTTGCAAGCAGCGCCGCCAAGGCTATAATAGTCATAACTTTTATAAACTTTTTCATTTTTTATCCTCTCCTATACATACTCGGGGGACTTGCCCTTTATGGCGCGGAAATAAATCTCGGTAACTTCGGAGTCTGTCTTTGCTTTTCGGATTTGTTTTTTTACGGCGCGCACATTGACGCTGTTGGAATAAAGTTCTTTTATTTGCTGATTTCTGAGCTTCTTGTATCGACGCAGCGCCGGAGCAGCTTTTGCCAGTCCCAATTCTTCAAGTTTGGCTTGAATGAGGTCAGCCATGACGGCATGTCCTTCATTTGAAGGGTGTACATAGTCGCCAAATATAAGCGCCTTGCCCCGTTCCTGGTCGATGTCGTATATTCGCTGAAACTCTGCGCAGGCGTCAATAATGTGATATGCTCCGGGGTTTTCGGCAAGATAGTCGTGAATTATGCCGTTCAGTTTTGCCAAAATCTCTCCGGCCATCTCTCTGTAACTTCCCGGCTCTATGCCCAATTCTGATAGTTTGTCCCGAGTGTCCTGACTTATAAGCGTGGCTTCAGGCACCATGGGGTTGTAAACAGTCTGGAACATCAGCGCAGCGTCGGGGTTGTATCCCTTCAAAACGCTTACAATCTCAGAAAAATTCTCCCTGGCTTTGTCTAAAATATCGTCTACCGTGGAGGTATCGCCTTTTGCCGCATCAAGTATCAGGTCGCCGAGATTGTTTTGCAAAAGGTCATTGCCGAGAATGGACACATGTATTATGTCTGCGTTCCTCAAATGGGTCTGCGTCATACGCACATCGGAGTCGTCTTGTTTTATCAAAGCCAACAGCTGTTTTGTTTGATGACCGCTGACGGAACGGTTTCGGTATATGTAGTTGTTGCGTATTCCGATGACGGAGGCATAGGCATATCGCTCGCGTTCGGAAACAGGCGAGGCGCCCAAGATTCCCTCGGCAATGGAGTCGCCGAGATAAACAATAAGCTTTTTGTTGCTGTTGCATGCGGAAATAGCCAGACACAGGCTGACCGCAAGCACAAATACCAGCAAAAGCGAAGCTAGTTTTTTCATTATTTTTACTCCTGCTACCATAATTTTATATATATAATATTATTTTTTTTATCATATGTCAATATCAAATAACCAAACTGCGCACCAAGAAATCCAAAGAATTTACCAGAATATCCAAAGTCCTTACCATAAAGTCCAAAGTTTTTCCCATTATATCCTAAGTTTCCCATTTACATTTTTTTCCATTTTATGTTATAATATTACAAAATGAACATTGGTGCGGGAAGGTAGAACTTACGGATGCAAAGACAAAGCAAAGTACATGATTTATACAATGCCGCTTTGAAAGTATTTGGCGAAAACGGCTACAAAAAGACGACCGTTGAAGATATTGCCGACGAAATGAACTTAACCAAAGGCGCCATTTATCAATATGTCACCGGCAAAAAACAGCTTTATGATGAGTGCGTAAAGCATGCATTGTGGAAATGGCAGCACAAGGTGATTATGGCTGCCGCAAAAGAAGAAGATGTCCAAAAAAGGTTTATTTGTCTATGCAAAAACGCTATGAAATATTTGTCGGAAGACCAGGCGCTGTTGGGCGTACTTGTTAAGGACCCTTCGATTTTTCCTTTGACCTATCACGATGACCACCACAAAGAAATAAACGGCAGAGCCATAGATTATCTTGAAGAAATGCTTGAACAAGGCATTCAGGAAGAAAAATTCCGCAAAGTCGACAAAACCATGCTGGCAAAAACGCTTTATTCAATTTATAGAATGTTCATTATAGAAAACTATATCGCAGAAGAAAACCACACGGAGAAATACTTAGACACCGTTTTGGATATGGTGACCAAAGGATTTTATAAATAACGCAATTTTAGATATTATGCATAATTGAGCGGAAAGGTGTCCGCTCCTTTTTTTTCCTTAAAACGCAAAAATACCGCTCTTTTTTTGGCAAATTCAGGTCTGTATTAACACACAATAACCTTGTAACGCGTAGCGCGCGAAAAACTTGATAAAATGTTTAGCAAAACTAATAAATTCGTTTGACAATACTAATCTCCAGAATTATAATACATATTATTGCCATATGATATGGTGACAAAGGAGAATTTTTGTGGATATTGGAGCGAAAATTAAAGAAATTAGGCTGCAGAGGGGATTGACACAAGAAGAGCTTGCCTCCAGATGCGAGCTGACTAAAGGTTATATCAGTCAATTGGAGAATGATATAGCCTCTCCGTCTATTGCTACGCTTATTGATATTTTGAATGTGCTTGGCGTCAGCCTGAATCAGTTCTTTACTGAGGATAAGGAACAAAAGATAGTTTTTACGAAAAATGACTTTTTTGAGTCTGAGAATTCCGAATCAACAAATATTTGGCTGATACCCAACTCCCAAAAGAATGAGATGGAACCCATTATTCTTTTATTAGACGAGGGCGGACAGAGTGATGTCAGGTTGCCGTTTGAGGGCGAAGAATTCGGATATGTGCTGGAAGGCAAGGTTTGTATTGAACACGGCAAATACAAGTATACCGCAAAAAAGGGCGACGCATTTTATATAAGCGGCCACAAAGAACACAGAATAATAAATAGCAACAAAGGAAGAAGCCGGGTGCTGTGGGTCACCACCCCCAGCAATTTTTAGCAGAGGTTGGACATGGCAGAGAACAGAAAAATCAGCGCAAAAAACAAAATTATCGAAATCCGCAAGGTAACAAAAGAATATGACGGCAATCCCGTCGTAAACGACATAAGTTTTGCCATAAAAAGAGGCGAGTTCGTAACTTTTCTTGGCCCGTCAGGCTGCGGCAAAACAACGACGCTGCGCATGATAGCAGGCTTTGAAAAACCCACCAAGGGCGACATATTCATAAACGGACAAAACATAACCGACATTCCTCCGCACGAAAGACCCGTAAATACTGTTTTTCAAAAGTACGCGCTCTTTCCGCACTTGAATGTTTTTAACAACATTGCTTTTGGTCTTAAATTGAAGTCCATACCCGACGGCACGCTGCATACGGACAAGCAAGGCAATGTTTATGAAAATATGCGCAAGCTGACAAAGTCTGAAATAAAAGAAAAGGTGCACAATGTGCTGAAAATGGTTGATATGGAGGACTATGAACACCGCAATGTCAACAGTTTGTCCGGAGGACAACAACAGAGGGTAGCCATAGCGCGCGCTATCGTCAACGAGCCTGAAGTGCTTTTGCTTGACGAGCCTTTAGGCGCCTTGGATTTGAAGATGCGCAAGGATATGCAGCTTGAGCTTATGAACATGCACAAAAAGTTGGGCATAACCTTTGTTTATGTCACCCATGACCAAGAAGAAGCCCTCACTATGAGCGACACCATAATTGTAATGCGCGGCGGCATTATTCAACAAATCGGCACGCCGCAAAAAGTCTATGACGAGCCGGCGAACGCCTTTGTTGCAGACTTTATCGGCGAATCAAACATATTCAGCGGCACGATGATTGAGGACTATCGTGTGCATTTTTGCGAACATGTGTTTGAGTGCGTGGACAAAGGTTTCAAAAAGAATGAACCCATAGATGTCATTATTCGTCCTGAGGATATTTATATTTTGAAAGGCAACAACGAAAGCGCTATGCTTACTGCCGAGGTGCAATCCAGCGTATTCAAAGGAGACCACTATCAGACAACGGCAATTGTCGAAGGAGAGGAAGGCAACGAAATCCTCATTCACGACAACATTGAGTGCGAAGTCGGCGAAAAAATAGGTATTTTTATCAAACCCGGCGACCTGCATATCATGCACAAAGCAAGGATAATAAACGAAATTATCACAGAAATGTGGGATGAAAACATAGTAGAAATAGCCGGCGGCAAGTTCCCTTGCATAAGTTCTTTGCCGTCAGGAACAAAAGTAAAGGCGCATATAGAATTTGACGATGTCATTGTCCACGATGACGAGTCGGAGGGCATAATAGGCGGCGAGGTTGTCAGTTCAATTTATAAAGGCAGCTATTATCAATGCGTTATCCGCACTGACGACTATTATGATTTTTTTGTTGACACAGATGACGACTGGATGAAAGGCGACAGGGTGGGCATATCCGTAGCGCCGGAAAAGATAAAGATTATAGCGTACGATGAGGAACAAAATGGCAAAGAAAATTAGTCAAAAGATTGTTGCCGCCATAAAAGGTTTTCGGTTCACACGGAGTGTTTTTTCTTATCCGTATATCCTCTTTTTGCTGCTCTTTGTGGTTACTCCGTTGGTACTGGTGCTGGTCAATGCCTTTGTTGTCGATGGCAAGCTATCTTTGGGCAATTTTGTAGCCCTGGCTACCGATGGAGCCAGTTTGCCTACTCTTTTAACCTCACTTATGGTGGGCATAATCACCACGCTGATATGTCTTATTGTCGGATATCCCGTAGCCTATATCTTGTCGAAAAGGCAGTCGGGCAAAACGCTTGTGCTGCTATTCATTTTGCCTATGTGGGTGAATTTTCTTATACGCACACTGGCGACAAGAGCCATTTTTGAGGCGTTGAGAGTAGATTTGGGTATGGGTACGGTTATATTCGGTATGGTATACAACTTCCTGCCGTTTATGATACTGCCGTTGCATACTACATTGTCAAACATTGACAAGAGTTACAGCGAGGCGGCAAAGGACCTTGGCGCCGACCCGCCGACGGTATTTTTGAAGACTATACTGCCGTTGTCACTGCCCGGCATAATAAGCGGAATAACAATGGTGTTTATACCGACAATTTCAACTTTTGCCATAAGCCAGTTGCTTGGCGGCACATATCTTTTCGGCGATTCAATTTATAACAAGTTCAACAACGGTATGTACGGCGTCGGCAGCGTAATGTCTATGATTATGCTTGTGTTTGTCGTAGTGTCAAATTTGCTTATCGGCAAGGTCAACAAAGGGGAGGTTGCAAGAAATATATGGTAAAGAAGATTCTTAGCAGTGCTTATATTTATATCATACTGGCCCTGTTGTATGCGCCCATTGTTCTGATAATAGTGTTTTCATTTGCAAATACCTCAAACTTTACCTTTGCAAACGGCTTTACTTTTGATGCGTATCGTTCTATACTCAACTCCAATCAAACGCAGTTTTTATTGAGCGCGCTAAAAAATACGCTGTTTATTGCGGCGGTTTCTTCCGTCAGCGCAACGGTGCTGGGCTCGATTTCCGCAATCGGCATTTTTAATCTGAAAAGAAAGATGCGGGCGGTTGTCGAAAATACCAACCAACTGCCCATAATCAATTCAGAAATAGTCATGGCGGTGTCGCTGATGCTGTTTTTTGTCACCTTTGATTTCCCGGAAGGGTATTTAAGGTTGATTATCGGACATATTTCTTTTTGTACACCGTATGTTGTGCTGTCCGTTATGCCCAGACTGATTCAAATGGACCCTAATATTTATGAGGCGGCGCTTGACCTTGGAGCAAGTCCGACAAAGGCTCTGTTCAAAGTGCTTATTCCGATTATTTTTCCCGGCATTATGTCAGGTTTTGCCATGGCGTTTACGCTGTCAATGGATGATTTCATTATCACCCAAATAAACAAAGGCACAACGACGGGGATAGACACGCTCAGCACATATATATACAGCAGTCAGCACAACGCAAGAGGCTTGAACCCGTTCTGGTTTGCTGTGTTTTCCATTCTGCTGGTTACCATTTTGACATTTATCTTAGTTATAAATCTAAGAAAAAATATGAAGAAAACAGAAAAGGAGAAAAAATATGAAAAAAGTTTTTAGTGCCGCAATTATTTTAGCAATGGTTGTGGCGATGGTCATGGGAATATCCGTCCAAACTACAGCTTTTGCTGCCAATGTGCAACTTAAGATTTATAACTGGGCAGAGTATATGGATTTGGAAATAATAGACGAATTTGAGGAATATTATTTCGAGCAAACTGGCGACAATCTGGAGATAGTTTATTCGACTTTTGACACCAACGAAACCATGTTGACAAATATCACAAAAGGCGGCGCAAATGTCGACCTCATTTGTCCGTCTGAATATGCCATAGAAAGATTGGTCAGAACCGGAGCGCTGGAAGAACTGGATATGGCAAAAATCCCCAATTATGCCAACATTGATACCAGAATAACCGACAAAGTTGACGATGTTTTCGGCAACCTGACTGTCGGCGGAGCGCAAAAGAGCCTGAACAGTTATTTTGTTCCCTACATGTGGGGAACGCTGGGCATTTTGTACAATTCCGAAGTGGTAACGCAGGCTGATTTGGACGCAGGCTGGGGTTTGCTTTGGAACAAGGGCGGCAACACAAAATTAAACAAGACGATCCTTTTCAAAGATTCCATAAGAGACGCCTATGTAGCTGCGGTGCTTTATCTGAAAGAGAATGACAGATTGCCTGAAAAATACAAAACATTGAGCGTGCAACAGCTCATAAACACCATAGACGGCACACTTCTGAAGGCCGTTGAAGAAGTCCTGAGAGAACAGAAAAAGTTTTTGAAAGACTATGAGGTGGATTTCGGTAAAGGAGAAATGCTTGCCGGTAAGGCATATGCCGACCTTGCTTGGAGCGGAGATGCATTGTATGCAATGGAACTAAATGACAACCTGAATTATTTTGTGCCGGAAATAGGCAGCAATATTTGGTTTGACGGTTGGGCAATCCCAAAGAACGCTCAAAACAAAGATATAGCCTATATGTTCATAAATTATCTTTGCCAACCCGAGGAAAGCATGCGCAACGCCATGGAAATCGGTTATACCAGCGCGCTTTCAATTGAAGCGCTGAGCTCAGATGCAGGCGCCATTGCCATATTGACAGAAAACGGCTATACCGCCGAAGAGTTTTTTGGCGACGAGTTGAGATATCCCGTCATCAATGACAAACTTGGCGTAATGAAGGATTTCGGCGCAATGAATGACGAAGTTGTGGCAATGTGGGAGCGCGTAAAAGCCGAGGGCGGAAAAACTTGGATTCTCATAGTTGTTATTGTTGCAATAGTCGTAGTTGCCGGCGGAGTGGTGGCGTTCTTCTTCCTTAAGAACAAGAGGGGCAGAAAAATGATAAAAAGACCGTATACTGCGCCACAACCAAAAGCCGCATACGACTCCGAAAATACCGAAACGGCAGACGAAGAAGAAACCGAAAACAACGACAATTAAAAATAAAAAAAGAAATGCATTGCCAAAGGCGGCAATATGTTCCGCCTTTGGCGGCATAATGTGTCGCTTGACGCTGAGGCTTGCGGATATGCAATTAAAAATGGCAAAATATATGTATAACAGAAAACCCTTATTGCGACGGCTTTTGACTTTAACGGTGATTTTTAATTTAGGGTACTAATTAGGGTACTAGCGATTTTTGTTTGTTTTTTTCTTGACATTTTTTCAAGAAAAGTCTATACTCCTATAAGCAACTGTTTTATGTACCCGTGGCTCAATTGGATAGAGCATCTGACTACGGATCAGAAGGTTGGGGGTTCGAGTCCCTCCGGGTACGCCAAACATTATTTTTGACAGCTTTTTAGCAGATGTCTTTAAGAAAGGAGAGAATGAATGACTAAATCTGAATTGTTGTTCAAATCAATTGATTACTTATTGCACATTCCGCAGAATTACAAACGCTATCCCAAGGTTACAGTAATCAAAGACATAGTTTATGACGAAAACTATCCCTACATAGCAAAAGGCGACATATATTTTGACAAAGAGTACGAAGGGCAAGCCTATCCCGTTATTTTGAACATACATGGCGGAGGTTATGTCGCAGGCGACAAGCGCCACCGAAAAAGCCTTTGTTCGCGTTATGCCGACCGTGGCTGGTTTGTCTTTAACATAAACTATCGCTTGAGTCCGGCGTCACCCTTTCCCACAGCGGTTATTGACTGCATGAATGCGCTGAACTACCTAAAAACCCTAGCGAAGGACTATAATCTTGATTTGGATAAAGTCGTTGTAACGGGCGATTCTTCCGGCGCATATCTTGCGTCCTATCTTGTAGCCGCCAGCACCAAGCCGGAATTGCGCGCGCAATTGAACATTCCGGACCCTGAGGTCAAGATAGCAGGCTTGTTGAGTTTTTCCGGACCCTATGACATTATGACGGCTTTGAAAACAAAACTGCCTTTTGGGCTTATCAGGGATATAGGCGATTGTTTCTTGGGAATGAAACTTGCCAAAGATTTTTCAAACCTCGAAGAATACCCCTTGCTGAAAGAAATAGGCATTACCGACCATGTCAATGCGGACTGGTGTCCTACCTTCCTTTCATATGCCGAAAAGGATTTGTTGTGTCAAGGGCAGGGCGAAATACTTGAACAAAGACTAAAAGAAGCAGGAGTGTCTGTTTCCTCGCATAAGTCCACAAAAACCATGGACAACCATTGCTACCATCTTGATATGTACAAGAGTATTTCAAAAGAGTGTTTTGAAGAGGTGTGGAAATTCTTAGACGCTATCAAAAATTCATAACAACTGACAGGCTATCGTAAGGTAGCCTTTTTTTTGCTCATATTAACTATTGAAATAACGGCATAAGAATGCTACAATATATAAAACTAAATCTAGGAGAAAAGGAAATGAAAAGATTTTTATCAACTTTATTGATTGTGATACTTGCTTTGTCGCTGGGCGCAGCTTTGATTTCTTGCAAAGACTCTGAAGGAGAAGATACTCCCGAAGTAAAGAAAATAAGCGTTGTATCCGCTGATACAGAGGGCGCCATTAAATTTGTCGGTTATGTAGGCGATGTGGAATTTGCACACAGGAGCGGCATTCGTTTCATGTTCGGTGAGGACGCGAAATATGCGGCTACCTCAGACGAAGACGGAATGTTCACTTTTTATTATGCTGACCCCGATTCCGTAGGCAAAACAAAGGCCTTGGACTATCTCAGTCTTGAATCGGAGGATTATGATTATAGAGCCTTTATTAGCGAACCGTTAGACACATTTGACCAAACTGGTTGCACCGTTGTAATTGCAGAAAAAGAAAAAGAGTTCGATATGAGCAAAGTAGTTGCAAATTACGGAATGAGAGCGGCTTTTTCACAATATAACCAAATACTTCCGGAAGAGTATTATTTATACAATGAAAAAGTGGAAAATAATAAGCCAGCCATAACCAAAGAAAATGACGGCATGGACAAAGTAAAACTTTTTGTAAATGACGAATTGTATCTCAGAAGCACCCGCGGACACATGTTTATTCCATACATGATTGCCGGCACTGAGATAAGACTTGAGTATGACCAATTTAAGTTTGGTATTAGAAAAGCTCAACAGCAAGGCGACATCACAATATTGGATGACCCGACTTATGTAATAACCGAAGAAGATTTGTCATTATACATTGAATTCAGAGGTTTTCCTATTGATATAACTGACGACGATAATTGGGACACAGAGGCGCTCATAAAATGCACCACATGGCAAGAATAAACTGACAATCAAAAAACAGAATATACAAAGTCCAAAAAAAACTATCCGCCGGATAGTTTTTTTGTGGGTAGTTTTTTCTTTTAATATGTAAAAATTCCGTTATTGTTGGCTGTCCCAGATTATGCTGTTCCTGTAGCCATGGCTCCATTCATTGTGCCAGCCTGCAGGCTGCGAGGAGTGCGCCGTGAGCAAGGTCAGGTTTCGGCAGTCGCTAAACGCGCCTTTTTCTACATGGGTTACTGATTTTGGCAGATATAATTGTGTAAGGTTTAAGCAATTGCGGAATGCGTACATGCCGATTGAGTTAAGGTTGATGGGCAAGCGCATTTCTTCCAAAGCATGACAATCCTGGAAGGTCCAATTATCTATTGCTTTCAGGCTGTCGGGGAGGGATATACTTCGCATGTTTGCGCACCTTTCAAATGCCCCAAAGCCCAGAGAGGTCAAGTTGCTGTTTTGCTTAAAGTTTAGTTCAAGTATGCCGAAACAGCCATAAAATGCCTCTCTGCCAATGGTTTTTATACTGCTTGGCAAGACAAGGTTTTCAAGTTTAATGCTGTCCTTAAAAGCGCCGTCCCCGATGTATTCTATGCCCTCGCTAAAGTTTATTTGGGTGAGGTTGTGAACACTTTGAAAAGCATAAGCCTCAATGGTCTTAACAGAAGATGGGATAGTTATTGTTCTTATGCCTGCGCAATTCTGAAAGGCGCTTTCTTTTATGGTCGAAACTGAGGAGGGGATAGTATATGTTCCGTCCGCAAAGCCGGCGCTTTGGATTTTGCCTTTGGGATAAAATATCAATTCGGTTTGGCTTTTGTTGAAAACAACGCCGTCAACTGATGAATACTTATCGTTGGACTCATCAAAGTTTATGGCGATAAGGTTTTTGTTATCGTAGAACCAGTTTGGGTCAAATTCTTCATAAAATCCCGGGAAGTTTACTATCAGCAATTTTTGGCATCCTATGAATGTGCCGTGGTCGATTATTTCATTGGGTTGTACCGTATAAGAAAGGATAGTCTTATCCAAAATGACTGTAGGGAAGGTATGATTATTGTTTTCCGGCCAATGGCTGTATTGGTTTATTATGCTGTGCAGGGAAAAATACCATTTTCCTTTGCTTTTATACGCAAAATAGCTGAAACCGCGTGTTTCAACAGTATCATTTACATAGAGCTCAACTTCGCCGCCGACCTCTATACCGCCTTTCTTTGTGTGTACATAAGTTATTGTGAAAGAATGCGAGCCCATAACCGGGTCTATTTCAATGATAGAAAAATAGTCATCGGGATTGTGTACAATATTCTTATAATCTTGGCTGTCCGGTTCATAATAATGCCCGGCAATTCGGTTAATGTCCCTCTTTTCGTGAGCGTCAATAAAGTCGTGAATCTTTGCGCTCATCGTCTTCTTTTGGATATCTTCCCGTATTACGAGAGTGCCTACAACGCTAAAAAAACCAACCGCAAGAAATACTATCACGCTTGCGATTACGAAAACAATTTTCTTGGATTTGGATTGGGCTTTATACCATTTGACAATCTTCATAATACTAAAATATACCAATAATGAGCTTGTGTCAAGTTGTTAATGAGTAAGCGGTTTTTTCAGTCTTGCGCATTGTCTTTCCTGCTATTTAGTGCTATAATTATTCTGATAAGCCAGAAACGAAGGAATGAGGTAAGATATGTCTGATTTTGACAAAAGGGATATAACCGAAAGCAAAAATGCGGCGGATAGCATAGATACAGCGGAAAGCATAGATACAGCGGAAAGCATAGACATAGTTGAGCGCAAAGACACATCGGAAAGCATGGACGCTGAGGAAAACACGCTTGAAGCGTCCAACAAACCTGTACGCAAACCCACGCTACCTGAGCCGATACAAATACCTTTTAAGAAGTTTTTCAGCCGATTGAAAGCAAAAAGGCAGACTGATGAGCCTCAGGACGCCAGAGAGTTGAAATCAAAGCTAAAGACATATTTTTTTATTGCCATAATATTGCTTGTCACCCTCAACATAGTTTTTGGATTTATTTTTACACAATATTTTCAGAAAAAAACAGAAATATCTGTCGAACAGGCATACGAGAAGTTTTTGCTCAACTTCGGCGACATAATTTCGGACGACATGAAAAACAAAATATCAGAGAAACTTCTGAAGGATTATGTGAGAGAATACTATTTGCCTGAGGACTATGTGTCTATAGGCTTGTATGTAAATCAGCGCGCTCGACCCTCTACCGTTGAAGTGTTGAGCGGCAGCACCGCAACCCCGTCCATAAGAGCCACAGGAATAATCCTCAATACCAACGGCTACATTATTACTAATACCCACTCCATAACTTATGCTACCGAGCATATCGGCGGCGACATAAACAATCCGACACGCAGCGTCACTTATACCGTATATTCCGTAATCAATGTGGCAGTATACGGGCATATTGCGCTGTTTGCAGCTGAAGTCATAGATTATGATATTGAGCATGACCTTGCAATAATAAAAATTGTATCACCCCCCGAGGACTTGTCCGTTGCTTCGATAGGCAACTCAGATTTTGTCAAGATAGGGGAAGAAACCGTCATAATGGGCAACACTTTGGGATTGGGCATTACGGTATCCTTAGGAAGCGTTATGGGAACCTACAATTACGAAAATACGCAAATGTTGCAACTTGACGCCCTGACGCTGGAGGGCAATTCCGGCGCAGGCGTTTACAACCCTTTATGCGAAATGGTGGGACTGGTCAGCTTTAAGATTTCCAATTTGTCAGCTACGGGGAGCATTTGTTATGCCGTAGCCTCTAATGAAATCCTGAAATATATTGCCGCAGTAAATGACGAAAAAGGACTGAATATCACCTATACGCTATCAAATAATATTGATTGATTTTTTACTTTTTTGCAAAAAATATCTTATTGACGCCTTTCACTTATTATATTATAATTAACTTAAGAATAAATAACCAGCATATAATATAGAAGGTGAGAAGGTCAATATGAAAAAATCTACAAGGAAAAATATTGCAAAAATTGCATTAACTTTAGTTTTTTCAGCCATAGTATGCACGCTTGTTTTGACAAACGGAAATGCTATTGTTGATTGGCTTTTCAATGACGCACCATCCACTGTTTCAGAAAACAACACGACACCGACGCCTCCTACAAAAATCGACTCTTCCGGCGCGGAATATCTCTCCACCATAGGTGACCATGGCGGCATAGAAGATGGCAAAAGCACTTTCGGCGCCGGTTATTCATGGGAATGGAATGACATAGATTCCGGAAAATTTCATATCATTTTTGCCGATAAAGATGGTTTTGTATTTACGCGCGGTTCAAATGAGCATTTACAACTAGGACTTGCCGCAAGTTCCTCAAACAGGGGAACCAGCGTTCCGGTTACGGACACTTCTTCATATTATACATATTTTCAACCAGTAGTCGCACTCAACCATTTGCATGTCACAAAAGTTTCGGCAGGCGGCTATCACAGTCTTGCTATCGGTTATGATTACACAAAGACCAGCACGACTGCATCGGCATACAAAGTATACGCTTGGGGCAGACAAGAGTTCGGCGCCGTAGGCAACGGAAGTACTTCCTCCACGCCTACGGGTGTTCCGCAGGATATCACTTCAAGGTTTAATTTTGCATCGGACGAATATCCCACCGATGTTTCAGCAGGTGAGTACCAATCGCTACTCATGACCAACAAAGGAAACATTTGGGGTTGGGGCGGCAACAGTCTTGGACAGGTCGGCTGTAACTCGACAAGTACTATAATAAGCACTCCGCAAAAACTCAGTCTGACCAATGTAAAAGCCATTTCTGCCGGGTCTGAGCATTCTATGGCGCTTAATACCAGCAACAAGCTATATACCTGGGGCGGCAACCTGCACATGCAATTGGGCGGGAACTCTACAACGACAACAATATGGCGCTCGCCTACGGCTGTATTTACAAGCAACACTTTTACCGACATTTCTGCAGGAGAACTACATAGCGCAGCCTTAGACGGAACTACGCTTTATACTTGGGGCGACAACCGAGGCGGCAAGCTGGGCATCGGCAGCCCGGGCACATCTGACCCGTACCTTACAAGCAATATGAGGTCAGCATTACAAAAGGTTTCCGGCACATTTACTGCTGTATCGGCAGGCGGCGCAAATACCCTTGCCATAAGCGGCGGCAAATTGATGTGTACAGGTTACGGCGTTGACCAGTACTTCGGGAAAACTGCCGATGGAACTTTCCAAGACACAGGCTTAAAATCAAATTATATTTCCAATGGCGGCATGATGCTGAATGTCAACGAAAACAACCAAATGTGGGCGTGGGGCTATGCCGCGCGTTATGACGAAAACTGGTTCGGCAGAACGGTAAAGACTTTGCCGTACAATTGGTCCGACGGCAAACCCGCAATTGACACCACGCCGCCGGTTTCTTCGCTGCATGTAATACAGTCGACTTCAGAATATGTCAGAAGGCTGACTCCCCCGGCGAACATCATAGGCTTGCCGACCAACCTGAACAGAACATCTCCGCAATCATCCTTACCTGCTGATGATACTACTTTTTATAACTCAAGAGTAAAAATAAATTATTTTTATAGTTCTTTCTCAAATTTTGCAATTGCTCAGGTCACCAAAGATGTATACGATAGCGGAGGCTCTTTCAGCGGCGCTGCTTGGAAAACGCTTAGCAGAAAAGGCATAATCATTGACAGAAAAGGCTATTATGTAGTCAGATATTATCGCGGTTCTACTACTTCAGGGTCGTTGGTTTATACTAAATTTAAGATATCCAACAATGAAACAGAGGTTATCGAAAGCTCGACAAACCCGAATACCGTTACGGCTTTCTTTAATGTCTTTGACGGAATCGGCATAAAGACCATCAGAGCCACAGGAACGCAAAAGGTCTATGACCCGAAGACGGGGACTTATAGTACGGGCTCTTACGACAGCGGCATAAAGAACTTTGCTACCGGCGTTTACAACGATTCGTTTGAAATAAAAGCAAACAGCAACTCAACCTTTGCATTAACGGTTACTGACTATTTGAACAACACTTATACCAAAAATGTTACGGTAAACACCGTTGTTTCAGCCGCCACTCTGCCCATAACAGCGACATATGACGGCACGGCAAAATCCGTATCGCCGAAATTCTTCGCTCCGGCGCATAACGAAATGACTCTGTCGCAGTTCAATACTCGATACGGCTCCAACGGATATACCGTTTCCGCCGTAAATTACAGCGGCGGCACAAACTTTACTCCTGGCACAACTGCGCCAAAATTTGCAAGCACAAATGAATATTACGCAAGCTATGCCATAAGGAAAGGCGGCGCCGATGTCCTTACTCATTCGGTTAGCATCATCATTAACAAGCGTTCGCTATCCATAAGCGCCAACAATCAGACTATGGTATACGGTGATCCTCAGCCGGCGCTGACATATACTACAACTTCAGGAAGTTTAGCCACCGGAGACAGCATAACCGGCGCTTTGACAAGGGCGTCAGGCAACAATGTCGGCTCATACAATATTACGCAAGGCACTCTCTCCGTAACAAATGCAGACAGTTATTATTTGACAGTTTACGGCGCCTCTTTGACCATAAACAAGAGAACGCTTGCCATAAGCGCCGATAACAAGACCAAAACATACGGTGATTCAGACCCTGCCTTGACTTATACCGTCACAAGCGGCAGTAAAGCGTCATTTGACTCTTATAGCGGAGCATTGACAAGGGCGGCAGGAAACGGAGTAGGCAATTATACCATTTCTCAAGGTGCATTCACTGTATCGAATATCAGCAACTACAATTTCTCGTTTGCAAGCGCAGTATTCTCTATCACAAAACGCAATGTCACCGTCACCGCCGACGCCCTCTTAAAAACCTATGGCTCTGCCGACCCAACATTGACTTATAGTTTAACTTCAGGCACCTTGGTATCAGGCGACAGTTTCTCGGGCAGTTTGACAAGGGTTTCGGGAGAAAATACCGGCACCTACAACATAAATGTGGGCTCGCTGACTTTGGGCGGCAACTACAACATGAGCTTTGTAGGCAACAAATTGACAATCAACCCGAAAGCGCTTACCATACGCGCCGCCAACAAAACCATAACTTACGGCGATGCGCCTCCTATATACACCGTTTCTTACGAAGGGCTTGTCAGCGGCGATTCGTTCATCGATACTTTGCTTTGCTCCTACACGCAGTATAGCAATGCAGGCACATACGCTATTACTATTCAATCAAATTCCTATCCGAATTATACGCCGACAGTTGTCAACGGTACGCTTACCGTAAACAAAAAAGCCGTTACCATAAAAGCGGACAACAAAACCATAAATTACAAAGGCGCCATTCCATCGCTTACTATAAGTTATACCGGCTTAATAAACGGCGATACCTTGACGGACACCGCCACGACGAATTATACCGTTGGCAGCAACGCAGGGACATACACCATAACGGTCACCCCCAAGACCTATACAAACTACACGCCGACTTATCAAACAGGTGTATTGACCGTCAACAAGATTGCCGCAGTCCTTACCGGCGCAACGACCCAGAGTTATGAATACAACGGCGCGCAACAAAATATTGCCGTATCGCTGAACCACAGCGAAACAACTTTGGCTTATTCGCCGCAACAAGGCTATAAGGATTATGGAACTTACTTAATCACTGTCAGCGCGGCAGAAACAACCAACTATTTTGCGGTGTCTTCAGAATTTACTTTAAGCATTACCAGAAAGACGCTGACCATCAACGCTGACGAAATGAGTAAGGAATACGGCGACGAGGATCCTGAATTGACCTATACCGTCATTGGTCTTGCGCCAAACGACAGCATGAGCGGAAAATTGAGCAGAAGTTCGGGTCAGTCCGTAGGTGACTATGAAATATATAGAGGCACATTAACGGGCGGCAACAACTATGCAATAGTATTTAATTCAAATATTTTCCACATCACCAGAAGGTCGATTACCATTACCGCCGTTGCGCAATCAAAAGAATACGGCACAATGGACCCTGTACTTGGATATCAGATTACCGCAGGTTCGATAGCAAACGAACAATATCTGAACGGCACGCTGACAAGAGTTGCGGGAGAATATGTAGGAGAATATGATATTTTGCAAGGCACGGTGACAAATGCCAACAACTCAAACTACAATATCACATTTATTTCCAAGAAATTCACCATAACCAAAAAACCCATTGGCATTACAGTAAACTGGGCAAGCAAGACTTATGGCGAGGCAGACCCCGTATTCACATACGAAATTACTTCCGGCACAATGTTCTCGGGAGATAATCTGACAGGCAGTCTGTCAAGAGAGCCGGGCGACGACGCCGGAGAATACAGAATTCTTTTAGGCTCGCTCAACAACGATAATTATGTCATCACGATGAATACGGCTATGTTCATCATTAACAAGAAAGCCATAACGGCTAAGCCGGCAGATGTGACTTTGACATACGGCGATGCGGTGCCTGTTTTTGAAATCGTATACAACGGACTGGTAGCCGGCGATAGCTTGACTGACACCGTCACCACTTCATACAAGAGGTATGACAATGTCGGTACCTTTGGTTTAATAATTACTCCGAAGGAGCACACAAACTATACAGTCACAAATACTATGGGCATTCTTACGGTCAACAAACTCGCCGTCACCATAAAAGCAGACGACAAGTCCATAACTTACGGCGATGTTCCGCCGACATACACTATCACATATGTAGGACTGGTAAACAACGATGTGCTGAACGATACAGCAAGCGCCCCGTATGAACAGTATGGCGCTGTCGGCACATACGCAATTACCGTAACGCCAAACACCTATACAAATTATATCGGCAATTACCAAGCAGGCGTACTGACCGTTAATGACAGAAAAATAAGCATTACCGGTCACGGTAGCAAAACCTACGGCGACGCCGAGCCCACAATCACTTACAGCATTGTTTCGGGCGCATTGGTTTCGGGCGACTCTTTGAGCGGCAAATTGTCGAGAGTGGCAGGAGAGGACGCAGGCAGTTACGCAATTACAATGGGTAGTCTTGGCAATGAGAACTACGAAATCACGCTGATTGCCTCATTGTTTGTCATATACAAAAAGGATATCACCATAAAAGCAAATAACGCTACTGTCACATATGGCGATGCGTTGCCGACTTTCACGGTGACATATACCGGACTTGTCAACGGCGACACCTTGACGGATACCGTAACCACAACCTACAAGCGCTATGACGATGCAGGCACATTTACTCTGAGCGTAACGCCCAAGAGTTATACAAACTATGAAGCAAATTATCTGACAGGCACGCTGACGGTACAAAAACGCAATGTCACTATCAAAGCGGACAACAAGAGCATTACTTACGGTGACAATCCGCCTGCTTACACGATAAGTTATACTGGATTGGTGAACGGAGATACATTGAGCGATACGGCCTCTGCTCAATATGCAAGATATGGCAATGCCGGCTCATACACCATATCCGTTGCGCTAAAGACCTATACAAACTATGCGCCTACTTATCAAACCGGAACATTGACGGTCGGCAAGAAAGCCGCTACGGTTACCGCCCAAAACAAGAGCATCACTTACGGCGACGCGCTGCCTGAGTTTACCTTTGTATATTCCGGTTTAATAAATAATGATACTTTGATTGATACTGCATCGACAACTTATGTACGCTATGGCGATGTGGGCGTTTATGATATCACAGTCAACCCCAAGACCCATACCAACTATATACTTACAACCCAAAAAGGACAGCTGACCGTCAACAAGAAAGCTTTGACAATTATTGTCGACGACCTCACCATTGAATATGCGTCAGCCGTGCCTGAGTTTACATTCACTTATTATGGACTGGAAAACAACGACAATTTGGGCGACGAGGCATACACAGACTATACGCAGTATGCGGCGGTAGGCACTTATTATATAAGGATAAGAGACAACACCTACACGAATTACATACCGACATTTATCAATGGTACATTGACAGTCGCAAAAGCGACGGGCAGAGTGCTGGGCGATAAGGTGCAGAACTACACTTACAACGGTACGCAAATTCTGCTGGATGTCACGCTGAATCACAGCGAGGCGCCGTTGAACTTCGCTCCTGCGCAGGGTTATGTGAATGCAGGAAGTTACCAAATCACCGTAACCAGTCCCGAAACCGTAAACTATACCGCAGTCAGCGAGGTATTTACGCTGATAATCGACAAGAGAGAACTGCGTGTGAACATTGATTCCAAAGAAAAGATTTATGGCGAAAGCGACCCCGCCTTAGACTTCACATATTCCAACCTCCTTTCGGGAGATGTCGTGACAGGCGCGCTTGCCAGAACTGCCGGAGAAGATGTCGGCGACTATGCTATCAACGCAGGCACGGTATCCGCAGGTCAAAACTATGTTACGGTAATTACTGAAGCATACCTTGTTATTAAGCAAAGACCGCTGACCATAACGGCTCATGCCGCAACAAAGATTTATGGCGACGCCGAGCCGGCCTTTGAGTACTCAATAACTAGCGGTAACCTGGTGGGCTCGGATACGCTGTCGGGCAAGTTGTCAAGAGAACCGGGCATATATGTCGGAACATATGAATTAAACATCGGCACGCTGGGCAACAGCAACTATGCCATAACATTTGTTCCGGAATTCCTTACCATAACCAAGCGCCCCATTACCATAACGGCTGACGATATGACAAAGGTTTATGGCGATGCCGACCCCGAACTTTCATACAGCATCACTTCGGGCAGTCTGGCTTATGACGATACCATTTCAGCGGCTGTTGCCAGAGCCGAGGGCGAGGATGTCGGCGTGTATGCCATAAGCATTGTACAGTCCGAGAACAACAGCTATGAAATCAGCTATGAGGGCAACTCATTCACCATTGTTCCCCGTCCCATTACCATTACCGCCGACGCAAAGACCAAGATATACGGCGATTCTGACCCAGAATTTACCTACACTATTACTATGGGCAATACGGTATTTGACGATACGCTGGCAGGCTCTTTAACAAGAGTTGAAGGCGAGAACAAAGGAGTGTATGACATACTTCGCGGTAGCGTGACCAACGCAAACAATAGCAATTATGATATTGCTTACATAAGCAACCGTCTTACCATTGACCCCAGACCGCTTACAATTGCCGCAGTTGACAAACAAAAGACTTACGGAGATGCAGACCCTGCGCTTGAATATGAAATCCAAACAGGCAACTTGGTGTTCTCCGACACGCTGTCAGGCGCAATTGCAAGAGAGGCAGGCGAAGATGTCAACATTTATACCATACACAAAGACACGCTTAGAAACGACAATTATAATATCACTTTCATAGACGGCGAGTTCGAAATAATCAGAAGAAACATAACCGTAACGGCAAAATCACATACGAAGACATACGGCAACAACGAGCCGCCGCTACTCTATGATATCACAACCGGCAACCTTGTAGGCAATGACAAACTTAACGGTGTGTTGGTAAGACCTGCGGAAGAAAATGTAGGCTCATATCCCATTACTCAAGGTACCTTGACCAACGAGAACAACCCCAACTATAACATTACATTTGTGGGCAATACCTTTGTTATCACCAAAAGGTCTATTACCATAACCGCCAACAACATTTCCAGAGCATACGGCGAGACTGACCCTGCGCTGACATATTCGGTCACCCAAGGCAGCCTTGGCTTTACCGACAGACTTACAGGAGTGTTAAGCAGAGACGAGGGTGAGTCACTGGGCAAATATGTCATAAGACAAGGCACGCTGACCAACGAAAACAACCCCAACTATTCCATAACCTTTGTAGAAGGTGAATTCACCATTACGCAACGCGCCATAGGTATCAGGGCAATATCGACCTCTAAGATATACGGCGACATTGACCCGATACTTGGGTATGAAATAATTTCGGGCAGCACGGCTTTTGATGAACAGCTTGTAGGCTCCGTTGCCAGAATGTCGGGAGAAAATGTCGGAACATATACCATTCATACAGGTTCGGTAAACAATGCCAACAACCCGAATTATATAATATTCTTTGAGAACGGCGTGTTCAGCATCAACCAAAGACCCATTACCATAACCCCTGACGCGCTGAAGAAGACTTACGGATATGATGACCCCGAGTTCACATTTACTATTACGCAAGGCAACCTGGTGTTTGAGGATACGGTCCAAGGCAAACTTAACAGAAATGCCGGCGAAAGCACAGGTTTCTATGATATCACAGTCGGTACGCTGCGCGAAGAAAACAGCAATTATGACATTACGCTGGAGCCGGTACAGTTTGAAATTGAACAGCGCCTTATAGTTATTATTGCCGACGCCAAGAACAAGATATACGGCAACCATGACCCCGAATTTACTTATGGTTTGTATGGCGGAACGATGGTACCCGGAGACAGGCTTGAGGGTCAGCTAGGCAGACAAGAGGGCGAGGATGTCGGCGTGTATGCCATAACCATGGGCACGCTGAACAACAGTAACTACGAAATAGTTATTGTTGCAGGCAACCTGATTATTAGCCCCAGACCCATAACCATAACAGCAAATTCCATGTCATTCTTGCATGGCAGCGCTGAGAGAATAGACTTGACCTATACCATTTCGGGAGAGCCATTGCCTGAAGACGAAGAACTTATTGCGTCGGCAATCAGCATAACTTCATCGGCAAGACCTGATTCCTATGTAGGCAACTATCCGATATACCTCAACCAAATCAGACCGCTAAACAACTATACCGTGACAATGATAAATTCCGTTCTGAAAATTCTCAACGGCGACATAACCGATGTATACTTTGAAGACATGAAGGTGCTTTATGATGGCTATGAACAAGTACTTCTTGCCAGCGGCGAAGTATCAAAGTATAATGTCGAATACAAAAATAATGCAGGTACCGAGGTCGGCGTTTATAGGGCAACAGCAATTTTCACAAAAGAAAACTACAACGATTTGGTACTTGAAGCCAAGTTGATAATCATGACCAACAAGATATCGACTTCAGAAATAATACCGCAGGGTATCATAACCATAGAAAGCGGCGTTGACCCGTATGTTGTGCCAATCATTGTCAACAACAGCGACATAAAGACGCTGGAGCATGCCGAAGAGCTCATTACTTTGGACAAAGAAATAGGCGAATCCGTAAAGAGCATAACCAACATTAACCTATTCAGCAACGGCGCCGCCATTCCTTTGGATGGTGTAGCCGAAGTCAGAATGCTTATCCCGTCAAACATAACCGATGTCAGCACATTGCGCATAGCCTTTGTCAGCGGCGACACGACATATGATGTGGCGTACGAAATTGACGGCGAATATATCGTGTTCGAGGCGTATGAACTGGGCGACTATGCGTTCATCACAGAAACCCACGAAACAAAAGAGGGCGACCGTGTGGCAAGCGTACTACTTTATGTCGGAATAGGCGTGCTGGTGTTCATTCTGGTAGGATTCATAGCAACGGGCTTCACCATTAAGCGCAGAAAGCGTGACCAAGCAAAGTATATTTAATGATATAAGATTATAACGGTGTATTCAGAAACCCAAGTAGCTTTTCTCCTTGCCGTCAGGCATTAGTTTGTCATATAAAAAAATCAGGTTGCACGCTAAGCAACATGAAAAAATTGTGTGTTGAAAAATGTAATTTGTTCAACTATACTTATAATATAGGTAAAATTTGAAAAGGAGGAAGAATATATGCAGCAAAAACAAAAAGAGTACGATGTCATTGTCATCGGCGCAGGCAACGGGGGGCTGACAGCAGCAGCCGTTGCCGCAAAGGAAGGCAAAAAGACGCTGCTTGTGGAGCAGCACAACCTTCCGGGCGGATTTGCCACCAGTTTTGTGCGGGGCAGGTTTGAATTTGAACCTTCGCTGCATGAGCTGTGCAGTGACCACAGCCCTGGCAGCAGCGCAGACCTTATGAAGAGTTTGGGAGCCGACATAACTTGGATATCAGTACCCGATGCGTATCGGCTTATTCTGACAGGTAAGGACAAGTTGGATATCCGTATGCCTTTCGGACAAAAGGAATATATAGACGCTCTTGAAAGATATGTGCCGGGAAGCCGTGCCAAGGTTGAAGAATTTTTTGATTTGTGCGATGAGGTGCTGAACGCTTTGGATTATTTGGGCAAATCAAAGGGTGTTGCCGACAAAAAATATTTAATAAAGACATACCCGAATTTCTTGCGTACGGCGGCTTATTCGCTTGACCAAGTGCAGGACGCCATGAAAATTCCTTCGGCGGTTAAGGATATTTTGAATGCATATTGGTGCTATCTGGGCATACCTACATCAAGATGCAACTTTACTATTTTTGCCGCAATGTTTTTGAAATACATACGAAACGGCGCAATTATTCCCAAAAACCGCTCGCATGAAGTATCAGCTGAGCTGGACAAATGCATCAGAAAGCTGGGTGGTGAAATTAGGTACAATACCAAAGTTGAGAAAATTCTCATAAAGGACAACAAAGTTCAGGGAATACTCACCGATAAGGGCGAAACCATTTTTTCAAACCATGTCATTGCCAACATATCACCGCATACGGTATATTCATATATGATAGAGCCGCAAAGCCAAGTCCCCGAACTTGCCATAAAGAGCCTCAACGCAAGGAGAGTCGGACCGGCAGGTTATGTGGTATATTTGGGATTGGACAAGAGCGCAGAGGAGTTGGGGCTTGAGGATTATAGCTATTTCATTTATGACACTATGAAAACCGAGCAGTTGTACGACAGAATGGCGAGCATCAACGGCGAAAGAGTGCAAGCAACCGTATGCCTGAATGTAGCCAACCCCGATTGCTCCACAAAAGGTACTTCGATTATGTCCATGACTACGCTATTCAATGAAGGCGCATGGGATAACATAAAGGAAGAAGATTATTTCAAAGTCAAGGACAGAATAGCTTATGAGGCGGTTGATTATTTTGAAAAAGCTACCGGCATAAAAATTAAGGACAGCATAGAGGAGTTTGAAGTGGCCACTCCTGTGACCTTTGCGAGATATACAGGAGCGTTTGGCGGCTCCATATATGGATATGAACCCGACTCATGGGACTCCATATTGCCAAGGACAATGCGTATGGAGGACGAGATATTCATAAAAGGTTTGCGTTTTGCAGGCGGCTCTGCTTTCAGAGCGCACGGTTACAGTTCATCATATTTGTCGGGTCCGACTGCGGCGCTGCTAACAATAAAGGATATGAAGGAGGAAAAATAGTATGAAAAAGAAGCTGAATGTAAAAATAAAGCCCATCGGCTTGTTGGATTTGATTGCTTTCAAAAAGCTGATACCGAACAGAATAAAGAAGTTTGACGACGCCTCCTCGGCGCCCATAAAAGACTTGCACCCCGTCAATAGATTGGCAAAGGCTTTGCACCCCAAAAAACAGGAGATGGTCATAGCCGACATAATAAAGCACAACGACAGAACAAAAAGTTTCAAGTTGACAATGGCTGACGGCAGCGCCCCGGCTTATTTCCGCGCCGGACAATATATAAGCCTGAATTTGGAAGTTGACGGCTGGCTGTTTACCCGTCCTTATTCGCTGAGTTCTTCGCCCAAAGATGCGCAGAAGGGCTTTTATGAAATAACCATAAAATCAAGTGAGGACGCCTTTTATTCAAAATATGCCAACGACAACCTGAAAGTCGGCGACACATTCCAAGTATCGGCGCCGGAGGGCAATTTCTATTATCAGCCCATAAGAGACAAAAAGACCGTTGTCGGCATTTGCGGCGGCAGCGGCATTACTCCATTGTATTCTTTGGCAAAAGCCATAGTTGAAGGGACGGAAGACCTGAATCTTATATTGCTCTATGGCAGCTGCAAAAAGTGCGATATCCTTTTCTTTGACAGATTGGAGCAGTTGGAAAAACAGTCAAAAGGCAAAGTCAAGGTTGTACATATACTTAGCGAGGAAGAAGAGGAAGGGTTTGAAAAAGGCTTTGTTACCGCTGAAATCATAAAAAAATACGCTCCGAAAGAGTATTCGATATTTATTTGCGGTCCGCAGGTTATGTATGAGTTTTTGACAAAGGAATTGGCAAAATTGAAACTGCCGAGAAAACTTATACGCAGAGAACTGTTTGGCGAGGTAAAGCGTATTCAGGACGCAAAAGGCTATCCTGACAAAGCTGTCAAAGAGAGTTACAAACTAAGAATTGTAGGCTCATCAATAGATGTTGCGATTGACGCAAACAGCAGTCAGTCAGTCCTGTCGGCAATTGAACGCGCAGGACTAGCGCTGCCTTCAAGATGCCGCAGCGGAGAGTGCGGCTTTTGCAGAAGCCGTTTGGTGTCGGGAGATGTGTTTGTAGCGCCGGAAAATGACGGCAGAAGGGCAACCGACAAAAAACTTGGATATATTCACCCCTGCGCCTGTTATGCGTTGTCGGATTTGCATATTCAGTTGCCGGATTGATAAATTATTCTTAATCTGATTTTTTGGGAGTATAAACAGTCAAACCGTTGTCGGTGTAGTACTTGCGGTCGTGGTGGTTGAAATATGTTGTCAAAGCGCAGATACAATGCATTGAGATATACATTGGCAGCGCGACAATGGGAAGTACGCCGAATGTGGGTATGGTACATGTCATTATTATGGCGGTGAAAACAATGTTTATGGTAAGCGCCATAGGATAGTGCGTCCCGAAAGTCTTTGCGCCGAGCTTTATTGCGTCAGGCAGTGCCTTAAAGATATTTTTGTCGCTGTCTACCATAACGGGCATCCATTGAGAGAACAGCGATGTTCTTATCGAAAATGCCGCCAACAGCAAAGCCAGCGTAATGAAGAGCGCCGAAACTTTGAATATTTTGTATAAACCAAAGAAAAGCAGCATTGCCAAGAAAAACAACCCCAAATCAATGATGGTGAATATTATTGAGGACACCAAAGCAAAGAGCAGCGTTTGGGGGAGGGAAGCTACAAAACTTGCAAACAGCCCGTCAGAATAACCGCTGGTCATTTTGTTGTGCAACATTTTTGTAGCAGGAATAAGCGCCAACGAGCCGAAAAAACGCGCGAACATGATGAGTAAGCTGAGAAAAACAAAGCGCGACACAATCAGCGAAGTATTGTCAGAAATATAGTCCGTTGCTGTGCGCCATATGGCGGATATATTGTTGATGGGGTCTTGAATGACTTCCGTAAAAGAAAGAGAAAGCCCCTCAATCTCAAGCGCATCCTGAAGCCCGTCAAACAATGGGTTAAAGATGCTGACAAAAAGCACGGCGGCAATAATGAATACAACAAATATCAAAAGCAGCAACTTGTAAGAAAGCACAAGGTTGCTGGAAAATATCGAAAGGGAGTGTTTGAATTCCATAAGTTTACCTCCGAAGATAAGGCCTTTTTGCCAAATCTTCTCTAGTTATGCCCTCAATGTCAAAATATGCAAGCAGGCTAAGCGCGCAATAGTATACCAGCATTATGGTATATGTTACGACATTGATGACAAAGTCCAGTATGCCCACGGCGCGGAAAAAGAAAGCAATTGTGCCGGCCGCCAACAGCAGCAGCACGGCAATAGAGAAAGCCACGAACATATTCTTCTTTTTTTGGTGCGTTTTTGAAATGGCTGATTCCATGGCGCGGAAAGGGCGAAGTCCGTTTATGCTCATTATGGGTAACCATAACGCCAGTTTTGAGAAGACAAAAGTCAACAATGACAAACATAGCAAGAATGAAATCATTGACAAGGCATAGCTGAGAGCGACATTTGGAATGAATTGCCAGGTGAACAAAAACAATCCGAATAGCGAGTGAAAAACCAGTAGTCCAATCATTGTGGCGCTCACCATCCATAATGAGGGAAGGAAGTTTTCGTTTATGATGTAGAACAGGCTTTTGACTTGAAACTTGCCTACGCGCAGACTGCGGATAATCGTCGTTGTGATAGCCGAAACCGACAATATCAGCAGAAAATATACCGCAATCAACAAGCCCAGTTTGAAAGTGTCACGCTGCACCAGCGACAACCAAAGTTCGCCATAATTTGCATATGCCGAGCCATGACCGAATAGCCACTCAAAATAACCGGTAATCGGAAAAAATGCCGACAAAACAAGGCAGGCTGGCAGAGCATAAAGGAACAGCGTCAAAAACCTTTTGCCTTTGTCCAGTTGAAAGAGATATTGTATTGTTAAATAAAAATATTTCATATTCAATATTATAGCCCAGCGCATCATTTATTGCAACTAAATTCAAAAAAAACAATACTTTACCGTCATTTTACCGTTGTGTAGTTTGGGTTTTTTTCTATTGCATTATTATTTATTATAATGTATACTTTTATATGTATAACTATACATATACTACTACGCACTAAGCTGGGAGCCGCTATGAACCGCCTAAAAAAAGTATGCCTGCTGATAATATTTATTTTGATACTTACAGTATCATTGTTTGCCTGTGGACAGCCGCCCGAGGTTGTGACGGTTACATTTACAGTGGAAGGACGGATACATAGAGAATACATAATAGCGCATGGGCAAGGGCTGGAGGAAGTTCCCGAAGTGCCGCAGAAAGAAGGCTATCTTGCAGAGTGGAGCATTACGGATTTTTCAGAACTATACCAAGACACGACGGTCACCGCCGTCTATACAAAAAACTTTTTCAAAGTCACATTCAAATCGGACAACCTTATCATAAGAACAACAAATGTCACAATCGGCACCAACCCCTCTTCCCTGCCGGTTGTGCCCCCAAGGGAAGGTTACAATGGAGCGTGGAGCATAACCGATTTCACCGCATTGACAATGGATACGGTTGTTGAGGCGGTTTACACCCCGATAATGCTGGATATCACTTTTGTTTTCTCCGAAGATGAGAGTATCATAAAACAGGTGGCATACGGCAATGATTTTACTGATTTTCCGCAAATACCTGCCACTGAAGGAAATACGGGCGTATGGGTTGTTGTGACCAAAGTAGACGAAGAAGAGGTCTGGAGTCAGCCCGACTTCACCGCAATAACACAGCCCATAACCGTCGCCGCGCGTTATTTGCCGAGAATAATAACCATTGCTTTTGATGACGAAGGCGATATCAGCCAACAGACGCTGGAATACAATCAAGTACTGACTTTGCCCACCGACCTGACAAAAGAGGGCAAAATATTCGGAGGCTGGTACCTTGACGATGAGTATGACCAAAAAGCCGCCGACAAAGAGAGAGTCACAGACGATTTTACACTATACGCTTATTGGATTACCATAAACAACGCCGTTGCCGCGCCGGAGGAATTATTTGAATTTACGGCAATTGACGGCGGTTTTGCCATTGCCGCAGCGCCGGAGGCGGTTCTTCCCGATGACATTGTTTTGCCCAATTCTTACAATGGGGAACTGGTTGTCAAGATAGCCGAGGACGGCTTCAGGGACACCTCCATAAAAACAATTGTATTGCCCGTGGGTATTACCGAAATAGGCGAGAATGCATTCTACGGTTGTTCAGAACTTCTCAGCGCCGAGTTTGCCGACAAGAATCGTCTTGAATATATTGGTGATTATGCTTTTTACGGCGCGTCAAGCCTCAATCATATATCTTTGGCAAAGACCATTAAACACATCGGCGATTTTGCCTTTGACGGTTGTTCGGAATTGTCTGTTGCGGACATTCCGCAGGGCAGCGCTTTGGGGATTATCGGTGAGCGGGCTTTCTACGGCACAAAGATTACCGAACTTAACATTTCGCAAAACATAATAGAAATCGGAGCCTTTGCCTTTGCAAATCTGTACAACCTAATTATTAATTTTGAGGGATTGCAGGACCTTGAGCGAGTTGGAAGGTACGCATTTTTGAATTGCACAAGACTGGTTTCATTCAATCCGCAAAATATACTGTTTATTGGCGACGGAGCCTTTGCAGGCTGTGCGGCGCTTGCCAGTCTGACGGTTGTTGGCGACACACCCATAAACGACTATTTCGGCGACGAGGCTTTTGTCGGCACAGCCGGCAGTTATTTGGTGTCCCAAACTATAAAACAAAGAGATTCGCAGGGCAATTATGTACTTGACGGCGGCAAGAATGTTTATATCATTGCCACAAGGAGACTGCCCACAAGCCTGAGTACCATTACCATACGGCAAGGCTGTGTCGATATAGTGGACAACTTGCTTAACAACTGCGTTTCCGTCCACACCATAAACATTCCGTCAACTGTGCAGACTATCGGCAAAAAGGCTTTTGCCGTAGAACAGGGCGATGCCAACAATCTGATGCGACCCGGAGAACTGAACATAGCAGACGGCAGCAATCTGAAAGAAATCGGAGAGGGCGCATTTTTAAGACGCACAACCTTCACAAATATTGTTTTTCCTTCTACCGTGACAATCATAGGCAATCAAGCTTTCAGCAATGCCGCCAACCTAGAGAGCATAACTTTCCAAAATGCCGCGGCGCTGGATTATATCGGCGAGAGCGCATTTGCCGCAACGGAATGGATGCGCCAAAGACCAAACGGCGTAGTATATCTGGCAGGCTTTGCGCTGACCTACAAAGGCGCCGTCATTGTCGATGAAATAAACCTTACGCAGTGGGCAGACGGCGTCAAGGCAATTGCTCCGTTTGCTTTTGCCAACACAAGCAACATAAAGAGCGTCAACATACCCGCAACAATCAAAACAATCTTTGAATCGGCTTTTGCATCTTGCGTCGGCATAACCTCTGTCATTATTAACGAGGGCGTTGAATCCATAAAAGACAACGCTTTCAAAGGCTGTATTAACCTTGTTTCCGTGACATTGCCCAAGAGCGCCAAAGATTTGGGCAAGAATATTCTTTCAGGCTGCAACAAGCTGGCGTCTCTTACGGTATTTGGCGACAGAGTGGCAGGCGAATATTTCGGACAAGACTCTTTTACCGGCTCATATGAAGCCAACCAAACATTTGAAAGAAGCCTTGCATTTGACATAGTATCGGAAGACAACAGCTATGTAGCGCGATGGGCAGAAACAAAAGACCTTTACGGACATTATCCGCAAAGCTATGATGTTGTTGTAAAAGGAGCGTATGACTCCGACGGTAAATTGCTGGACAGCCAGGCAATAGGAAGTTTGAGTCACAGCACTGACTATGAGGATTTTTATGAGATAGAAGACGAAGTTTACAGCTTTTTCATTAGTTTTTCACAAGGTATTACCGACAACGGCAGGACGCAATTTACATCGTACTTTGGCAAAACATTTTATATAGACGAGCATTTGGGCTTGGAAGATGTACTGGAAGTGAAGGCAAAGTTTTCGCAGAACTATTACATACCCCTGACGCTGAAAAAAATAGTTTTGAGTCAGGGCGATTTTGCGGACAGAGCCATAACTCCGTTTGCCTTTATGAATTTCATATCACTTCAAGAAATTACGCTGCCTGACGGACTTGTCAGCATTGGAGAGGGGGCGTTCTTAAATTGTGCAGCACTAGGCAGCAAATCAGAAGACGGCTCCATTGTCATACTGCCCGTAGTCATTCCTGCTTCCTTAAAAACAATCGGCAAGGACGCGTTTAAGGGCGGCATATCTTTGTATGAAATAAGCTATGGCGTATCTCCGCAGCTTGCAGAAATTGGCAAGGGCGCATTTGAAAACAGCGCGCTCACCAGTTTTTATGTGCCGGCAACGGTGCGCAAAATAGGCGACGGGGCTTTTGCCAACTCCGATATTAGTATACTTCAATTTGAGAGCAGCGCAGTAGTCACCGATAACAACGGCGTTGTACAAAACTCTTTACAAATCGGCGAAAGCGCATTTGAGGACTGCAATGCGCTTATGAATGTGGTTTTCCCTGACAGAACGGTATCAATCGGCGCTTTGGCATTTGCCAATAACGCAAAACTTGGCACCGTGACATTTGGCGCACAAAGCCGTTTGTCGGAATTGGGTGAGTCAGCCTTTGCAAACAACGCATTGCTGACAACAATTTCTCTGCCCAAAGAACTGAATTTGGATAGCTTGCATGGAATTTTTGCCGGCAACAGCGCCATGAGCGAACTTACGCTTTACAACACAAATATTGAACAGCCGCATACTGCCACATTGGGTATGCTGTTCGGCACGGCGGCTTTCAGCGGCAGCGATGCAATCATTCAAAACGGCGTGACATACCATGTGCCGCGCGCGTTGACCACCATAAAATTCCTGGGCGGCAGCATTTCCGCCCATATGTTCCAAAACGCCGCCGCCATAAAACTGGTTGAGCTTTCGGACATAACAGAAATCGGCGCTTCGGCTTTTGAAAACTGCATCGGCATAGAAAAAATAGATTTGCCGTCCATGGTTGAGGCTGTCGGCGAAAATGCGTTCAAGAATTGCGCGGCGCTGACAGCGTTCAATATTTCGCAAGATAGTATGCTTGAAACAATAGGGTCGGGAGCTTTCTCCGGGTCGGCGCTGAATAGTTTTTATATTCCCGACGGAGTAACTAGGATTGAGCCGTATACTTTTTATGATTGCGCAGAGCTTGAAAATGTCGGCATAGCCTCCGTTATATATGTGGGCGAATTTGCTTTTTATGGTTGTCAATCACTGAAAATGCTTGAGTTTTCGGAGCATTTGCAATACATTGGCGACAACGCTTTCTATAATTGTCAGACAGCCGAAATTCCCTTTGTAAGATTTGAGGAACTTGTTTTTGTCGGCAATTTTGCTTTTTATAACTGTCTTGGCTTGACGGCGCTCAATGCGGAGAACCTACAAACGGTAGGCATAAAGGCATTCAGCGGCGCTTACAACATTCAGGAAGTCACCATTCCCGGCAATACTTCGCTGGGTT
Organism: Christensenellales bacterium; assembly: GCA_050309775.1. GTDB lineage: Bacteria > Bacillota > Clostridia > Christensenellales > DTU072 > DTU072. The sequence continues at coordinate 151,033 of JBNRMV010000013.1, read as the reverse complement.
CGGTATTTGGCAGTACATACTTTGAAAACACCTATGAAGTTCAGCAAAACGGCACTTATTATTTACCGCAGGCGCTGACAAGAGCCAGAGTAAGTTCGACGGCAACCGCCGTAGCCGCCTCTGCGTTCAAAGACGCAGTCAGTTTGAACGATATCATATTCCATGCGGAAATTCCGCCGGTCCTCGGCGCGGCTGTATTTGAAAACACCTCTGAAACTCTGAAACTGTTTGTACCCGTAGCGCATAAGCAGGCATATCTGGACAGCTATGCCGATTATGCATCAAAAGTTTTTACGCACCCTACTGAATATGATGACTTTGAATTCATTGATGCAGGAGAGGGATACAGCCTTGTCAAAGCAAAAGACGGCGCCCAATATTCGGGTGTGCTTTATATTCCTGCAGTTGACGATAACGGCAGAGCCGTCATCGGTATAGCGCCGAACGCTTTTGTCGACAATGCCGACATTGTCGAAGTAATCATTCCCGCAGGCATAAGAACAATAGGCGATGAGGCATTCAAAAACTGCGCAGAACTTAAAAAAGTGTTGTTTGAGGGCGGCAGTCTGCTTGAACAAATAGGCAAAGACGCTTTTAACGGTTGCATAAAGTTGACGGGCATAACCATTCCAAAAACAACAAGAACAATCGGCGACTATGCTTTTGCCGGAATTCGCGTTCCTGCCGGCGCAGGATATAATTATTTCAGTCAGCTGTCAACGGTTGAGTTTGAAAAAGACAGCCAACTGGAGAGTATCGGCAAATACGCTTTCTATTTGACAAAAAATCTAAAAAGTATTTATATCCCGTCATCGGTCACGCACATAGGCGCAGCGGCATTTAGCGGCAGTGGCATTGAAGTCATTGTTTTTGGAGAAAACTCAATGTTGACAGCCATTGCAGCGGAAACATTCAGAGATTCGGCGCTAAAGAGCATAGAGCTGCCCGACGGCATCGAAACCATAGGCAAATACGCTTTCCAAGATTGCGTATGGCTGGCGACTGCGGCGCTTGGAACAGCGCTTGAAAGAATTGAAGAAAGAGCTTTTTATAATGCTGAGTTGCTTGTTCAGCTGGCGCTGCCTAGTACGCTTACATATATAGGTAACGAGAGCTTTAGGTTTAGTTCCTCACTTGAAAGCATAACCTTGCCCGAGAGTGTGGCATATCTGGGCGACTATGCCTTTGCCGGCGCCTCAAGGCTTTATGAGGTGCTTGGCAGCATGCAAAACATAGATTATATCGGGGAATATGCCTTTATGGATACTCCGTGGCTGGCAGAACAACAAGACGCAAGCCTAGGAGTCGTCTATTTGAATAACATAGCCTATTCCTACAAGGGCGCAATGCCTGCCGGTACGATATTGACCTTACGCGAGGGTACGACGGGAATTTCTCCGCGCGCCTTTGAGAATCAAATTAATCTGGTCGGAATCAACATTCCTGCGACCGTAAAGACCATAGGCGAAAGGGCATTCTACGGCTGTTCACTTGAGAGTTTGGTTTTTGAAGAGGGCTCACAACTTGAAAGTATCGGCAACCACGCTTTTTATGCATCGGGTTTTGCAGAGCTGCCGTTGCTTGAAAACTTGAAGGATATAGGAGCATATGCATTTGCAAACAATGAGGCGCTGACTTCCATAGTTTTGCCGGAAAGCATACAAGCCATAGGAGAAGGGGCATTTTCGCAGCTTTCTGCTATTGACAGTGAGTTGTATCTGCCCAACGCATTGACAAGCATCGGCGCAAAGGCCTTTATGAATAGCGGCTTTTCCATTTATATTTTATCCGAAAGCCAACTTTCGTATATCGGCAGTCAGGCGTTTTCAAATACGGCTTTTGTATCGGCGGTTATACCTGCCGGCATAACAAAACTCAATGACGCTTTCTCAAATACCGCTATGGACAATGTAATGATACCTGCATGGGTGACTGAGATTTCTATCGGCGCATTTAAGCAAAGTCAAATTGGCAGCATAAGCATTGCAAACAACAACCAACTAATAAAAATAAGCAAAGAGGCTTTTTATGGACTTAGCCAGACTTTGTTTGAACTCAACAACCTTACAAACCTGAAAGAAATAGGCGAAAGGGCTTTTTATGGTTGCAAAGAACTGCAAAAACTTGTGGGAGACAGCGTGTCATTTATCGGATTGTCGGCATTCGAGGGCTGCCAAAATCTTGAAGAAATTGCTGTCACGGGCGGCGCGCTTGCGCCTTTGTTCGGCGGAAATTTGCCCTCAACCCTAACAACAATAAACATTACTGCAGGCACGACAACAATAGCAGAAAGTGCTTTTTCCGCAGTAGATAGCGTCGAAACAATACATTTGCCTGCCACTATCAAAAGAATATCAAGGAACGCTTTTAATGGCGCCTCAAATCTTGAAACCATAATCCTTGAAAAACAGGAAACGCTAACCATGGTGGGAAAAGACGCTTTCAAAGACACAAAATGGCTGAATAACCAAGCGTCAGGAACGGTGTACATCGGAAAAATAGCCTATTCCTTTAAGGGTGACGGCACGACGGCGGCTTTGCTCAACGACACAATTGCTGTTGCCGAATACGCTTTTTCTGGCAACACGCAGTTGACGCAGGTCAGCTTGCCGGCCGGCGTAACTACTATTGAGGAGAGGGCTTTTGCAGGTTGTACGGGGCTTTTGGGCATTACTCTTGCCATCGGCAGCGCCCTAAAGACTATCGGAGAGAGAGCCTTTGAAAATTGCACTTCATTGGAGAGCATAACCATACCTGCAGGAGTACAAAGCATTGCGCCGGATATTTTTGCCGGCTGCTCAGCTATTGCCAGTCTGAACTACAACGGCAGCAAAAACCTTGGTTATCTGTTCGGTAGAAATTCGTTTACGGGCAGTTATGCGGCTGAGCAAAACGGCGAAACATACTATTTGCCCGAAGCGCTGAAAGATATCAGAATTGTAGACAATTCAACAAAGGTTGTTGAATATTGCATGCAAAATGCCGTTGAGATAGCTACGGTGATTTTGGCTATATCCATAAAAGAAATAGGCGCTTACGCCTTTGACGGTTGTTCGGGAATTTCGCAAATAAATGTAATAAGGGGCAGCGGACTGGAAAAAATAGGCGATTTTGCTTTCAGAAATTGTTCGGGTCTTACTACGCTGTATTTGCCCGATTCGGTGAATGTCATAGGTCAGGGCATTCTGAACGCAGCCTCTGCGTTGGCAGAACTTACCGTTTGCGGATACGCCTTGCCCGAGCTTTTCGGAACGGACAGCTTTGAGGACAGCTATACTGTTGAATATGAGGCGGTGACACATTATTTGCCGCTTTCGCTAAAGACCATAATCATAGCCGACGGCACTTCAAGCCTTGCTCCTTATGCTTATGCTTCAAGCCGGATTGAAAGTATAACCGTTTCTGCCAGCCTTGAAACAATCGGCGAGTATGCGTTCTATGGCGCCGCTCTGTTGGCAGATTTTGTTCAGCCCTCGAACGGCGGCATAAAAGAAATAAAAGCATATGCCTTTGCGGATACGGCATTGACAAGCATAATCATTCACGCAAGCGTTGAAAAACTTGGGGAGAGAGCTTTCTATAACACTTGGTCGCTGGCAGAGGTTGATATGCGCAGCCCGTATTGCCAAATCGGTTATCAGGCATTCCATAACACGCATTGGCATTCAAACCAAGACGGACTTGTATATGTCGGCACTACGCTGCTGGGCTACTCAGGTCAGATGCCTGACGACTATCAGCTTGTCATTGCCGAAGGCACAACGGACATTGCCGCCAATGCCTTTGAAGCAAAGATGCAGCTTGTTTCCGTGACTATTCCGTCATCTGTTGTGACCATTGGCGTTGCGGCGTTCAAAAACTGCATAAATCTTGTTGAGGTGGCTTTTGACGGTGTCAGCAGCTTGCAAGAAATCAGCAATCAGCTTTTCTACAACAGTACTGCTCTTGCCGCCTTTGCCATACCCGCAGCGGTGACAAAAATCGGCGACGAGGCATTTTATATGTGTACGGCATTTGAGCAATTGACATTCTCAAATGACAGCGGCCTTGAAGAAATAGGGCGGTCGGCATTCAAAAACAGCGCTCTGACATCGGTAAGCCTGCCCGGCGGACTAAAGAAAATCGGCGACAGTGCTTTTGCCGAATGCTCTGCAATTACGGAAATCAATTTTGCAAACGCTGACACCCTTGAGCATATTGGCGATTTAGCATTCCATAAAAACAGAAACGCATTGTTCGGAGCAAATTCGTTTGCCAGCCTTTCGCACATAGGCGAAGCAGCATTCCATAGCTGCGAAAAACTGCTTGCAATATATGCTCCGCAGTTGGAGTATGTCGGCGCAGAGGCTTTCAAAAACTGTTTGGAACTGACGGCTGTCACTATGACTGAAAATGTGCGGATATTTGATTTGTTCGGCTATGCCGACAATGATATAACCGGAACCAAGTATCAACAGACGGTGTTTGAAGAACAGCCGTTCCGTATACCCGTAAGCCTTGTTTTGGTATACTATTCAGAAGTTTCCACGCAAGTCAAAGACAATGCTTTTGCAGGCTGCCAGTACATAACGGAGGTGTTGCTGCCGCATAATTTGACGAAAATCGGCGTATCGGCATTTGAAAACAGCTCAATAGTCAGCGCCGCAGGAGCAGAGTTGCTGCAAAGTGTCGGCGCCAAAGCCTTCAAAAACAGCCAGTTGACGAGTTTTGATTTGCCAATAACTATTTTAACTATAGGAGAGTATGCCTTTGAGGGTTGCGGCGAACTGCTTTCTGTCACGCTTGCCGCAGGTTCGGCTCTTTCGACAATTGGAGCCGGAGTTTTCCGCAACGCAATCAATGCGGAGTTTGATTTCAGCGAAATTGCAAGACCTTTGACGGTGGGCGAACAAGCATTCAAAAACTGCGGCGGACTGACATCATTTATTGCGCCGAATGTAATTTCTTACGGTGACGGGGTATTTGACGGCTGCGGCAACCTTGTTTCGTTGACGGTGACCACCGATACCTTTATCGGAAGATTGTTTGGTACAACGCCGTTTGAGGGCGCATATGCCGCAAGTTTCGGGGGGATTGATTATTACATTCCGTTTGCGCTGGCAAACATATATGTTGCGCATTCGATGAGTATTGTTGCGGACAGCGCATTTGCAGGCATTACAAGCCTTGAATATGTCTATCTGAACGGTGTTTCGTCAATAGGCAAGCATGCTTTCTCGGGTATTCTTTCTTTGAATGAGATATCCATTCCGGCAAGCGTTGTTATTATCGATGACTTTGCGTTTGAGGGCAATGAAAATCTTGCGGTTGTCGAGCTTGAACTTGCCGATACCCTGACCTATATAGGAGAGGGCGCTTTTGACGATACGGTATGGTATGCCGATGTGTTTGAAAACGCAAGCGGTACGGTATATATCGGCAAAGTGGCATATGCCTACAAGGGCGAAATCAGCGGTTTGCTGAGTCTGCGCTCTGATACTGTGGGCATTGCTCCAAAGGCGTTCATAAACCAAACCGAGATGACAGAAATTCGCTTGCCTCTGACGGTATCTGCTATTGGCGCAGGCGCTTTCCAAAATTGCAGCGCTTTGGAAACCATATACACTGTGGGCAATTTTGAAATAGGCAGACTGTTCGGCGAACAGGCTTATGGAATGAGTTATGCCGCTGTACAAAACGGCAAGACATATTACATTCCCCAAGCGCTGACTGGGGTTTATGTTATAAATGGCGTTACGCAATTGGCGCCGCAGGCATTTGCCGGTTGTTATACGCTGACAAGCATAACGCTGCCTTCCACACTTTATAATATAGGCGCAGAGCCGCTAAAAGGCTGCTATGGACTGACGACAATCACCGTACCCTCATCAATTGTGCTGGGCAGATTATTTGGTACGGCTTCTTATCCGAACAGTTATGCGGCGCAGCAAAACACGGAGCAATATTATTTCCCCTTATCGCTTCGCACAATAAACACCGTGGGAGCGGCAATAGCTGCCCACGCTTACCAAAACTTATCGTCTTTGACCGCCGTCAACATTGAGTCAAGTATCAATCGCATCGGCGCTTATGCTTTGGCAGGCTGTTCGGGGCTTATGGAATTGTCCTTGCACAGCGGCATAACCGCCATAGACGAATATGCGCTGGCAGGTTGCAACGGTATTACTTCGCTGAACTTGCCCTCCAACGCAACTTTGGGCACAGGAGTACTCAGCGGCTGTTCGGCGCTCAATTCGCTAAGCATAAAAGGTAGCGCGGCTTTGCACAGCTTGTTTGGCACATCTCCATACGACAACAGCTATCAGGCGCGCCAAGCCAACAAGTATTATTATATCCCGTCGTCGCTGATAACCATTGCCATAAAAGATGTTACGGTAATACCAGATGGGCTGCTTGAAGGCTTTTCTGCAGTAAGCACACTGACTCTGCCGAACAATATTACAAAAATCGGCGCAAACGCTTTCTACGGTTTGCAGGTGCTGAACGAAATGGCATTGCCGTCCACGCTTATTGAAGTCGGCAACTTTGCATTTGCCGACAACAAAAGAGCCGTATTCAATTTTGTAGACAACAACATTCAAAAGGTCGGCGCAGGCGCTTTCCAAAATTGCTTCTTGCTGACATCGTTTGATTCTCCGTCAATAGTGTCGATAGGAGAGAGCGCATTTAATGGCTGCTCGGCGCTTGCGGCTTTGGGCATACGCTCAGGGTATGTAATCGGCAGATATTTCGGGCAGCAAATGTTTGTCGAAACTTATGCTGCGGCGCAACAGCTTGGCGAGGCGCCGATGACATATTATATTCCTCACGCATTAAGCGCTGTCACGGTATACGGGGACGGAGCATTGACGGAGTATATGTTTGCCAACATGACGGGACTAAAAAGCGTCAGTTTGCTGGGCGAGGTATCCATACCCTCAACGGCGTTCATCGGCTGTACGGGAGTGACGGCTTTTGACGGAGCCAATATCATTTATATTGAAAAAGACGCATTGTTGCCGCTGCCGTGGCTCAACACATATCTGGCGTCAAGACCAAACAATACGCTTGTATATATCGGTCGGGTGGCATATAAATTCAAAGGCATCATGGATATCGGCGCCAACATTTCATTTGCTACCGGCACAACACAGCTTTACCACGAAGCCTTTGCCAACCAAGCAAGACTGGTCAGGGTCATTATATCTGAGAATATGCGCTATATTGATATTTCGGCATTCCAAGGCTGTACGGGTATGAATTATATTGCCGTAGCCGAAAACAACGAATATTTCAGCAGCGTGAATGGTATTCTATACGACAAATCGGGCGATACTTTGATTTATCGTCCTTTAGCAATGACATAATAGAAAAAACAAAGAGGTACAAAGAATGTATGATGTAATAATAATTGGGGGCGGACCTGCCGGACTTACGGCTGCGATTTATGCATCGCGCGCCGCAAAAAAAACTCTGGTGGTCGAAAATCATGCCATAGGCGGTCAAGCGTCATTGACTCACAAGATTGAGAACTATCCCGGCATAATGTCGGCTGCCGGCTATGAACTGACCGACACAATGAGCAAACAAGCCGAGAGGTTTGGCGCGGAATTTGTGTATGACAACATCGTAAGCCTTTCATTAGAGGGCGACGAAAAGACGATAACAACGGAGTATTCCGGCAGTTTTTCCGCAAAGAACATAGTTTTGGCTATGGGCGCCCGTTCAAAATTGTTGGGCGTGGAAAGGGAACTGGAGTTAATCGGAAGCGGCGTGTCATATTGCGCAACATGCGACGGCGGCTTTTATCGAGGCAGGCCGGTGGCTGTTGTCGGCGGCGGTGACACAGCGCTTACGGAGGCGCTTTATCTGAAAGAACTTGCCACAACGGTTTATATCATTCACAGGCGCAACGAATACCGAGGCTGCCCTAGCTTGATAAGGCAAATAAAAGCTGCGCCCAACATAATAGAATTGCTGGATTCGCAAGTTACGGCGCTTGAAGGCGCTCCGCTTGAAGTTGTCGAAGTCAGGAACAACACCAGCGGAGATGTGACAAAACTCAGTGTCAACGGTCTTTTTATTGCCGTAGGAGCTACTCCCCAAACAAAGCTGGTTGAGGGCATGGTAGATTTGGAGGAGGGGTATATCGTCACCGATGAAGAAATGCGTACAAACATAAAGGGCGTGTTTGCCGCCGGCGATATACGCAAGAAGTCGCTTCGGCAGGTGGTGACCGCCTGCGCAGACGGAGCCATCGCGGCAAACCAGTTATAAGCATCATTTGCAGTGCATTAAGTGTCGCTTGACAAGTATCAAGCGACATTTTTTATGCGATAAAATACGGACAGAATGCGGACAAAAAAAGCCACTAAAATGCGGACAGAATACGGACCAAAATACGGACAAAATATGGACAAAAATCTTTAAGGCAAAAAAGCAAAGGAGTGTCAGAAAAATAGACACTCCTTTGCTTTATGATAAGGGGGAAAATTATGAGCTTGTTTATGCTTCTATGATATCACATTTAATTTTTAAGTCAACAAAAAAACTAAATATTGTGCAGTAAATATATAGTAAAAATTATCTAAGATAACATTTTTGGTATATTTTGCTAAACTTTATCATAAAATTACCTGAGGTAATTTGATATGAAAAAGATTTTATTAACATTTTTAATTATTATTATAGCGCTAACGCTCTTTGCCTGCAAAAAGGACAAGTTTACCGCTCAGAATACATATGTTATGGAGCTGGAAATAGATGAAAATGTCAGCGGCAAACAGACTCTATATTTTACAAATGACATTGTCGACGGGCTTGACGAATTGAGGTTCCATTTGTATGCAAACGCATACCGAAAGGACGCCATTCACAAGGCATATAAGTCTGACCTTATTCACTACGGCGGAATAGAAATAACAGGCTGCAAGGTGGGCAGCGCAGAGGCGGAATATTCTTTGAATGAGGACAAGAATATCCTTACAGTAAAGATTGCTCCGCTGAAACTTAAGAAGAAAACGGAAGTAACCATCGAGTATGTCGTCACCTTGCCCGAATGCAACTTGCGTTTGGGGAAATATAACGACACCGTTAATTTGGGGAACTTTTATCCTGTGCTTGCCGTCTATGAAGACGGCTGGCGTGAAGACGCTTTTTCGCTTGTCGGCGACCCTTTTTATTCCGAAACTGCAAACTATGAAGTTACGGTAAGGGCGCCGCTGACTATGGAGATAGCTTGCACCGGGGAAATTGTGCGCCGTGTTGTTGAAAACGGCGGCAGAACAATGAAGATTGCGGCAAAGAATGTGCGTGACTTTGCTCTTGTGGGCAGCAAAAAATTTAAGTTGATGTCAAAAAGTACGGCAGGAGTAAGGATATATTATTATTATATTACCGACAGCAAGGCGGAACAGACGCTAAACGCTGCGGCGGACGCAATAAAGTTGTTCGGAGAAGCTTTTGGCAAATATCCGTATGAAAGTTATAGCATAGTAGAGACCTCTTTTGCATACGGGGGAATGGAGTATCCTATGTTGTCATTTATAAGTTCATCAGAATCGGACAAAGAGAGGGTGGCAATCCACGAAACTGCGCACCAGTGGTGGAGCTTGATTGTCGGCACTGACGGCATAAAAGAAAGTTTTATTGACGAGGGGCTGGCGACCTTTTGCACAAGTTATTTTTATTTGCTGAAAGGCAATGAACAAACCTTTATTGACGACCACAATAAGATGCGTACGGATTATCAGAATTTTCTTAAATTGAAATCTATGTCTAACGCTGATTATATTCCCAGACTGGACTTAAGCATAAACGAATACACTTCAAACGAATACAACATGCTGTGCTACAATGTTTCCAGTTTAATGTTCAACAGCGTTTATGAGATTGTCGGCAAGCAAGCCATGGAAAAGAGTTTGCGTCTATTTTATGAAGAAAACAAGTTTTCAATAGCCGGCAAACAACAGCTTTATTCGGCCTTTAATAGAGGTTGCAACAGGAATGTGGGAAAACTGTTTGACAGTTGGATAAGCGGAGCGACGCAAACTTTTGCCGGTCAATAAACAATGGTATAATTTCGGCATAGCGGTTCAAAATAATATAAAAAAGGAGCGGCTATGTCGAAGGATTTTGAGGAAATGGCAAGAATGAGTTTTGAAGATAATCTCAGACAAAGAGGCGAAAAGTATAAATGCGCAAGCTGCGGCATTATCAACGAATCAATGAGCGGAGCGCCACAGAGATGTATTAAGTGCGAAAACACAAAATTTTTCAAGATATAAAGTTTGTTATAGGTTTTATGTAATAAACTGACATTGAACAACTGACCATTGTACGCTTATGCCGAGCAAAAAGCGCTTGTAAAATATAGTATAAAAGTATATAATATACTTAATATTCTTTTACATGCGAGGTACAATGAGCAAAATAATTACATTTCCGAACGGGCTGAGGCTTTGGCTGAAATCAATGAAAAACACCCGTTCGGTTTCCATAGGCGTTTTTGTCGGAGCAGGCAGCATGCACGAAACCCCCGAGAACAACGGAGTTGCGCACTTTATCGAGCATATGGTTTTCAAAGGCACGACAAAAAGGACGGCATATCAGATTGTCGACGAGATGGAGCACTTCGGCATTCAGATAAATGCATTCACTTCAAAAAACATGACGGCTTTTTATACGGTTGCTATTGACGAATATGCCGAAAAATGTATGGACATGCTCTCCGACTTATATTACAACGCCACATTTACCGACGAAAACATTCAGAAAGAAAAGGGAGTCGTGCTTGAAGAAATCAGCATGAGCGAAGACGACCCCGAAGACCTTTGCATGGAGTTGCTGTGCAAGGCACACTTTGGCAACGACCAGTTGGCTATGCCGATATTGGGCAATGCCGAAAGCGTAAAAAGTTTTGACCGCGCCGCCATAAAAGAGTTCATGCAGAAATATTATACTTCCGACAACACGCTCATTTCCGTAGTCGGAAATATCTCTCCTGAGAACGCAGTTGAACTGGTAAAAAAATATTTTGAAATAAACGGCGAATATATTTTACCTGCCGTTATCGCAAAGGGCAAGGCTAAGCCGCAAAAGCAATTCTTGAAAAAAACCAAAGACATTGAACAAGCCAACATAGGCATAAGTTTTCCGTCATACAGTCTTTCGGACAAGCAGTCATCTACGGCAAGTTTAATAACAAGCATGCTGGGCGGCGGCATGAGTTCGCGCCTTTTCCAAAAAATAAGAGAAGAACTGGGGCTGGTCTACAACATTTATGCCAATGATTTTCAGTATGTGACGGACGGCTATATAAACATTTTCTTTGCCACAAACCCGTCGACGGCAAAACAAGCGTTGCTTGCCATAAGAGAAATCATTTTGAAGGTTATCGAAGAAGGGTTCAGCCAGGACGAACTGGAGAAAAGCAAGGCGCAATTCAAATCTGCTCTTATTCTTGCCGCCGAAAGTTCGGCATATCAAATGCGCGCGGGCGGAAAGTATGGTATACTTACTAACAAGGAGTTCAATCTCGACAAAAAACTAAAGGACATAGAGAGGGTGACCCCTGAAGAAATCTCAAAAGCGCTGAAATATATCTTCAACCTGAATGACGCCAGCATAAGTTATGTAGGCAAGGAAATAGACGGAGATTTGAGGCAGCTTTTCATCAAAGGAGAAAAAAATGAGGCTCCAAAGACTGTTTGAATTGCAAAAAAGCCTTGACGATGATATCGTTGAGAAGCGTTCTCTGCAAGACATAACCCCGGAAGTATGGATTCAGAAAGAGACGCTGGCAATGATAAGCGAACTCAGCGAGTTGCTTGACGAAGTAAACTTCAAATGGTGGAAAAACCCCAAGGAAATAAACCTTGACAATATCAAAGAAGAACTGATAGATGTTTTTCACTTTTTTATGAGTATGTGTCTGAAAGTTGACATGAGCGCCGATGAAGTATATCAAAGATACATAGAAAAAAACAAAGAAAATTTTAAGCGCCAGTACGGCGTTTCAGAAAAACTAGGCTACGCATTCAGCGAACTTAAGGGGAAGTGAGCATGAAGAAAAAAATTCCAAAAATCCGTTCAAAAGAAAGGTTGGCGATGCTTATATCGCTGCTTTTGCTTATTGTTTTTTTGTGCATACCGTTTTTTAATCGCATTTTTATCGGTATTTTCGGGTATGCGGTATACGCATATGTCGCAGCGCTGTCGGCAATGCTTTTTTGTATCTACAAAGGCTACAAAATATCTCTGCCAAAGAAAAAAATTGCGCTATATGTCGGAACATTTGTCAGTCTGCTGCTGACTTTGCATGTCGGACTGGCAAAGGACATTGCTGGCAGTTGGGGTACATATATTTTTGATACCTTTGAATATGCCACCGCAGGCGGAGCGCTGGCTTCAGCAATCAGTTCTATTATTGTCATTCCCGCAGGTTATCTTATTTCGTTGTTATTCTTTTTGCTGTTGACCGCAGCGCTGGGTCTGGTTGCGGTTTTTCCTCTGCTAATAAAGAAAGGGAACGCAGGGACAAAGAAAAAATTGTTTGAGCGGCTTGCCGCCAAAGACCAGCCGCCGACGCAGTCTTTGCAGGTCATAGACATAGAAAAGGAGCAGGAAGAAAAAGCGCCGTTGACGGTGGAGGAGTTTGAGGAGGCGCCCGACGCGCGCAAGGTACTTTTCGGCAATGCCAACCGACCGGTAAAGACAGTACCGCCCGTAAGCTACACTGTTGACCAGTTAAAAATCAAAAAAGAAGACAAAAAAGAAAATCCCTACCAGATATTGCCGAACATAGAAGCTCCGCTCATTAAGCCCAAGGACGAATGGTACACCAATAATTTTATTCAATCCAAAAAATCCAACAAAGCTAAAGAAGTGCTTTTGAGTACAACTCTTGAAGAGGACTACCAAAACCGCTATGGGCAGAGCCAAAGAGCTGTTGAAAAAGAAGAAACGCAGCCTTTTGAAATGAATGACTATCAGCCGCAAAAGACAGAGCTTATTTTTGACAGCAATCAAGAAGCTATACCACCCGTACAAACGCCGCAGTATACTCAACGCACAGCGGCAACTTACATAAACAATGAGCCGGAAAGACAAGAGATACCCGTTCGTCAGCCATACCCAAGAGAGAGCGAAAGAAGCTATGAAAAGACGGTTGAGAATCGGGCAAGCAGTCTTGCTGAAACAAGAAAAAAGCTGTTTGAGCCACCGACTCCACAAGAGCCTGTTGCCGAGCCGCCAAAAGCCGAATATGCGCCAAAACCCCAGCCCAAGCCATATATTTATCCCCATGCAGGCATGCTGAAAGAGCATAAAATAGAAGGTTATGAGGCTGCGCTTTCCGAACAAGAATTTTTGCGGAACAAAAATGTCCTGGAAAGTACATTGGAGGACTTTGGAATTACCGCCGAAGTCTTTAATGCCATAAAAGGTCCGACGGTTACAAGGTATGAATTGCGGCTTGCGCAGGGCAGCGGAAACTCCGTAAACAAGGTTTTGAACCTTCAGAAAGACCTAAAAATGGTGCTGGAAGCCGAGGGCGAAATAAACATACTGGCTCCCATACGAGGCAAGAACGCCATAGGTATTGAAGTGCCCAACAAAAAAAGAGGTATTGTGTCGCTGCGTGAAACCATTCTTTCGCAAGAATTCCAAAGCAGCAAAAAGGGCATAAAACTTGCGCTTGGTAAGACTCTTGAAGGCAGACCATACATAGGCGACCTTGAGGATATGCCTCACTTGCTGGTGGCTGGCGCCACAGGCACAGGAAAATCTGTCTGCATAAACACTATCATAACCAGCATTCTTTTCCAACATTCCCCAGAGGAAGTAAAGCTGCTGCTCATTGACCCCAAAAAAGTTGAACTCATAAATTATTTGGGATTGCCGCATTTGCTGGTAAAAGAGCCATTGGTCGAAATTCCAGAAATAGTCACGGCATTGAAGTGGATTCGTGAAGAAACTTCTCAGAGATTTAACAAATTCCGCGATATGCGCGTCGTCAACATAAATGCCTACAATGCTTATGCCAAGCAGAACGGACTGGAACTTATACCAAAAATAGTCATCGTAATTGACGAGGCGTCGGAACTTATGACCAAGGCAAAGAAAGAAGTCGAAGAAACGCTTTCAAGCCTTGCGCGTATCGGCAGAGCCGCAGGAGTGCATTTGATTTTTGCCACGCAAAGCCCGACAAAAGATGTCATTACTTCCGAGATTCAAAACAATCTCAATACAAAAATAGCTTTTGCCGTCAGTGATTATGTGCATTCTCAGGTCATATTCAAGACCAACGGCGCAGAAAAACTGTTGGGCAAGGGCGATATGTTCCTAAAAGGCTCGGGCGGCGACCTTACCAGAATACAATGCTCATTTGTATCCCCAGAAGAAATTCAGGCGATAGTGGAGTTTATTCTCCAAAACAACGAAGTGTATTTTGACGAAAGCATTCACGACGCCATTTATAAAAAAGAAGAGCCGGCGCCGCTTTTTGAAATAGGAGCAGAGCCGCAAAGGAACGCAAGGGCTGACGACAGCTTTATGGAAAGCGTAAAAGAAGCGCTGAAGATTGCCGTACTCACAAAACGCATTTCCACCTCAATGCTGCAACGCAAAATGGAGAAGGGCTACAACGGCGCCGCAAAGATTATTGACTACTTAGAAGAACAGGGCTATATCAGCCCCCCCGACAATGTCAACAAAAAGCGCGAGGTTCTCATCACTATTGAAGATTTTCTTGAGATGTATCCCGAAGAAAAGGACGACATTGCGCCGGAACTGGCATAACAAAAGGACAGTATGAACAAAAAAATAGCCGCAGTATCGCTAGGCTGCGACAAAAACAGAGTTGACACCGAAAATATGCTTTTTTTGTTGACAAAGGCAGGTTATACTCTCACGCAAAACCCCGAGGAAGCGGATTATATACTTGTCAATACGTGCGGCTTTATTCAAAAAGCCAAAGAAGAAAGCATACAGACGGTATTGGAGATGTCCGATTATAAAAGAGATGGCAAAAAACTTATAGTCACCGGCTGTCTTGCCGAAAGGTACGGCAAGGAGCTTTATGACGGGCTGCCCGAAGCCGATGCCTTGGTGGGAGTGCAGAGCGAAAACAACATAGTTGAGATTGTCCGAAAGCTGGACGGCGAAAGAGTGCTGGAAATAAGCAGCGAATATCGAAAATATGTGTCGGGCAGGGTACTGACAACGCCTTATCATTATGCGTACCTGAAGATAGCCGACGGCTGCGACAACAGATGCAGCTATTGCGCTATCCCTTACATAAGAGGCGCATACCGCTCGACAGAAATGCCGCTGTTGATAGCCGAGGCGAAAGGGCTGATTGAACAAGGCGTAAAAGAAATCATACTGGTGGCGCAGGATACCACACTTTACGGACAGGATTTGTACGGCAGACCTATGCTGAAAGAATTGTTGCGCCGACTGGCGGAGTTGGATTTGTGGAAAATCCGCATCTTGTACGCTTATCCCGAACGCGTCGACAGAGAGCTGGTTGAAATTATCTCAAAGGAAAAAAAGATAGCCAAGTATATTGACATTCCTTTGCAACACATAGACGATGCGGTGCTGAAAAGAATGAACAGAAAAAGCAAGCGGCAGGACATTGAAGACATGCTGAAAATGATAAAAAGCATTGACGAGGGCATTGCCATACGCACGACATTTATTGCAGGGTTCAACAGCGAAACGCAGGAAAGGTACCAAAGCCTGAAAAACTTTATTGCCGACACACAATACATAGACTATGCGGGATTCTTTGCATATTCTCCGGAAGAAGGCACTCCGGCACAAAACTTTACCGACGACAAAGTAAGCAAAAGGCAGGCAAATGCCAGAGTCAGGGAGTTGGAAAGGCTTTGGAGCCAAAGAACTTGCGGTATTCAGCAGAAATATGTCGGCAAGACGGTGGAAGTAATATATGAGGGCATAGATTTTGACAAACAAAAATTGTGGGGAAGAACGGAACATAACGCCCCCGAAATAGATACACGAGTATACCTGGAAGCCGATTTTACGCTGGAGATAGGCACGGTCTATCGCGCGCAAATCTACAAAGCCGATTTTAATCTGTACGGCAAAATATGGGAGAGAGTATGAAAGAAATCCTAAAATGCTACGGACACAAGGAAGAGCTTGAAGTAAGACTGCGAATCAGCAAACCCGAACTTACGCCGATATTTTCGGGCAGGTGCATGGACACTACGATTGTCTTTGATGACATAAGCGAAGACGACTTTGACGAAGTGCTGGAATTGCTTGATGACTGCATCTATAATGACAGGGACATATCGCTGGCAGAAACTTTGGTGAGGTTTTTGAAACGCAATCAGTTGGTTATGTCGGCGGCTGAGAGCTGCACCGGCGGTTTGTTGGCGCATCGCATTGTCGAGGTGGCGGGGGCAAGCGAGGTCTTTTATGAGGGGCTGGTGACTTACTCCAATCACTCCAAGATGTCAAGGCTGGGCGTAAACCCAATTACGCTGGAGCAATACGGCGCAGTCAGCCAAGAAACGGCGCTTGAGATGGCAAACGGACTGCTGAACGAGTTTATTGACATAGGAGTGTCGGCTACCGGCATAGCCGGACCCGGCGGAGGCAGCGCAGAAAAGCCAGTCGGACTGGTTTATATAGGCATAGCCGGCAGAAACAGTTGCGACACGGTGCGCAATGTCTTTGACGGCGACAGAAATTATATAAGAGAATGCGCGACAAACACTGCGCTTTTTTATACACTGCAACACATCAAAAAATACTATTAGGAGAGTAATATGGAAAACAAAAGCAATAAGAAAACCACAACCATAACCGATGAAAAAAGGAAAGCGCTGTCAGATGCGATTTTATTGATAGAAAAACAATTCGGAAAGGGTTCGATTATGACCCTGACGGGTGACAAGGTAAGCGGCATTGAGGTCATACCCACAGGCTGTTTGTCGCTTGACGCCGCGCTGGGAATAGGCGGCATACCCAGAGGCAGAGTTATCGAAATATACGGACCGGAGTCCTCCGGCAAGACGACGCTGGCATTGCATATGATAGCCGAAGCGCAAAAGCTGGGCGGTATAGCGGCTTTCGTTGACGCCGAACATGCGCTTGACCCTACATATGCCGAAAGACTGGGAATTGACCTGACAAATCTTTATGTATCACAGCCCGACAATGGCGAACAGGCGCTGGACATTACCGAACAGCTTGTAAAGAGCGGCAGCATTGACATAATAGTTGTGGACTCGGTGGCGGCTTTGACGCCCAGAGCGGAGATTGAGGGCGAAATGGGCGATACGCATGTGGGTTTGCAGGCAAGACTTATGTCGCAGGCGCTGCGCAAGCTGACGGGCGTAATAAACAAGTCCAAGACATCGGTAATATTTATCAATCAGTTGAGGGACAAAGTCGGCGTAATATACGGCAGCCCAGAGACCACCTCAGGCGGCAAAGCGCTGAAGTTTTATGCCAGCATGCGTATTGATGTGCGCAAGGGCGAGGCTATTAAGAGCGGCACTGAAATAATCGGCAACAAGACCAAAGCAAAAGTCATCAAGAACAAGTTGGCATCGCCGTTCAAAGTAGCAGAATTCGATATCATTTACGGCAAGGGCATTTCATCAATTGGCTGCATAGTAAATCTTGCTGTTGACAATGACATAATAGACAAGGCCGGAGCCTGGTTCAGCTATAACAACGAAAAAATCGGGCAGGGCAGAGACAGGGCTATCGAATACCTGACAAATAACCCCGAAATTTGCCAAGAAATAGAAAATAAGGTTAGAGAGAAACTCAATCTGGTATAATAAAACAATGAAGATATGGCTAAATATATGTTGTTGACAAGCCATAATTATTATATTATAATTCATATGGAATAAACTGTTATTTCGCTTGCGAACGACGAAATGGCAATGAATTTTAACAATTTAATAAATAGGAGGTAAAAATGTTAAGCAGTCTTACAAACCTGCTTTCCATCAGCAAAGGCGGAGAAATCGCTTTGATTATTGCCATTCCTGTGGCGTTGGGGCTGGGCATACTTGCGGGTATACTCATATTGAAAAAACTCAACGAGAACAGAATCGGCAACTCCAAGACCGAAGCCAGCAGATTGCTGGAAGATGCGCGTCTTGAAGCAAAAGCAATGAGAAAGGAAGCCTTGCTGGAGGCGAAAGAAGAGCAATTAAGGCTGCGTAACGAGTTTGAAAGAGAATCAAGACAAAGACGCGCAGAGCTTCAGAAACAAGAGGCTCGACTCAACCAAAAAGAGGACGCTCTCGACAAAAAAGAGAGTGTTATGGACCACAAACTTGAACTAATCGAAAAAACCAAAGAACAAATTGAAGCAAAAGAATTAAGCCTTATCGAGAAAG
The DNA here is from genome assembly GCA_050309775.1 of Christensenellales bacterium. Lineage (GTDB taxonomy): Bacteria > Bacillota > Clostridia > Christensenellales > DTU072 > DTU072. The sequence continues at coordinate 132,656 of JBNRMV010000013.1, read as the reverse complement.
AAAAAGAAATAGAGATGCACAGCGAAAAGATGTTGCAAGAACTCGAAAAGGTGGCAGGAATGACCTCAGGCGAAGCCAAAGCCGAACTAATCAACCAGATGACGGAGGAAGCGCAAAAAGAAGCCGCCGTCATCATAAGAGAGATTGAGTTCAAGGCAAAGGAAGAGGGCGAAAAGAAAGCAAAAGAAATTATTGGTTTGGCAATACAGAGATGCGCCGTCGACCATTCGGCTGATACCACGGTATCGGTGGTAGAGCTGCCCAGCGAAGAAATGAAGGGCAGAATAATCGGCAGAGTCGGCAGGAACATTAAAGCGCTTGAAAGTGCAACGGGTGTCGACATAATTATCGATGACACACCAGATGTAGTCACACTGACAGGCTTTGACCCTGTACGCAGAGAAATAGCCAGGCTAACCCTGCAAAAACTCGTAGCAGATGGAAGGATTCACCCGGGCAGAATAGAAGAAGTTGCCGAAAGAGTGAAGAGAGACATAGATGCGCAAATCAAAGAAGCCGGCGAAGCAGCAGTATTTGATGTGGGTCTGTACGGAGTACATCCCGAATTAGTAAAGCTGCTAGGCAGAATGAAGTACCGCACCAGCTATGGACAAAATGTCCTGAACCATTCATTGGAAGTGGCTTATCTTGCCGGACTTATGGCGCAAGAACTGGGCGCCGACGTAAAAACCGCAAAAAGAGCCGGACTGTTGCACGACATAGGCAAGGCTGTTGACCACGAATATGAGGGAACTCACATTCAGATTGGAGAGGAATTGGCGCGGAAATACAAAGAAAACGAAAAAGTTATTCACGCCATTGCCGCTCACCATGGCGACATTGAGGCAACAACACTTGAAGCAGTACTTGTGCAGGCGGCGGACGCCATAAGCGGAGCCCGTCCGGGAGCAAGAAGAGAGTCATTAGAAAATTATGTTAAGCGTCTTGAAAAATTAGAAAGTCTAGCAAACTCGTTCGCAGGAGTAGACCAGTCATATGCAATTCAGGCAGGCAGAGAAATAAGAGTCATTGTCAAGCCGGACAAAGTAGATGACGCAAACACCTTGTTCTTAGCAAAAGAGATAGCCAAAAAACTTGAGTCAGAACTGGAGTATCCGGGACAGATAAAAGTAAATGTCATAAGAGAACTAAGAAGAGTGGAATACGCAAAGTAAAAACAAAAAAAGGCGAGGCGCCAAGCATCGCCTTTTTTTATTGCCAAAAATATGAAAATATAACATTGATAAACCGACCTATAACTTGATATAAAGAAAGATTTCATTTATAATAATTTTTGAGGAACATAACTATGGAATACAAAAAACAACTTGTGGTTTTTGACTCGGCAAAGATAATAAACTTTTCACTGATACTTTTGTTGATATCTTTGGCGGTATGCTTGCCCATAAATCTGATATTCTTCAAAAATCCGCCTATTACGGGCAACATATTTTTTGAACTGCTGATTATTATGGCGCTGTTGATTGCGCTGACCGGCATACATGAATTGTTGCATGCCGTCGGCTTTATTATTTTCGGCAAGGCGTCGATTAAAGAAGTGCGTTTCGGCATGGCGCCCAAGCAGGGCATGCTTTATTGCGCCTGCGCAAAGCCTATGAGCGCAAGGGCATACGCCATGGCGCTGATTGCACCGGTCATTATTACGGGCTTTATTCCGCTGATTATTGCTACTTTTTTGGGCAACTTCGTATGGGTATTGCTTTTTGCCTCTTTGGTATCGGGCGGAGCCGGAGATATCATAATGTTTGGCAGCGTCATAAAACTGCCGCCAAAGCAGTTGATTTCCGACCACCCCGAAGCGCCGGCATATTATCTCATGTACGAAGAGGGCGAACAGCCTGCGGACTTTGCCGAAGTCACCGAAGAAGTTGAGCAGCAAATCAGACAACAAGCAAAAAAGTCACCTTTTGAGGGTGAAAACAAAAGTCTTGCTCAGAAGTTGTTTAGGATTATATTATTTCTTGCAGGGGGCGCCTCTGTTATGGCCATTATCGGAGTGGTATTGAGGGTCATTGCGTAAGGTTTTTATTCAGGTAAAAAGTATGATTATTATTTAGAAAGGGGAGCTATGAAGCTCCCCTTGCCGATTGGGTTAGTTGCATCTGCCGTCAGGTTTGCAGCAGCAGCAAAGAATAAGTATCCATGGAAGTATGCCACAAATGTTGCATCCGCCACAGCAGCTAAGGATAAGTAATAGCCAAAGTATGCTATCGCATCCGCCGAAACAGTCTTTGTTGTCATTGCAGGTGTTGAAGCCGCAGCTGTTTCCGCCAAAGAAATTGCCAAATCCGCCCATATATAAAACCTCCCTATAAATTTGTAATTTTATTACAATACACATTATGAGGAAAATATTTTAATTGTTCCATAACACTAAGGCTGAAATATATTTTTGCCGGAAGGCTTGACTAACAGGGGATTTACTAAATATAAATCTTGACTTTACTACCTTAATGCAATACAATTTACTATGTATTAAAATATTTTAGGAAAGGTCTTATGCTCTCAAAAATAAGTGTCAAAAAACCATTTACGGTCATCGTGGGAATCATCATTGTTATCATACTAGGAGTGGTGTCGTATGTAAATACCGGCGTTGACCTGCTGCCGTCGATGAATTTGCCGTATATTGTTGTCGTCACCATAAACCCCGGCGCAGCGCCCGAGGAAGTCGAAAAGACGCTGACCACACCGCTGGAGAACGGATTAAGCACAGTTGCCAAAATTAAGTCAATGTCATCGACTTCGTCCGAGCATTTTTCTATGATAATATTGGAATTTGATTATGACGCAGAAGTGGACAGATGCTATTCTGATGTCAAAGCAGCGCTTGACCTAGTTTCTTTGCCGAATGACGACCTGCTTCAGGACCCCATTGTTTTGAAAATAAATCCGTCCATGCTGCCTATTATGCGCGTCAGCATAGCAAAAGACGGAGAAACCATAAAAGAGTCCAATACCTATTTGAGCAATGTTATTGAACAAATCGGCGGCATAGACGGCGTTGCCAACATAAATACAAACGGACTCATAACAAATCTTGCCTACATAAACATAAATGACCAAAAAATAGCCGTCTCCTTGCTGGACTATCTGACAGAATTACTGAATATGTCTTTGGCATTGCCCTCCGGCATAAAAGAGGAGTTGCGCCTGGAACTTGCCGCAGCCGTGGATTTGGACGATGTCACACCTGAAAAACTTATAGAAGGTGTTGTTGAGGTGCTTCGTGACTCACAGCAATGGAGTGAAGAAAACCAAGACTATGAATTCATGAAGATTATCACAAATCTGATGATAATAAATCTGGAAGATCCGAACTCCGTAGCGTACTCCATAGCCATTCAAAGAGCCGAGGAGATTATTTCAAACAAGTTTATACTTTATGACAACGATGACTCAAAGAGGATATTTTCTGATTTTATAGACCAAATAGTAAAAGAGTCTTTGATTTCATTCTTGAATTCACAAATAGGCAGCCTTACTGAATTTATATCCCCCGACTTGTTGGGGCAGTTGTTGTACGCTCAGGATTTTGACATGCCGTCAGGCAGTATTCAAAAGGGCGCGCTTTCATATATCGTAAAGATAGGTACCACAGTAAAAAGCAGGGGCGAACTCATAGATTTACCCGTAGTCAGTTTTGATTTGGGCGCAGAGCTGTCGACCAGAATAGACCAGGTACAAAGCATATTGACGCTCATATCCGTTGCCACAAACGGCAAGGTTACATTTACCGAAGCGCAATTGCAGAGCCTAATTGATGCAATTTATGAAATATACGGCACACCGGAAGCTCCTGACGCCACGGGTATAGGCTATGGCACGGCTTCGGCAGTGGCGCTTTGGACATCCGTAACTCTACCGCAGGACATAGTAGAACAGCTTCCCGAGGATTGGAACGGCACATTCATAGATTATCTTATGGAAAATTCCCCCGCGGCATGGAACAACGGTTTTACGGTGAACTGGAGAGTAGACGCGCTGGAGCTTTTCAAAGAATGTTTTGAGCTCAATCTGACGCAAGACGACATTACCGAAATTGACAATTTGAAAGCCGGCTTTGTTGTTACGAACATTCCGCAAGAACTGGCACAGACTTATGTCGGCATAGCCGAACTTGCGCTGCCCGATACCATAAAAGAGAATCTGCCCGACGGTTGGCAAACGGAGCTTAGGGATATTTATGAGCAGGAGATTGACCCGAACTGGTCGATGCCGGGCTACGCTCCGACGAACGATTTAGTAAAACAGTTGCTCTACATTTTTGCCGACAACATGCCGGCGGAATGGCAGGACGACTTGCCCGAGGATTGGGAGGCGCAAATAAAAGATGCCGGAGATGCGGCAACGGCGCCAACCTTTACGGACATAATAAGAGCGGCGATAGACAGTCTTGACGCAGATGTTCAGGACGCCATAGAACAGGTATTCCGTGAAAGAAGCAAGAGCGATATCTCAAATTATATAAGAGGCGCAATAGCTTTGTTGGATTTGTTCAGTCCGGACGCAGTCGTCATTCCAGAGGCTGTCAACGGCACAATTCCCGACAATGCCACATACAGCGTTGATTTTGTTGCTTTGAAAGCAACTATTGCCGAGCTGGACGACAGCGCCATAATACCGTTGAAGATGGGCGCTATCGCAGACATTACTTTTCTTGACGATTCCACACAACAAACCACTACATTGATGAAGAGGATAAACGGAACGCTGACTCCCTCCGATGCCGTAAACATTTCAATAGACAAAGAGCCTGACAAGTCTACGGCAGAAACGACAAAATTGATAGCCGCTTTTCTTGAAGCCGAGCAAAAAAGAACGCCTGGATTTAGTTATACTATTTTGGCGAATGACGGCGAATATATAGACTTTATGTTGAATTCCGTTATAGAAAACCTTATTTATGGCGGTTTGCTTGCCGTTGCCATACTGTTGCTATTCCTAAAAGAGCTGAAAGCCACGGTTGTTGTGGGCTTTTCGATAGTAATAAGCGTTGTTGCCACCTTTGTTATGATGTATTTTGCCGGCATTACCCTCAATGTGGTATCCATGGGCGGACTGGTGCTGGGAGTGGGCATGCTTGTCGATAACTCTATCGTTATCATAGAAAATATTTACCGAATGCGCGCGCAAGGCAAAAATATCTTTGTGGCGTCTATCCAAGGCGCAAAACAGGTGACGGCGGCTATTGTGGCGTCGACATTGACAACAGTAATTGTGTTTGTACCGATAGCCTTTATTGAAGGGTTGACAAAACAGATATTCACCGATATGGCGCTGACCATTACATTCTCTTTGCTTGCCAGCCTTATTGTTGCGCTTACGCTGGTGCCTATGGCAACTTCAACAATATTGAAAAAACCTGCCAAACCCGACACAAAGGTGTTATTCTTTATTAAAAAAAGTTACGCAAGGAGTCTGAACTTCTTCCTGAAGCACAAGGCCGTGCCGCTCATTCTTGTAGCCGTGCTGTTTGCAGGCAGTGTATTTGCGCTGTTCCAAATGGATACGGAATTGTTCCCCGAGGCTGAATCGGGGGCGGTGTCTATTGATACCGAAATAAACAAAGTAGCTATCGACCGCTACAATGCCGAGAAACCTATTGACGAGCCATATCTGACCTATGACGATGTCGTGGCTATGGCGATAGAAAACATTATTGAAGAGACAAAGAAGTATGATGTCATAGAATCGGTGGGCATAGCGCAAAGTAGCGGAATGTCCATTGCAGGATTCTCCATGGGCGGACTTAACCTCTCTGCCAACATAAAACTTGTTCCCGAAAAGCAAAGGAGTTCAGGCTCAATAGACCTCAGCAAAAAGCTCAATGCCGCGTTGAATGACATGAACAAGACAAAAGGGCTGTATGTCGTAAAGGCAGGCAGCAGCAACTTCATATCCGACCTGAACATACTTGGCGGCGACCAAACGCTTAAATTGTACGGCAAAGACCTTGATACAATGAAAGCCGAAGCAAGGCGGATTAAAAATCTTTTCATAAAGAAAGACGCCTCAGGCAACGCAATGACTGATGCAAAAGGCGACCCGATATATATTGACGGCATAGAAAATGTTGCCATAAGCGGCGATGATACTGTCGAGGAGTACCGCATAAAGATTGACAAATCAAAAGCCAATCGGTATGGCTTGACCGTGGCGCAGGTCTTTTTGCAAATTCAAAGCGCGCTTGCCGAGGCAGGGGTTTCGCATACGCTGAACCTTGTCGAAAACAGCGGCGATACAAGTATGTTTGATGTGTACATATATACGACAGACTTCAAAGTAAGCAGCTGGTATGTCACAAAAGACAAAAATGGCGCAGAAGTGCCGGTATATGTGCTGAACAACAGAGCTGCCGACGACACGCAATCCGTCAACGAGTACTTTGTTACAAATACCCACAATAAAGGAATTTACATAAAGAAAGGGCTATCAAACATATTTATAGCCGAACAGGGCAAGATTCCTCTAAGCAAAGACGGCGACACATTCAGCTATATCTTAACAAAGGAAGGCGCAAACAAGAGCGTGGCGTATGAACAAATCAGCTTTACGCTTACGGGGCAAGAGATATATTACAATGTTGACAGAGTAAAGGAATTTGATATAGTCACCTTTGACATACACACCGCCAACATGCTGGACCCGTCGGCTCCGGCAGGGGTAGTGCCGCTTTATAAGTTGCTGGACGATGAGTGCTTCATAAAAGACGACGAAGGAAAAATCGTCTACCGCACCGATATATTGACTGACAAAGTGCCTGTGGGACTGTTGACCTCCGATGGCTACGACTCCATAAGCCACGAAAACAAGCGCCGTGTGGAATCAATCAGCCTTACATTTGCAAATGGGGTAAACGGCAACGAAATGTCAGACAAGGTATTGAAAATGCTGAAAGAGCAATATACCGCACCCACTGGCGTGACGCTTGATACCACAATCGGCAATCAGTATGTAGACGAAGTATTTGATACACTTTACCTTGTGTTGGCGCTTGCCATAGTATTTATTTATTTGGTGATGGTGGCGCAGTTCCAGTCGCTGAAATCTCCTTTTATTATTATGTTTACACTGCCGCTGGCGTTTACGGGCTGTGTTGCCGCGCTGTTCATGGCAAATCTGGGAATGAGCGTCATGGCTATGATAGGGCTTATTGTCTTGATGGGCATTGTTGTCAACAACGGTATTGTTTTTGTAGACTACTGCAACCAGCTCATTCAAAGCAATGTGCCAAGAAGAATGGCGCTGTTGCGTACGGGAATGGACAGACTGCGCCCCATTCTTATGACGGCTATGACGACTATATTTGCGCTTATCATAACCGCCGCCGACAAATCCGAGGGCGGAGCAATGTTGCGGCCGCTGGCAATAGCCACAATCGGCGGATTGGTTTATTCGACATTCCTGACGCTGTACATTGTACCTATTATATTTGATATCTTTAATAAAAAAGCCAAGCAGACCGAAAGGACGAGGGCATTTATGGACAAGGACATAGACCTCATTACGACGACAGAGGTTGAAGACATACTTTCGGGCAGCTCAGAGAATATCATCAATGACATACTGCCGGGAGCAAGTTTGGATGAAGCCCTGGTGGAAATCAACAAGGACATAGAGACTTCATTGGCGCCCCGTCGAAAGAACGAAAAGAAATCAAAGTTTATTGATACCCAATCATTGAGGTACAACAAAAAGCCAAGCAGGAGAAAGCCGCCGAAAGAATAACATTCTTGCGTTGGCGGAATTAGTCCGTTTATTGTTATCGCAAAATTATGAAGTGTCGCTTGAAACCTTTTTCAAGCGACACTTTCATAAGGAGGAGATAAAGCTTTTTTTGATATGCTCCGTTTTATTTGTGTCGGCATCAACGGCGCTTTGCCTGCGCGGAGAGATTTATTCTTTATTCTATATGAACTTCAGCTATTATCAAATACCGGGACAAGTGGGCGGACAAAATCCGCCTCCGCCCAAACCAAGTATACAAAGACACATAGCCAAAATTAAATTGTTGTTGCATGTGCTGGTATCCGCCACACCCATATCCGAGCATGGGTCATTGCACTGTCCGCCGCAGACCAGAAGCAACAATAGAATGGGTAATACATTATCTCCGCACATAGATTCTCCTTCAAAAAAAGCCGGTATTTTACAATATGCGACATAATTCAATATTGTGACAACAGAAATTATTATTTATTATTACAATAGGAGGAAAATAATATGTTATCGAATAGGTTGTATGACGATTACAAAAAAACCATAACCGAGTGCATGCCATCGCACAAAACGTTGGCAAGCATCGCAGACTTCTTTTACATATTTTCTGACATCACAAGAATAAAAATGATAATTGCGCTTGCAGTAGGCGAAATGTGCGTCAATGAGCTTGTGGATACGCTCAGCCTCAATCAAAGCACTGTTTCGCATCAGCTTAAATTGCTGCGTGACAACAACATAGTATCTTACAAAAGGAGCGGCAAACAGCTTTATTATTATATCTGCAACAACAATGTGGGAGAAGTCATGATGACGGGGGTCAAGAGCCTAGAATAGCCGTCATATCCGCCAATCAATAGGCGTCTTTCCCAGCGACTTCAGAATCTCATTGGTTTTTGAAAAATGTTTGCATCCAAAAAATCCATAGTATGCCGACAGCGGCGAAGGGTGGGGCGCTTCAAGTTTGTAGTGCCGGCTGTTGGTGATAAGGTTACCCTTAAGGCGCGCCGGAGTACCCCAAAGCAAGAATATAATGGGGTCTTTGCGGCTGTTAAGTTTTCGTAATACTTCATCTGTAAAGGTTTCCCAACCATAGCCTTTGTGCGACATTGGTTTGCTTTCACGCACAGTAAGAATGGTGTTGAGCAACAGTACGCCTTGTTGCGCCCATGGCTCAAGACAGCCGTTCTGGGGCATGGGAATGCCCAAATCCGTATTTAATTCCTTAAATATATTTACAAGAGAGGGCGGCTTGCGTACGCCTGGTTTTACGGAAAAACAAAGCCCGTGCGCTTGGTTTTTGCCATGATACGGGTCTTGTCCGATTATGACTACTTTTACATCTTTGTAAGCGGTATAGCGCAGCGCATTAAAGATGTCATACATTGATGGGTAGACAACTTCGTTTTCGTATTCCGTTTTCAAAAAACCGCGCAATATTTTGTAGTATTCTTTGTCGAATTCCCCAGCCAAAATGTCCTGCCAGTCATTGCCTAGATTTACCATTTTTTCACCTGCATTCAAATTTAACTCATTATAATACGGAATGCTTGCGGTTGTCAATATTACTTGAAAGAGGGCGTCTTTTATGGTAATATATAAGTAAAGAAAATTAGGAGAACGCTTAATGAAAATAAGAGATATTATGATAGCGACAGATGCCGAGGTGTTGGTAGGCGAGGAACAGCTTGATTTGGAAGTCAACTCTGCTTGCGCTTCGGATATGATGAGCGATGTACTTGCTTTTGTCAAAGAACAGGCGGTGCTGATAACAGGTCTGGTAAACCCTCAGGTTATCAGAACAGCCGAAATGATGGACATGCAGTGCATTGTTTTTGTCAGGGGGAAAAAGCCTGATGAGGTTACGCTTGCATTGGCAAAAAAGAAAGGGCTTGTTGTATTGTCATCTAAGCAAAGAATGTACACCGCTTGCGGGCGGCTTTACAACAAGGGCTTGCAGGGCGGTACAGTGAATGTCGAATAGCGATAGTTTGCATTTTGAATTTAATGTAGACGGAGAAAATTTTGCCTCGGCAGGCACAGCAAGCGAAACGGTAAAGAATACGCTGAAAAAACTTGGAGTGCCTCCGGCTACCGTACGGCGCGCAGCCATATCGATGTATGAGGGCGAAATAAACATGGTCATTCATGCGCGCGGCGGCAAAGCAATTGTGGACATTTCTCCGACGGCTATTGACATACAGCTTGTAGACGAAGGTCCGGGCATTGCCGACATTGAGCTGGCAATGAGAGAGGGCTATTCAACAGCCCCTGAAGAAATCCGCATGTTGGGCTTTGGCGCTGGCATGGGACTCAGCAACATGAAAAAGTATACCGACGAAATGAAAATAGAATCGGAGGTTGGCAAAGGCACAAAAGTGCTGCTCAAAATATTTTTATAACACAGAAGGTGATTATGTCACAGGAAAAAAGATTGCATACGGTTACGCTGGAACAAGACAAGTGTATGGGTTGTGTTGCGTGTATGCGCAGATGCCCCACCGAAGCAATTCGCGTAAGAAACGGCAAAGCAAAAATCTACTATGACAAATGCATAGGTTGCGGAGAATGCGTCCGCGTATGTCATCACTATGCCAAAAAAGCCGTCTACGACAGCATTGACACCATAAATGACTATAAATACAAGATTGCCTTGCCTGCGCCGTCATTTTTCGGACAGTTCAACAACCTTGACAACTTGGGACTGATTATTTGTGGACTAAAACAAATCGGGTTTGACGAAGTCATGGAAGTGTCCATAGGCGCCGAGCTTTCAAGCGACGCCACAAGGCGCATAATGAAAGAGGGCGAAATCAAAAAGCCCATCATCAGTACGGCATGTCCGGCAATTTTGCAATTGATATTATTGAAATACCATTCCTTGACCGACAATTTGCTCAACCTGCTTGCTCCCGTCGATATCGTGGCAAAACTTGCCCGTGAGAACGCCGTCAAAAAGACCGGACTGGACGCCAAAGAGATAGGCATATTTTTCATATCCCCATGCCCGGCGAAAGTATTTGCGCTAAAGAGCGGTTTGGGCGTAGAAAAGCCGCTTATAGACGGTGTGCTGTCAGCATCGGAAGTATATTTCCGTCTGCTCCCCGAACTTAGAAACATAAAAGAATGCACAGAACAGGCAAGCACGGGAATGCTGGGCTTTGCGTGGGCATGTTCGGGCGGCGAGGCGGCAGGCATAATGAAAGACAAATATGTAGCTGCCGACGGCATCGAAAACTGCATAAATGTGCTGAAAGAACTTGAAGACAACAAACTTGACCATATGGACTTTATCGAACTTAACGCTTGCATAGGCGGTTGTGTCGGCGGAGTGCTGAACATCGAAAACCCCTTTGTCGCGCGGTCAAAAATACGCGAGCTTTACAAGAGTATGCCGCTTTCAAAACACACTATTGACTCTGTGGACAAAGACCTTGATTATTTCAAGTGGGAAACAAACCCCGAAACAAGCAATATTCTGCGGTTGGACGAAGATTTTATTGTGGCGCTGAAAAAGATGAGCGACATTGACGCCATTATGAAACAATTGCCGGGTCTTGATTGCGGCAACTGCGGCGCTCCGTCTTGCAGGGCATTTGCCGAAGATGTAGTTAACGGCGAAGCGGATATTTCGCTTTGCACAAGGATGGAAAAGAATGAAGATTAGCACAACTGAATTGAGCAAGCTGATAGACGGAAAAATAGTTTTCTGCAAGGACTGTGACATAGAAAGCGGTTATTGCGGCGATTTTTTGTCATTTGTAATCAGCAAGGTACCCGACAAAGCCGTTTGGTTCACCGTCATGAACAACGCCAATGTTGCTGCTGTGGCAAAGCTCGGAGAAGTGTCGGCAATTGTCATTTGTGACGGCGTAAAGGCTGACGACAGACTTACCGAATGTTGCAAAACAGAAGGCATAAACTTGATAGAAACAAAATTGTCGTCGTTTGAATGTGCATTTCGTCTGGGAAAACTGGACGCCACAAAAAATGAAAATATACTATGATTTTCACATTCACAGCGCCTTGTCACCATGCGCAGACGACGATATGACGCCGTCGAATATTGTCGGAATGGCGGCGGTCAAAGGGCTGAACGCCATTGCCATCAGCGACCACAACACCATAAAAAATGTCAAGGCCGCCATGCAGTGCGGTGAAGATTTCGGCATAACCGTTGTGCCGGGGATTGAGGTGCAAACAAGCGAAGATATACATGTGCTGTGCTTGTTTTATGATTATGATTCACTTGAGCGTTTTTATAAAACCCTAACGAAAATGAAAGTAAAGAACAGAGAAGACATATTCGGCAAACAACTGATTATTGATGCCGATGACAACATAGTCGGACAAGAGGAGTATCTTCTTCTTGTGGGAATTGAGCAGGGCGTATATGAAATCATAAGACAGGCAAAGACCTTTGGCGGAATAGCTGCGGCGGCTCATATAGATAGGAGCGAGAACGGCATTCTTGCCATTCTGGGCGACATTCCGCCGGACATAGGCACCGACATAGTCGAACTGAGCAAAAACGCCGCTGCCGACATTTGCAAAAAGTACAGCGGCTACAAGCAACTGCGCAACTCCGATGCTCACCGCTTGGAGGATATTTCCGAGAGAGTGAATTATGTAGAGGCGCGCTCAACAAACATAAAAGATATTTTAGACAGCATAAAGGAGGATAAATGAGAGATTTTGCTACCGAAGTAAACAAAAGGGTTGACTGGATAAGAAGTATTCTTGCCGAGGCAGGCGCCAACGGCATAGTGTTTGGCGCAAGCGGCGGCAAAGACAGCGCGCTTGTCGGAATACTGTGCAAAAAGGCAACGGAAAATGTCACAGGTATTATTATGCCTTGCGAGAGCAGCCGCAATTTTGGAATAGACAAGCAGCATGCTCTGTTGCTGGGCGATAAGTACGGCATAAATACGCTTGAAGTCGACCTTACCCCGATAAAAAAGCAGTTTAGAGAACTTGTTGCCAGACTTTGTCCCGAACAAAACGATATGGCTTATGCCAACATAAATCCCAGACTGCGCATGATAACGCTTTATAATTATGCTCAACGCAAAAATTATCTTGTGGCGGGCACGGGCAACAGAAGCGAAGCTACCATGGGCTATTTCACTAAGTGGGGGGACGGCGCTTGCGACTTCAATCCCATAGGCGATTTGACCGTAAGAGAGATTTTTGCCATGCTGCGCTATCTTGATGCGCCGGCAGAAATTATTGACAAGGCGCCCTCTGCCGGACTGTATGAAGGACAGACCGACGAAAGCGAAATGGGCATCACCTACAACGAAATTGACGACTACTTGTTGTTGCAAAAAGCCGACGACGCCGTCAGACAAAGGATTGAGCAAGCATACAGAAAGACGGCGCACAAAAGAGAGGGCATCAAGTTTTATAAATAGGTAAAAAATACCTTTGTTTTTTCAAAAGAAAACAGCATTGGGCGGCAAAATCCATTAAGTTTGTGGAAAAGAGTAAAAAATAAATAAATTTGTCGGAAAAGAATATAAAACGCTTGAATAAGAGCGACAATTTATATATAATATGTTGGTTGTTAAAATACATAACAGGAGGTTCATTATATGAGCAAGATAAAGCTCACGAAGGTTGCATTCAACGGAACACCGGAACAAGAGAAGCGACTGAGAGAGAAATTGGCAGTAATCAAGAAGATGGACGGAGCGCTTATGCCGGCATTGCAAGCGGCGCAGAACATTTATGGCTATCTTCCCATTGAGGTTCAGGACATCATTGCCCAAGAATTGGATTTGAGGCAAGAAGAGGTGTTCGGAGTGGCGACTTTTTATTCGCAATTCACATTGAATCCGCAGGGCAAAAAGCAGGTTTCGATTTGCATGGGCACTGCCTGTTATGTGAAAGGTTCCGGACAGGTTCTTGATAAGTTCAAAACGACCCTTGGCATTGACGCAGGCGAATGCTGCGCCGACGGTTATTACAGCCTTGTAGCCACAAGATGCATAGGTTGCTGCGGTTTGGCGCCTGTTCTCACGGTGAATGACAAGGTATACGGCAAAGTAAGCGTAAGCGATGTCGAGAAAATAATTGCCGAAAATAATTAAGCTCAATATGAGGGAACTTTCGCTGCACATACTCGATATAGTGCAGAACTCCATAAAAGCCGGCGCAGATTTGATTATTATTGATATCGAAGCCGACTACCCCGCGGACAAACTGTCCATAACTGTCACCGATGACGGCAAGGGCATGAGCAAAGAGCTGCTGAAGAAAGTAACAGACCCCTTCACCACCACGAGGACAACACGCAATGTAGGAATGGGGTTGCCGTTATTCAAAATGGCGGCAGAGGCAAGCGGCGGAGCATTTGAAATAAGTTCAAAAGAAGGTATGGGCACCGTCGTAAAAGCCAGCTTTGGGATATCTTCAATAGACAGAGTGCCTATGGGCGATATGGAGGAGACTATGGCGATGCTGCTGATGGGCTCGCCAGAAAAAGACTTTATATTGAATTATCAAATAAAGACAGAAAGCGGCACAAAGGAATTTAACTTTGACACCCGCGAAATAAGAGAGGAACTGGAAGACATACCTATCGACGAATACGAAATAATAAGTTCCATAAAGAGTTATATAAAAGAAAACATAAACGCAACAAACGGAGGTTTAATTATATGAAATCCATAGCAGATATCAATGCAATCAAAGAAAGAATGCAGAAAGTATTGGGTTCAAGGGATGCGCAAAGCGAGGGCGATATCAGAATCGTTGTCGGAATGGCAACCTGCGGAATAGCAGCCGGAGCAAGACCGGTAATAAACGCTTTTCTTGAGGAAGCGGCAAAGCGCAACTTGCATCAAGTAAAAGTTACACAGTCGGGTTGCTTAGGCATGTGCAAATACGAGCCGATGGCTCAGGTTTACATACCGGGGAAAGAGGTTGTGACATATGTCAACCTTGACGCCGAAGCCGCAAAAAAAATCGTAAGCGAACACATAGTCAACGGCAATGTCGTTACGGAATACATCTTAGATATAGAGTAGGAGGAAGCAAATGTTTAGAAACCATATTTTAGTTTGCGGCGGAACCGGTTGCGCAAGCGGCAACTCCAAAAAGGTTCATGACGAATTCGAGCAGAGAATAAAAGAAGCCGGGCTTGAGAACGAAGTAAAGGTTATCACAACCGGTTGCTTCGGACTGTGCGCCTGCGGACCTGTCGTTGTCATCTATCCAGAGGGAGCGTTCTATCAGCATATCAAACCCGAGAATGTACAAGAAATCGTCGACGAGCATATCATAAAGGGCAGAATAGTCTCAAAACTTCTATACAAAGAAACCTCCGATACCCAAATAAAAGCCCTGAATGAGACAGCTTTTTATAAAAACCAAAAGCGTGTAGCTTTGCGCAACTGCGGTTATATCGACCCCGAAAATATTGATGAATACATAGCAAATGACGGCTATCAAGCGCTCATTAAGTGCTACAACGAGTTGACTCCGCAAGAAGTCATAGACATCGTCAAGGCATCAGGACTGCGCGGACGCGGCGGCGGCGGATTCCCCACAGGTTTGAAGTGGCAGTTCACAAAGAACGCTGTCGGCGACAAGAAATATGTCTGCTGCAACGCCGACGAGGGCGACCCCGGAGCGTTTATGGACAGGTCAGTGCTGGAAGGCGACCCCCATGCGTTGGTTGAGGCCATGACAATAGCAGGCTATGCCATCGGTTCAGACCAAGGTTATGTATATGTCAGAGCAGAATATCCCATAGCCGTAAAAAGACTTCAGATTGCCATAGAGCAAGCCAAAGAATACGGTCTGTTGGGCAAAAACATACTGGGCACAGGCAACAACTTTGACCTTGAAATAAGACTTGGCTCCGGCGCATTTGTTTGCGGAGAGGAGACAGCTCTTATGGCAAGTATCGAAGGAAAGCGCGGAGAGCCTCGCCCCCGTCCTCCGTTCCCGGCAGTTAAGGGTCTTTTCGGAAAGCCGACATTGCTCAACAATGTGGAAACCTATGCCAACATAGCGCAAATCATACTTAAAGGCGCTGACTGGTTTGCAAGCATGGGCACCGAAAAGTCAAAAGGCACAAAAGTTTTTGCGTTGGGCGGCAAAATTATGAACACCGGACTTGTCGAAATCCCCATGGGTACGACGCTGCGCACAATCGTAGAAGATATCGGCGGAGGTATCCCCAACGGCAAGAAATTCAAAGCCGCTCAGACCGGCGGACCTTCCGGCGGCTGCATTCCGGCAAAGCACCTTGATGTGCCAATCGACTATGACAACCTTATTGCAATCGGCTCCATGATGGGCTCGGGCGGACTTATTGTTATGGACGAGGACAACTGCATGGTTGACATCGCAAAGTTCTTCTTGGAATTCACACAGGAAGAGTCTTGCGGCAAATGTACTCCCTGCCGTATAGGAACCAAGAGATTGCTTGAATACCTTGAGAAAATAACCGAAGGCAAGGCAGAAATGAAAGACCTTGAAGACATGGAAAAACTTTGCTACTACATAAAAGACAATTCGCTTTGCGGACTGGGACAAACTGCCCCCAACCCGGTGCTTTCGACTCTGAATTATTTCAGAGATGAGTATGAAGCGCATGTCAGAGACAAGAAGTGTCCGGCTGGCGTCTGCAAATCCTTGCTTCAGTACTACATTACCGAGAACTGCAAGGGCTGCACGCTGTGCGCTAGGAAGTGCCCGGTAGGAGCTATCACGGGAAAAGTAAAAGAAAGACACATAATAGATGTTGACAAGTGCATCAAGTGCGGAGTCTGTATGGATGTTTGCAAATTTGACGCTGTCATCAAGAAATAGGAGGTACAATATGATTAACCTAACCATAAACGGAAAGCAAATCAGCGTTGCCGAAGGCACCACAATATTGGCGGCTGCAAGGCAGGCCGGCATAAAGATTCCCACACTTTGCTATTTGAAAGATGCCAACGAGATAGGCGCTTGCCGTGTTTGCGTCGTTGAAGTAAAAGGCGCAAGAACTCTTGTTGCCTCCTGCGTATACCCCGTGTCGGAGGGCATGGAGGTTGTCACCAACTCAAAGAGAGTGCTTGACAGCAGAAAAACAACTTTGGAACTAATACTCAGCAACCACGACAGAAACTGTCTGTCCTGCGTTCGCTCACAAAATTGCGAACTGCAACAGCTCAGCAAAGAGTACAACTGCGACGCATATCACTATGGTGGCGAAGCAAACGATTTTGCGCTTGACCTTTCGACGCCTTATTTGGTACGCGACAACAACAAGTGCATACTTTGCCGCCGTTGCTCCGCAGCATGCAAAAACTATCAGAGCGTAGGCGTCATCGGCGCCAACGCAAGAGGTTTTGCAACGCATATCGGCACATACTTCAGCCAGGATTTGAACAAAGTTCCCTGCGTGGCATGCGGACAGTGCATAAATGTCTGCCCCACCGGCGCTTTGAGAGAAAGAGACGAAATAGCCGATGTTATCAAGGCTTTGAATGACAAGAGCAAGCATGTTGTAGCAATTACGGCTCCGGCAGTCAGAGTGGCAATCGGAGAGGAATTCGGATATCCCGTCGGCACCAACACCGAGGGCAAAATGGTAGCCGCAACAAAGCAACTTGGTTTTGCCCAAGTGTACGATGTCAACATGACAGCCGACCTTACCATAATTGAAGAGGGCTATGAGTTTATTGACAGAGTGCAGAACGGCGGCGTGCTTCCCATGTTGACCAGCTGTTCACCTGCATGGATAAAGTTTGTTGAACACTATTATCCAGACCTTATCCCCAACTTGTCTACCTGCAAATCACCGCAACAAATGTTCGGCGCAGTCATAAAGACCTATTATGCCGAAAAGATGGGATTGGACCCCAAAAACATAGTTGTGGTATCTATAATGCCATGTACAGCCAAAAAGTTTGAGAAGGGCAGAGGCTATCAGAACGCTGCGGGCGTACCCGATATTGATTATGTTCTGACCACTCGTGAACTTGCCAGACTTATCAAAATGCAAGGCATCATGTACAAAGAACTGGAAGACGCGACATTCGACCCGGCGCTGGGACTTGGCTCAACAGCAGGACTAATATTCGGCACAACGGGCGGCGTTATGGAAGCAGCTTTGCGTACCGTCAGGGAAGTGCTTGAGGGCAAGAGTTTCGAGAATCTTGACTTCAAAGAAGTTAGAGGCATGAAAGGCATAAAAGAAGCCACATATTGCATAGCCGGCATAGAAGTAAAAGTTGCCGTAGCCAGCAGCTTGACAAATGCAAAGATAATCATGGACAAAATCAGAAAGGGCGAAGCAGACTATCACTTTGTTGAGATTATGTCATGCCCCGGCGGCTGCGTAAACGGCGGCGGTCAGCCCATCAGAACGGCAGAAGAACGCAACAATATGGATGTACCCGGACTCAGAGCAAAAGCAATCTATGACACCGACAAGAAGTCCACATTGCGCAAATCCCACGAGAACCCCGTAGTTAAGGAGCTTTACGACAATTATTTCGGCAAGCCCAACAGCCACAGGGCGCATGAGGTACTGCATACGCACTATACCGCAAGATAAACAAAGAACCGCCGCAAGGCGGTTTTTTTATCACTTTATTACCCGACTGGTGCGGTATTGTGGATACCGCCTGCGGCGGCATAATATGTCGCTTGACAAGGTATGCGGATAGGATTTCTTCATTTCGCACAGTAAGCGGTTTTTATTATGCGGATAATCTGGTTAGCTCAATCGAAGTATCTTATCTTTATTTTTCATTTTACTATAATATACATAGGCATATTCCCAAGCGGCATTGACACAGGACGAGTGTAAATGTATAATTATGCTATGAAAGTATTGACAAAAAAGAATAAGCAAGCGCTGATTGTCACTTGCAGCATACTGCTTATTTTAATTATTGCTTTGTCGATTGCGTTGCCGATATTGCTTCGCAAAAGCGCCGACCCTGGGTATTCGTTCGACAACGAAAGAAAACCGCTGGAATACGGCGGTGTTCACAAACTTATTTTTAACAATAAGATTTCCAACATTTTGAAATATTCTTATTATATCGCAGACAAAAACAATTATGTTGCCACAGCGTTGCTGTCTGCTCTTAGCCGAGCCAGGATACCCACGGACAAAATGCTTGCATTTGCAGATTATCTGGGAGAATTGGTAGAAGTGCTGAAAGGTAGCGGGTTTTCTGTGCCGTCGGGGGAATTTGACGAGGATAAGGAGCAGGCGAAAAGCATTTTTTCTGACTTCAACCAGTATTTTCTAGCTTTTTTTGAAAAAACGGGATTTACTGAAACCGAACTTGCCGCATTCTTGTATGAATTGATTTCCGATTTGGCGGCTCAAACAGATTATGCCGACACTCTGAAACTTCTTGGCCGAGAAAACTTTGTTACGCTGACCGCCAACACGATATTTTGTTACAATATGCTGTCTGACGCCGCCGCAAGCGGTATGTCCGGCGCTGATGCAAGAGCTTTGCAGGCAGTCGTGTATTCGCTTGGCTCAAATTATATAAGGATTATTGAAAAACTTGGGTATGAAAACACCGAGAAGCTGCTTGGACTGAATTTTGACCCACAAAGGGAATATGAAAATTTGACGGAAGAGGAATACGAAGCGTTCAGCATTGCCATGCAGGCAAGCAAAAACAAGGTTGCAAACCTCTTTTATGCGCTTGGCAGCATAATGAAAATGACCGACGCATACAGCTTTGAATTGCTGTTTTCTTATATTGCCGAAACAGAGGGCGCAGACGCGCAGCACAA
The DNA here is from genome assembly GCA_050309775.1 of Christensenellales bacterium. GTDB lineage: Bacteria > Bacillota > Clostridia > Christensenellales > DTU072 > DTU072. Next base: position 113,147 of record JBNRMV010000013.1, on the reverse strand, counting down.
ACTCATACTTTCTCATATCGAACTGTCCGAAGCCATAAAAAGCGGCATTGAGGAAAGTTATAAAAACTCCGCAAAGACGGCAATAAGCGACAGGCAAAGTTTTATCACCGAGTACGCTAGTTTGTTTACACAGTACAAAAGAATGCTACACATAGTGGCGAAATCGGATGAAGAAATTGATTTTGATGCATATGAAGTTTTGATAGAGCAAAGATTAAACGACTTTTTTGACAATATAGACACGCTTGCCGCCACAGATGCCGAACACTTACGAGACATGAGCCAACAGGAGATTGACGACCTTGCCGAAAAGGCGCGGGATTTAAGGCAGCTTGCCGACGGTATGGAAGAATATTTTGACAAGACCTTTTCTTTGCGACTTGCAAACTTTGTGTTAAAAATTATCGATATTCAAGGCCTGCTGGAAAAATACAGGCGACCGATACAAGATATTATTGAAGATTCCATAGCCGGACTTATAGATATGGAAGAACTGGAGGAATTGATTGGAAAAAATAATTAGCGCACAAAATATTTCAAAGAGCTTTAATAATGACATATGGGTTCTTGATAATGTCAGTTTAGATGTCCAAAAAGGTGATTTTGTTTCAATAGTTGGCGCATCAGGCAGCGGCAAAAGCACCTTGCTGACCATTCTTGGCGGCATGGATTTGCCGACAAAAGGCAAGGTATTTATTGACGGCGAGGACATAACCATACTGAAAGAAAGTCGTTTGGCGCAGTTGCGCAGAACAAAAATCGGCTTTGTATTCCAGTTTTTTAACCTTGCTCCTTATTTGACCGTTGAAGAAAATATTATTTTGCCGGCAGTACTGAACGGCGAAAAGAAAAAAAGCTATGCCGAGCGGTTGGACTTTTTGCTGGATTATCTTGGCATATCCGCATACAGACAAAAAATGCCGTCAAAGCTGTCAGGCGGCGAGCAACAGAGAGTGGCAATAGCCAGAGGGCTTATTTTTGAACCCAAGGTCATATTCTTAGACGAGCCAACGGGCAACTTGGACAGCAAATCGGCGCAGAACATAATGGAGCTTTTGAGCAAAATAAACAAGGATATGGGCACGACCATATTGCAAGTTACGCACAGCAACAAGAATTCCGAATACGGCAACAAAATTATACAGATAAAAGACGGAAAAATAATAGAACAATGAACATAATCATCAACCATACGCTACGCAGCATAAAGAATAACCGTACGCAAATCGCCCTCATTGTGACGACGATTGCCATTGTCACGCTTATGATATTTGTTGCGTTGTCTATGACGGGGCTTTTTTATAACATAAACGCCGCCTCCCAAAGCAGGCTGGCGGGAGATACGGACATTGTTCTCAAAGGCGAACTGTTTGCAATGGCAAAGATTGAAGACTATGTAACCGACAACAGAAAGAGCATAGAATATGCCGATTGTTTTTTGCAAAGCGCAGCTTTAGTCAAGACTGCCGACACCACAAAAATAGTCATGCTTGAGGCTGCCGATTTGCCCTCTCTCAATGAGCGGTATCCTGAAAAACTGGTGACGCATTCGGTTGCCGAAAACAGCATTGAATATCCGTCGGTTTGGATTGGAGAAGACTTTGCCGCAGAACTGGGCATAAAAGCCGGTGACAGCATCGAATTGTTTTTTGAGGGCTGGGGAAAATTTGAAAAAATGACGGTGTCAAGGGTACTGCAAAACCTTGGATTTTTTGCCGACAGCAGCGTAAACAATGTGTTTATAGATTTTTCTGCCATAAATCATAGGGGAGTTATCAATCTTGCCTATTTGAAGCTGGCAGACGGCGCAAATTATGATGATGTTGCGGCGGAATTGCAGGCGCATATGAAAAATGACGCCATAGTTTTGGACACAGCCATTGACACTCAGCGCCTTGGCGAAATCGTCGAAAGCAATACACAGTTGCTCAACATAGCGTTGGCTTTTATTATGACTATCATGGTGCTGATACTTTTTACTTCATATCTTGTCATAGCCAGAAATCGACTTAATGAAATGATAATTTTCAAAGCCGCCGGCGCATCTCCGGCACAAACGCTGTTCATAATGATGTCCGAGGTCATACTATACGGCGTTGCAGGCGCAGCCATAGGCGTTGCGCTAGGCAGGGTGGGCATGGCGATTGTATCAAAAGCGCTTATACCCAGCTTCCCCGGGGCTATCAAATATGATATATGGAAGTATTTTGCGGCATTTTTTGTCGGCGTGGGCGTGTCGGCGGTATCCGCCATTTTTCCCATATTGCGCATCAGCAAAAAATCCATCAGAGAACTTACATCGGGCATAGTCAAGGATGTCAAGTATACCCGACCCGTAATAATCATTGCATTGAGCTTGCTGCTTGCCGCTAGCGTTTCTTTGCTGTTCTTACTTGAAGAATGGGTAGTGCCGCTTACTGTGACGGTTATTGCGCTGTTTGCCGTATGGGTATATTTTGTCGTGCCATATGCCGTTAGAGCCTTCAGCAGGATTTTTTCCGTTTTCAGTAAGGAGAGCCGTTTGGCTTCATTTTCAATAAAAAGGAACGCCTCTACCAATGTGCTGACCGTGCTTGTAGGTGCGGCGGTGACCTTTTCGTTTATCGTGGTTTCGGTTATAAGTCTGGTCATTACTGCCATAACGCCGTACAATTCAAGGTTTTCCGCCGATTATGTCGTAAGCAGCGCTGAAGAAAGGAATTTTGAAGAACTGACAAACAAACTTTTTACTGTTGAGGGCGTAAACGATGTCGTTTATTACAAAACCGCCGATTACGCAATCCCCGGACAAAACCGCAGTCCGTTAAGATACAAAGTTATTGGTATCAGCGCGGCTTCGGCGCTGTCATATGCCACAAGCGGAGTTAGCGATGAGAGAATAAAAAAATTCGCAACAACGCCCCATGCCATGGTAATGAGCCACGACTTGGCAACACGCTTCGGGTTAAAAGTAGGCGACACCTTCAGACCGTCAAGACAGCGCTCAACGGCAAGCGTGACTTATGAAGAAAAACTTGATTATGACTTTGAGATAGTCGCTCTTGATTACACCAACACCGAAAACGACAGGGTCATATATGTCAACATCGGCGACATGACCTACAATCAGCAAGAAATAGCCACGGAAAGCAGCATGGTTTTCATAAAAGCCGCCTCTACAAAACAGGACATGTTTTTTGCGCTGCGCGACAAAATATCAGACGAGCCGGGACTGTTTGTGCTGAACTTTAACGATTGGGCATATGCCACATCTAAAGGACTGGAGGGAGTGTCGGCATTGCTGAAGTTTTTGCAGATACTTGTCAGCTTGGTGGCTTTTATAGGCGTCATAAACCTGACGATTGTCACGCTTAACGACCGCAAAAAAGAGTTTACCGTCTATAAAGCCAGCGGTTTGTCGTCATCAAAATTCTTATTGCTTACATTGTATGAGAGCGCTATAATTGCATTGTCAGGCGGCGTTATCGGCACATGTCTGTCGCTTATTTTTAACAGAATAATGCCGGTCTTTGCAGCCTTGATAAATAAATACCTTATCTATCAGATATTCCCGGCAAGCATTTTTGTCATTGCAGCCATTGCTTTCGGTGTGTATGTTTCGGTATATCTGCTTGTGGCGCTGAGCAACAAAAAAGCCTTCCGTAAATTAAGTTTCCAAAACGAAAGGGCTTTATAAAGTATAACGAGAGTACATTTTTTGGCTATTGCCGTAATTTAGTAAAGAAAATTTTATGCGATTTTGAATGCCTTTTTTAATGCTAAAATAATTGGCGGTGTTATTACGGTGCAAATCAGGATTTCAATCAGCGAGTTGCTGACGATTATGGCGGAAATGAACTCAATGTTTATTGCTGCGCCTGCCGTGCCTAGCGGTCTGCCGTTGTAGAAAGCCAGTATAAGTCCCAACACGCCTACGGTATTTGTGATTACTCCGGCGGCGCTGCCGACAGCATATGAAAAAACAGCAGGCAATTTTGGGAAAAGTTTTCGCCAGCCTGCGCCGGCATAATATGCCGCAATGCCGATAAGAATTCGGGGCAGTACGGAGATGGCGGGGTTTTGAAATGCAAAGTACAAAATGCTTGTCGGGCGCATATAAGCTATTGCCAGCGAAACCAGTCCGAAGAACAAGCCCGTCACAATGCCGTTCTTCAAGCCGATGAACTGCGCAGAAATGATTATGGCAACCAGCGGAATGAATGCCAGCTGAACTGTGCCGATAGCTAAGGGGAAGATTACAAACAACAACACTATCGCAAAGAGCAAAGCATTTGTTGTGATAAATTGTGTCCTAGATAGTTTCATTAACCGCCCCCAAAGAAAGAAATTTTTCATTATTATACTTCAGTTAAGTTATAAAGTCAAAAAAAAGTGCAATAATAATTAGCACAGTAGCAAAATTTTCCTATTGAAACCTAGCTTTTTATGTGCTACACTATATTTAATCTAGGATGTGCGTGGATGCGGGCCGGTATTTAACCCTAAACAAAAATAAGGGAAGACGGAGTTTGAATACGCGGCTGTCATGCCCCCTATATCAGTATAGCCAGGGGAAGGCAAAAGGTACAACAGTCTACCCACCTGCGAAAGCGGGTTTGTTATCCCCGTTGAGACGGCATCTCTGGAGTAATTTTCGTATAGTAAGCACTATAGCGAAGGGACGGCAACCCGTTGCAGAACGGGTTGCCGTTTTTTAATTACCTTAGTTTTTATTATTTTTTACTACAAAAGTTGTATTGACAATTATTGATTGCGCGTGATATGATAATATAAGTATTTTAGGGAGAGTATAGCATGGCTTTTGTCAACAAAAAGATAAAAATGGTCACTACGGACAAAACGGATTACAAAGTGCCGGAATTTTTGTTGAACAAATTGGACTACATACCTTCCCCTCAGGATTTTTTGCAATCAAACAAAAAAGCATCTGACGAAATTCCGCTTTGGTGGACGAGAGATATCGACCTTCCTCTTACAAAAGGCGAATACAAACGTGCGGCGCAGAAAGCAGAGGCGCTGAAAAATCAGCTGGAATCCCAGCGCAAAAAACTTGAAAATGCCAATATCCGGTTCAAGGCGCTCTTAGAAGCGCAGGAGAAGGAATACGCAAGGCGCGCCGAATATCTTGAAAAACAAGCTCAAGCTAAACTTGAAGAACTGGAGATTCTGAAACAGCAAAACAAGTTGGCATACGAAAACCGTTTGTTGGAGTTGGAGCTAGAACTGCAAAAAACCAATCTGGAGCAAGAATTTTATAAAAAAGAAGCAGAAAAGATTGAACTATACGAAAAACAATCCGAAACACATATTACAGAAAAACAAAAAATCGAAACTGCGCTTGCGGCGCTGGACGAAAAACTTGCTGCAGAGTTACAAGCCACCGCGGAGCTGAAAGAGCAGACCGTCGAGGAATACAAAAAAATCGGCAAGGTGCCGACGATTGCAGTCACAAACCCCGACGGGGTTACGGAACAGAGTTTTATGGAGCTTCCCCAAACAAAGATAGAAACATTCGATGTGCGCAACATTCTTGAAGTAAAATATCTGACACTTATCGACAAAGACACCGGCAGCGTAGAAATCAAGAATGTCACTTTCGATGTCAAACGAAAGGGCATTACGGTGGTATATTCCGAATCGGAAAGAGTGCTTTTCAACATTGTTGCGGCGATTATGCGCACACTGCCAAGCAATATTCAAATCAGCGGAGGCGACATAAGAATCGAGGGCGAAAGCATCACGGCTATATTGCGCGCCGAATATCGGGAAAAAATGAAAGGCATCATAAACTGCCTTGAAGATACGCTTGACAGGTACGCGCGTTCATTGAAGAGCGTACGCAGCGAATACAAAGCCGCAGGCATTTCCGAAGAAAAATCGGCGTTCCTGCTTAAGTCCTTTGAACTCAACCAAAAAATCATTCGCCAAAAAATCTCAAAACTTGACGAGCAAACAAGAAGAAAACTTGCAATCATGGCCTGTCTTTCTATGGAGCGCCCCTTGACGCTTATGTTTGAGCCTGAGGACGAAATGTCACAAGAGGACAAAAACAGAATGATTGATTTGATGCACACCCAAAACACCGATAGGGCTACGCTCATATTTACCACCGACAAACAGTTGGCAGGCCGACTAAAGAGCGTTTCGCTTTATACATTTTAATTAAAAAAAACTTAAACACAAGATATATTTTACGGAGGTTTTCTTAATGGACAGATTCTTATATCGAAACAAGATGTTGCTTTTTGTTTTGGTCATGCTCATGGCCTTTTGCATTATTGCAGGGCTGTTGACCGTCGGAGAAAAGGCGCAGGCTGCCGACGAGCCGATTTGGACAGACGAAGTCGTCATTGCGCACATAACAGACACGCATTATTATCCTTTGCGTTATTGCGACAGCAATTATGGAGAAGTTTTCAAAAGGCATGTACAAAGGACTTCGACAAAATTATGGCTGGAGGCGGAGCTTGTTTTCAGAGCCGCGCTTGAAGGCATAAAAGAGCAAAAACCTGATTATCTTGTCGTATCGGGCGACATAGCTCAAGACGGCGAAAGACAGGCTCATATAGATGTGGCGAACGCCCTCCGCGCATTGCAAAACGAAATCAGGCTGGCGGGAAAACCCCATTTTCAGGTTTATATAGCCATGGGCAACCATGACTTGTACAATGATGAAACTTATGTTTTCACCGACGGCACCAAAAAGAATACCCCCACCGTTACCCGAAAGGATATAACAAAAATATATTCCTCTCTTGGTTTCCCCGACTTGTCTAATGAGGAAGCCGAGGCATATTATAGCCAGACAGAATACGAGGGCGATACCGAAGAATATATGTTCGTAAATTCAACTACTGTAAAAGGCGCCGACACTATTTATCAATATCAGAACAAAATAGGCGCGGCAGACTATGCCCCGGGCGAAATCACATACATAGCCACAACTGCCACCGGTCAAACGATAATCGGACTGGATGTGCCACAATCAAACGCCGTTGAAGGTCATGTGCTTGGCGGCACGCTGACGAAGGCAACGCAGGCTTTTCTGACAGAAAACAAGAGCCATACCGATTATGCAATTGGTATTTCTCACCATTCTATTGTCGAGCATATCACGCTTCAAAAGGAGTTGCTGACGGGCTTCATATTAACAGACCACATAAACAGCGCTGATTTCCTTGCAGACTACGGCATGAGATATGTATTTACGGGACACGCCCACGCAAATGACATAGCCCATCATATTTCATTTAATAACAACCAAATTACCGACATAGAAAGTTCCGCCAACCTTTCGACAAACTCCAATGTAAGATATGCCACCATAAAAAGCGGTACGCTTGGCGACTTAGATGTACAAAACCTCTTTGTTATAAATGACTACATGCAGGATTTGGATATAAGCAAAGCAATTGACGGCGGATACATGACTGAGGAATATTTCACCATAAACAAGACTACGGAGTTCATAAACTTTGAGCAAAAGAAAATACTCAACTATTCCGAATATGCCCGCCGCAGAGTATATGACAATGTTGCCGACAATTACATAAAAGAGTTCCTCAACCCCGACATACTTTCCGGACTTGGCGCCATGGTAGGCGACAAGCTCCCCAGCTTCTTAAGCTCATTGGCTGATTCTATTGACCAATTGGTACTCAATATTGTTTCTGAAATCGAAGAAAAGATACTAAAAGATTATACTTATTCCGGCGACAACGAGCTTTTGCAAGAAAACAAACTTTTCGGCTTTGTTGAAGAGTTGGTTTACCGTGCCATAAATATTCAGGTGGCGCCGAACACCAATGTGCTGGAATTGGTTATGACCAGTTATTATTACAGCATAAACGGCAGCGACGCCCCGACTTTTGAAGACCTGCCCGAAAATATTCAGCAAGGCATTGAGTTTGCCAGAAGCGGAGAATTTGTCAAAGAGCTGCTTGATGTTTTGCTTGACGAAGAAAAGGGCTTGTATTTCCTTGTGAAGGGAATTATGAATACGCCTCTTGACATCTCAGAGGGCGTCGACCTTAACAGAACATTCAGAACAATAGTAGGCCCGATGCTTGGCTTTAACAAAGACACGGATCCCCTTCAAATAACCAATATCCTGATAGGCAAAGTTGTGACAAACTTCCTTAATTCAACACTTGCAGCCGATTTGGGTCTGGACTTTGACATAGACGGCGATGTAATGGACTTCCTTGATAACACAATTGAGGACTATCTGACCCCGTCGTTATATACCGGACTTGGCGAACTTGTGGCAAACATACTTGTTTCGCTTTCTGTTGACCCCACTCCTGACGGCGGAGCAGAAAAGCAACTCATAAAGATATTTGCCGACGACGCATACACATACACTTCTGCGCCCAGAGCAGATCTGCCCACTGTTGAGAATGGCAAACTGCCGAGCAAACTGGCAATAACATTTGGTACAGATACGACGACAACAAAGAATCTGAACTGGTTTACCGACATGCGCGTCACCGACAGCGCAGTACAGTATATGAAAAAATCCGACGGCGCTTTTGACCCCGCCAAAGCCACTACAAAGACAGGCGTTGCGCAGATATATGGCTATACCGTAGGACTTATCGACATAGGACTGTTTGCTCAGCTTGGTTATACCGAGGCGGCAAGACATACCGTCAGCTTGACGGGGCTTGAGCCGAATACAGAATACTGGTACAGAGCAGGTTCAGCCGAATTCGGTTATTATTCACCTGTTTATTCCTTTAAGACGGCGCCCGTTGACGGAGCGTTTGAAGTATTGCTTATTTCCGACATACAGGGCTTCACAAACGGAGTCTATCAAGAAGTCGCAAAAGTTATGGCGAAAGTTGACAGCGTGTTTGAGAACGGCTATGACTTTGTCATAAACAGCGGCGATGTCGTTGACAACTCAAGGAATGTCACCCAGTTTGATTATTTGCTCAACACTCTTTCGGCATACTGGAGCAACACCACGCAGGTAATAGCCGCAGGCAACCACGAAAAGTATTATTTTGAAATGAAAGAGGACTATGAGCCATCAAGCGAAGAAGTTGTGACAAACGAGTACAACTATATGCTTATGCACTACAATTTTGCATTGCCCGAGCAGGACACTAAGACCGGCGCATACTATTCATTTGATTATTCCGGAGTTCATTTTGTCGTGCTGAACACAAACAACATTGAAGACGACAAACTCAGCCAAACGCAGCTTGATTGGCTGAATAAGGACCTTGCCGACACAACGAAAAAGCACAAGGTTGTCATTATGCACAAGAGCCTTTACAGCGCTGGGTCGCATACATTTGATGCGGACATTGTCGGCATGAGAGCGCAGCTTAGCCCGGTTTTTGAAAAGAACGGCGTACATCTTGTCATTTCCGGACATGACCACACTTACAGCGAAACTTTCTATCTGGACGGCAACGGCAAAAAAATTACTTTCGCCAGCAACGGCAAGTACAAAATAGGCAACAAGGGCACAGTTTATATAAACTTGGGTACAATGGGCAACAAGTTCTACAAATACCAAGAACAAGACCATATCCCTGTATTTACCGGAGAAAAACTTCATGAACCTGCCTTGCGCAATCCGACCTTCGGAAAACTTGTTTATGACGGCAAAGACCTATATTATCAGGGCTATGAATACAACACCGCAACAGGCGAAATTGTCGAAATCAAATCAAAACTCAACGCCCTTGACATAACCTTGATTGTTGTCGGCTGTGTTGCCGGAGCATCGGGCATAGTTGTTGCTGTTTTCGTACTTCTGAACGCCAAGAAAAAAGGCGCAAAAGCAAAAGACGACATGAACAAAGACGACAAAGGCGAATCCATAGAGAACAAAGAGGACACTAAAGAAGAATAATAGTCTTGTTTCAAAATAAAAACACCGCAGCCGAGAAATTCTTCTCGGCTGTATTTTTTGCACATTATGATATTAAACTGCAAATAACAAGGTTATATCTTTTTTTTACTTTTTTTTGTGGCTGTCTTTTACTTTACATATAAAATCCGCAAGAGTATAATTAAGTCAATATTAAAGAATTTTCAAGGAGAAACCACAATGAAAGTGTACAATTTTTCAGCGGGCCCGTCCACATTGCCCGAAGAAGTGCTGCTATCTGCGCAAAAAGATTTTATCAACTACAATGACAGCGGAATGTCGGTCACCGAGATGAGTCACCGAAGCAAAGTGTATGACGAAATTCATTGTGAAGCAATCTCTTTGTTGCGTGAATTGATGGGAATAGGCGACGATTATCATGTGCTTTTTGTACAGGGCGGAGCCTCAATGCAGTTTGAAGCAGTGCCGCTGAATTTGTTAGTAAAAGGCAAAGCCGACTATGTAGTCACAGGCAATTTTGCAAAGAAAGCGTACAAAGAAGCCCAAAAGTACGGCGATATTGTCGCAGCGGCGTCATCACAGGACAAGAACTTTACTTACATACCCGATGTTGATTCGATTAAGTTCAGAGAAGATATCGACTATGTGCATATCACGACAAACAACACAATTTTTGGCACAAGATATACCAAGTTGCCGACAACGGATACTACTTTAGTTGCCGACATGAGCAGTAATATCCTTTCGGAAGTCATGGACATAAACAAGTTCGGACTTGTTTATGCCGGAGCGCAGAAGAACATTGCTCCTGCCGGACTGACTGTCGTTATTGTCAGAAAGGATTTGATTGACAACGCTATGCCAATCTGCCCGACGATGCTGAAGTATGCCACACAGGCCGCCGACAACAGCTTATACAACACGCCCCCGTGCTTTTCTATTTATATGGCCATGCTTACATTCCGTTGGCTGAAGAAGTTGGGCGGCATAAAAGCCATTCAACAAACAAACGAATACAAAGCAGGGCTGCTGTATGATTTTATTGACAATTCCTCTTTGTTTTCAAATCCCGTAAACAAAGCTGACCGTTCGCTTATGAATGTGCCGTTTGTCACCGGCAGCGCCGATTTGGACGCTGTGTTCATAAAAGAAGCCGCGAAGAACGGACTTGTTTCACTGAAAGGACACAGGCTGGTAGGCGGCATGAGAGCCAGCATTTACAACGCAATGCCCGTTGAGGGAGTGACAACGCTTATAAACTTCATGAAAGACTTTGAGCAAAAATACAAATAGGAGTGTGAAATGTACGAGATACTAAGGCTGAATAAAATTTGCAACAATATATATAGCATTTTTGATGAAAAATACAATTTTTCAGACGATTGTGACAACCCCGACGCCATAATTTTGCGTAGCTACAACATGGCGGACTATGTCATAAAAGACAGGCTGCTTGCGGTGGCAAGAGCCGGCGCCGGCGTAAACAACATTCCCATTCCCAGAATGAGCGAGGCTGGCGTTGTTGTTTTCAACACCCCCGGCGCAAACGCAAATGCCGTAAAAGAGCTTGTGCTGTGCGGCATGCTGATAGCTTCTAGAGATATTATCGGCGGCACAACATGGGTAAACACGCTTTCAAGCGATGAAGATGTGCCGAAAGTCACAGAAAAAGGCAAGGCGAACTTTGGCGGCAACGAAATTGCCGGCAAAACAATCGGCATTATCGGCTTGGGCGCAATAGGCGTGCTAGTGGCAAACATGTCGCTTGCTTTAGGAATGAAAGTCATAGGGTATGACCCGTATATCACCAAAGAAAACAAAGACAGACTTGACAGCAATGTCACAATCAAAGATACTCTGGACGAATTGTACAAAGAAAGTCATTTCATTTCTTTGCATGTGCCGCTTGTGGAAGGCACCAGAAAAATGATAAATGCCGAAGTCATTGCAAAGATGCAGGACAGCGTAATTTTGCTAAACATGAGCCGCGCCGAACTTGTCGACATAACCGCGGTCAAGGAAGCGCTTGTTGCGGGCAAAATAAGCAAGTACGTTGTGGATTTCCCCACAGTGGACGCTCTGAAAACAAAAAATATCATAGTCATACCGCATTTGGGCGCCTCAACGGAAGAGGCTGAGGACAACTGCGCATCTATGGCGGCAATCGAACTCAAAGACTATATCGAAAACGGCAACATAAAAAACAGCGTGAATTTTCCGCATATCCAAAAACCCAGAACATACGCAAACAGATATTGCGTACTTTTCAAAACAGGATTTTCAGTGCTTGAGAATATTGAAGTATATATCAAGACCACAGGGTTGTCTTATGATGCGGCATCTTCAAAGAACGGCAAGTACGGCTATCTCATTCTTGATATAGGCGGCAAGCTGGACAACGAAAGGTTGTATCAAGAAGGAGTGTTGAGGATAAGGGAGATATAAATCGACACGCACCTAAAGAAAAGGCATAATTATATGTTGATTTCATGCAAAAAGCTGTCACCCGACAGCTTTTTGCATGTACATATACTTTGTTGCGCCGCCATATGTTATTGTATGAAAAAAATAAAGCTGCACCCATTATTTTTGTTGCTTGCGGCAATATTCGTATTCTCCGGAAAATGGCAACAACTTGCGGCTAGTTTTGCCGCTGTCGTCTTGCATGAATGCAGTCACTTTCTGACTGCCCGAGCAAGGGGGTACAGATTGTTTGATTTGACGGTTATGCCTTTCGGAGCGCTGCTATCAACAGATGAAAATATCTTGCCCTCCGATGAGGCGATAATAATTTGGGCTGGACCGTTCTCCAACTTTTGCACAGCCATTGGCGTTATGGCGCTTTGGTGGGCAGCGCCGTCGTCATATGCGTATACTCTGGAGTTTTTTCGGGCAAATGTCGTAATAGGCGCTTTTAACCTTTTGCCGGCATATCCGCTTGACGGCGCCAGATTATTGCTTTCCATGTCAAAAAACCGTCATAAAATGATAAAGGCGGGACGGGTGTTCGGCATGGTTGTTTCGGTATTGCTCATGGCAGGGTTCATTGTGTCGGGCTTTTTTACCATAAACTACACCTTAGGTTTGGCATCAGTTACACTCTTTGTCGGCAGCGTCAGCGACATTAAGAAAGAGAGGTACATACATGTTTGCAGGCAGCTGGCATACTTGAAAGACTTATCAAGGCCGCTGGAAAAAAAGAGATATGCCGTCCATGAAAATTTGCCGATAAAACAAATTATGAAGATTCTGAAACCCCAGGCAGTTTATGAAATCGAAATAATAGATAATACTATGAAAACGCTTGCAGTGCTGAATGAAAGCCAGCTGGAACAGTTGTTGATGCGCCAAAAAAATATGACGGCAGGGCAGGCATGCAAAAGATATATGCAGGGCATTGAATTTGTTGACAAATAATTACTAAATTTATATAATGTTTATACTTTGCGAAAGTAGTTCAACGGTAGAGCGCCACCTTCCCAAGGTGGTTGTTGCGGGTTCGAATCCCGTCTTTCGCTCCAAAAATGAAAACAAAAGCTAAATTATTCTTGTTCATCATTATCGCAATGTTTTTTTCTTTTGCGCTTTTTGCCTGTAAGCCCATGCCCAAAATTATGTTCTTTGACGGCGAACAGTTGCTATTTGAAAAAAACATAGACAAAAAAGGCAAGTTTGAAATGGCTGAGCCGACAAAACCTGACTATACCTTTCAAGGTTGGTATTTGGACAAGGATTTTCAGAACCAGCTGGAGCCGTTTGACGAGCCGCCGAAAAACAATGTCTCTGTCTATGCAAAATGGCGGCCGGTGGGAAAAATAAGTTTTGTGACAAATACCTCGGCAAAAATTGATGACATTATTGCCGGATACGGCAATACCATTTATGTCCCCAGAAATATTAAAAAACCAAATTATATCTTTGACGGTTGGTATTTTGATAACAATACCTTTCAGCAAAGCGCGGAGGAAATCTTGAACAGTTCGATTACAAACAACCATACAGTTTATGCAAAATGGAAATATACCTACTTCAAACCCGGCAACCCCAGAGTTGTCATAAACCTTGCTGACGGCAGAAAAATAAAACTAGAACTTTTCCCCGAGGTTGCGCCTATCAGCGTGGAAAACTTCTTGCGGTTGGTGGACGAGGGGTATTATACAAACACTGTTTTTCACAGGATTATTGATAATTTTATGATACAAGCAGGCATGTTGGAGTTTTCAAATGAAGAGCTGGGTTACAAACCGCAGCAACCAAATATAAAGGGCGAATTCTCCGCCAACGGCGTTGAAAATGACATACAACATACTTTTGGCGTAATATCTATGGCAAGAGCGCAAGGCAACGATACAGCCTCCGCCCAGTTTTTTATCTGTTCTGCGACGAGTCCTCATCTTGACGGACAATATGCCGCATTCGGCAAAACAATTGATGCCGAAAGCGATGCGGCAGTGGCGGATTTGAGCAGTTATCCGACAGGAAATTACCAAGGAATGACGGATTTTCCTGCTACTCCGCAGGGTGAATATGTTATAATATCCTCTATTGAGAGGTTGCTGGACTAATGGATAAAATAATAAAATCCGTCATTTTCGGTAAAAAAGCAAGGATAACGCTGATTGATGCCACAGAGTCAGTAAGAGAGGCAGTCGGCTTGCACGGTTTGTCACCGCTTGCGGCGGCAGCGCTCGGACGGGCGTTGACCGCCGGCGCATATATAGGCACAAACCTAAAGACCCAAAAAGGTTCTTTCAGCATGATAATAAAAGGCGGAGGACCGCTGGGCAATATTGTTGTTGCAGGCGAAAGCGGCAACAGAATCCGCGGTTTTGTGGCAAATCCGCTTGTGGATTTACCGCTGAAACAAAACGGAAAACTTGATGTGGGCGGCGCCGTGGGCAAAGACGGCGATATGACGGTCATAAAAGATTTAGGACTAAAAAGACCTTACAATGGCGTTTGCGAACTGATTTCCGGCGAAATAGCCGAGGACTTTGCTTATTATTTGCTGAAAAGCGAGGGCATTCAAAGCGCTGTTGTGCTGGGCGTAAGAGTTGATTCCGGCGGCGTGGCGGCGGCAGGCGGAATTATTGCCGAGGCGCTGCCCGGCATGAGCGAAAATGAGTTATTTATTCTTGAAGATGTAATGAGCGTATTGTCGGAAATAAGCGGAGAACTTGCCGAAAAGAGCATTGACGACATTATGGATTTTTATTTTGGGCATCTTGATGCAGAAATACTGTCAAAAGAGAACCTGACTTGGGAGTGCAACTGTTCTGAACAACGCATAAAGGATATAATTTTGGGATTGGGGAAAAAAGAAGCTATGAGCATAGCCGAAGAAATGGGAAACATAGAGATATGCTGCCAGTTCTGCAACAAGAAGTATAGCTACAACAAAGAGGAGGTAAGAGGATTTTGGGTAACATAATACCCCTGGAAATCAATCTGAAAAGCTGTTTGGGCTTTGCCGATAGGTTTATAAAAGAAGAAAAGTACATTGATGCAATGATAAACCTCAATGACGCCATAACCTATGCAAAGACAAATGAAGAAAAGCGAGAGATATATATTCGCTATCTATATCTTCTCACGCAATCCGACAACTTTGGTTCGGCATATACCGTGCTGTGCAAACTTATTTATACCTACTGCGAAAGAGATAGTTATCTCTTTGACGGTATCGATATGGTGCTGAAAGACAGCCTGCTTTTTTCCAACAACGAAAATATGTTGGCTTTTGACGGACTTGACATAAAGGCAAGGGAAGATTATATCACAATCCGCGAACTGTACCGTAACGAAGAATACAACACTTTATTTGATGCGTTGCCTGCGCTGATTACTCCCGACAACCCGTATTTTCCCGAAATAATGAAAATGGCATACGATGCTACCCAAAAAGAAAATTTTAAGGTAGGTACGGACAAAATTCTTAAAGCCGCAATGCTGATGTATCCTGCGGCTCCAGACAATCCTTATCTCATCTCAATGTTATTGGACACCAAAGACAAGGAAGTCATAAGCGTGTTGGAGAAAGGCTACCGTTTGCAATTGGAAAGAGCGGAGGACAACTATTTTGCGCTATTGCGAATTGGCAGAGCATATATGCTTAGCGGCAGATATGAGGTTGCAAGCAAGTTTTTTGCGCGCATTATGCAGCACAACCCCCATGATGAAGAGACGCTTTGGACGGCTGCTCTGTGCAGTTATTTGCTCAAACAACCCGAGAAGGGAAGACGGCTACTGAACACATATTCGGCATTCTTTAAGTGCAGCGACGCACCGGTGGGGATATATAGAAGCTATATGGACAGTGACGAGGTGGCGCCGTCAAGATACCCATTTTTAAGTGACAAATTTATTGCCAAAGAATTGGCGCGCCTGAAAGAGTTTTTTGCAATGTTTGCGCCCAGCGACATTTCAATAACCACGCTGGAAGACCTTTTCAAGGTGGCAGGCTATAAGTACGAAGAACTTTATGAAATAGTATCCATATATCCCGGGGAGGTTATGCATAGAGCCATAAAGCGTATGCTTTCATCTATGCGCATAAACTCATTTCATAAGCTGTTTTTGTTCAACGAACTGGTAAAAACCGATTATGAAGGCAGCGTCGATATCGTCTATAAGGACAGGATTTTTTGCGGTAATGTGCTGAAATTGCGCGCCAGAGGAATAAATAAGAGTTATTTCCGTTTCTACAAAGAAATTGTCGCAATGATTCCTTTTTGCGAGGAAATGATACCGCTGAAATGTTCCGTACTTGCCGAAATCGTAAAGAGCGTAGCAAAGGAATATGCATATGACGAAGGACCCGAAAGCGAGGGCGCCGCAAAGTTAAGCATCTTTACGCAATACGCAAAAAGGCTTAGAATAAAGATAGACTCCGAATATTATCGGCATGTTTTTAATGCTTCCGCATCCAAATAAAGCCGCAGAGAACTGTCGCCGCAACTGCCGTTGCGGCTTTTTTATCTTTGCAAACTTTTTACTTATTATTGAGATTTGCACATTTTTTTAATATGCTCTATAATTAAATTGTATAGATATATACGCGCGCGAGTAATAAGTTTTTGTGCCAAGGAGTATAATGAAAAAATCCGCAAGGAATATAACAATACTGGTTTTTATCTTGCTGTTCGCAATGTTTCTTTTTGCATGCAAACCTGAAAGCACCGCATACACAGTATCTTTTGAAACAAACGGCGGCACAGCGGTGGAAAGTCAGCAGACAAGATATATCTCCGACATGCCTTTATCAGAAAAAAGCGGCCACATTTTTGAGGGCTGGTACACAGCGGCGGATTTTTCCGGGAAAGCCGTTACTTTTCCATATGAGGTTGTTCAGGACTGTACCTTGTACGCAAAGTGGATTACCGAAGCGGAGGGCAATGCCGAACTGACTTATGCTCTTGATTCCGAAAACAATACATATTCTGTGACGGGATATAACGGCGGTTCGCACATTGTTGTCATTCCGCCAACCTATGAGAACAAGCCAGTTGTTGCCATAGCGGACGGCGCATTTAACGGCTGCCATACCGTGACAAAAATAAGCATACCTGCAAGCGTGTCATCTATCGGCAAAGCATTTTCACGCTGTAACAATCTGTTTGAAATAAGCGTAAAAGAAACAAATCCCGGCTACAAGAGCATTGACGGCGTCCTGTACTCTTTTGATGTGTCAAGGCTTGTCAGCTATCCTCCTGCCAAACAGGGAGAAAGTTTTAATGTTCCACAAAGCGTAACAAAGATTGAAGATTCCGCTTTGCGCTTTTGTCTTAGCCTAGAGAGCGTATTAATATCAAAAAATGTCACAGAAATCGAAAAGAATTTTGAGGGTTGTTATTCCTTGAAAAAAATTGAGGTTGATACGAGCAATGCCGTTTACAAGTCGATTGACGGTGTGTTGTTCTCAAAAGACGCAAAAACGCTGATAAGGTATCCGTTAGATTATGTCGACAAAGATTATGCCATTCCCGAAGGCACTGATACCATCGGCGCGCATTCTTTTGACGGCAGCGAAATTCAGACATTGCAGCTTGCCGCATCGATTGTTGAGTTTGCTTATATTGAGGATTGCAAAAAATTGACGGCTTTTTCGGTGCATGCAGACAACCAATATTATTCGTCAATCGGCGGAGCGTTGTTCACTAAAGACGGCGCAACGCTTTTGCAATATCCGCAGTCAAAGGCCGGCGCTCCTTACAAGAATGAGGGCGACGAAAGGGAGTATTATTCATATCACTTGCCCGAAGGCGTAACCAAAATAAACAGCCGTGCATTCAACGCTTGCCAAAATCTCAATAAGATTTTTATGCCGTCGTCGTTGACGGAGATTGCGCCTTATGCGTTTGTAAACCCCGAAGGGCAGTTTGCGCTGAAAGAAATTGTTTTTGTCGCAGGAAGCAGCCTGAAAGAAATCGGAGAAGCGGCTTTTATGGATATTCCTCTGGAACTAATCAAGTTGACGGCTTTGTTGCCGCCGACAGTCGGAAAAGACGCATTTGATGTCGAAAAAGATAAACTAAAGATTTTTGTTCCCACAGAAACAAAAGATTTATATGACAATTCCGTTTGGAATAATATCGGAACGCTGGCAGACGGCGGCGCCGAACAGACTTTTACCGTCAAGTTTTTTACGAACGGCGGCAACGATATTGCAGACATAAAAAAATCTTACATCGCCGACCTCGTCATACCGCAGAAAGAAAACAGCGTTTTTGGCGGCTGGTTTTTTGACAACGCAACCTTTTTGCAGCCTGCGGAATTTCCTATGGTTTTGACGGAAAATGTCAGCCTTTATGCAAAATGGTATTCGGCAGCTGCCGGCACTGCCGGACTGCAGTTCAATTTGAATACGGATTCGCAAACCTATGTAATAAGCGGTTATAGCGGCGCAGCATCGGTTGTTGAAGTACCTCCGACTTACAATAATAAATTGGTGACGGCAATAGGGACGGGGGCATTTGCAGGTAAAACACATATCACTTCGGTTACGCTCCCTGAGACCATAACGGAAATAAGAGAGGGCGCTTTTGAGGGTGCATACAATGCCGTAATGCGGCTTGAAAGCGTTGTTTTTCAAGGTGCCAGACTGAAAAGCATTGCAAATTACGCTTTTCGGTATTGCCGAAAACTTACTGACATTGTATTGCCGCAGGGGCTTGAAACCATAGGTAACGGAGTCTTTGACAACTGCTATATGCTAAAAAATATTGCTATTCCGCGCACTGTGCGCACAATGGGGAACGGCGTATTCTCAAATTGTCCGCAGTTGGAGGAAATAACCGTAGAGGCATCAAGCCAGTACTTTGCGTCTAAAAGCGGAGTGCTGTACGACAAAGCAATGCAAAAACTCATTCGCTATCCGTCAGGCAACAAAAATGACAATTTTGAAATACCCGGCAGCGTTATCAATGTAGAAAACGAGGCTTTTCATTCGGCTGTGTATTTGCGGCAGTTGGACTTGAATAATGTCCAAAACATTGGCAGCAGAGCTTTTTGGTTCAGCTCTTTGACAAGCATTGCAATTCCCGATACGATTACCGAATTTTCCCCCTCAGTTTTGAGGAATACACCGTTAAGGAGCATAACGCTTGGCGCAAATATCGCTCAAATTGAAGATTATTTCCACGCTTTGGACGAATTGGAAGAAATAACGGTGGCGGTAACAAATGAAAACTTTTGTTCTGTGGGGGGTGTGCTTTACAGCGCCGATAAAAAAACATTGCTGCGCTTTCCGTCGGCAAAAATAGCGGAGTTTGCGTTGCCGCCGCAGGTGGAAACAATAGCCGACAAAGCCTTTTTGAACACAAAAATAAGAAGCATTGCGCTTTCGGAGAATTTGCGTACAATCGGCGCAAATGCCTTTGAAAATGCGGCTATTGAAAGTATAACGCTGAACGGCGGTCTGGCGCAAATTGAGGAGGGGGCGTTTATGTCCTCGGCTTTGCGTGCTGTCTTTTTGTCCTCAAATGCCTATCCGGAAATAGGCGAAAATGTTTTTGCAGGCGCCGATGTCCGCATTTATGCTCCGCAAGCAATACTTCCAGAGCTTGCGGCGGCAGGCTGGGCGGCAGAAGATAAGATTTTTGAAAATGCCGCAGTTATTGACGGTTTTCAGCTGATATTGCTTGATAATTATTATAAAGTTCTTAAGGTCTTGTCATTGGCTGCCGAAATAACCATACCGCAAGAAATAAACGGCATTGAAGTTCGGCAAATCGGCAGAATGGCTTTTTCCGATGCCGTAAGGCGCATAAATATCCCGTCAACCGTCAAAAGACTGGACAGCTATGCTTTTGCAGGGTGCAAGAGTCTGACAACCTTAGTATTTGAGGACAGCCTTGAAATAGGCGCCAACGCTTTCCAGGACTGCGGCATGCTGACAAATATTGTCTTTGGCGGAGGAGCTCCCGTCATAAACGGTGTGTTGCCTGATTTTTTCCGCTTGAATGTCTTTGTGCCGCCATCGGAAGATTATTCGGCTACCGACTTTGCCGCATATAATATCCTTACCGCCGACAATATCGACGGCGATTGGGCTTTCGTTGAGAACGGCGCAAGCGTTTGGGTTGTGGCTTACCTTGGATATGACAGCGATATAACCATACCCCCCACACTGGGCGGCAAGAGCGTGACGGCTGTTTGTGAATATACGCTTAACCCGAATATCAGTAAAGTGACGGTTTCGGGAGGCATAGCAGAAATAAAAGAAAGCGCTTTCTCTGCGCAGCCTTACGGCGCCATGTCGCTGAAAGAAATTATTTTTGAGGGCGCAACGCCTGTTGTAATAGGCGAAAACGCATTTTACGGCTTGCCGATTGAAGAAATAACCTTGCCGTCAGGGTTGACGAGTATCGAGGGCAGCAGCTTCAGGCACAATGAGCGGTTGAGGAATATTTATATTTCTTCAGAAAATGAGACATTCAGCGCAATAGACGGTGTTTTGTACGACAAGACTGCCGAAACAATTGTGCGCTATCCGCAGGCAAAACTTGGCTATGAATATTCCTTACCCAATACGGTAACCGCCATTGGCTGCTATGCTTTTGCGCAAACGGAGCTGATTGCCGTTCGTCTGAGCGCGAATACGCTGACCATTCAGAGTTATGCATTTGAGGATAGCGGCATTTTGGACATTGATTTGCCAGACGGCTTTTTGGTTTTAGAGCCTTATGCGCTGAAAAGCTGTGAAAGAATCATGACCATAAGCTTGCCTCCAAGCCTTACGAGTTTTCCCTCTACTGCGGTTTTGGATTGCTCATCTTTGAGCGTCATTTATGCGCCGCCGCACAGTCAAGAGTATTCTGCTGCGGACGGCGTGTTGTTTGATAAAGACGGCACAACGCTCATAAGCTATCCTGCCGGTAAAAAAGGCGCTTACACAATCCCCGAAAGCGTGACCTCCATTGCTCCGTATGCTTTCTTTGGCAGCAGATTGGAGAATATCACCATACCCGACACTGTGACGCAAATCGGCGAATATGCCTTTGCGTTCAGTCAGTCCTTAAAGACTATTGATATGAGCAATGCTAAGGTTTTACCCGAGGGTATGTTAAAAGGCTGCACAAAACTTACAAGCATAACAGCCGACGCTGCCGAAGAAATTGCGCCGTATTTTGCACAGGATTGCGTTCTTTTGCGAGCATTTGATTTTTCGTCGGCTTTGCGTACAATAGGTGAAAAGGCTTTTTCTGGTTGTTTGGCGCTGACGCAAATTATAATTCAATCAGCAGGGTTGGAGAGTGTGGGAGATTTTGCTTTTGCCGGTTGCGCGGCGCTCAACAATTTTGAAATGCCTGCGCATACTCTTATAGGCGAAAGCATATTGAAAGGAGCCACAGGAGTGACGGAAATGAAAATAAGCATGAAATACACATTGCCGTACATTTTTGGCGCGAACAACAGAGCGCTGGCGCTCAGGCGTGTGACTGTTTTTGGCAGCGCATACATTCCTGAAGAATATTTTATGAACTGTGTCAATCTGGAATATGTCAGCATTTCGCCAAGCGTAACCGTTGTCAAAAGAAGCGCATTTGAAAATTGCTCATCGCTTGCCGAAGTGGAGTTTGCCGGGCAATCTGCCTTGACGCATATTGAAGAATGGGCTTTCCGCAGCTGCAACATATTGGCTAAACTGCGCATAATCAACGAAACTCCGCCAACCGTCGACGCGTCGGCATTTACTACTATCAATCAAACAAAATTGCCGCTGCTGAAAGTTTATGTGCCGGCGGCTTATGTCGATGCGTATGCGCAAAGCTGGCAGGTGAATGTCATAGCCATTAGCTGACAGACAGGGGCGCAACCCATGAAAATATAATTCTTCTTGACATATGATACTTATATAAGTTATTATTTAATATGTATAATGGGCTTTAGGACTGCGGTGAAAAGATAATGAAAAGAAAACTTTTTTTAAGTATGATGATATTGATGGCTTTTTGTCTGTTGCTTACGGCTTGCGTTGGCACGGCCGGCGACGAAGACAAAGAAATCGTCAAGTCCTTACGCATCCTGGAATCCTCTCCAAGGTCATTTGCTCTTGGCGGAGAACTCAATCTCTCCGACATAAAACTTGAAGTAGAGTACAAAAGCGGCAAGAAAGAAATAGTTGCCCTTTCAGAAACAATGATAAGCGATGAGGACAGACCAAAGTTTACCACCGTGGGCGCCGGCAAGACGGTGCTTATTACATACGGCGGCAGGACCATTCCTTTCAGCTTTGAAGTTACCGAATCAAAAGACACAAAATATTATTATGCCCATTTTGAAAGCAACGGCGGCTCGTTCGTTGAATCCCAGTTCGTAAATGTCATTGAGAGTTTTACCATTCCCGTCAAGGCAGGCTATACTTTCCTTGGCTGGTATGACAATGTCGGCTTAGGCGGCAGCCCGGCAGTTGCGCCGCTGCCAATAACAAAAGAAACGACCTTTTTTGCCAAGTGGGAGGACAACCGGCGCTGGACTGTGGAATATCTTGATATTGAGGGCAATGTTATTCCGGCATATACCGAAAGCATTGTTCACGGCGAAAGCGTGCCCGAACCCAGACCCAACGGACTTCAGGTTGAGGGCTGGATTTTTGACAGGTGGGACGGACAATTTGACAATATCACCGAAAACACAACCATTCGTTCACTTTACATAAGAATTCAATGCACCATAAATTATCACTTTAATTATTTAGAAGAAGGGCATCATATTCAACAGTCCACAATACCATACGGGGAGGCTTTTCCTGTTCAAGTGCGCCCGAACTTTCCTGCAAAACCCGGTTACAACGGGCGCTGGATGATTTTGGACATAAACAATGAAGCGCGAGAAATCACAAATCAGTTTGACAGAGTGACGACAAATATCGATGTCATTCCGGTATACGAAATCATCAAATATTCGCTTACTTTCCAAGACGATTCGGCATTTTCTGGGACAGGGCAAAGCTGGTCAAATATCATAAAAACCGTAAACTATGGCTCCGACTTTTCCTTGACTTCCGGAGAAAACGCAAACATAGCCGCGCCGCAGCCCAGAGTCGGACACACTCAGGAATGGGCGGTGCGCATTGACGACCAGTGGGTCTGCATAAAGAACGGTGCCATTTGGAACGAAACCCTTTCGGAATGGATGCCGTTGGACATACCTGCGACAAGTCTTACTTTAAGGAACAGCATAGGAGAGACCATTGCCACTATTACCAACGGCACTATGTTTTCCGAAATAAAAGGTAACATACAGATACAAGCAAAGTATGTAAAAAACAAGCACACTTTGATATTCCGCAGAGGGCAAAGTACACTTGATACTGTGCTGAACATTCCGTACGGCACAAAGTTTAAGCTCTACAATGTTCCGCAAGAAGAAAGGGAGCCTGGGTATGTGTACGGCAGCAATCCAAAAACCTATTTCGTAAACTACAATGCCGAGCAGGACTGGAACATAGAATGGTACCCCAACAACCAATGGGAGCCTGAACAAGAAATAGATTTGGACAATGGGTTTATTACCGTAACAGGGGACTTGACCTATTATTGTAAAGACATTGATTTAAGAGTATATGAAGTGCAGTTCTATGATTGGGACTTCCAAAACGAACTGCCTGTGCTTAAGTCCGTTGCTCAAGTCATTGACGGCGAAATTGTCAATGTCGAAACACAGATTATACCGCACGGCGGTGACGCAATACCTCCTGTCCTGAACAACCAACACGAATATGGCTATGAGCTTGTGGACACCAGTAATTATTGGTTTGATGCGCCGCAAAACGCAGGCTATGCGCGACAAATCTACATAAACGGCATCACCGCAGACACAAAATTTTATGCGCGTTATCGCATAAGCACATTTAGCGTGACTTTCAGGGATTATTTCTTCCCCTATGACGAAAATGGCAATGCTGACGCAATGTCGGTAATAAAACCGCTACCTACCGTAACCTACGACAAAGACGAGCAAGGCAATGACTTGCCGACAGGCACTTTGCGCATGGACGCCGTATATTTCCGAAACTTCGGGCATGCTTTCAACATTTCGGAGATATATTTTGGCGGAGACGAAGTCTATGAAAACAAAACATTTATCGAACAATACCTTGAGGACGAAGTTATTTTCAACACCTACAAAGCAGAGTTGGAGACCATAAAGGCGGATATAGAACGATATTCGGGATATCTGCGCGAGATAGAGCTTTACGAAATAGCAAAACTTGCCTATACCACAACGCCCGAGATGTATGAAAGCTATACAGTGCTGAAACCGCAGCAGGACGAATTCAGGCGGTTGCTTTATGAAGCCGAACAAAAACTTGACTTCATAAACGCATACGAAATACAGTACTATCAAGAGGGCGACTCCATGCCCACCGGGGCAGAAGTCGGTGACGAAAACCTTTCGACAGGCGCAAGACAAAGGGAATATCTGCGTCTGAGATACGGAGCCAAGGATTCCGAGGGCAATTATATCGTGTGGTCAGGCGGCGCCGAGGGCAAATATGTAATCATAAACAATACAAGATATCTGTTGCTGACCGACATAAACGGCGACTATGTCGACAACGGCGATTATAACAGATACAATGAGTTGTTCTATCGCACTTACGGCAGAGACGGTTTTGATTTTGACGGGTGGTACACCAGCCCGAACTTCAATGTAACCACAAGAGTAAATTCGCTTGACGACATACAGAGTTTCACCGTCACCAGCAACATAGTATTGTATGCAAAATGGGTTGACTTAGAGAAAGGCTCTGACGGCTTGGTCTTTGAAAAACTAAGCATGCCCAACCCCGAATATACTCCCGAAAACGGAGAGGATGAATACATTTATTATTTCAGGGTTATCGACTATCTGACAGCCGAACAATGGGCGGCTAAATATGAGATAGTGTATGAGGGCGAACTTGCTTATTATGAGTTTGACGACCCCACGCTGCCGGGCAAAAACCCCAAGAGAAGGGTGCTTGTGCAGAACATAAGCCATAATCAGTGGCCCAGTTCAGGAAGTTTGGATGCCGATGTCAAGATACCTGCCACGCACCAAAGCCAGTATCTCCAAGTCAGAGGTCTTGCCGCAACGCTTTTCGGCGAAAACGGAAATATAGTATCCAAGGTAGAAATTACGGCAAACATAACCAGCGTACAAGAGGGTACATTCGCACCTTGTTTCAATCTTGACCTCATAACGCTTTCAATTGAGAACACTTCATTTTTATTAGAAAAAGGCGTGCTGTACACTTTCGACGCAGCCACGCTGATTTGTTATCCCGCAAAGATGCAAATAGCAGAATACTTGCATGGCGGAATTATAGTGCCGTCCTCGACATTCATTGTCGGCGCTGATGTCACACGCATTGCAAGCGACGCTTTTGCCGGATGCTCGCACCTGAGATATATTGCCTTTGAAAATTCCGAAACGGCGCTGACGATAGGCGAGAGCGCATTCAAAGGATTGGTCGGACTGCTGAGGGTAGGCAATCTTGACATTGATACTCGTTTCAACGAAATATCCGAGGAAGACGAGAGTATTTATATAGCTGACAATATATTGCCTGACAGGCTTGTAAGAGTAGAGGCGCAAGCCTTCCAAGGCTGTATGGCGCTGACAATGGTTTCCGCATCAGAGGACTCAAATCTGATTTTTGTCGGAACTGACGCATTTATCGGCACCTCATGGTATCATTCAAGGAATGTAAGCAATACGCAATATCTTGACGGAACTTACACAGGCGGCATAATCATGTTGGGATATGTGGCGCTTGGATTGACCTACGATTTCACCGGCACAACGCTTAATTTTAGCGAAACGGGCGTAAGAGCCATTGCTGATTATGCCTTCGGCACGAGAGATGAAGAAGACGCGCCGGGGGGCGGCATTGAGGGCAAAAACACGCAACTGACGGAAATTAGATTGCTGAATGCCGATTTCAGATATATCGGCGCAAACTCATTCCGAGGCTGCACACAGCTTACAGTTTTTGAGGTTCACAACATTGACCCGACAACCTGCATATTGGGCGATTGGGCATTTGCAGGCGCCGGCACCGGAGCTTTCCGCATTCTTGTTCCGTCCTCTCCCGAGGTGTTGTTGGCATACCGTGAAGCGCCCGGCTGGAGCGTTTATGCAAGCAAGATTGAGGCAGGCGGCTAAAAGGTGACTTAAGCGGAAATCTTATGTTAAGACGGCTCAAAATGATTGACATAGCCGTTTGCGTATGATATCCTTATGGAGTAAAAAATATATATAGCCAATATAAAATGAACGATACGGGTTCACTGTTTCTACCGGATACCGCAAATATCCGACTATTGGTAACAAAGCTGTTTTTTAGAAACAGCTATTCTTGTTTTCAATAGGCGGCAACACCGCTTTTTTCTATTTTATTTTGGCGATTTACAAATGAATGTTTTATATACTTATATAAAATAAAAACACTGGAGGCACTCTTTATGGAAAAATTGGACAAGTTTTTCAAACTCAAAGAAAGCGGCACAACGGTATCAAAAGAATTGATCGCCGGCACAACGACTTTCTTCGCAATGGTTTACATAATATTTGTAAATCCGGCAATCCTCAGCCAAACCGGCATACCTTGGGGCGCGGTATTCCTTGCTACCATAATCGCATCGTTCATCGGTACGATAGTTATGGCGCTGTTTGCCAATGTTCCCTATGCCCAGGCTCCCGGTATGGGACTCAATGCATTCTTCACCTTTACGATATGCTTTGGTCTGGGATTCTCATGGCAGGAAGCGCTTGCGCTTGTGTTCATCTGCGGCGTAATTAACATTGTTATTACGGTTACCAAAATCAGAAAACACATCATCAAGGCTATTCCCGTCAGCTTGCAGAACGCTATCGGCGGCGGCATAGGCTTATTCATAGCTTATATCGGTCTGAAGAATGCTGGTATGCTTACATTCACCATTGACCCCGGTCATTGGACAGAGAGCTTCGGTACCATATTCGGCGATGCCAGCGCTATTCCGGCTATCACCGATTTCTCAACAGCTGCTCCCATTCTTACCGTTATCGGTATCGTAATCACAGTTGTTTTACTTGTCTTCAAAGTAAAGGGCGCTATCCTTATCGGTATAGTTGCCACCACAATCATAGGTATACCTATGGGCGTTACACAGGTCACGGGCTTGTTCTCCGACTACAACATTGGCGCTCCGTTTGTTGACCTTGGCACCACCATCGGCGCTGCTTTCTACAAAGGCATGCCCGCCTTGTTCAGCTCAGCCTCAAAGATTCCTATGGCTTTGCTGGCTATATTTGCGCTTTCCCTTACCGACACATTTGATACCATCGGTACTTTTGTCGGCACAGGCAGAAAGAGCGGAATATTCACAGACGAAGATTTGGCAGCCGTCGAAACAGGCAAAGGCTTCAAGACCAAAATGGAAAGAGCTTTGTTTGCAGACGCCATAGCCACCTCAATCGGTGCAGTCTTCGGCACCAGCAACACCACAACTTATGTTGAGAGCGCAGCTGGCATCGAGGCAGGCGGCAAGACCGGTCTTACCAGCGTATTTACATCAATACTGTTCCTGCTTTGCATATTTATTTCACCCATTGCCGGTATAGTTCCCTCAGCAGCCACAGCGCCCGCTCTTATTGTAGTAGGTATTATGATGGCATCCAGCTTCAAGAACATAAACTGGGAAGATTTCTCAGAAGCCGTTCCCGCATTCTTCGCGGCAGCTCTTATGTCCTTCATGTATAACATTTCTATGGGTATTGCTTTTGGATTTATCTTCTATTGCATCGTAAAGATATGCAAAGGTCAAATCAAAGACATTCATCCTATCATGTGGGCATCTTCAGGCTTGTTTGTAGTTTACTTTATACTTATGGGTCTTTATGGCGCAGGAGTATTAGCCTAATCAAAACAATAGCGTTCGCCGCAAAACGGCGAACCAACGAACACAATCAGAATTCCCTCCCAAATTCTGGGAGGGAATTTTGAAATAAAACTATTTAAGTGTATTTTTAACTGATATGGAGGAAGCAATGCCAAAAGTAGCAATAATAATGGGCAGCAAAAATGATTTTTCCGTCATAAAGCCTGCGCTTGCCATACTTGACAGTTTCGGTATTGAAAGAGTAGTGCGAGTGCTGTCGGCTCACAGAACACCCGACGAGGCGCATACGCTGGCAAAGAACGCACAGACAGACGGCATTGAAGTCATTATCGGCTGCGCCGGAAAAGCCGCGCATCTTGCCGGAGTACTTGCAGCCGGCACCATTCTTCCCGTCATAGGATTGCCAATAAAAAGTTCAACAATGGATGGACTTGACAGCTTGTTGTCTACGGTACAAATGCCCACGGGCATACCGGTGGCGACAGTTGCCATAAACGGCAGCGAAAATGCTGCATTGCTTGCCACCCAAATATTGGCGCTGAAATATCCGCACTTGCAACAAGCATTGCAAGAATATAAAGAAAATATGAGACAAAAAATTCTATCAGACGATAAGGCGTTACAGGATGAAATAATATGAAAAAACTTGAACAAATGTATGAAGGAAAAGCCAAAAAGGTTTTTGCAACCGAGGACAAAGACTTGGTTATAGTCAGCTACAAAGACGACGCTACGGCATTCAACGGACTAAAAAAAGGAACAATAGAGGACAAAGGCATAGTAAACAACACTATGAGCAACTATATGTTCAAATTGCTTGAAACAAAAGGCATTCCCACCCATTTTGTCGAACAGCTTTCCGAAAGAGAAACCGTCGTCAAGAAAGTTGAGATAGTGCCGGTTGAAGTAATAATAAGGAATGTAGCCGCAGGCTCCTTTACAAAAAGGCTGGGCGTGGCGGAAGGTACGCCGCTTAAGACCACTGTTTTGGAGTTTTGCTACAAAAATGACGAACTGGGCGACCCCATGATAAATGATTATCACATTTATGCGCTGGGTCTGGCAAGCAAAGAAGAAATCGCCACAATATCAGAATTGAGTTTCAGAATCAATGAGATTATGAAGGACTTCTTTGCAAAAATAAATCTCAAACTGATTGACTTCAAGTTGGAATTCGGAAGATTTAAGGGCGAGATAATACTTGCCGACGAGATATCTCCGGACACCTGCCGTTTTTGGGACGCCGACACCAACGAAAAGTTGGACAAGGACAGGTTCCGCAGAGATTTGGGCAATGTTAAGGAAGCCTATCAGGAGATTTTCAAAAGAATAGGACTATAAAAAGGAATAATTATGGAAATTGATTACAAATCTGCCGGAGTTGATGTAGAGGCGGGGTATAAGGCGGTCAGCCTTATGAAAAAGTATGTCAAAGAAACCTACAACGACAGCGTACTGGGCGACCTTGGAAGTTTCGGCGGGTTTTATGCGCTGGACGACAAACCCGACGGAGATGTGCTTGTTGCAGGTACCGACGGAGTCGGCACAAAGCTGAAATATGCTTTTGTCAGCGACAAACACGACACAATAGGCATAGACGCTGTGGCAATGTGCGTCAACGACATAGTATGCCAAGGCGCAAAGCCGCTTATATTCCTTGATTATATAGCCATTCCAAAACTCATTCCCGAGAAAGTGGCACAGATAGTTAAGGGTGTGTCCGAGGGTTGCAAACAGGCAGGTTGCGCTTTGATTGGCGGCGAGACAGCCGAGATGCCGGGGTTTTATTCCGATGGAGAGTACGACATTGCCGGCTTCAGCTGCGGTATCGTAAAGCGTGACAAAATCATATCGGGCAGGGACATTGCCGCAGGGAACACTCTGATAGGCATAGCCTCATCAGGCATACACAGCAACGGCTATTCGCTGGTCAGAAGACTGTACGGTGAAAACATTAAGATGCTGTCAAAGTTTGATGAGGAACTGGGAGCCAAGCCCATAGATGTGTTGCTTACGCCGACAAGAATTTATGTAAAGAGCATATTGACGCTTATTGATAAAATAAAAATTAACGGCATTTCTCACATCACAGGCGGCGGCTTTATTGAAAATATCCCCCGCATGTTGCCAAAAGGTCTGGCTGCGGAGATAAATACGGCGTCTTACGAGGTTCCGGCAATCTTCCGTATGCTGCAAAAGAAGGCGAATATTGACGACAGCAAGGCATATAACACCTTCAATATGGGTATAGGCATGGTGCTTGCCGTTGACGAAAATTATACCGCAGATACTCTCAAAATACTTGACGAGTGCGGTGAAAAAGCTTATGTTATAGGTAAAGTAACATGTGGAGAGGGAGTAAAACTGTGCTGAAGTACAGATTAGCGGTATTTGTTTCAGGCAGCGGAACTGACCTGCAATCAATAATTGATGCGGTTGAAAGCGAGTATATCGAAAACGCCGAAATATCGTTGGTTGTCGGCTCAAAAGAGGGGATTTTTGCCCTTGAGCGCGCAAAATCAGCAAATATCCCCACCACAGTATACAAAAAAGACGATTATAACAGCCTTTCTGATATGTTTGAGGCTGTTATTTGTCGTTTGGAGCATGAAAGAATTGACTACATAGTGCTGGCCGGCTATTTACTCATACTTACTCCAAATATTGTTTCAAAATTCCGCAACAGAATAATAAATATTCATCCATCGCTCATTCCAAATTATTGCGGCGACGGGTTTTACGGCATGCGCGTGCATAAAGCAGTCATTGCCGCCGGCGAAAAATTCAGCGGAGCAACAGTACATTTTGTAGATGAAGGCACGGACACTGGCGACATAATTCTTCAGGAGAAAGTTCCCGTGCTTGATAACGACACAGCCGACACGCTGGCGCAGCGTGTGCTGAAACTTGAACACAGCTTGCTTCCAAAAGCAATAAAAAAATTATTAACGGAGAAAAAAATGAAAAAAAGAGCACTTATCAGCGTATCAGACAAGACAGGAATAGTTGAATTCTCAAAAAAACTTGTAGAATACGGCTATGAAATTATCTCAACCGGCGGTACTGCAAAGACGCTTTCCGACAACGGCATTGCGGTCATCGGTATATCTGACATTACGGGCTTTCCTGAATGTCTTGACGGCAGAGTAAAGACCCTGCACCCAAATGTGCATGCAGGACTGTTGGCTATGCGCAGCAATGCCGAGCATATGGTGCAGCTTCAGAAATTGAAAATAAACACCATAGATATAGTAGTAGTGAACCTCTATCCTTTCAAAGCCACTATAATGAAAGAGGGAGTAGAATTGCAGGACGCCATTGAGAATATAGATATCGGCGGACCCACAATGCTGCGTTCCGCCGCAAAGAATTATCAAGATGTAGCGGCTATTGTGGACCCTAAGGATTACGAAAAGGTCATAACAGAACTGGAGAACGGCGGCATAACTTTGCAGACAAAATTTTATCTTATGTATAAGGTATATCAGCATACTGCGGTTTACGATACGCTTATTTCCACATATTTGAGAGAGAAATTAGGTATTGAATATCCCGATATGGCAACATTCGCTTATGAAAAGGTGCAAGATATGCGCTATGGCGAGAACCCTCATCAGTCGGCTGTATTCTATCGTGAGGCGCTGCCGACAAAAGGCGCTTTGACTGCGGCAAAACAACTGAACGGGAAAGAACTGTCCTACAACAACATAAACGACGCAAACGGAGCGCTGGAACTTTTGAAAGAGTTTGACGAGCCTACGGTTGTAGCGGTAAAACATGCTAACCCATGCGGAGTAGCCAGCGCAAAGACGGTGTTTGAGGCGTACAACAGAGCATATGAATGCGACCCTGTGTCGATTTATGGCGGCATAGTGGCGATAAATGCAGAAGTCGATGCGGCTACGGCTAAGGAAATGATAAAGATATTCCTTGAAATAGTCATAGCGCCGTCCTTTACAGACGAGGCTTTGGCTATATTAAAAACAAAACCGAATTTGCGTGTGTTGGAACTTGCCGACATAGCGCAAAAGATTACCAAAGAACAGCATACACAAAAAAAGGTGCTGGGCGGATTGTTAGTGCAGAGCTATGACGCATCGGTGGTCGGCGAGTTGAATACGGTGACAAAGAGCGCGCCGACGGCCGAACAAATAAAAGACATGATTTTTGGCATGAAAGTAGTCAAGCACACCAAATCCAACGCTATTGTTGTCGTCAAAGACGGTATGACATTGGGCATAGGGGCAGGACAGACCAACAGAATATGGGCGACAAAACAAGCCATTGAACATGCAGGAGAGAGGGTGCGAGGCGCAATACTGGCATCAGATGCGTTTTTCCCGTTTAATGATTGTGTAGATGAAGCGCACAAAGCGGGAATTTCTGCTATAATACAACCAGGCGGCAGCATCCGGGACAAAGACAGCATAGAAAGCAGCGACAAATACGGCATAAGCATGGTATTTAGCGGAGAGAGGCATTTCAAACACTGAAACAAGGAGGATGAAATGGATGTTTTAATAATAGGCGGCGGAGGCAGGGAGCATGCGCTTGCCTATACCTTGAAAAAAAGCCCAAGCATAGGCAAACTTTATTGTTTGCCGGGCAACGGAGGCATATCGGAATTGGCAGAATGCGTCAACATCGGGGTGATGGAGTTTGACAAAATAGTTGAATTTTTGACAAACACGCCCTCTATCGGCTTGACTGTTGTTGGACCTGATGACCCGCTTGCGGCAGGACTGGTCGATGTTTTGACCGAAAAAGGTTTTCGCGCGTTCGGCGCCACCGCAAAAGCCGCGCACATTGAGGCAAGCAAGGCATACGCAAAGGAAATGATGAAAAAATACGGCATACCCACAGCGGATTATGCGGTATTTACGGACTATCGTCAGGCGGTTGAGTATGTACGCAAACAGCAGTTTCCGTTGGTTGTTAAAGCAGACGGACTGGCGCTTGGCAAAGGCGTAATTATCTGCAACAACATAAGAGAAGCTGAAAACGCCGTTTATGATATGATGGTTACCGAACGCTTCGGCAAAGCCGGCACTAAGATTGTCGTTGAGGAATATGTAGTCGGCAAGGAAGTCAGCATACTTGCATTTTGTGACGGCAAGACCATAAAACCTATGGTTAGTTCACAAGACCACAAGAGAGTATTTGACAATGACAAAGGTCTGAATACCGGCGGTATGGGCGCTTTCAGCCCAAGCAAGATTTATGATGCGGCTATGGCAGCAAAGACATATAATGAAATCATAATACCCACGATGAATGCGCTGAACGCAGAGGACCGCAAATTCAAAGGCGTGATATACTTCGGACTCATGGTTTCTGAAGACGGCAGTCTGCGTGTGTTGGAATACAATGCCCGTTTCGGCGACCCCGAAACGCAGGTGGTGCTGCCGCTGTTGGAAAGCGACCTTTTTGAAATAATGAATGCCATAATGGACGAAAGGCTTGACGAAATTGATATTAAGTGGTCAGACAAGAGCGCAATCTGCGTTATGGCGACAAGCGGCGGTTATCCGCTTGAATACCAAAAAGGTTATAGAATAAACATAGGCAAACTTGAAGATGACATAATCTTATTCCATTCCGGCACAAAAAAGGTTGACAACGATTACCGCACGGCAGGAGGCAGAGTAATAGGCGTAACTGCGCTTGGAGACAGCCTTGAAGAGTGCAGAACAAAAGTTTATCGCAACATTACAAAAATTAGCTTTGAGGGTATGCATTACCGCAAAGATATCGGAGTAAAGAATGATTAAACGGATTTTTACAACAAAAAAGCGCGGCTATGATGTTTCGGCGAAAAAACTACTAGGCGAATTGCGCGAGGCGCTAGGCATCGAAGCCAAGGATATCATTGAATATGTGCGATATGATGTTGAAGGACTGGATGAAGAGTTTTTTGAAACAGCTATCAACACCATTTTCAGCGAGCGCCCGGTTGACGAGGTATATCTGGAAGAGCTGCCCGAGAGAGAGGGCTATGTCAACATAGTTGTCGAGTATTTGCCGGGACAGTACGACCAAAGAGCTGATTCGGCTATGCAATGCGTTGAGCTACTGACCCAACAACCCAGACCGCTTATTCGCTGCGCCAAGGTATACAGCATAGCCGGCATAACAGCGGCGCAACTCAAACGCATAAAAGATTATTTGATAAATCCCGTCGAAAGCCGAGAAGGCGTCATGCAAAAACCCGACACGCTTGCCCAACAAATCTGCATGCCGGAAGAAGTTGAAGTCGTGGAGAATTTCATAAACTTTACCGATAACGAGGTCATTGATTATTACCGTCAAGGCTGCTTTGCCATGACGCATAAGGATTTGATTTTTGTAAGGAATTATTTTCAGAAAGAAAAGCGCAACCCAACGATTACCGAACTAAAGGTCATCGATACTTACTGGTCGGACCATTGCCGCCATACGACTTTCCTTACCGAACTTACGGAAATCAACATAGATTCGGACAATCCTCATATTGAGAAAGCCGCAGAACTCTATGACGAGATGTACAATGAAATAAATTGTGACAAGCCCAATAAATATAAATGTCTTATGGACATTGCTACGATTGCAGCAAAAAAACTTAGAAAAACAGGCGAACTGGACAACCTTGATGTCAGCGACGAAATAAATGCATGCAGCGTCGAGGTCGATGTGGACAACAACGGCGCCATGGAGAAATGGCTGATTATGTTCAAGAACGAAACGCACAATCACCCCACAGAGATTGAGCCGTTCGGCGGAGCCGCAACATGTTTGGGCGGCGCCATTCGCGACCCGCTTTCAGGCAGAACATATGTTTATCAAGCCATGAGAGTGACGGGAGCCGCAGACCCAAATGAAAACCTAAAAGATACGCTGGCGGGCAAACTTCCGCAGCGTGTCATAACAAAGACCGCTGCCGCAGGTTTTAGTAGCTATGGCAACCAAATTGGCTTGGCAACGGGCATTGTACATGAAATATACCACCCAAGATATAAGGCAAAAAGGCTGGAGACAGGATATGTCATTGGCGGCGCGCCGAAAGCAAATGTCATAAGAAACAAGCCAAAGAGCGGCGACATTGTGCTGTTGATAGGCGGCGAAACGGGCAGGGACGGCTGCGGCGGAGCCACAGGCAGCAGCAAGGCGCATACAATAGATTCCATATCCGAATGCGGAGCAGAGGTACAAAAAGGCAACCCGCTTACCGAACGGAAAATTCAAAGACTGTTCCGCAACCCCGAGGCGGCAAGGCTGATAATAAAGTGCAACGACTTCGGCGCAGGCGGCGTCAGCGTGGCTGTCGGCGAGCTGGCGGACAGTCTGGACATATACCTAGACAAAGTGCCGAAAAAGTATGCAGGACTTGACGGTACGGAGCTTGCCATAAGCGAATCACAGGAGCGTATGGCAGTAGTCATAAATAAGAATAATGTTGAGAAGTTTATAAATTACTGTCGTGAAGAAAACATAAATGCCGTAGACATAGCCGAGATTACTTCAAGCGGCAGAATGAGAATGTTCTTGAACGGCAAAGCTATTGTTGATTTGAAAAGGGAATTCCTTGATACCAATGGCGTAAAACAAGAGGCAAGGGCTACTATTGTTGACTATTCCGATAGCGTACTGTCTGAAGAAAACAAAGAAATAATGCGCATTGCGCGCAAGGACACGCAACAGGCAATAAAAAGGACGCTTTCATCTCTGAAAGTCTGTTCGCAAAAAGGCTTAATCGAAATGTTTGACAGCACGATTGGCGCAGGTTCGATATTTGTACCGCTTGGCGGCAAATATCAACTTACGCCCAGTCTTGTCATGGCGTCAAAACCTCCGGTTGAAGGTGATACCATGACGGCTACGGTATCAAGTTTTGCTTGCCCGATTGACCTTTTGGAGATTTCTCCGTTCAAAGGCGCTATATATTCTGTGGTGATGTCCATAAACAAGTTGATAGCCGCAGGTGTGGCGCCCCAAACTATAAGGTTGACTATGCAGGAATATTTCAAAAAACTGCGTGACGACCCGGAAAGATGGGGAGAGGTCACAGGCGCTTTGTTGGGGGCGCTTTATGCGCAAATAAACCTTGGCATAGCCGCAATAGGCGGCAAAGATTCCATGAGCGGCTCATTTAATGAGTTGGATGTTCCGCCGACGCTGATTTCTTTCGGCATGGGTATAGCCGATGCCAATACGCTTATCACCAATGTATTTCGCAAAGGTCAAAAGCTGTTTTTAATAAAGCTTAAAAGAGATGCCGATTTTGTTCCCGACTTCAAATATCTGAAAAAGATATACAGCATATTGAATGTAAACATAGAAATGGGCAACATTGAGGCTGCTACCGTTGTCGAAAACGATACCATGTCCGCCGTGATAAAATCGCTTTTGGGAGAGGGCGCCGGCATTTCATTTGCAAAAATGACACCTGATTATTTTATGCCGGCTTACGGTGACTTTATTGTTGCCGTCAAGGATATTTCCGAAATGGAGATGCTTGAAAGCGAGTATCTGGGCATAGTGGACGACAGCGGCTGCATAAAAGGCATGGAAATGAACATTTGTTCTGAAGAAATACTCAAAGCCTATACAAGCAGACTGGAAAGTGTTTTCCCCACAAAAGCCGCCGCAGATGGAGAAGCAAAGGCCTTTAACTATTCGGTAAAAGAGACATATAAGAGTAAACACAAGTTTGCCAAACCAAATATTTTTATTCCAGCGTTCCCCGGCACAAATTGCGAATACGATACGGCAAAGAGATTCAGGCTTGCCGGCGGCGACCCCAATATCGTAGTAGTGCGCAACCAGTCAACAAACGACATAAAAGAAACCATTGAAGCTTTTAAGAGCGCCATTTCAAAGGCGCAAATAATAGCTTTCCCCGGCGGTTTTTCCGGCGGTGACGAGCCGGAGGGCAGCGGCAAATTCATAGCCACTACTTTCCGCAATGCCGCGCTTGCGGAAGCGGTGCATGAACTGCTGAACCAGCGTGACGGGCTTATTTTGGGCATCTGCAACGGCTTTCAGGCGCTAATAAAACTCGGACTGTTGCCGTACGGCAGAATAGAGGTACAGACGGCGCAATCTCCCACGCTGACTTACAACAACATAAACCGCCATGTCAGCACTATTTCCAGAATAAGAGTGTCCTCAAACCTTAGCCCTTGGTTCAACAGCGTATATGTAGGCGATGTATTCAATGTGCCGATAAGCCATGGTGAGGGCAGATTTGTTGCAAACGATACAGAATTAGCCAGATTGGTCGACAATGGACAGATTGCCACGCAATATGTAGATTTGTCCGACAATGTAACGATGACCTCTCCTTGGAACCCGAACGGGTCTATGCTGGCAATAGAGGGTATTACTTCTCCCGACGGCAGAATACTTGGCAAAATGGGACATGCCGAAAGAATCGGCAAAAACCTGTACAAGAATGTCGGCGGAGAATTTGATATGCGTATTTTTGAAAGCGGCATAGGGTACTTCGGCTGATGAAGTTTTTACCGCTGGAGCCTCATGAAACAAGTCTGCCGGTTGACTTTGTGTTGGTCACGCCTGAAGCGTATGTAGACCATCCGTCTTTTGGCAGCGCCATTATTTCGCGCATTGTCGCGGCGGAAGGCTTTTCCGTCGCCATAATGTCACAGCCCAGGACGGATAAGGATTTTTCAAAATTCGGCAGACCGAACATTGCTTTTCTTGTTTCGGGCGGAGTTGTTGACAGCATGGTGAACAATTATACAGCAGCCAAGCGCAAAAGAAGCACCGATGTTTACAGCGAAGGGGGCAAGGCAGGAGCAAGACCCGACAGGGCGCTGACCGTATATTGCCGCGCACTGAAAAGGATTTTTCCCGGCACAACAGTTATTATCGGAGGCATGGAAGGCAGTTTGCGCCGAATGGCGCATTATGACTATTGGTCGGACAGCATAATGCCGTCAATCCTTGTTGACACAGCAGCCGATTTGTTGGTTTATGGCATGGGTGAAAGACCACTTTGGGACTTGTTGGACATAGCAAAAAAGAGCCGCCGATTGGACAATGTCAAGGATGTCAACGGAACGGGATATCTGACATCTTTTGACGGATTGTCAAAAAACATGAAAGAAAAGTTTCAATCTGGCGGCGTGGATTATTGTCCTACATTTGAGGAGGTTGTTGCCGACAAAAAGAAGTTCTTGAAAGCATACAAACAACAGGCTTATTCGGCAAACAACATGAAAGCCAAGCCGCTTGTCCAAAAGCACGGCAAGGATTATGTGGTGATAAATCCTCCGTCTGTTCCGCTGACGCAAGACGAGATGGATAGGGTGTACGCCTTGCCGTTTGTCGGTGGGCCGCACCCCTCATACAGAGACGGTGTACCGGCTATTCTGGAAGTAAAATTCAGCATTACTTCACACAGAGGCTGTTTTGGCGGCTGTTCCTTTTGCGCGCTGTCCTTTCATCAGGGCAGAATGATTTCCAAAAGGAGCAAAGAAAGCATTGTAGACGAAGCAATACGCTTGACAAATAAAGCCGATTTCAAAGGATATATTCATGACATAGGCGGTCCGACGGCAAATTTTCGCAATCCACCGTGCAAAAAAAGAAAAGACGGCGTTTGCCCGGACAAGCATTGCATCGGCAATTCACCTTGTGAAAACCTTGCGGTTGACCATAGCGAATATTTGGATATACTAAGGACAGTAAGAGAACTGCCAAAAATAAAAAAGGTCTTTGTGCGCAGCGGCATTCGATTTGATTATGTCATGTATGACCAAAACAAGGAGTTTTTTCGCGAGCTTGTGGCGCACCACATAAGCGGACAACTGAAAGTTGCGCCCGAACACTCTGAAGAAAATGTCTTGCGGCTGATGAACAAACCGCCGTTTGCCGCATATAAGGCTTTTGCGCAGCGCTTTAAGGAAGAGAACAACCGTCAGGGCAAGGAACAGTACCTTGTGCCGTATTTGATTTCTTCACATCCCGGCAGCACAATTGAAGACGCAATGAATTTGACCGAATATCTGAAAAGTCAGGGGTATATGCCGGAGCAAGTGCAGGATTTTTATCCCACGCCGTCGACAAGGTCGACTTGCATGTACTATACGGGGCTAGACCCGGAAACAGATGAAGAGGTGTATGTGCCGCGCAGCCAAGAAGAAAAAAGCGCGCAACGGGCGATGCTGCAATACCGCAAAAAAGAAAACCAACCCGTCATACGCAAAGCGATAGCCGCCGCAAAGAAACCCAGCAGAAAGAAGTTTGGCAAAAAATAGCATTGACCTTGCGATATTATTTGGTATAATTAAAACTAATTATTATTGAGGAAGAATTGAATAAGCATTGAAAAAAATGTTGATTTGATTTATAATATTGTTATGTCTACATTGATTATTGATTTGATGATGATTCTCACCGCCGTTGCAGCAATTTTGCTGTGTTCGAGAGCCATGCGAAAGATTCGCCACCTGAAGCAGCAATACAAGGCTGCTATCATATTGATACCGCTATATTATACAAAAATATGGCATATCATATTGGTGTCGATTTTTGCCATACTTATGGCTGTGGCAGCGGTGCTAATGTTTACTTCGGGCCTATATTTTATTTTTGGCTCGCTGATAGTAATTTTGGGGATGTTTGCCGCCCTTACCATAAAGATGATGACTTGCCAGTTTGCCGTGCTTGACAGCGGCATAGTCACGCCTTTTCGGTACATAAACTGGCTGCATCTGTATGAGTATAGAATAGAGAACGGCAAGGTATTCTTCTTTATGGACGAAGCAGGCTATGACACCACAAGAGCCATATCGCCCAGACTTTCCTTTGACGAAGCCAACACAGGCAAGCTGGAATTCCTTTTGAGCCGACACAAAGTGAAAACAAAATAACGCGAATATATATACAAGTAATAACACAAGTTTTCTTCGCATAATCTATTACTAATTTGAGGAAATCCTCAAGTAGACATTATTTGACAAAATATGTTTATATTCGTCTTTGGTCTTGTGATAGTATGTAAGGGGTAAGAAAATGTTTGTTGTGATGAAGAAAAGCAGATTGATTATCGTCATTTTGCTGATAGCAGTACTAAGTGTAACAGCTTCAATATTTCTGAATCCAAAAGTCACAAACGCTTTTTCCGCCTCAAAGAAACTTCCAATATATAGCGTCGAATGCAAAACACAAAAAGTTGCGTTGTCGTTCGATGCGGCGTGGGGCGCCGACAAGACGCGGCAAATCATGGATTTGCTTGACCGTTACGAAATGAAAGCTACATTCTTCCTTGTTGGTTTTTGGATAGACAAATATCCGGAGATGGTCAAGGAGATTGACGAGAGGGGCTTTTTGATAGGCAACCACAGCACAAATCACCTGCATATGTCCAAGCTGTCGGCAGAAGACATAAAAAGAGAAATACAGGTAACCAACAAAAAAATAAGGGACGCCACCGGCAAAGATACAATCTTTTTCAGGGCGCCTTTTGGGGAATATAACAACAAAGTACTAGCCAGCATTGAAGAACTGAATATGCTCTGTATACAATGGGATGTTGACAGCCTTGACTGGAAAGGTCTTAGCGGAGCGCAAATGGCGGAAAGAGTGCTTTCGAGGGCAAAGGCAGGGTCAATAATATTGTGTCATAACAACAGCGACCACATATTGGACGCATTGCCGCTAATATTGATGGGACTAAAAAACAAGGGGATTGCCTCCGTGCGAATGGATGAACTTGTTTTGCAGCAGAATTACTACATAGACCATAATGGCAGACAGTTTGCTAAACAATAGTCAAGAATAAGGAGTACATAGAATTATGAGTTATGAATTGATGACGAACAATGTAGTCACGCTTTCCGGGCGTATCGAAGGGGAACCGGAATTTTCACATCAGATGTTCGGAGAGGGATTTTATGAGGCGTTTATTACCGTTCCCAGACTCAGCGAGCAAGTCGATGTCGTGCCTATCACCATATCAGAGCGGTTGCTTGCCGACGAAAGAATGGGCGCCGAACTGGTGACACTGACAGGACAGCTGCGCAGCTACAACAAGGTGATTGACGGGCGCTCCAGACTGCTTCTGACAGTGTTTGTACGGGATGTCCTCGATTATGAACCCGACCGAAACCCGAACAGCATAGACATAACAGGGTATATCTGCAAGCTGCCGGTATACAGAACAACGCCGTTCAAGAGAGAGATTTGCGACATACTCATGGCGGTGAACCGCGCCTACAACAAATCGGATTATTTACCGTGCATAGCGTGGGGCAGAAACGCAAGGTTCGTAAAGGATATGCCGGTAGGCGAAAAGCTGATAATAAACGGTAGAATTCAGTCCAGAACTTACCAAAAGCTCAATGAATTCGGCGAGCCGGAAACCAAGGTAGCGTACGAGGTCAGCATAAACAGAATAAGCACCGACGACAGCAACGAATGCGACTGCTCTTGTTTTGAAGACAACAACGACGATTTTTAATAGAGAGCCATGCCTATATAGGAAAAAAGCTGATTTACGCTGCATGCCAAATCAGCTTTTTTCTTTCAGCGCAAGTGTATGCAGGTTGTTGAAAAAAGTTGCCGATTATGATATCATTCTTTTATGAGCATAATAGCGGACAGAGTTTTTGAAATCAAAAAACAGTTGGAACAGGTCGGCGGAGACATTGAGATTGTTGCCGCAACAAAAACCCGCACCATTGACGAAATTTTGGACATAATCCGCAATACTCCGATATCGGCGGCGGGTGAAAACAGAGTGCAGGAGTTTGTTGCAAAATATGACGACAGCATTCAATGGGATTTTATCGGACAGCTGCAAACCAACAAAGTAAAATATATCATAGACAAAACACGCCTTATTCACAGCGTTGACAGACTGTCTTTGCTCCAAACCATAAACAAAGAAGCCGCAAAAAAGAGCAAGATACAGGACATACTTATTGAAACGAATACAGGCAGAGAGAAAGAAAAGGGCGGATTGTACATTGAAGAGGTGTCAGCCTTTGCCGAAAAAGTAATGGAATATCAGAATGTGCGGCTGCTTGGGCTTATGGCGGTTACGCCGCTTGATATCAGCGCAACAGAGTTGCAAAGGTGCTTTGACGCAGCATATGCGGAATATGCCAAGTTGAAAGCCGCATATCCGTCGATAGGGTTGCTGTCAATGGGCATGAGTAACGATTATTTGAGAGCCGCCGAAAGCGGAGCCAACTTAGTCAGGCTGGGCAGAGCAATTTTCGGCGAAAGGAAGTAAAAGGTATGGGAGGATTTCTCGAATATTTGCAAGGCGAGCAAAAAATCACAAGGCGCAGAATGCCCAAGCGTGATGTCAATGTCATATGCCCGAAGAATTTTGACGAGCTGCAACAATTGTTGGACAGCTTGAAGAAAGGAGAGGGGCTTGTTGTCGATTTTGAAAACACCGAATCGGCGCTGGCACAGCGTATGCTGGATTTTTTGAGCGGAGCGGTATATGCGCTGAACGCAAAAATTGAACAGATTAAAAGCAAAATGTATATATTGCTGCCCAAGGGACTTAGCATTAAGACAAAATTGCCAAAAGGACAAAAATGAAAAAGTATATCAAATATATAATAATTGAATTGTTGCTTGTCGGCGCAGTTATTGCGCTTGACCTTATCACAAAAGAAACAATCTATGCCAAAGCAGAAGCGCAAGGCAGGATATCCTTTATAAAAGGCGTGTTGTCCTTTGTTGCCGTCAGAAATGAGGGAGCCTCTTTCGGCATGCTTTCGTCGAACACTTTGTTGCTGACCATTGTGTCGGCGGTATCCTCCGCCGGGCTGTTGGCTTTTCTTATAGGCAGCATAAAGCACCGCCACATATTGCTGCGGTCATCGCTTATACTTATTATCGGCGGCGCCGTAGGCAACCTTGTTGACAGAGTGTGGTTGGGCTATGTGCGTGACTTTATGGAATATGACTTTGTGGAGTTTGCTGTTTTTAATATGGCTGATGTCTGCCTGACAATAGGCACTATTCTGCTCGTAATCTATGTGCTTTTCTTTTACAAAGAGAAAGGAAAGGCCGCCGAAAAACAATGAAAGAGCTTTTTTATTATCCCAAATCCGAAGATAAAGGTACCCGTATTGATATTTATCTGTCGCAACAAATGTCCCAAACCCGTTCTCGTATAAAGACCCTGATAGAGAACAGAATGGTATTTGTTGACGGCGCGGCGGTGACAAAAAGCGGCGCGGAAATCAAAGGCGGCGAAATAAAGGTCATTGTTGAGGAGCCGAAAGAGCCGGACGCAAAGCCGCAGGACATTCCGCTTGAAATTGTTTTTCAGGACGCAGATATAGCCGTCATAAACAAACCGCAAGGCATGGTGACTCACCCGGCTGTAGGTACGCCCGACAATACGCTTGTAAATGCCGCTTTGTATCACATAAAGGACTTGTCTGGCATAAACGGTGTTTTCCGACCGGGCATTGTGCATAGGCTGGACAAAGATACATCGGGATTGCTTGTGGTGGCAAAGAACAACACCGCTCATTTGTCGCTTGCAAAGCAGATTGCCGACAAGGCGGCGGAAAGATACTATATTGCGCTTGTAGAGGGCAACATAAAAGAAGACAGCGGCAGACTTGATATGCCGATAGCCCGTCACAAGACCAACCGAAAAATTATGGCAATAGACCCCAATGGCAGGCGGGCGGTGACGGATTATCGTATTGTCGAACGCTTTGGAGATTTCACGCTTGTTGAGTTCAGGCTGCAAACCGGCAGAACTCACCAAATAAGAGTGCATTGCAAAGCAATCAACCACGCCATTGTTGGCGATGTCACTTATGGCAGAAAGGACAAATTCGGCTTGAAAGGACAGCTTTTGCATTCATACAAACTGGTTCTGA
The DNA here is from genome assembly GCA_050309775.1 of Christensenellales bacterium. Lineage (GTDB taxonomy): Bacteria > Bacillota > Clostridia > Christensenellales > DTU072 > DTU072. The sequence continues at coordinate 69,066 of JBNRMV010000013.1, read as the reverse complement.
CTCACCCAATGACACAAGAAAGAATGACATTTGAGGCGCCTTTGCCCGATTATTTTGAAAATGTATTGCAAAAATTGAGAGCAATGCAAAAATAGATTTATTGTCATTTATTCCCCAATAACAAATAAAATATTATTATGCCAAGCTACAATGACATAATAATAAAATGCGCGCTGCCGCTATCCGACTGCATAGGCGGTGAAAATATTTATGTTGTCGATTTTTCGGCGGCGGTTATAGAGGGACATAAGGGCATCTTTTCATATTCCAAGGAAGAGATAGTCATTCAACTGAAAAAAAGCCAGTTAAAAATAATCGGCTCAGCGCTTAAAATTGTCGAAATAAACTGTGACCAAATTTATATCAGTGGCGCAATTGTGCGTGTTGAAAGAGTGCTATGAAAGACCGCGCAGAAATTACAATAAAAGGCAAGGCGATTTTTCCGCTCAACTTGTTGTCAAAACGGCTTATTCGCATACGCAAAGTAAAAGTCTGCGACGACTGTCTGAAATTTGCCATAGAGGGCAAGCAGCTTGAAAAATGTCAACAGCATTTGTTGGAATTCAACAGGAAATTTGAAGTGACAAAAAGGAGAGGCACAAAGTTTTTCTTCAGCGCGGCAAAAAAAAGAATAGGCGCTATCATTGGTTTGGCTTTTTTTATTGTGGCGCTGACGGTGTATTCGCTTTGCATTTTTAACATTGAAATTGAAGGAAACAAATACATAGAAACGGCAATAATTAAGGAAAAACTTGCCGAAAATATTGATTTACCGCTATTTAATGCCAATGTTGACACAAAAAGGCTGGAAAGGCAAATAATGTCCATTGAGGGCATAAGCAGCGCAAGCGTGGAGAAAAGAGGCACAAAAATAAAGGTGGTTGTGCTTGAGGAGTTGCCGCATACCTCGATTGAGGATATCCGCGCCGACTTTGTACCTATAAAGTCAAAATACGATAGCGTAATCACTCGAATGTTTGTGACATGCGGCACTCCCTTGGTAAAAGAAGGTCAGCCTGTGCTGAAAGGTCAGCTTTTGATTGCGCCGTACCTTTTGCAGGACGAAAAAACAACGGTTGAGAGCAAGGCGGGCGGAGAAGTATACGGCAAGGTTTGGTTCAGAAACACGAAGACATATCAACCGTATGTCGTGGAGTATTGCCGAACGGGCAAGAGCGTGTCGTATTATGACATAAAGATGCTTGGCTGGATAAAACCGCCCAAGGACCCCTATATTTACAGCCAAAAGCAAACGCAAACGGTATATCTAGGCGGAGTTGTGCCTATAAAAGCCGTCAGGCATACATATTTTGAGACCGAAAAAAACATTGTGCCTTTTGATTTTGACGACCAAGCGGACATTCTCATTAAGGAAGCAACTGCCGAACTGGAGACGCAACTGCCGGAAGACGCCGTCAGGCTGAGAAAATGGTATGAAATAAAAAGACTGGACAAAATAGTGCAATTAGATATATACTATGAGGTAGAAATTAGGATAAACTAAAACAATAAGGATAAAACATGCAAGAACAACAAAAAATTCCTCAAGTGACAAAAAAGAGTTTTTTCAAAAGACAATGGGTAAAGTATGTCCAGCTTGCTGTATTTTCGCTTGCTGTGGCTTTTTTAATAAAGTTGACATATGTAGGGTTCAGCGGCTTTGCCGACGCAATGAAAGACGGCGTACAGCTTCGACAGGTGTTTGCGCTTGCAGGCATTCTTGCCATAATTATATTTTTGCTTTATTTCTACATTGCCCAAAGCAAAAAGGAGTTGCTTGAAAACAAGCGTTTGGTTGGCGTACTCATGCTGTCAATAGCCCTTACTTTGGTCGTGTCAATATTATTCGGCAACGCCATAAGCATTGCCATTATGCCGCTGGCGTTGAGCGGATTGCTTATCAGTATTCTGATAGACAGGCGGGTGGGACTAACCGCAAATTTTCTCATAAACCTTGGATTCTTCTTTACTTTTACCATGATATTCGGCATTGAAGGCATTATGGCAACGGCAACAGCCATGTTGGCAGGCATAGTGTCGGGAACTTATATGATTTTGATGATGGAAAAGACTTATACAAGAATGAAGTTCCTTCTCAACGGTCTTTTTATTTCGTTTTGTATGGCGCCCGTAGCCATGTTGATAGCCGCATTTATCAACTATTCCCTAAAGAATGTGCTTTATGCCGGGCTATGGACCATGCTTTCGGTGCTGCTTTCGGTTTCGCTGTTCATTACTGTTTTGCCGGCTTTTGAAAAGTTGTTCAAACTTACGACAAACTTCGGACTTGAAGAACTTTGCTCATTTGACACAAAACTGCTCAAACGGTTGAGCGAGGAGGCGCCCGGCACATTTAATCACAGCCTTGCCGTGGGCAACCTGGCGCAGCTTTGCGCGCTGGCTATCGGAGAGAATCCGCAGTTGGCTAAGGCGGCGGCTTATTATCACGATGTGGGTAAACTCAAAGACCCGCTTTGCTATGTCGAAAACCAAAAAGGTTACAATCCGCATGACGATTTTATTCCGGAAGTTTCCGTATATGTCATTACGCAGCATACGAAATGGGGTTATGATTTATTAAAGAAAGAACACATTCCCGACGCAATCGCCAATATAGCGCTGGAGCATCACGGCACAACATATGTCAATTATTTTTACAATAAAGTAAAAAAATTGACGGAGGACAGCGTAGAAAGAAAGGATTTCAGCTATGGCGGACCCATTCCGTCAAGCAAGGTCAGCGCCATAATAATGATAGCTGACACAGTAGAGGCGGCAACAAGGGCTCAAGGCATCTCTGCCGACCCGGCGGTCATGCGCGCTTTTGTCCACAAATTGATAGACGAAAAACACAGTCAGGGACAGTTTGACAACAGCAACATTACTTTTAAGCAGCTGAAAAAAATTGAAGATACTTTAGTAGAGGCGTTGCCCGGAGTGTTCCACAACAGAATTGCTTACGATGATAAAAAATAAGAAGGTAACCGATGATTAAGATTTACCAGCATAGGAAACAAGGCTACGAAGAAATAATACGCAACGCAGCATTGTCGACAATAGAGCATTTGGACATAAATGAAGCCGATGTTGATATCGAAATAAACACAGTCAGCGCCGAACAAATAAAGGCGCTAAACCAAAGCTATCGAGACATTGACAAAATTACAGATGTATTGAGTTTTGCCTCGGCAAAGTTTTCCGTACCCTTTGACAAAAACGAATATCCGACGATGCAAAACCCTGAAGATGGGGCGGTAATCTTAGGCGAAATATTTATTTGCACAAAAAAAGCCGCCGAACAGGCAAGAGAATACGGACACAGCATAGAGCGTGAAATCAGCTTTTTGACTTGCCACGGCGTGTTGCACTTGCTGGGATACGACCACAAAGACGAAGAGGACGAAAAGATTATGACAGAATTGCAATATACCATACTGGATAAAAAACTGGGCTTAAGCAGAGAAAAGAGCGAACAGCACTTCAAGTCCGGCTTTATTGCCGTTTTGGGCAGACCAAATGCCGGCAAATCAACGCTTATAAACAGTATTGTCGGCGAGAAAGTATCCATTGTGTCATGGAAGCCGCAGACGACCAGAAACAAAATATTGGGCATCTACAACGACGAAAACACACAGATAGTATTTATCGACACGCCCGGACTGCATACGCCGAAGAACAATTTGGGCAGATACATGATGAAAGCCGCGCGGGCGGCGATTGAAGGCGTAGACGCTGTGGTATTTATCATTGATGCCGAAAAGGGAATTGACAGCAAGGATATGCAGAACATAAACGGCTATGCCGGCAACGGGCTTAATGTTATAGTGGCGGTAAACAAAATTGACCATGTCACGAAAGAGAAAGTATTCGGTATTTTGACGCAGTTGAAAGATATCTCTGCGCTGAAAGCTATTGTGCCGATATCAGCGCTGAAAGGCAAAAATGTCGACATAGTGCTGAAAGAAGTCAAAGAGCTTCTGACCGACAACACAAAGTATTATCCCGACGATATGTTCACCGACAAAAACCTGCGGTTTATGGTGTCGGAAATAATCAGAGAAAAGGCGCTGCGCTTGTTGGACAAGGAAGTGCCGTACGGCATAGGCGTAGATGTCACAAGGTTTGAATACCGTGACAACGGAATCATAGACATAGATGCGGACATAATATGCGAAAAAGCTGCGCACAAGCCGATTATATTAGGCAAGGGCGGCGGCATGATAAAGAAGATTGCCAGTTATGCCCGTCAGGACATTGAAGCAATGACAGGCAAAAAGGTCTTTTTGACTGTTTTTGTACTGGTAAAAGAGGATTGGAGAGGCAGCGACAACATAATGAAGGAGCTGGGTTATGATTTGAAAAAATAGGAAAACAAAATTTAATAAATTTCCTGAATAATAAAAAAGTGGTTGATACATTCTATAACTGTAAGCTAGAAATCGCTTATAGGCTATAGAGGTGAGAGTTGAAACAAATTGATGATTTATTATGGCAAACATTTAAGAAAAGCGGTCAGGCCGGGTATTATATGTTGTATAAAGCCATAAAGGATGAAGAAATTAGGGAATAAAGCTCATTGAAGTAGCTAGCGGATACAAACCACCTTATTTATTAAGGTGGTTTTTCCGTTAAGAGGGAATATGGATTACAAGGGCATATGCCTTAGGGCAACGAATTACAAGGACAAGGACAAACTGTTGACGGTGGCGACTTTTGAAAGAGGAATTATCACCGTGTCGGCTAAAGGAGTGCGCAGCCCCAAAGCAAAGTTGTGCGCAGGCTGTATGCCGCTGGTATTCGGCGAATTCGGCGTGACCGAAACAAAAAGCGGTTTTGTGCTGACGGGCATAAATATTGAGGAGAGTTTTCGCAATTGCTGGACTGATACAGCGCGCAATCTGGCGGCAATGCTGGTGCTGGAAACGACGGAAAAGGTGTGCATTCGTGGCGAAGATATTTCATATGAATTGTTGCTTGCGCTGAAAGCCTTGCAGGAGATAAATTACAGCGCAGCATATCCCTTTACTGCCGCCGTTTGGTTTTTGCTTGAGATATTAAAATATGTCGGAGTCGATTATAGCATTGAGGACATTCCGCAAGGCGCAAGAAAGGTGTTGGACGCGCTTTCGGCGGTATCGGCGGAGGATAGCGGTACGCTTGAGTTGCATACTGCCGACATAGATACGGCGCTTTTTTATCTGGATTTGATAGCAAAAAACCGACTTTCGCTCAATCTTTTTATAATAAAAGAAATCTATGCATTTGCCAATTCCGGCAGTTTGACACCATAAATTTATTGATAGTGCATAAAACTGCGCTTTTGGTTTACTATTATCTTAATTATGATGAAATTTGCTTGTGCAATTGTCCATTGTTATATATAATGAGATATGATAAATGATAAAAATAACTTTAAGAAGGAGATGTTAATGACAAAATTTGTTTATTTGTTTAATGAAGCTGACGGCAAGAACAAAGAGCTTTTTGGCGGAAAGGGCGCCAATCTTGCGGAGATGACCAAACTAGGCATGCCCGTACCCGAAGGCTTTACTATTACGACGGAAGCATGCACAAAGTATTATGATGACGGAATGGTAATTTCAGATGAGATTATCGCTCAGATATTTGATGCGCTGGCAAAAGTTGAGAAGCAAGCCGGTAAGAAATTCGGCGACCCCAACAACCCGTTCCTTGTTTCGGTCAGAAGCGGCTCAAGAGCATCAATGCCCGGCATGATGGACACGATTTTGAACCTTGGACTTACCGATGTTTCGGTTGAAGGTCTGGCAAAACTTACGGACAATCCCCGTTTTGCATACGACTGTTACAGAAGATTTATACAAATGTATTCTGATGTAGTTACCGGTTTGGGCAAATCCTATTTTGAAGAAATAATAGACGAACTGAAAGAAAAGAAAGGCATAAAACTTGACACAGAGTTTACCGCCGAAGACTTGAAGGAGCTTATTGCATTGTTCGAGGCGCTCTACAAAGAGAAAACAGGTTCGGACTTCCCCCAAGACCCCAGAGAACAACTTATCGGCGCAACCGAAGCCGTATTCAAAAGCTGGAACAATCCCAGAGCCATATCCTATCGCAGAATGAACGATATTCCCGGAAGCTGGGGTACAGCAGTCAACATTCAATCGATGGTTTTCGGCAACATGGGCGACACCTCCGGCACAGGCGTGGCGTTCACTAGAGACCCTGCCACCGGCGAAAAGGTTCTTTATGGCGAATACCTTATGAACGCTCAGGGCGAAGATGTCGTTGCCGGCATTCGTACTCCTTTTTCCATTGACCATTTGAAAGAAACAAACCTTGCCGTATACGAGCAGTTTGTTGCCATAACCCAAAAACTTGAGAATTATTTCAGAGATATGCAGGACATGGAGTTCACCATCGAAAGAGGCAAACTATATATGCTCCAAACCAGAAACGGAAAGCGTACAGCCCAAGCCGCCATTAAGATTGCTTGCGACCTTGTTGACGAAGGACTTATCACAAAGGAAGAGGCCGTTTTGAAAGTTGACCCCAAACAGTTGGACGAGCTGTTGCACCCGCAGTTTGATAGCGCAGCGCTTAAGAAGAACAAACCCATATCCCAAGGTTTGGCGGCATCTCCCGGCGCAGCTTGCGGAAAAATTGCTTTCACAGCAGAAGAAGCCGTACAAAGAAGCGAAAAGGGCGAAGATGTTGTGCTTGTTCGTCTTGAAACCAGCCCCGAAGATATCGAAGGCATGGCAGTAGCAAAGGGTATCCTTACCGCCAGAGGCGGCAGGACTTCTCACGCCGCCGTTGTAGCGCGCGGAATGGGCAGATGCTGCGTAGCCGGTTGCGGCGACCTAGTAATCAACGAGAAAGCAAAGACGGTCACCATAAAAGGCAAAAAGTACACAGACAACGATTATTTCTCACTTGATGGCAGCACAGGCAACATATATGCCGGCAAGATTGACACAGTACCTGCCACTGTCAGCGGATATTTCGGAAAAATAATGGAGTGGGCAAACGAAATCAGAGTTCTTAAAGTAAGAGCCAACGCAGACACTCCCACCGATGCAAAACAAGCAAGAGAGTATGGCGCAGAGGGAATAGGACTTTGCCGAACAGAACATATGTTTTTTGCAGAAGACAGAATTGCCGCCGTTCGTGAAATGATTGTTTCTCCCACCGTTGAGCAGAGAGAAAAGGCGCTTGCCAAGTTACTTCCCATGCAGAGAGAGGACTTTATCGGCATCTACAAAGCTATGGGCAACTTCCCCGTAACAATAAGATTCCTTGACCCGCCCCTTCATGAATTTGTACCGCACAAAGAGAGCGAAATAAAAGCGCTTGCCAAGGATATGGACATGGATTATGAAGAACTTGCGACAATCGTCGAGAACTTGAAAGAATTCAACCCCATGTTGGGACACCGCGGCTGCAGACTTTCTGTGACATATCCGGAAATAGCCGTTATGCAAACAAAGGCAGTCATCGAAGCCGCAATAGCTTGCAACAAAGAAGGCGCAAATGTAAAACCCGAGATTATGATTCCACTTGTAGGCGACATAAAAGAACTAAAGTATGTCAAGGAAGTTGTCGTAAAGACAGCAGAGGCAACTATGGCGGCACATAATGTAAAGGTTGACTACACCGTCGGCACAATGATAGAGATTCCCAGAGCATGCTTGACAGCTGACGAGATAGCTAAGGAAGCGGATTTCTTCTCATTCGGCACCAATGACCTTACCCAAATGACTTACGGTTTCAGCCGTGACGATGCAGGCAAGTTCCTGAATGATTATTATGACAAGAAAATATTTGAATCAGACCCCTTCCAGAGAGTTGACCAAATTGGCGTAGGTAAACTTATGAAAATCGGCGTCGAGCTTGGACGCAGCGCCAAAGCCGACCTTAAGTGCGGTATTTGCGGAGAGCATGGCGGCGACCCCTCATCGGTAGAATTCTGCCACGAGTTAGGTTTGAACTATGTTTCTTGCTCACCGTTTAGAGTGCCAATTGCTATTCTTGCAGCAGCGCAGGCAGTCATAAAGAGCAAATAATAATCTACAACCACAAAGAAAAAAAGGCTGTCACCTGTTGACAGCCTTTTTTATGTCATTTCTAATGAAGCCAAGAAGTCTCATGCCTATGATATAAATTGACTTTTGACGCTTTTTTTAGTATGATTATATCAATGCAAAATCAAGACAAAAATTTTTTATCAAGCATTCGGAGAAAGATTTGAACAAACAGAATTTATCAGTATTAAATGACTGCCAAAGGACCGCCGTAACAGACACAGAGGGGGCGGTGCTTGTTTTTGCCGGGGCAGGAAGCGGCAAGACCAGAGTGTTGACCCACCGTGTGGCACATCTTATTGAAAATGGCGTCAACGCTTACAACATACTGGCTATCACATTCACCAACAAAGCTACCAACGAAATGAAAGAGCGACTGACGGATATGTTGGGGGACAGCGACGATATCTGGATTTCTACATTCCATTCATTTTGCGCCAGAATTCTGCGCATACACGCCGCTTGCATCGGATACAGCCAAAGTTTCAGCATATTCAATGAGTCCGGCGCAGAAAGAACGGTAAAAAGAGTGCTGCGTGAGATGCACCTGGATGAAAAAAAGGACCTGGGCAAAATCCGCAACCACATAAGTTCGGCAAAGAACCTTGGACTTTCTCCCGACGAATATTTTGACTACATCAGACTAAAAACTCGTGACGCAAAGACCATAGCGGATTGTTATAAACGATATGAGGATATATTGAAAGAGAACAACGCCATGGACTTTGACGATTTGCTTATCAAGACAATTGAGCTTTTGAAAGGTTGTCCCGAGGTGCTTGAAAAGTATCAGCGCCGATTTAAGTATATCCTAATAGACGAGTTTCAGGATACCAACGCAGTTCAATTGGATATCGTAAAACTGCTTTCCGAGTATTGGGGCAACATTTTTGCCGTTGGCGACGATGACCAGAGCATATACGGCTGGAGGGGCGCCGACATTGCCAACATACTGAACTTTGAGAAGATTTTTAAGAATGTCAAGGTCTACAACCTAACGCAAAATTACCGTTCGACGCAGCGAATTCTTGATGCGGCAAACAATGTAATCTGCCACAACAAGAGCCGCCACGACAAAAAACTTTTCACAAACTGCAATCAGGGCGTAAAGGTTGAGTTCAAAATTGGTTATAACGACCACCAAGAGGCTGAATGGGTGGTCGGCAACATTGCCGCCTTGAAATATCACAACAACCACAAAAATAGTGATTTTGCCATACTTGTACGAACAAATTCGCTTACCAGAATTTTTGAAATGAAACTAAAGGAAAGCGGCATTGCGTACAAAGTTTACGGCGGATTTAAGTTCTTTGACCGAAAGGAAGTTCAGGACATACTTGCATACATGCGTGTGCTGACAAACGACAGGGACAATGACGCTTTGAGCAGAATAATTAACTTCCCCAAAAGAGGAATTGGCGACAGCACAGTCGAGGCCTTTGAAAACTATTGCGCACAGAAAGGCATCAGCCTCTTTGACGGCATTATGGACTTGAACACAGCCGACCTGCCGCAAGCTGCCAAAAAGAAACTTGAGGTATTCAGAGAGCTTTTGGGAGAACTCATAAGCGCCAAACAGTCGCTGAATGTATACGATTTTGCAAAATTTCTTATAGAAAAGTTGCAATTGGAAAATTATTATAACAGCACGCAAAAAGAAGAGGATGTCGACCGCTGGGAGAACACGGTTGAGTTGGTCAACGAAATAAAAGACTTCACAAACAGGCGCCCCAATGCCACCATAGAGGATTTTTTACAGACCGTCACGCTAGAGAGCGATACCGACGAAGAAGACGGCGACAAATTGGTATTAAGCACAATGCATTCCGTAAAAGGGTTGGAATTCCGAGTGGTGTTCATTGCAGGCTGCGAAGAGGGAATATTCCCCTCAACTATGTCAATGAATGAAGAGAACGGCATAGAGGAAGAACGGCGGGTCATGTATGTGGCTATCACACGGGCAAAGGAGCGGCTTTTCATAAGTTGCGCCCAGCGCAGATTCCGTTACAATCAAGAGCAGGCATTCATTCCTTCGCGGTTTTTATATGAAGCAATGGGAGAAGAGGCCGAGCAGCGGCAGCAAATAAATGAATCAAGACGGGGGGCGGAATACGGGTATGGAAACATAGGCTATGACAGCGCTTTTCCCTCAACGCCCAAAAAGACATCATATATGCCAAACCCTGTTGTGCGTGAAGAAAAGCCCACCGTATATAATACAGATACCGGCGGCTTTGTCGCAGGGGCAAAAATTAAACACAAAAAATACGGCATAGGCACCATAATTGTGGTTGACGGGCAAGGAATGGCAAAGACGGCAACAATAGTATTTGAGGGATTGGGCATGAAGAAGTTTGCGCTTTCAAATGCGCCCATAGAACTATTATAAAATAAAGAGGCTATTTATGGACAGAATGCGGCAGCTGGTGGACTTATTAAACAGCTATGCAAAAGAGTATTACGAAAAGGACAACCCCTTAGTCAGCGATGCGGAATACGACAAACTGTATGACGAACTTGTGGCTTTGGAAGAAAGCAGCGGCGAGGTTTTTGCCGATTCGCCGACGCACAGAGTAGGCGGTGCTCCGATAAAAAAGTTTTCTTCATACTCCCATCGCCAAAGGCTGTACTCACTGGACAAAGCCAAAGATGAAGAGAGCCTGAACGCATACTTCCAAAGAGTAAAAAAAGCGCTGGGCTTTGTTCCTGAAATGACATTGGAAAACAAATTTGACGGCTTGACGCTGTCGCTGACATATGAGGCAGGAGAGTTGTCGATAGGCGCAACAAGGGGAGATGGTGTAGTCGGAGAGAATGTCACTGCGCAAATACGCACAATAAAAAGCATTCCGCTCACTATTCCTTACAAAGGGCTTATCGAAATTCAGGGCGAAGTGGTCATGCGCCTTTCGGTTTTTGAGGAATACAACAAGACTGCCGCCGAGCCGCTTAAGAACGCACGCAATGCTGCCGCAGGCGCCGTACGCAACCTTGACCCCAGATTGACCGCCGAAAGGAAGCTGGATTTCTTTGCGTACAATGTCGGCTATTCTGATAAGGAGTTCTCTACACAATCGGAGATACGGGATTTTTTGATGCAGAACGGCTTTCAGGTAGACGATTTGTTTCTGTTGGTTAATCAGGAAAATAGCTGCCCGGTATTGGCAAAGATTGAAGAAAATCGGGACAATCTGGATTTTCTCATTGACGGTGCAGTGCTGAAAGTGAACCAGCTTTCATACCGAGAAAAACTTGGTTTTACGGAGAAATTTCCACGCTGGGCAATAGCCTACAAGTTCACTCCGCAAGAGGCTACTACCATGCTGAAAGAAGTCAAATGGCAGGTTTCACGAACGGGAAAAATCAACCCTCTTGCCATTCTGGAGCCGGTGGAACTGATGGGTGTAACCGTACAAAGGGCAACCTTAAATAATATTTTAGATATCCAAAGAAAGAAAATTAAGACAAATTCAAAAGTTTTCATACGCCGCAGCAACGATGTTATTCCCGAGATTATGGGCGTTGCGGAATATACCCAAGATAGCCATGAAATACTGCCTCCGCAGGTGTGTCCGTCTTGTGACAGTCAAGTAAAAATTGAAGGAGCTTTTTTGTACTGTACCAACATAGAAAACTGCGCTCCGAGGATAATTTCTTCCCTTGACCATTTTGCATCAAAGCCATGCATGGACATTGAAGGTCTGAGCGAAAAGACTGCCGAACAGTTGTACAATGACCTTGGGGTAAACAGCCTTGACAAGATTTATGACCTGACGATTGAAGGGCTGTTGACGCTTGAAGGATTCAAGGAAAGGAAAGCGCAAAACTTGCTTGACGGCATCGAAAAATCCAAGAATACCACTCTTGATAGATTTTTGTTTGCGCTGGGCATTCCTACAATCGGCAAAAAAGCCGCTTCACAACTGAAAAAGAAGTTCCATACCCTTGAAAATGTAATGAATGCCACAAAGGAACAAATTGTAGAAATAGACGACTTCGGCGATATTATCGCAGACAACATTATCAATTATTTTGCCGATAATTCAAATCGGGAGATTGTTGCCTCATTGTTATCAAAAGGCATAACTTTCAAACAGGATGAGCCGATAGCGGAGGGCATATTCAGCGGAAAAAATGTCGTGCTTACGGGCAGCCTTTCAAGCTATAAGCGCTCAAAAGCCGCAGAAATAATAAAAAGTCTTGGCGGCGCCGTCAGCGACACCGTCTCAAAAAGCGTCAATCTTGTCATTGCGGGAGAGGACGCAGGCAGCAAGCTGGAAAAGGCAAAAAAACTGGGCATTGAGATACAAGACGAGCAATGGTTTTTGGCTCAGATTGCCAATGAAAACGAGTGAAATAACTATATAATAATTTAATTGCAGAATAGTTTTATATTATAAAATAAACTTGTATGAATTAAGGTATTATGTTATAATATACTTTATGAAAATAGGTAAACTATCCAATCAAGAGTTGATAGAATGCGTTTTGAGCGTCATAAAAAGGCGCAGAAAAGAAGTTATTGTGCCTTCTTCGTTGGCGCAAGATTGTGCATCGTTTGAGATTGAGGACAGAATACTTATTTCCACAGACCCCATTACGGGAGCCGACGAGCGCGCAGGCGAACTTGCCATAAAAATAAACGCAAACGACATCAGCGCAGCTGGTGGAGAGCCTGTGCTTGCCGTACTCACCGTGTTGGCGCCGCCTACGGCTACGCTTGCACAAATAAAAAAGATTATGCAACAGGCTGAACAAGAGGCAGAAAGCTGCAACCTTGAAATAGTAGGAGGGCATACGGAGTTTACCGACGCCGTCAATAAGATTGTCGTAAATGCCACGATTATAGGCAGAACAAAAAAGCATATCACCGCCAATTCAGCCAGAGCAGGCGACAGCATAATAATTACAAAAACCGTCGGCATTGAAGGCACGAGCATTTTGGCGAACGATTGCAAAACCAAGCTGCAGCAGTTCTTAACAAAGGAAGAATTGCAAGAGGCGGCGGAGCTGGGAAAAAGCATCAGCATAGCAAAAGAAGCGGCGATTGCAAGACAGTTTGACATTTCCGCAATGCACGACATTACAGAGGGTGGCGTTTTCGGCGCCATAGCCGAAATGGCGGAATCGTCGGGAGTCGGAGCGCTTATCGATGTGGGCAGCATACAAGTTGCCGATGTCACAAAAAAGATTTGCCGGGCATTACAAACAGATGTATACAGACTGATTTCAAGCGGCAGCTTGATTATCAGCACAAACCAACCTGATGAAGTGATTGCGGCGCTAAATGCCAAAAACATACCTGCCGCAAAAATAGGCGTATTCACGGCAAACAGGGATATAATTGCCGATTTCGGCGATAAAAAAGAGTATCTGGAGACAAAAAGCGACCAGTTATTTGATGCAGTAAAGAGGTGCAAATGAACAGTATGACAGGCTACGGCAAAGGCGTTCGGGAGGGCGGACAGCGCAAAATAACAATAGAAATCAAGTCCGTCAACCACAGATACTTAGACTTGCTTTTTAAGTTGCCGCGCGGATTGAATTTTCTTGAAGATTGCTTGCGTAAGCGCGTCCAAAAGACTGTTCAAAGAGGACATATAGACATATACTGTACCTATGAAGACAACCGAGAGGGCAAGAGCGCCGTACGGCTTGACAGCATAGTAGCAAAAGAATATATGGCTATGGCGGCGGAACTTGAAAAATTGGGGTTCAGCAATGATATGACGGCATCGCAGGTCATGAGAATGCCCGAAGTGCTGATAACAAAAGGCGCTGACGATGACGAGGAAGCCATAAAGGCGCTTGCCGAACAAGCAATCGATGACGCTCTCTCAATGCTTTGCGAAATGCGCAAGAGAGAAGGCAACGCTTTGGCGGCCGACATTTTGAAAAGACTTGATGACGCCGAGAATATGCTTGCAGAAATAAAACAGCGCGCGCCGCTTGTTGCGGCGGACTTCAAAACCCGTTTGACGGCCAAAATTACCGAGGCGCTTGCCGGTGTGCAGTATGACGAAGCTAGATTGCTGAACGAAGTTGCATTTTTTGTCGACAGAGCGGCTATTGACGAAGAAATAACCAGGCTGTCCTGCCACTTTGCGCAAGGGCACAAAATTATTGAAGAAAACAATTCGGCAGGCAGGAAGTTGGACTTTTTGGTGCAGGAGATGAACAGAGAAATAAACACCATTGGCTCAAAAAGCAACGATTTGGCAATTGCGCAAAAAGTCATTGAACTGAAAGGCGAAATAGAAAAAATCAGAGAGCAGGTACAAAACATTGAGTAGGCAGAGGCAATGAGAAAAGGAATACTGTTTGTAATAAGCGGACCGTCAGGAGCCGGCAAGGGTACAGTACTGAAAGAAGTATTCAAAACTATAACCGACCTTGAATACTCCGTATCGGCAACCACCCGAGCGCCCCGAAATCAGGAGAAAGAAGGCGTAAACTATTTTTTCAAAACTCATGAAGAGTTTGACAAAATGGTAGAGAATGGCGAAATGTTGGAGTATGTCGAGAAGTTCGGCAACAAGTACGGCACAATAAAAAAGTATATCGACAATGCGCTGAATGAGGGCAGAGATATTATTCTTGAAATAGAGACCATTGGTGGTGAACTAATCCGCAAGACAGACCTAAAGCCGGTTTTTATATTCTTGACTCCGTCATCGGTTACGGAAATCATAAGACGGCTGAAAGAACGAAATTCCGAAACTACCGATTGGCAGCAAAAGAGGGCGGACATAGGGCGTGACGAGCTGCGATGCGCATACAGCTATGATTATCTTATCATAAACGATGACCTGCAAGAGGCGGTGGACTCCCTTATTGCGGTGGTGCGAGCCGAACGGCTGAAAGTCGCAAGGACAAAGGACAAAATTCAACAAATCATAGACAAATAAAACAATAAAATAGAACTATCACAAAAGGAGACAAATATATATGATGATTGACCCACCCATTGACAAACTTATCAAAAAAGCGCCGTGCCGCTATGCTTTGGTATGCGGTCTGGCAAAAAGAGCAAAAGAACTATTGGCGCTTGAAACGGCAGAACTTGAAAAATCAGGGCTGAAAGCCATAAGCCACGCTGCCAAAGAAATTTATGAAGGCAAAATTACACTAAAAGTCTGATGAAAAACAAAAAAAGCGTAGTTATCGGCATAAGCGGCGGTATCGCCGCCTATAAGACTTGCGAGGTTGTGTCGGGTCTGTCAAAACTCGGATACACCACAAAAGTTATTATGACGAAAAACGCCGTAGAATTTATTACGCCGCTAACGCTTGAAACTCTGTCAAAAAACAGAGTTGTTGTTGATATGTTCGCAGAGAAGGAAACCTATGATGTCGAACATATTTCGCTCGCCAAAGAAGCCGATGTTTTCCTTGTGGCGCCTGCCACGGCAAATGTCATCGCGAAGTTAGCAAACGGCATAGCTGACGACATGCTTACAGCCACTTTTCTTGCCAGCAAAGCCATAAAGGTCATTTGTCCTGCAATGAACACCAATATGTATGAGGACGAAACCACCCAAAAGAATCTGAAAAATCTCAAAGACAGGGGCTGTATTATAGTTGAGCCTGATGTAGGGTTGTTGGCATGCGGAGATATCGGTAAGGGCAGAATGAGTTCTCCTGCGGAGATTATCCGAGAGGTGGACAAGCTGTTGACCCCAAACCCCGACTTTCGGGGCAAGAGAGTGCTTATTACTGCCGGCGCAACAAGAGAGCCGGTGGACGGAGTGCGCTTTATCAGCAATTATTCTTCGGGGAAAATGGGCGTGGCGCTTGCCGAGGCAGCGCTTGCGCGAGGCGCAGAGGTGACGCTTGTCGCCGCAAACCTAAGCGTACAACCGCCGCAAAACATTAGATTATTGAATGTGGCGACGACATCAGATATGTATGACACGGTCATGGCGGAACTTGAAAGCGCAGACATAATAATAAAAGCCGCCGCGCCGTCAGATTACAGAGTAAAGAATTATTCAAAAACAAAAATAAAGGCAGCGTCATTGACGCTGGAACTAGAAAAAAATGTTGACATTGCCGCCGAAGTCGGCAAACAAAAGGGCAACAAAAAACTGGTGGTTTTTGCCGCCGAAACAGATGAACTGATAGCAAATGCCAAACAAAAATTAGCCAATAAAAATGCCGATATGATTGTCGCCAACGATGTGACAAAAGAGGGCGCAGGCTTTGGCACAGATACAAACATAGTAACAATCATTAAGAGCGGCGGCGAAAAAATCAGCCTGCCCATTATGACAAAAAGGGAGCTGTCGGATATTATTCTGGACAATATTCTTGAAAAATGATTTATGAGGTTGTCGTAGACATAAGCAACAGCGAAGTGGACAAGGTTTTTGACTATTCCGCGGCTTTCGATATTCCGCTTGGCAGCAGAGTCGAGGCGCCTTTTGGCAACAGACGGCTTGAAGGCTTTGTAATCGGAAAAAAAGACACTTCATCTCACCAAACAAAGGACATAATAAGAATACTTGACGAAAAAAGAGTGCTGACCGACGAAATGTTGGCACTTGCAGAGTATTTGAACAAATACAAAAATCTGCGGTATGTCGATGTGCTGCGCCTTTGCATTCCGTCAAAACTGCGAGGCGGCAGGGTAAAAATTCAACAAAAAGCATACATCACGCTTGCAGACGACGCCGATATTTCTCATGTGTCCGCAAGAGCCACAGCGCAAAAGAAGATTGTTGAGGCGCTGAAAGACGGCGGCGAATACGAAAGCGTGCTGAACGGCAGTTTCGGACCGCAAGCCGTAAAAGCCTTGCTTGCAAAAGGCATTTTGAAAAAAGAATTTGTTGTACAAAACAGAACTCCGTACAAGGACATAAAAGCCAAAAAGCAAAACATTACGCTGACTCCCGACCAAAAAAAAGCCGTAAGCGAAATTCTCAAAGAAAACAGGGAGTTTTTGTTGCACGGAGTGACGGGCAGCGGAAAGACCGAAATTTATATGCAAGTTATAGAAGCGCAGCTGAAACAGGGCAAAACTGCCATAATGTTAGTGCCGGAAATATCTTTGACGCCGCAGATGCTGGGACTGTTCCGCGCAAGGTTCGGCGATAAAGTAAGCCTTTTACATAGCGGACTTTCGGACGGCGAACGCTATGACGAATGGCGCAGACTTCTTGACGGACAAGCCACGGTAGCGTTGGGCGCGCGCTCTGCTGTCTTTGCGCCGCTGACGAATGTCGGCGTAATAATCATTGATGAGGAACACGATTCCAGCTATGTAAGCGAATCAAACCCCAGATATTTCACCTCCGACATAGCCAAATTCCGCCGCAACTACAACAATGCAAAACTAGTCTACGGCTCAGCTACACCGTCAATAGAAAGCTATGCCAAGGCAAAAAGCGGCGAATATAAGCTGCTGACATTAAAAAACCGCATAAACGACAGAGGCTTGCCCGATATGCAAATTGTTGACATGCGCAAAGAGATACTTGAAGGCAATTTATCGATATTTTCAAAGGCGCTGTTGGCTGAACTCCAAAAAGTTATTGACAAAGGCGAGCAGGCTATGCTATTCATAAACAGACGGGGCTTTGCATCGTTCTTAAGATGCCGCAGCTGCGGCTATATTCCGAAATGCACGGACTGCGATGTAAGTTTGACGCTGCACAAGGACGACAACAAACTGAAGTGCCACTATTGCGGCAAACAGTTTTATAACATAAAAGAATGTCCGGTATGCGGATTTAAGCACTTAAAAGAGGGCAGAATAGGCACAGAAAGGGTGGTTGAAGAAGTCAACAAACTTTTTCCGTCAGTAAAAGTGCTGCGTATGGACAATGACACCGTACAACGCAAGGACTCATATGTCGATATACTGTCGGCTTTCGCAAAGGGCGAAGCGCAGATACTTGTCGGCACACAAATGATAGTCAAGGGACACGACTTCAGCAATGTTACGCTTGTGGGCATTCTGGACGCTGATTTGTCGCTGTACTTTCCGGACTTCCGCAGCAATGAGAACACCTTTCAGCTTATAACGCAGGTGGCAGGCAGAGCAGGCAGAGAGCAAAAAGAAGGCAGAGTGGTTATGCAAACCTATAACCCACAACATTATGTTTTTCGGTTTGCCAGAACTTACGACTATTGCGGTTTTTTTGAAAAAGAAAGCAATGTGCGCCAGACGACGCATTTTCCGCCATATTCCGTAATCGCAAGGACGCTGATATCCTCAGAGGACGAAAACAAGGCTATGGAGGCGGCAAGGTTGGGTTACGAAATGCTGCGTAAGCTGAAAGAAAAGCACAACGGCATATTCCGCGTTCAGGCTATGCGCGCGCCAATAAAAAGAATGATGAACAAATACCGCTTTCAGATTGTCGCATGGATAAGCCTTGAGGTCGGCGATGACACGCTGCCGCTTGTATATGAAGAAATGAAAAAGCTGCCGACAAAGGGAATCAGCAGTTTTATAGAAATAAACCCTATGCAAATGATGTAACAAAGGAAAAGAGAGGACAAGACTATGGCAATAAGACTAATTTTTTCAGAAAATGACGATGTGTTGTTTAAGCGCACAAGAGAAGTCACCAAGTTTGACGAAAAACTTGGCGAACTGCTTGACGACATGCGTGAAACAATGCAAAAAGCCGATGGAGTGGGACTGGCTGCTCCGCAGGTGGGGCTGCTGCGAAAGGTGGCAGTTATTGAGGTAGATGACCTATACCTTGAAATGATTAACCCAAGGATAATTTATGCCGAGGGCGAACAAATAGACTTTGAGGGCTGCCTAAGCGTCGACCCGTCAAAAAATTGCAAGGTACTGCGCCCAAAAAAAGTCACCGTCGAGGCTTTTGACAGGCATGGCAAGAAGTACCAAAAGGAACTTGAGAATATGGCGGCAAGGGCTTGCTGCCACGAATTGGACCACCTTGAGGGCATACTTTTTTATGAAAGAAAGTATGAGGAGCCGGAAAAGCAACAACAAAAACCTATCATAACAAGCGACAAGGAAGAAACAAAGCCGCAATGAGAATAATTTATTTAGGTACGCCTGCCTTTGCGGTAACGCCTTTGCAATCGATAATGCAATCCTCTCACGAGATAGCCGCTGTTGTCACCCAACCTGACAAAGTCAATGCGCGCGGCAACAAGTCTTTGCCCTGCGCCGTAAAGGTGTTTGCCGAGCAACAAGGGCTGAAAGTCTTGCAGTTTGAACGCATAAGAAATGCCGATGCGGTGGAACTTCTGAAATCATTGAATGCGGACATTATGGTGACTTGCGCATACGGACAAATTTTGTCGCAAGAGATTTTAGACCTGACAAGATACGGAGTAATAAATATCCATGCGTCATTGTTGCCGAAATATAGGGGGTCTTCTCCCGTACAATGGGCGCTTATGAACGGCGAAAAGGAAATAGGCGTAACTATTATGCAGACGGCATACGAGGTTGACAGCGGCGATATTCTGCTCCAAGAGACAATAACGCTGTCAGGCAGTGAAAATGCCGAAGAAACGCTGGAAAAACTCAGCCCATTGGGCGCAAAACTCATTGTAAAAGCGCTTGACCTTATTGAAAGCGGAAACGCCGTGTTTGTGCCGCAACAAAAAGACAAGGTTACGCACTTCCCCATGCTGAAGAAGTCCGACGGCAAATTGGACTTTAATAAGAGCGCCGAACAAGTCAAAAACTTTATCCGCGGAATGAATCCTTGGCCGGGAGCTTTCACTATGACAAAATACGGCATGCTGAAAGTTAAGAGAGCCGAAACCGCTGAAGGAAAAGAGGGCGCAGTGCCGGGAGAAATTATACTTTCCCATGCCAAAGAAGGGCTTGTCGTGCAATGCGGCGAGGGCGCAATAAGTTTGTTGAGAGTGCAGGGCGAAAATGCCAAAGAAATGAGTTTTGCCGATTATTTACGCGGCAAGCCGCTTGTAACGGGAACGGTGCTATGAAACCATGTTTGCAGGAATTTAACTTTGAGGAGCTGTCTTTTATATCGGACTGGGGTTTTCCTAACTTTCGCGCAGAGCAGGTCTATGCCGCAGCTATGCAGTACAAAAGCTATGAAACAATCAGCAACCTGCCGTCAGCGTTGACAAATAAGCTAAGAGAAAATTTTGCCGACAGAGGACTGGAAATCATAAAAACATTGACTTCAAAAGACGGCACGGAAAAGTATCTTTACAGATTAAATGACGGCAACATAATAGAGGGCGTTTTTATGCCGCATAACTATGGCAATACGCTGTGCGTATCGACGCAAGTCGGCTGCCGCATGGGTTGCGAGTTTTGTGCGTCGGGACTGGGCGGACTTGTGCGCAACCTGAGCGCAGGAGAAATTTTGTCGCAGGTACTGTGTGTAAATGCGCTGAAAGGCGGCACGGCAAAACAGAGAGCCATAACAAATGTCGTACTTATGGGCAGCGGCGAGCCGTTGGACAACTTTGACAACACCGTAAAATTCTTGCGGCTGGTAAGCGACGAAAGAGGCATAAATATCAGTTTGCGGAACATTTCATTGTCAACCTGCGGAATTGCGCCAAGAATAATTCAGCTTGCCGACATGGACTTGCCTGTGACCTTGACAATATCCCTGCATGCGCCAAATGACAAAAAACGACAGAAACTTATGCCCATAAACAAAGTGCACAACCTTTTCAGCGTCATTGAGGCGGCAAAGTATTATTTTGAAAAGACAAAAAGGCGCATAATTTTTGAATATTCGCTTATCGAGGGCGAAAACAGCCAAGCCGACAGCGCACGACAGCTTGCTGCGCTGGTAAAAGGGTTGCCCTGCCATATAAACCTTATCAACTTGAATTATGTCAAAGAAAGGGGTTTGCGTGGGGTGAGTTCGGCGCAGATTAAGGAATTTATGAAAATACTTGACGATAACAATATATCAAATACACTGCGCCGTTCTATGGGCAACGACATACAAGGCGCATGCGGACAACTGCGCAATGCCGAAATAAAGGAGGGGTTGATATCAGAGCGCAAGTAATAAAGGCGGTTGCCTCAAAATTTACCGTCATGACTGACGACAAAAAAAGATATACCTGCTTCTCAAGAGGTCGGGTCAAGCGTGACTATGATATTTATGTAGGCGACTATGTGCGCATTGATGGAATAAGAGGAAACACCGCCATAATTGAAGAGGTCTATCCGAGAAAAAACGCTTTAATCAGACCATATATAAGCAATATTGATTGCCTGATTATCGTTGTGGCGCCGGTGCCTGCTCCCGATTGGGTACTGGTTGACAAGATGATAATAAATTGTTACATTGAAGGCATAAGACCTGTGCTTTGTTTCAACAAAAGCGACCTAATCGACAGAGCCGAAATAGAAAGGCTTTTTGCACCTTATAAAGACGAAATGTCTTGTGTTGCCGCATCCGTAATGACTGAGGACGGACTCAATGAATTGCTTGCCGTCATGGAAGGCGGACTCAGCTGTTTTGCAGGACAAAGCGCCGTAGGCAAATCTTCGCTGCTGAACGCTATTTTGGGCAGAGAGGCTATGCAAGTCAGCGGTCTGTCGGAAAAAATACAGCGCGGCAAAAACACCACAAGGCATATTGAAATATTTGATTACGGTGCGGGCAGACTTGCCGACACCTGCGGTTTTTCACTGTTGGAGTTTGGCGACCTCTTGCCATCGGAGCTGACTTTTTATTATACTGATTATATAAAGCACATGCCAAAGTGCCGCTACAAAAACAATTGCGCTCATATTGGCGAGCCTGACTGCGAAGTGAAAAAACAAGTCGGACTTGGCGCGCTTTCAGCAGAAAGATATCAACGCTATACAATCATATATAATCAATTGAAGGAGATTCAAGATGCCAAATACTAAAAAAATTCTTATCAGCCCGTCAATACTGTCGGGAGACTTCGTCAACATGCAACGCGCCGTTGAGCAGATATCTGAATGGGGCGGCGACCTTGTGCATTGCGATGTCATGGACGGCGTTTATGTAAAGAATCTCACCTTTGGTATGCCTATGATAGCCGCAATAAAGAAAATAACCGCGCTTCCGCTTGATGTGCATCTTATGATAACAAAGCCGGAACGCTACATAGACGCTTTTGCCGACAGCGGCGCCGACTGGCTGACATTCCACCCCGAAGCAAGCGATGACGCTCTTGAAACGCTGAAAAGAATACGCAGCAGGGGCGTGAAAAGCGGTATAGTTTTTAATCCGGATGTGTCGATAGAAAAATACAAACATTTGTTTAATTTCTGCGATATGATACTTGTTATGAGCGTATTTGCCGGACTGGGCGGACAAAAGTTTATTGAAGACAGCATTGAGCGCATAAAAACAGTCAAGAGATACCTTGACGAAATGTCCTTGAACATACCGATAGAGGTAGACGGAGGTATTACCGAACAAAATGCAGATGAAGTCATTGCCGCCGGAGCAAGCATTCTTGTAGCCGGCAGCAGCATTTATAAGTCCAAAAACCCTGCCGCAACAATAAGGCGGTTGCGCGGTATTAAAGAATAAAAAAATCTTTGGGCAAATACCTTATGAGAATATATGCTGCCACTCCCGTAATCAGCCCGGACACGCTGCCGGCTATTACAAAATATGGCGCATAGCCAAACACCAGCGCCGAGGTCATAAGAGCGGCTACACACAGCTGAATGAGGTTGTGGACGGTTGCGGAAAGAATGCTGACGGCCGGAATGCTAAGTTTTCTTGTCGCAAGCATCAGAACGCCTATCAGCGTAGAAATCAATGACGCCGGCAGGGAATAAAGTATCATAACGGGATTGCCGACAAATAACGGAACAAGTACTGATTTTAAGACAGATGCCGCTAAGGCATATTTATAATTCAGTAGAATGATAGCCGTCAAAATGACGACATTCGACAGTCCTATGCGTACATAGGGTAAAAAGGGTACGATGGGCGGAATAAAGTTTTCAATTACTCCGATAATCAGCGCCAAAGCAAGTGTAACCGCCGCAACGGCTATTTTTTTTGCCCTCATATCTGCCCCCCTGTGATGCCGTCCAAGTCATTGCCTCTCACGATGACAACAATACCGTTGGGTGCGCAAATTATGCGTTGGGCGTCCAGGCTGATTTTTGCACTCTTTACGCATATCTGATTTGCGCAATCCGCCTCCGCCATATATGCCATTCCGTATTCTATAACTATTACATTATGTCCTTGTTTGTCGATGGGAATAGTTTTGTTCTCATTGAGCGAGTGGCGTGAAATAAGCTCTCCTTTGTAATAAATTTCGATATATTCGCCTTTGGCGTTATTTGTAGCTCCGGCTACAAAAACTACCGCAATAACAACGACAATCAACAACAAAATGAGGTCTGCTTTGAAAAACAGTCCTTTGTTTTTGAAAAAGTCTTTCAGATTAGATTCGTTGGTGCGTTGTTTGTTTGCTTTCAAAACTTAGGTCTCCGATTATTTTATAGCTGTTTTCTGTAACAATTATTACAGAATAGCCCCATTGCGGCAACACTTCAGCCCACTGCATGCCAAGAATCATAACAGATGTGGACAGCGCGTCGCAAATAAGGGCGCTTTCTCCTATGACTGAGGCGCTGATAATGTCGTTGTTGTTTATCCCAGTGGGGTAGCCGTCTTTGGCAATGATGTGGTTGTATCTTTGTTCCTCAAAAATGTAATACCTTTCATAGTCGCCGCTTGTGGCTATGGCGGCATTGTTGAGGTTTATTACACCAAATAGGGTTGAGGTATCTCTGGGGTGGGTCATGCCTATTCTTTTATTATCCCCGAAGGCGGCTATGTTGCCGCCGATATTGACTATGGCTTGCTTCTTTCCGTTGCAAAGCTCCAGCGCTTTGTCTACTGCATATCCTTTTGCTATGCCGCCAAAGTCCAGTTTTGCTTGCGCATGCAGTTTTGTTATTGTCGACTGCTGTTCGTCAAAATGAAAATTTTCCATGGCGCAGTATTCCAGAGTTTGGGAAATGTCGGCGGCAGAGGGTATGCTTTCTGCTATGTGGCGAAAAGTGCCGGGACTAAATTTCCATAGTTCGACAAGAGGGAATATAGCCGCATTGAAAGCCTGTTGCGTGGTTTGGTACAATTCCGCAGATTTCTTGAAAAGAAAAGCGGTATGAACGCCCACAGTTATGGCTTGTCCGACAGGTGCGATATTTATTTTGCTGACATCGCTAGTCGCAATGTTTGTCGACACCTGATTTTCAATTTCTACTAGTAAGGCGTCAATTTCTTTCAATGCGGAATTTGCGCCGTTGCCTTGAATTTTCACATTATAATAGGTGCCGAAAACAATCTTTTCGCCACTTTCGGCGGCGCAACCCGCCAAGGAAAGAATGAAAATGGATATAAAAAGTATGACAAGAATCCGCCCGAATATTTTGTTCGGGCGGAGTGTAATGTTCATTATCTGCCCCTTGATTCTGCTACAAAGCATACTGCTATGGTGCCCGGTCCGCAATGCGTGCCAATGACGGGTCCGACAGGTTGATGCCATATTGTGGCGTTTGGCAAAGCTGCTTGCAGGCGCTGAATTATTTTGTTGGCTTCATCTCCGCAGTCAGCGTCCAAAACGGCGATGGGATACTTGTCGACATCTATGACATTTTCGATAACATCTTCAATCAAAGCGTTTATGGCTTTTTGGCGGCCGTTTACCTTTGATGCGCTGTATAGTGCGCCTTCTGCGTTTTGGCGAATAATCGGTTTGACTTGAAGCAAGCCGCCAAAAAATGCCTGCGCAGAGGAAAGCCTGCCGCCTCTTTTCAGATATACAAGGTTGTCGGGTGAAAATACTGCGTTGACTTTTTGTATGAAGCCATCGAGAAAATCTGTTATTTCTTGCACAGACTTGCCGGCTTTGTGCAGTTTTGCCGCCTCATAGACGGAAAGACCCGCTCCCAGACTTATGCCTTTTGTGTCGTAGCGTGTGAACTTTGCGTCGGGATATTGTTCCGAAAGCTCTTTTATGGCAACATCAAGTTGTTGAAAAGTCGCGCTCATTTTTGAAGAGAAACTGACATAAAGTATCTCTTCGCCTTTTTTGAAATACGGCTCAAAATATTCTTTGTAGTTTTCTGCGTTCAGGCAGGAAGTAATAGGGGTGTTGCCTTGGCGAACGAGGGAAAAGAATTCTTTGGGGTCATATTTTTCGCCCAAATCATAGAATCTTTCTTCGTCACAAATGGTATATGGCATTTTTATAATGTTGGTGACGCCAAGTTCTTTGGCTCTCTCCCACCACAATTCGCAATTGGTATCAATAAAAAATATGGACATAATTATTCTCCTTTATACTTTGCATTATTATTATTATTATAGTTGATAATGCGCTCTCTTTGCAAGAAAAAAACCGTTGACGGGATTATTCGTCGTCTGTTTCGTCATCGCTTTGTTCAGTTTCTAGCAGTTTTTGTCGTTCCATTTCTTTTTTTGCCAATTCATTGGTGTTTATGCTCTTGCGGAATACGACAAGGCGGCAGAAAAGGAACTCTGTCACAAGGTTTATTATCATAGTCAGCGCCAAGGTGAGGTATTCGTTCCAGCCTGCTTTGTTTGTCAGGGCGTCTCCCCACCATGTTGAAAGCGGAGTAAAGACCAAATAATAACCGGCTACCATCAGCATGGCGATAGGCACATTGTTTGCCGACTTGAAAGTGTATTTGCGGTTAAAAGTAAAGTTCCAAATGACTGACAGAGTCAGCGCCACTATGTAAGAGGGCCAATAATATGATGTGCGGCCTTTGAATGCCAACTCAAAAAGCAGAGTAAATGTAACCGCCTGAATTATGCCGGCGCTTGAAGCAAACAATACATACTTGAATATGCGTATGACCTCTTGTTTTTTTGCCGAAGCAGGCGAGGCTGTTTTATTTTTATTTATTTTATTCATAAGTTCTCCTTTTGTATATTATAAACCTGACAACGCAATAAAGCAATGCATAATTTTCCGCCGCCATGCGTCAATATCCAACAAATTCTCATTGCAATTTAATAAAGGCTATGTTAATATAATAATTATTAAGAGAATGTATGTTTTGGAGGCTTTATGAAAAAGAGAAAGCAAAAGCAAATTGAAGCGCCCGCAGATACGGCTCCCGTCAAGGCAGAGGACACCACAGTGATAAACGAATACTTTGAGAAGTATTACAAGGCATACAAGAATGACTATATTTCACAGTACTACAAAGCCTACAAGGATTTGAAAGCCAGCAAAGCCGAGGAAGAGTCGAAATAGTATATTGATTTATATTGAACTAAAAAGAATAACGCCGTCACAATATTGTGACGGCGTTTGTTATGTTTGGTGCGGTTGACAAGACTTGAACTTGCACGTCGTTTGACACATGATCCTTAGTCATGCCTGTCTGCCGATTCCAGCACAACCGCAAAAGGGGTTTTGGTTAGTGGTACGAGGGAAGGGACTTGAACCCTCACTGTTGCCAATATGAACCTGAATCATACGCGTCTGCCAATTCCGCCACCCTCGTATATGCATTTGTTATTCTACAACGGCAAAAGCATTCTGTCAAACAAATTCGGCATATTCAGCCCTTCTTTTCGTAAATAAATTATATGGTCTGCCATATAGTGGAAAGAATAGTATTGCATAATGAGGCGGCTTGGTTTATAATAACATTAAGGATAAGTGAGGTGTAATAGATGCAGAAAGTAACCAGAGCAATCATTCCGGCAGCAGGCTATGGCACAAGATTTTTACCGGCAACAAAGGCTATGCCGAAAGAAATGTTGCCTATCGTAGATGTCCCGTCAATTCAATATATAGTTGAAGAGTGTGTTGAAAGCGGCATTACTGATGTCTGTATTATTCTTGGCCGCAACAAAAACAACATAGCCGACCATTTTGACCGAAATGTAGAAGTCGAGAACGCCCTATCAAAAAGCGGAAAGCATGACCAAATCAGAGTAATGAACGAGTTATCTGACAAGGTCAACATTTGTTATATCCGCCAGAAAGAAATGCTTGGCACAGGAAAGGCGATTGAGCTTTGCGAGAGTTTCGTAAAAGACGAGCCTTTTGCCGTACTGTTCGGCGACGATGTCATCTACAACCCCGAATATCCCGTCACAAAACAACTTATTGATGCCTACACAACCACTGGACTTACAATAGTTGGTGTGCAGCCGCAACCCAAAGAAGAAGCGACAAAATACGGCGTCATAGTCCCCGGTAGAATAAAAGGCGCCTATACCGAAATCCTTGGCTTGAAAGAAAAGCCGAAGATTGACGAAATGCCTTCCACGCTGACAAGTCTTGGAAGATTTGTGCTTACCCCCGATATATTCCACTACATAAGAATGACGCCTGCCGCGCCCAACGGCGAGGTTTATTTGCCCACAGCAATAGAACTTATGGCAAAAGACGTCGGAGCGTACGCTTATTCATTTGAGGGCATGCGCTATGATATAGGGGACAAGTTGGGTTACCTCAGAGCAAATATAGAATACGCGCTGCGGAATGACGAGTTGAGTCAAGACCTAAAGAAGTATCTGAAAAAATTGACAAAAACTCTATAAACGCTATCGGCCTATGAAGTTTAGCGCAGAGCTTGCGGCGGTATTTGATAAAGCGGCGGGAATATATTATGACTCGGAAGAAATCACTTGTATGAACCTTGTGCTGGCTATGGCGGCGACAAGCGGCAGTATTGCCGCAGAACTGTTGGGGCGGCTGGGCTTGACAAGAAGCATCGCGGAAAGTTTTTTTATCCCGACAGAACTGCGCAGCACAATAAGCCAAAACGCCGAAATTGCCATTAAGGAGGCGCAAAAGTATTCAACATATGGTTTTGTGTGTTCGCATCATCTGCTGAGGGCAATAATATGTTTGAATTATACCGAAACAAGACAATTGTTTGTGGATTACGGCATAACCGCCGAAAGAGTGTTGCCTATCATTGACGCCATGTGCCAAAACGGCGTAGGCAAGGAACAAAAGGGCGTCAGGGTGGCGCGCATGACCAACAAAAGAATTGAAAACCAAATAAAAAGCGTACTCAAAGATATCAAAAGATAACAAATTGCAACAAGCCATAAATACATAAAAAGAACAGGAGGATTTTTAATATGCGTATCGAGATTGTGTCCAAGAACTACAAGCCAAGAGAAAACATGAAAGAGCTATTAGAGAAAAAGATTTCAAAATTTGACAAATATTTTCACAAAGAAGCTACGGCGAAGGTAAGACTTTCTATGTCCGGACCGGAAAAGCACACTATGGAAATAACCCTAAACAGTGACAATATGACAGTTCGTTCTGAAGTGACAAGCGACAACATGTTCGACAACATTGACATTATTTTGCCAAAAATAGAACGCCAGATAGTCAAGTACCGCAAGCGTTTTGACAACAAACTGCGTAAAGACGCTTTTGAAGCGCCCAGCATATATGAGAGTAACGAAGGCTATGAAGGTCAAGAAAACGGCGGCAAGGTCGTAAGAGTAAAGAGCTTTCAGATTGCGCACATTACAGTAGAAAACGCCATTGCCGAAATGGAACTTTTGGAACACAATTTTTATGTATTCATAAATGCCGAAACCAAAAAAGTAAATGTCGTCTACAAACGCAATGACGGGGATTATGGCTTGATTTCACCAGAGTATTGAGAATAAAATGAAAATAGGAATATCCACAGCCTCTTTCTTTTCAAAAGAGGCGACAGAAAACACCTTTGAGGTTATGAAAGACCTGCGCATAGACATATGCGAGGTCTTTTTAACAACCTTCAGAGAGTACAAAAAAAGTTTTGCAGAGCTTCTGCAAGAACGCAAGCAGGGCATTGAGGTATATTCAATACACACGCTGAATGTGCAGTTTGAGCCGGAACTTTTCAATCCCGTTGCGCGCACAAGAGAAGACAGCGAATACTTTTATAAGGAAGCGGCGACAGCTGCCGGCATACTTGGCGCAAAATATTATACCTTTCATGGACTGACGCGCATGAAAAGGACGCCTTATACCATCGATTATCAGCGAATAGGCAAGCGCATGGACGAACTTGACGAAATGCTGATACAAACAAGCGGCGGAAGCTGCCGCCTTGCATATGAGAATGTGCATTGGACTTTTTTCAATTCACCCGACTATTTTAACGAATTAAAAAAGTTCACAAATGTGCGCGCCTGCTTGGACATAAAGCAAGCTATGCAGTCAAAATATGATATTTACGATTACATAGACGCCATGGGAGATAGGCTTGTCAATGTGCATTTGTGCGATTTTGACGAAAACGGCAAACTACACACCCCCGGCAAGGGCAGTTTCGATTTCACAAAACTATTCCGCACGCTGATAGATAAGGGATATGCCGGACCGCTGATTATGGAGTTGTATGCAGGCAATTATCAAAACTATGCCGACATAAAAGAGGGGCGGGACTATTTACAACATTGTTTAGAAAAAGCATCAAAATAAAGGAGAAAAAAATGAAGAAAGGAATTACATTTGATTATAACAACATGATGAGCCAATATGTCGGCGAAAATCAGGGCATAACCGAAAAAGATATAGCCGCGCACAAAGCCGTTTTTGCCGCAGCGTATGACAGCGTTCAAAACGGGCGGGGTAAGGGTATGATGGGCTGGACAGAGCTTCCCTACAATCAGGATGAAATAGTAGAGGACATCATAGCCACAGCAAGAGAAGTGCGCAGCAAGTTTGACAATTTTGTTGTGTTGGGAATTGGCGGGTCTGCGCTTGGGCCTATGTCGGCTTTTCAGGCTTTATGCCATTTGCGCCATAATGAATTACCAAAACGCCTGAGAAAGGCGCCGAAGTTCTATGTTGAGGACAATGTAGACCCTGAGAGAATGCATGCGTTGCTTGATGTCATCGACCTGAACAAAACTGTCTTTAATGTAATCACTAAGAGCGGCTCAACTTCCGAAACCATGAGTCAGTATTTGATTATTATGGATATCCTGAAACAGAAATTTGGCGACAAAGCAAGGGAACATATCATTGCCACCACATCGGAGACAAAAGGTAATCTTATAAAAATTGCCAAAGCCGAAAACCTAAAGACCTTTTATATCCCCGAAGGCGTCGGCGGCAGATTCAGCCAGCTTTGCCCTGTGGGATTGCTGCCGGCGGCGGTGCTTGGCATAAATATCAAACAAATGCTGAAAGGCGCGGCATATATGGACAGAAAATGCCGAGTAAAGAACTTGCAACGCAATCCTGCGTTGATAGCCGCAGCGCTGCAATATATAGCTATCAAAAAAGGCAAGAATATAAGCGTTATGATGCCATATGCCGACTCACTGAAACTTATGGCTGACTGGTATTGCCAGTTGTGGGGAGAAAGCCTGGGCAAGGCTGAGGATTTGCAAGGCAACAAGGTATTTGTCGGACAAACTCCCGTAAAAGCATTGGGCGTAACCGACCAGCACAGCCAAGTTCAGCTATATACCGAAGGGCCTTTTGACAAAGTAGTCACGCTTATCGGGGTAAAAGAGTATCGAAAAAGTTTCACAATTAGCGACGGTTGCCAAGAGTTCCCTGATGTAAATTTCTTGTCCGGACATACGATGAATGAACTTATTTCGGCGGAAATGCTGGCAACCGAATATGCATTGACGGCAAAAGAGCGGTTAAATTCAATCATCATGCTGCCCGAAGTAAACGCACATACAGTAGGCGAGCTGTTTATGTTCTTTATGATGCAGACGGCTTATATCGGCGCAATGCTGAACATAGACACCTACAATCAGCCCGGAGTAGAGGAGGGCAAGAACGCCACTTACGCCTTGCTTGGCAGAAAGGGCTATGAAAAGAAAGCCGAGGAATTGAACTCCCGCCCGCAAAAGCAAGAAAAATATATTATATAATATATTGAAACTTAACAAAAGCCCCGTTTTTGGGGCTTTTTTTATTCTAGTTCGTCCAGCGTCTTTTCAAAGCCGTCGATAAAGTTTTCAAAGAAATAATCAATTTCAGGTATATTGAGGCTTTGCAATTCTTTGTAAATGGTGGACTTTGCCTTTATGAATTCGGAATTGCCGCTTTTTATTTCTTCGATGCATTTTATGTATGCCGCCAGTTTGTCGGCTGCTTTGACAAACCGTTTTGTTTCGGCTGAGGGGGAGATAAGTATTTTTTCAAAGCCGTCGCAAAACTCATCAGGCAACATACCCAACAGCTTTTTGTTGGCAATATCCTCAAGGTTTTTGTAGGCACTGTTGATGTCAGCATTGAAGTATTTTATGGGGGCAGGCAAATCGCCTGTTATGACTTCACTTGCCTCATGGTATAGCGCGGCAATAACTATTTCGTTGATATTTGCCTTTCCGTTAAAGATTTTGTTGTTGATTTCTGCCAGAATGTGCGCAAGCTGCGCCACTTGTGCAGAATGCTCCATAATATTTTCTTTCATGTTTGAACGCATAAGGCTCCAGCGCTCAATATATTTCATTCTGTTCAGATATGCAAAAAAGTTGAATTTTTTCATATGCGTATTATAGCACAAAACATTTTATCTTCCAATATAAAACAATAATTTAATACAAATTATGCTATAATACTTTGGGAGGAAACATGAAAGCAGCTATTGTATTGAACGGTGAAGGGCTTGCGCCGGATTTGCAAGAAGATTTTGTCATATGCGCAGACGGCGGTTACAAGCGTCTGCAAAACAGATTGCCCGATTGCATAATAGGGGACATGGACTCTATTGGCAACATTCCCGACGGCATTGAAATAATCAGGCACAACCCCGAAAAAAACCAAACTGACGGCGAAATCTCAATCGAGTATGCCATACAGAAAGGGTACAAGCATATCACGATATATTGCGCTTTGGGCGGACGGCTGGACCATACGCTGGGCAACCTTGCCTTACTCAAAAATGCCCATTCAAAAGGCGCCGGCGCAAAGATTGTCAGCCACAAGGTCAATATATATTATTCCGAACGCAACTTTTCATTATATGTAAACAAGAATGACATTGTGTCGGTTATACCTTTTGGCGGTGACGCTTTGATAGAGGACTCCGACGGGCTTTATTATCCGCTGAAAAACTTGTTGTTAAAAACAAACGATACCCGTGGCATCTCAAATGTTGCAAGGGGCGACAATATATCTCTAAAAATTGCGCATGGGGGAGTGTTGGTTTTTCATTATTTCAAATAAGGTTGATATGCTGCTATTCCCCATTACACGCCAACAGAAATAAAATGAATAAAAATGTCGCTTGAAAACCAAATCAAGCGACATTTTATGTTTTTTTTGTACTCTTTTTATTTACTCAATGTTTATCTGCTTTACAAAACTTTTTGACGACAGCAGCAGACAGCCTGCCAATATGGCTATTGCCACATCTGCAAATACAAACAAATTATAGAAGAATCCCCATTGCACGGCATTGAAACCCGGGGCGGCATAGCTACCGAATATGATTATGCCGGTGACAACATGGCAGGCATAACGCAACACTGACGAAAGCACGGCCCCGAGAATAAATTTCGGCAACAGACCTTTGACTAACGGAATATATCTGAAAACTCCGGCAATTCCTATCATGGCAAAAGCAGCTGGGTAGTCCAACAAAAACTGTATCGGGTGAAGTATGTATGGGTCCTGAATGGCTTGCAGAAGTCCATAAATTAAGCCGGCAAGCACACCTTTTCTTATGCCGAACATGTAAGAATAAACCAATAGGGGCAGTATGCTGGCAAAAGTAACCGATCCGGCTTGCGGCAAGCGGAAGAAACGGATATAAGACAAAGCAAAACTCATGGCAATACAAATCGCCGCATATACTATGGATTTTGTATGCTGTTCTGGGTCGGCTTTTTTGCCGAAGAAATATAACAATGCGCCGACAATGGCTGCAAGAAATATGACAGTCAGCAGCATTATGATTTCGTTGGAAACCTCTACACCTTGTTTGTAAAGTTTTACAAGATTTAGGACAATGAGCGTGACAGAATATGCGACGGCTATTGAAACGGACGCTAGCCAGTATATTTTCAGGTGTTTTTTTGCAATTATGGACACGGCGAGCGCACCGAATGCAGCAGCAACAACAAAGGCAAGCAAAGCAAATATCGGCCAAAAAACTTCTCCGATAAATTCTCCCTCGGCTATCATTTCATCAAATTTCAAAAATAGCATGATGCCGATAAGCGCTATGGAATAACCGATTCCGATACCGCCTGCGTACTTAATAAAGTCGCGTTGGCTATTGCGCTTAAAACGCCATATTAGTATACCAATAATGGCTGCAAGGACTATCAAACCAATGGTTAGATAGAGAAACACTGTTCCGCACTTTTCAAAGGTGGAAAGAGCAGAGAACGGCGTAGATGCTGATAAAAACATAAGACCTCCTTCTTCCGCCATGAACAAGAGTAGTGTTAGTAAAAATAAAAAAATCTTTAAGAGATTATCTTAAAGATTCCAAAAAAACCTTTTGGGCCTTCCTTTCGTGAGTACTAACTCAATCAAGTTCTAAGGGTGTAATCTCAGACAGACAAGCTGTCACCCCTGGCAATGATTTAATTGTTTTTATTATAATCCGTTGTTGTTGCCCTGTCAAGTGAAAGAAACATACAATCTGCAGCAAATGGAATTTTATTTACCGATATGTTTTTAGTCTTTCAAAAGCAGCGCCAGTACGGCTTTTTGGGCATGCAGGCGGTTTTCGGCTTCGTCAAAAACGACGCTCATAGGTCCGTCAAGCACATCTTCAGTAACTTCCTCACCGCGATGGGCAGGTAGGCAGTGCATGGTAATGCAACCCGGCTTTGCCATATTGTAAATTTCCATATTTAACTGGTAGGGCATAAGCGCTTTTTCTTTTTCCTGACTCTTTTGTTGTCCCATAGAGAAAAATACATCGGTGTAAAGCACATCGGCGTCTTTTACGCCCTCGGGAATATTTGCGGTGATGGTAATGTCTCCTCCAATTGAACGGCAATATTCAGTGATTTCGGCATTGGGCTCATATCCTTTCGGACAAACGGCGGCAAATTTCATTCCCAACTTTGCGCTGATTATCATAAGGCTGTGCGTGACATTGTTGCCGTCGCCAAGGTAAGCCATTTTTTGACCGGCTATTTTGCCTTTGTGTTCAAAGAGCGTCAGCACATCGGCAAGCGCCTGGCAGGGGTGGTAGTCGTCGGTCAGTCCATTTATGACGGGAATTGTGCCGTGTTGCGCCAATGCTTCAACATCGGACTGCAAAAAAGTTCTTATCATTATGCCGCTAAGCCCCATTCTAGAGATAACTTTTGCGGTGTCCTCAATGGTTTCACTTCTGCCCAGCTGTATGTCGTTTGTCGACAAAAAGAGCGAATCACCGCCCAACTGGCGCATGCCCATATAAAAAGACACTCTGGTACGGGTTGAGGATTTGGCAAATATCATTGCAAGAGTTTTGCCGTTCAGGATATCATGCTTTTTGCCGTCTTTGTACTCTTTTTTAAGTTTTATTGCCAAATGCAGCAACTCATAAATCTCTTCCCTTGAATAATCTTTGAGGGTCAGCAGATGCTTATTTTGAATTTTTCCCGTTGGGTTGTAGTCCATTAAGTCTATCATTTATATTGCGCTCCTGTTTCCATAGACATTCAGCGGCAGGATTTCTTCCTTGGAAATTCCGCTGAAAGCAAAAATAACGGCATTGGCGGTGTCAAGACTTGTGATGCAAGGCACATTAAATTCCATAGCCGTTCTGCGTACGGCAAAGCCTCTGCGTTTTTTGTCTTTACCGATAGTTGCCGTAGTTATCATAAGGTCAATGTCATTTTTCTCTTGCAGTCTTTTTACCAGTTCTGATTTTTGCACCAGTTCGCATGCGACATTGTTTAAGGAAAAGTATTCATAGGTCTTGTCGGTGGCAAGAATTTTGTAACTTCTGCGCAACAACGCTTTGGCTATTTGCAGACCTTCGGACTTATCTCTGTCGGCAAGCGAAAACAAAACATTGCCTGACGGCGGCATAAAAATTCCGCTTGCAATAAGCGACTTCTTTAGCGCAGCTTTGTAATTGGTGTCGGTGCCCATGACTTCGCCGGTTGACTTCATTTCCGGAGAAAGCGAAATGTCAACGGTACGCAGTTTTGAAAAACTAAATACAGGTGATTTTACGGTTATGTAAGGGGAGGGTTTGACCAGCCCGGTCTGATAGCCCATTTCGGCAAGCGTTTTGCCAAGCATAATCTCTGTTGCCAACTTCACCATGGGTATTCCCGTTACTTTCGTTAGGATAGGTACGGTTCTGGAGGCTCTTGGATTGACTTCAATTACATAAACATTTTGTTGTCTGTCTAGCACAAACTGAATGTTAAAAAGTCCTTTTATGTTGAGTTCTCTGCCAAGTTTTATGGTGTAGTCAACAATACGGTTTTTGACATCTTGCGAAAGAGTCTGTGTGGGATACACGGAAATGCTGTCACCGCTATGCACGCCGGCTCTTTCGATATGTTCCATTATGCCGGGGATAAGTACGGTTTCACCGTCGGATATGCCGTCAATCTCCATTTCTTTGCCGACAATGTATTTGTCAACAAGTATGGCATGCTCGGTTTCTAACGCAATCGCCATATCCATATATTCTTTCAGATGATCTTCGCTATACACTATTTCCATGGCTCTGCCGCCAAGTACATAACTCGGGCGCACAAGTACCGGATAGCCCAGTTTGTTGGCAACTTCTATGGCGTCGGCTTGTGAAAACACCGTTTCGCCTGCCGGCATAGGTATGTCAAGTTTGTTCAATACTTCAATGAATCTGTCACGGCTTTCGGCTCGGTCAATATCTTCAGCGCTTGTGCCAAGCACATTTGCTCCGGCGCGGAAAAGGCTTTTTGCCAAATTCAAAGCCGTTTGTCCGCCGAACTGCACTATTATGCCGTAGGGCTTTTCTCTCTCTACGATGTCCATTACGCACTCAAAACTCAGCGGCTCAAAATACAGCTTGTCACTGGTGTCAAAATCTGTCGATACCGTCTCGGGGTTGCTGTTTATGATAATGGCTTCTATGTCGGCTTGCTTAAGCGCTTTTACGGAATGTACGCTGCAATAATCAAATTCTATACCCTGACCAATGCGGATAGGTCCGCTGCCCAGTACTATGACTTTCTTTTTGTCGCTGACTTCCAACTCGTCTATGGCTTCATAGCATGAATAATAATAGGGGGTGACTGCGTCAAACTCGCCGGCGCAGGTATCTACCATTTTGAAAGCCGGTTTTATGCCAAAAGAGGCGCGCAGTTCATCAATGGCGGATTTCGGGCAACCGATAAGTTTTGCAATATAGGTGTCGCCAAAACCAAGATACTTTACTCTGCGGAAAAGTTCCTCCCCAAGTTGTTCGACTTTCATTGACTTCAGTTGTTTGGCGCAAGATACAATATTATAAATCTTGCCTAAGAAGAACTTGTCAATCTTTGTCATGTCGTGAATTTGGTCTATGGTAAATCCTCTCCACATGGCTTCGCTGAGTACAAATATTCTCTCATCGTCGGGAGATGTCATGGACTCAATCAGCTGTTCGTCGGTATATGATTTCATAGATTCCATACCGATTTGGTAATTCAGCTTTATGTCCAGACTGTCTATGGCTTTAAGCAAACTTTCTTCAAAAGAGCGCCCGATAGCCATGACCTCGCCGGTAGCTTTCATTTGTGTGCCAAGCAACCTGTCAGCGGTGTTGAATTTGTCAAAAGGCCAGCGCGGCACTTTTGTGACAATATAATCAATAGTCGGCTCAAAAAATGCATAAGTGCTGCCAGTGACATTGTTTTTTATTTCGTCAAGCGTATATCCTACGGCAATTTTGGCCGCAACGCGCGCAATAGGGTAGCCCGTAGCTTTTGAGGCAAGAGCCGAAGAACGGCTGACCCTGGGATTGATTTCTATTACAACATATTCATAGCTTTCCGGGTTCAGGGCATATTGCACATTGCAGCCGCCTTCAATGTTCAGCGCGCGGATAATTTTTATGGATGCCGAACGCATCATTTGGTATTCTTTATCTGTGAGCGTCTGGCAGGGGGCAACGACTATGCTGTCGCCCGTATGTATACCGACGGGGTCAAAGTTCTCCATGCTGCACACAATGATACAGTTGTCATTTTTGTCACGGATAACCTCAAATTCAATTTCTTTCCAGCCGGCAACAGACTGTTCAAGAATAACTTGTTTTATTATGCTGTTTTTTAGCCCTTTTCTTACGATTTCATTAAATTCGTCTTCATTATGTGCTATGCCGCCGCCCGTTCCGCCAAGCGTAAAAGCCGGACGGATAATAATGGGAAAACCGTTTGTGTCGGCAAATTCCCTTGCTTCTTGTATTGAGGTAACAATGCTGCTGGCAGGCACTTTTTCGCCGATTTCAAA
Organism: Christensenellales bacterium; assembly: GCA_050309775.1. Lineage (GTDB taxonomy): Bacteria > Bacillota > Clostridia > Christensenellales > DTU072 > DTU072. The sequence goes on along the minus strand of JBNRMV010000013.1, from coordinate 31,645 downwards.
CATAAGGTCACGAAACATTTTGCGGTCCTCGGCTTTTTGAATAGAAGAAAGTCTGGTGCCCAACAGTTTTACATTATATTTTTCGAGAACTCCGGCATCGGACAAAGCTATTGCCATATTCAGCCCTGTTTGACCGCCCAGAGTGGGGAGCAGTCCGTCAGGGCGCTCTTTTTCGATAATCTTTGTTACGGTTTCGAGAGTAATGGGCTCAATATAAACCACATCCGCCGTTGTCATATCCGTCATTATGGTGGCGGGGTTGCTGTTTATCAAAATGACAAAATAGCCTTCTTCCCGGAGCGCCTTGCATGCTTGTGTGCCTGAATAATCGAACTCTGCAGCTTGACCTATTACGATAGGACCGCTGCCGACTACCAATATCTTTTGTAAGTCTGTTCTTTTGGGCATATATTATTTTATCTCCTTTAATACCTCGTTCAGGATTTCGCACATATTTGCGATTTCTTCTTTCGTTATGATAAGAGGCGGCACCAGTCTGAGTGTGTTGCTGCCGGCGGCGGAGGTGACAACGCCTTTGTTCAGTAACGCATTTGAAACTGTTTTGGCTTCAACCGGTTTTTGGAACTCTATGCCCATCATCAGTCCTGCGCCTCTGATTTCCTTAACAAAGGGGTACTGTGTAAAAGATTGTAGGCTCTGCGCAAGGAAAAGTGAAACTTCATTTATGTGCGCCTGCATTTTTGTCTTTTTTAGTTCGCTTATCACGGTGAGCGCTGTTTTACAGGCAAGGGGATTTGAGCCGTAAGTAGTGCCATGGTCGCCGACTTTCATAACTTGCGCAAGTTGCTCGGTAATCAGGCATGCGCCGATAGGGAATCCGCCGCCTAAGCCCTTTGCAAGCGTGACAATGTCGGGTTTTATGCGGTAGTTTTGGTATCCGTACATTTTTCCTGTACGATAAATGCCCGTCTGCACTTCGTCTACGATAAGCAACTGCCCATTCTTTTTTGTTTGTTTTCTGGCAAATTCCAAATATTCCTGCGTTGCAGGCAGCACGCCGCCTTCGCCTTGTATGCACTCCACCATGAAAGCGCCGACTGTGGGGTCGCAGAGGGCATTGCGCAGCGCCTCTTTGTCGTTGAAAGGAACATAGACAAACCAGTTGGGCATGGGCGCAAAGGGTTTGTTATACTTTTCTTGACCTGTGGCGGTTACGGCGGCAATTGTTCTGCCGTGAAAGGAGTTCAGACAGGTGACAATCTTATATCTGCTTTGATTTTGCGCGTTAAAAAACTTTTTTGCTACTTTGAATGCCGTTTCGTTGGATTCGGCGCCGCTGTTTGTAAAAAACGCCTTGGAGAAGTGCGTACCTTTGATTAGTTTTTCGGCAAGCGCTCCTCTGGGTTCGGTATAAAAATAGTTACTGGCTATTATAAGTTTTGACGCCTGGTCTTTTATGCACTTCACAAGTTTTTTGTGGTTATGCCCCAATGAGCATACGGCTATGCCGGCGAGAAAGTCAAGATACTCTCTGCCCTCAATATCGTATAGCTTTGAGCCTTGACCTTTATCAAAGACGATGTTGTGCGGCTCATAAGTGGCAAGAATATATTTCTTGTCGAGATTTATTATTTCCGAAGCTGTTTTCATATGTCCTCCCAAAAATATTCTTCAAATCATTATATATCAAAATGTATAATTATGCAAATATTATCTTGCAATATTATCATAATAAGGTATAATATTTGTATGAAAAATCTTGTAATAAACAATCTTGTGCAAAGCTATACCTACGGCAATACCGGAGTCAACGGCTTGTCAATGGAATGCGGCGGTGGAGAATGCACGGCGGTGCTTGCGGCTCAGGAGGGCGGCAAAACCTCTCTTTTGAAATGCATAGCCGGTTTGTATCCCGCCCAAAGCGGAGAAATACTCATAAACGGCGTTGATATCACAAAAAAGCCGCCGAAAGACAGAGATGTCATGTTACTTTATGAAGACGGCGGATTGTTTAATCTGCGTACGGTCTATTACAATTTGGCATATCCTTTGAAAATCCGCAAGATAAATAAGGAAACAATAAAACAAAGCATTCTGTCCGTCGCCAAAAAAATTGGTATATCCGATATTTTGTTTGAGAAAATAAGCACGCTGAACGGTTGCCAAAAGCTGCTTGTTATGTTTGCGAGAACGAAACTGCGCAAAGCCTCTGTATATCTTTTTGACGATATATTTAGAATTGCCGAGCCGCAACACAGACAAGAACTGTTTTCAAGACTGTTGCCGCATATAAAAGAGTTGGAAGGAGCAGTACTTTTTGCCACCTCAAAAGCCGATGAAGCCATGTCGGTGGGGCAGAATATAATAATAATGAATTATGGCTATGTCGTCGACGAGGGGGACATAAATAAATTAAAAAATTCCCCACGCTGCTTGACTTCTTACAAGTTTATGCATAGTTATGCAACAAATATGCTTACGGTCAAGGTCGGAGAATATGAAGAAGGAGTTTTTATTGAACTTCTGGGCAAGCGCATTGCTTTAGACGTAAAAAAATTGATAAACCCCATCTATGTAGGCGGAGAGGTGACGGCCTGTTTTGAAACGCTTGCAGAGGGGGATATTAAATATGGATATAAATATATAGAATATTATAATAATACACCTTTTATGCACAGCGACATAAACGGCGTCGATATAGTCACAAAAACAGAAAATGGCTCTTTGCCGCAAGGCCTAAATATTGATTTGCACAGCCTGAAATTGTTTGACATCAACAGCGAGAATTGTGTTTATTACGGTTGACAATTCTTTTGTCAACATATATCATAATAGTATAGTAACCTGAATCGATGATTTTTATCAGAGAGTAAGCACTACGACATATAGACTGGCAGTAGGACTGCCATATAGTTTTGTGTTATCAATGCCGCTCTTTGACAAAAGAGCGGTTTTTTATTTGCCTAGTAGTTTACAATTACAGAATAAGCTAAACTGCAGGCAAAAAATAGTTAAAATGGAGAGAAAAATGAAAAGAGTGGGAGTAATTGGACTGGTCATAAAAGGTGACAGAGGAATAGCCGTTGAGTTGCAAAAACTGTTGGGCGAGTACAGCGATATCATAATCGGCAGAATGGGAGTACCTGACAGAGAAAGCGGCGTTTCAGCGATGGCGCTGATTGTCAAGGGAACGAACGAGGAAATAAACGCCTTGGGCGGCCGTATCGGCAGATTGAAAAATATAACGGTAAAATCCGCAGTAACGGCGGTAGAAATATAAACAAGAAAAAGGAGTTGCGTTATGAAAAAGAAATTATTTATTTTCGTATTGGTACTTGCGCTTTGCGCGGCGCTGTTTGCCGGATGTAAACCAGCGGAAGACAAAATACAAATCAAAGTAGTCATGCCCGATGGCGCGCCGTCGCTTGCCATGGCAAAAATGCTTTATGAGTCGCCGGAGTTTGACGGCTATGAAGTCACTTATGAGATTTTGAACGGGGTAGACCCTCTGAATGCCGCAATACTGAACGGCAGCGCAGACATTGCCCTTATGCCAACCATTCTGGCATCAAAACACTACAACGGCGGTATCGACATAAAAATAGTCGGCTCAAATGTCTTTGGCGTGCTTTATGTCATAGGTAAGACAGAAATAAATTCCATGGATGATTTGAAAGGCAAGCTTGTCGGCAACCTCGGACCGGGCGGCACTCCTGATTTTCTCTTTAAGTATCTTGCCGGCGCAGGCAATTTTCAAGTCAGCGACGAAAGAATTGACGGAAAAATAGCGTTGAAATATGCCGCTGAAGCCAATACTTTAATAGGCTTTGTGGCAAACAACACCATTGATTATGCAGTGCTTGGCGAGCCGCAAGTGACGGCGGCGCTTGGCAAAAACAGCGACTTCAAAGTCGTTATGGACCTTCAGGAGGAATGGGGCGGTAGCTATCCTCAGGTATCGACAGTCGTTAAGGGCAGTGTGCTGAAAGACCATTCTGCTTTTGTCGCTGCTTTTCTTGATAAGGTAGCCGAAGGAGCTGATTGGGCAGCCCAAAACCCAGACAAGGTACAATCGGGACTGACGGCAAACGGCAGCAGCCTGAAGAACATAACTGCCGCCGTAATTGAGCGTTCCAACTTAGGATTTGTGCCGGCAGCTGAAATAAAAGACGAAATAGACGCTTATTTGCAAATGCACCTGAATTTTGCCGCAGCTTCAATCGGCGGCAAAATGCCAGGAGAGGGACTGTATAATATCTGATAAATATGAAAACTAAGGCATTAAAAAATTATCTCAATATTCTTTATCCCGTCTTGTCGCTTGCAGTTTTTTTTGCGGCATGGTATATCATTGCGGGAATAATTGATATTGAGATAATATTGCCCAGTCCCATACAATGTTTGCGGCAGCTTGGACAGCTTGCCGTTACAAAAGAGTTTTGGACGGCAATAGGCGGCACGCTGACAAGGGCAATGCTAAGTTTTGCCATGTCGATGTCGGCGGCGCTGGCGCTTGCCGCCCTTTCTGCTTTTTTCAAGCCGATAGGCAAACTGCTTTCACCGCTGGTCATTATCACAAGGGCTATGCCGACAATGTCGGTCATACTGCTCAGCTTGATTTGGTTTACTGCCCAAATTACGCCGATGTTCATTTCATTTTTGATAATCTTCCCCACGCTTTTTACAAGTTTTTATTCAGCTTTTACGAACATTGATGAAGATTTAATAGAAATGGCGAAAGTATATAAGGTAGGGCGGCGGCAAAAGCTGACGGAATTATATTTGCCGTCAATATTTCCCTTATTTTTTGACGCTGTGCGCGCCGCTGTGTCGCTCAACATAAAACTTGTCATAGCCGCTGAGGTGCTTTCTTATACAAGGGACAGCATGGGGGTTATGATGCAGTTCTCAAAAGCCTATCTTGAAACAGCCTCGCTTTTTGCTTGGACGATAGCCGCAATAATACTGAGCTATTTGCTTGAAATGGCGGTTGTGCTTCTTAAAAAATTGGTGGTAAGATGGAAATAAAGCTAATTGACATAAACAAGAGTTTTGGCAGCCTGAAAGTGTTGCAAAACTTCAATATGACTTTTGCCGAGGGCGAAATATCCTGCTTGTTGGGACCGTCAGGCTGCGGCAAAACTACGGTGTTGAATGTAATCAGCCGTCTAATCCCGTTTGAGGGCAAAATTGAGGGTGTGTCCGACAGTATCAGTTATATATTTCAAAGTCAGCGCCTTTTGCCCAACCTTACAATATATGGCAATCTTGAATTTGTGCTGAAAAGCGTTGAGCCGAACAAGGACAAGCGGCGAGAAAAAATTCTTGACCTATTGCGCACCGTCGAACTTGAGGACAGAAAAGACGCTTATCCAAGACAACTAAGCGGCGGCATGGCGCAGCGTGTGGCTATGGCGAGGGCTTTTGTATATCCGTCTGATTTGTTGCTTATGGATGAGCCGTTCAAGGGGTTGGATATCAGCCTAAAAAAAAGACTGATAGAAGCTTTCATAAAGCTGTGGCGCAAGAACAAAAAAACCGTAGTGTTCGTCACGCATGACATAGATGAGGCGCTGTTGATTTCTGATAGCATTACATTGCTTTCCGACAGGGCAAAAATACTGTATCAACAAGCTATTGACTATCCGCAGGAGCAACGACAACTTTCAGATGACAATCTTATTGCCGTTCGCACAGAGATTTATCGGCATTTTAATCAATAAATACGCTTTCATGCTGCCTTACGCCAAAAGCAAAGCAAAAATCTTTCAACCAAAAACAAAACAACGGGCAAGATGCCCGTTGTTTTTATAAATAGAATTTAATTCATTGCAAATTATTTTATTTTTGCTACTTTTTTTTCCATAAGCCGAATGGCTTGCCGCACGGCTACGGGCGCTGTGCCGCCTTCTATTGAGCGGTTGTTGATAAGCGTTTTTATCGACAGCATTTTAAAAATATCATCTTCTACCAACGGGCTGAATTCCTGCAACTTTATCAGCGGCAATTTTTCAATGGGTTTTTTTATTGATATGCAATAAGCAACCAGTTTGCCGGTGATTGCGTGGGCCTCTCTGAACGGAGCGCCTTTTTTTGTCAGATAGTCGGCAAAATCAGTAGCGTTCGTAAAGCCAAGCGCAGCCGAGGAAAGCATATTCTTTTTGTTGAAACTTGCCGTTTCGAGCATTTTGCGGAAAATGACAAGGCTCTTTATTAGCGCATCTTCAGTTTGGAACAACAAATCCTTGTCCTCTTGCATGTCCTTGTTGTAGGCAAGGGGCAGGGCTTTCAGGATTGACAGCATGGCTGTCAGATTGCCCAGCGCTCTGCCTGTTTTGCCGCGCACAAGTTCCGCCATGTCGGGGTTTTTCTTTTGGGGCATTATGCTGCTACCGGTGCTGAAAGCGTCGGAAAGCTCAATAAAGCGGTATTCATTGCTTGCCCATGTGATTATTTCTTCTGCAAATCGTGAAAGGTGGGTCATCGTGAGCGTTGATACAAAGAGGTATTCCGCCACATAATCCCTGTCTGATACGGCGTCTAAAGCATTGTAGGTTATGTCTGCAAAACCCAGTTCGTTTGCCGTGAACTTTCTGTCAATAGGGTAGGTTGTGCCTGCAAGCGCTCCGGAACCAAGAGGGCAGAAGTCGGTGTTTTTATAGGCATTGTCAAATTTGACTAAATCCCTATAAAACATTTCTGCATATGCCATAAGATGGAATGCAAGGGTGATAGGCTGCGCCTTTTGCATGTGCGTAAAGCCGGGCATATAAGTGTTTGTGTGCTGTTTGGACAGCGCCACAAGCGTGGCGATAAGTTCTTTTATTTCTGCCTTTATTTCGGTTATGCTGTCTTTTATGTATAGCTTAAAATCTGTGACTACTTGGTCGTTGCGGCTGCGGGCGGTGTGCAGTTTTTTGCCGGGATTGCCTATGCGCGCCGTCAGCTTTTCTTCGACAAACATATGAATGTCTTCGGCATTCTCAAATTCAAGATAACCATTTTCTATGTCCTTAAGTATGCTTTCCAGTCCGCTTTTAATTGATTTTGCGTCATAATCGGAGATAATGCCGCATTTTTCAAGCATTTTTGCATGCGCAAGGCTGGCGGCAATGTCTTGACGGTACATTTTTTTGTCCACCGGCAAAGAAGTGTTGTATTCGTCAGCAAGTTTGTCGCTGTCTTTTTCAAACCTTCCGTTCCAAAGTTTCATGATAACTCCTTAATATCTTTGCGTGCTCTCAAGGGCGCATAATTATGCTATTTTTTGATTAGTTTTTTCTTGTAGTCGCCAATCTTTATGGCGCGCATCTGGAGCGGCAGTCCGAACAGATTTATGAAGCCTTCGCTGTCCTTTTGGTTATAGATTTCGTCTTCTCCGAAGGTTGACAAATCTATATCATGTAGCGAATAGGGGCTTTTCTTTTTTGCTACGACACAGTTGCCTTTATAAAGTTTCATTACGACGGTGCCGGTGACGGTCTCTTGCGTTTTGTCGACAAAGGCTTGTATTGCGTCCATCAACGGAGTATACCAGTTGCCGTCATATGCCAGTTCGGCAAACTTGCATGCAACAAGTTCCTTATAATGAGCGGTATTGCGGTCAAGGCAAAGCTCTTCCAGTTCCTTGTGGGCTTTCATGAGAATTGTGCCTCCAGGCGTTTCATAAACGCCTCTTGATTTCATACCTACAAGTCGGTTTTCTACCATATCGTCAATGCCGATTGCGTTTCTTGCGCCTATTTCGTTCAGTGTGGTCATAATTTCGACAGCGCCATGTTTTTTGCCGTTTATGGCTGTCGGAATGCCTTTTTTGAAGTCAATGGTGACATATTCGGCTTTGTCGGGCGCTTGTTCAGGAGTTTTGCATATCAAAAGCAAGTTGTCTTTGAACTGATTCCACGGGTTTTCAAGGTCGTGCCCTTCGTGCGAAAGGTGAAGTATGTTTCTGTCCATGGAATAGGGCTTTTTCTTAGTGACGGGCAGCGGAATGTTGCGCGCCGCGGCATAGTCTATGGCTTCTTCCCTTGATTTTATGTTCCATATTCTCCAAGGCGCAATAATCTTCAGATAGGGATTCAGCGCTCTGATAGTCAGTTCAAAACGAACCTGGTCATTGCCTTTTCCTGTGCAACCGTGGCAAATGGCGTCGGCATTTTCTTTTTCGGCTATTTCGACAAGTCTTTTTGCGATAATCGGACGGGCTATGGAAGTGCCAAGCAAATATTTTTGTTCATACAGCGCTCCGGCTTTTATCAACGGAAAGACGGCGTCTTTTACAAACTCTTCTTTCAAATCCTCAATATATAATTTGCTGGCGCCGCTCCGCTTTGCTTTTTCGTGCAGGGGAGCAAGTTCTTCGCCTTGACCGACATCGCCTGCCACGCAGATTACTTCGCAGTTTTCATAATTTTCTTTGAGCCATGGAATGATAATCGAGGTATCAAGACCTCCCGAATAAGCTAATACAACCTTCATATGATTCTCCTGATTGATAATAAGTTATTTTTAGCTATTATACATCTTTGTGAATAAATATACAACTAAATTTGCCTCTGCTGCATAAAAAACCTTTAATTTTATGCATTCAGCCGTTTGGTTTTGGCAGGTAAATAAAATTTGTTAATGAATTGACTAAACACATTATCTTTAGTATCATATCAATATGGTTATTTTGGGAATAGACCCCGGATATGCCACAGTGGGGTATGGCATAATAAGAAGCGAAGGCTCAAAAAATGTTGCGTTGGGATACGGCGTCATCACAACGCCAAAAACGCAGACCCTGCCCCAGAGACTTACATTTATCGCAAAGTGTATTACAGAATTGATAGACAAATATCGCCCTGACGCAATTTCTATTGAGGAATTGTTTTTTCAGAACAACAGAAAGACGGCAATATTTGTCGCAGAGGCAAGAGGTGCAATTCTTGTATCATGTATGCAAAATTGCCAAAACCTCTTTGAATACACCCCGTTACAAATCAAACAGGCGATGACGGGCTATGGCAGAGCGGACAAAAACCAAATTCAACAAATGGTAAAGATTATGTTGGGATTGACGGACATTCCGCGACCCGACGATGCCGCAGACGCGCTGGCGGTGGCTTTGACCCATGCGCAAAGCAACAAACTGGCAAATATGTTCGGCATCAAATAGGAGAAAAATGATAGCGTTTATAAAAGGCGAATTGGTATCTGCCGGCAACGGCGTAATAATAATTGACAACGGCGGCATAGGATATGAGTTGTCGGTTTCGGCGTCTACTATTGTCAAAGCCAACACGCAGGGCAAGGACATAAAATTATTTTGCTATATGCAGGTGCGTGACGACGGCGTGTCACTGTACGGCTTTTATACAATGGAAGAAAAGAATATGTTTATGAAGTTGATTTCTGTCACCGGCATAGGACCCAAAGCGGCTATGAGCATATTGTCGGGCATAGAACTTTCACAGCTTGTTACGGCAATAATCACAAGGGATTTGAAAACATTGTCCAAAGTCAAGGGCGTAGGCAAAAAGACCGCCGAAAGGTTGGTGCTTGAACTTAGAGAAAGTCTGGAGACGGATTTTGCCGCAGCAGAGAGCGTTGAGATTGAGGACATACCCGTCGACCGTGACAGCGCAGACGCCATACTGGCGCTACGCAGCTTGGGTATAGGACAGAAAGAAGCCATCGCCGCCGTAAAGAAAGCCAAAGACGGCGCGCAAAATATTGAAGACCTTATATCAAAGGCGTTGAAAAATCTATAATAAAAATAATTTGAGGAAAAATGTTTGAAGAAGAAAGGCTGGTAACGGCCGTAAAGGTTGAAAACGACGAAAACGAAAATGTGTTGCGCCCAAAATCGCTTGAGGACTACATTGGGCAAGAAAAAATAAAGGGCAACCTGAATGTTTTTATGCATTCGGCAAAAAAAAGAGGGGAGGCGCTTGACCATGTTTTGCTTTACGGACCGCCTGGACTGGGCAAAACCACGCTTAGCCATATAATAGCCAATGAGATGGGCTCCGAAATAAGAATAACATCAGGTCCGGCAATAGAAAGAGCAGGCGACCTTGCCGCCATTCTTACCAACCTGAACAATAATTCAATATTATTCATTGACGAAATCCACCGATTGAACCACAATGTAGAAGAAATCTTATACCCTGCGATGGAGGACTATTCGCTGGATATGGTGCTTGGCAAAGGTCCGTCAGCCAGAACAATAAGGCTGACTTTGCCGAAATTCACACTTATCGGCGCCACAACGCGCGCAGGTATGTTGTCTTCGCCGTTGCGTGACAGATTTGGCGTTATGTTTCGCCTTGAGCTGTATAATACTGAGGAATTGTCGACCATTATCACCCGTTCGGCAAGAATTTTGAATATAAGTATCGAGCCTGTCGCCAGTATGGAGATTGCGCGCCGCTCCAGAGGAACACCGAGAATTGCCAACAGACTGTTGAAAAGAGTCAGGGATTTTGCCCAATACGACGGATTGGACACTATTACTCTTGCGGTGACCAGAAAAGCCTTGTTGAACATGGAAATAGACGAGTTGGGGCTTGACAATGTTGACAAAAATATTCTTACCACCATCATAGACAAGTTCAACGGCGGTCCTGTCGGGTTGGACACGCTGGCGGCGGCGTCGGGAGAAGAGTCCAACACAATAGAAGATGTATATGAGCCGTATTTGCTGCAGCTTGGTTTCATTACACGCACGCCGAGAGGCAGAGTTTGCCTGAAACGCGCATATGAGCATTTGGGACTGGTATGCAAGGGCGAACAGACGACAATATTTGATATGGACGGCAACGAATAAGGCGGAAATTTTTTAAGAATATGCAAAAAAGTGACTTTTATTTTGATTTACCTGCGGAGCTTATTGCGCAGCAACCCGTTTATCCGCGCGATTCCTCACGGCTGCTTTTTTTTGACAGCAAAACCAACCGAACAAAACACCTTATATTTTCCGACATAAAAAACCAGTTGAAAGCAGGCGATGTGCTTGTCATAAACAATACCCGAGTCATTTATGCCCGTTTGCATGCTTATGATGAAAAGGGCAGAAAATATGAGTTATTGCTGTTGAAAAGACTTGACCTTACGCATTGGGAAACATTGATGAAACCTGCCCGAAAAGCCAAGAAAGGCAGCGTATTAACCGTAAATGAGGAACTCAAACTGACCATTTCGGATATTATCGACAACGGCGTCCGTATTATTGGGTTTGAATATGACGGAGTGTTTGAGGACATTTTGTCAAGAGTGGGAGAAGTGCCTCTGCCGCCGTACATTACGGAAAAACTTGCCGATAAGGAGCGTTATCAAACAGTTTATGCCAAAGTCGAGGGCTCCAGCGCAGCGCCGACAGCAGGACTACATTTTACCCAAGAATTATTGAAAGAGATTGCCGAAATGGGGGTTGAGATTGTAGAAGTTCTGTTGCATGTCGGGCTTGGTACTTTCCGTCCGGTAAAGGCGGATAACATACTTGAACACAAAATGCATGAGGAATATTATCAGATTGGCGCCGATGCCGCAAAGAAAATCAATGCCGCAATACAAGAAAACCGCAGAATAATAGCCGTCGGCACGACTTCGGTAAGAACACTGGAATCTGCGGCGGACGAAAACGGCTTTGTAAGGGCAGGAGCAGGCTATACAGATATTTTCATTTATCCGTCATATAAATTTAAGGTAGTCAAAGGCATGGTAACAAATTTTCATTTGCCCGAATCTACTCTGATTATGCTGGTGTCGGCGTTTGCAGGGCGTGAAAAGGTATTGGAACTTTATCAAACAGCAATAAAAGAGAAATACAGGTTTTTTAGTTTCGGCGATGCAATGTTGCTGCTATAAAAAACATGCCGAACGCATTGGGAGGAACAATGTTTAAGTACGAAGTAATAAAAGAATGCAAGCAGACCGGCGCAAGGATAGGGCGGTTGACAACGCCGCACGGCGTGGTTGAAACACCTGTTTTTATGCCGGTGGGAACTATGGCGTCGGTCAAGGCTCTTTCTCCTGAGGAAGTCAAAGAAGTCGGCTCCCAGATAATACTGGCAAACACATATCATTTGTATCTGCGCCCGGGGCATAAGACTATCGAAAAACTTGGCGGATTGCACAAATTTATGAACTGGGACAGGCCTATTTTGACCGACAGCGGCGGTTTTCAAGTGTTTTCTCTTTCGGCTATGCGCAAAATAACCGATGACGGCTGTCAGTTCAGCAGTTTTATTGACGGCAGCAAGCATTTTTTCTCACCGGAGAAATCAATTGAGATTCAGCAATCACTTGGCAGCGACATAATCATGGCTTTTGATGAATGCACGGCCGGCGACACTCCGTATGCCAAGGCGAGAGAGGCGCTTGAGCGCACGCTGAAGTGGCTGGACCGCTGTTACAAAGCAGCGGATAAACCCGAACAAATGCTTTTTCCCATTGTTCAGGGCAACATGTACAAGGATTTGCGCATTGAAAGCATTGAAAGAACGCTGCCATACGCAAAATGCGGATTGGCTATCGGCGGACTGTCCGTCGGAGAGCCAAAACCTATTATGTATGACATGCTTGACACGCTAAGACCCTATTACCCCAAGGATATGCCACGCTATCTTATGGGAGTGGGTAGCGCCGATTGCATTGTTGAAGGCATTGTGCGAGGTATCGACATGTTTGACTGTGTGTTGCCCACCCGTGTGGCAAGAAACGGCACGGCTATGACAATGAAAGGCAATCTTACAATCCGAAATGCCGAATACAAAGAGGACGATACTGCGGTGGAGCAGGGTTGCGAGTGCTATTGCTGCAAGAACTATTCGAGGGCATATATACGGCACTTAATAAACACCGACGAAATTTTTGGCGGCAGATTGCTGACAATACACAACATCAGCTTTTTGCACCGACTGGTGGCAAAAATAAAAGAAGCCATATGGTCTGACAGTCTTATGGATTTCAGAAATAAGTTTTTTGATGAATATAATGATAAAAAATAACCATAATTTACTTGATTTATTCATTGCGGTAGTGTAATATTGATATTACAATCTAAATAGAGGAGAGAAACAAAATGTTTGAAGGTGGCAGCTGGCCGATACTGGTAATAATGGGAGTATTCTTTGTCCTGATGATAGTCATGACGATTGTTCCCCAAAGAAAACAAAAAAAGAAGATGGCAGAAATGCTGAGTTCCATAACCACAGGCGACAAGGTTATGACAATTGGCGGCTTCGTAGGCACCATAATATCCATTGACGCCGAGAACGACAGATATCTCATAAATGTCGGCACAGAAGAAGAGCCCACGGTGGTCACAATAATAAAGAACGCCGTTCGCACAAAACTGGACAAATAGTTTTTATTTGACCTGACAAATCGATGAAAAACAATAAATCCCCTGTGTTGAAAAGGGGATTTTTTCATGTTAAGAAGAACGGTTGCGCAATCAACAGGTGACAGCGTATATTAAGTGTGATTTTATGATTTGAAAAGTTATTTTTGTTTTCGCAAATTTACCGCAAGAATGCCGCTTACAATACCCGCAATGATGCCTGCGATTAGGTCAAGCCAGTTGAAATTTTTGAAGCTGACGCTTTTTTCTACAATGCCAAAGACAAGTATGGACAATATTGTATAGAAAACACCGACAATTCCACCTTTCAGCGCGCCTTTTTCCCGGCAGCTGAAACCAAAGAAACAGCCTCCAAGTATGCTGATAATCTTTATTGTTTGATTTATCGGCATAATGACCTTGCTGTCAACGGTGAATATCTTGACGACGAGAGCAAGTATCAGTACGCTCAATAGAGAAATGATTATTGCGATTATGCAAGCCTTCACCAAATCGTAAATATTTGTTTTGTTAATAGCTAATTTTTTCATATAAACCCTCCGCCTAAATAAACTTTATTCATGCCGTCTGCGTGATATGCCTATTTGTTTTGCTATTTTCCTTGATTTATGCCAATGGAAGTTATATAATAATACAAAAATAGTGAGGTAATAACAATGAAGCGTATAAGCACACTTTTCAAGAAATCACTTTGCAAAACACATTCAACAGGCTGCGGCGAGTGCCAATCGTCTTGCCAATCAGCATGCAAAACCAGCTGCACCGTCGGCAACCAATCCTGCAAACAGGACGAAAAGATACATAATATCGAGAAAAAACCTCAATAATGGTTCATTCTTTTAACCATAAATATAATCATAAAGACTATTATTTTTTATGGGATACAGAAAGTGGCAGTCTGCACAGCGTGGATTTTGTCGCTTTTTTGTGTGCAAAGAAAAGGTACGGGGGAGAACTTTCGTCAGAGGAACAAAGGTCGCTTGAATCTGCGCCGCTGAACGAACTTGTTGATATAGAGAATTATTTTGACGAGTTGGAGCAAGAGGGCGCCCTGAATGCGCCGCCCATGCTGACCGAATTCAAAAAAAATCCCGTTATCACAAAAGCATTGTGCCTGAACATTTGTCACGACTGCAATATGCGTTGCAGCTATTGTTTTGCAAGCGGCGGCAGCTACAATACCGCAAGGGATTATATGTCTGCCGAAGTGGCAAAGAAAGCCGTAGATTTTCTTATTGAGAACAGCGGCCGCCGAAAAAGTCTTGAGATTGATTTTTTTGGCGGAGAGCCTTTGCTGAACATTGATGTCGTCAAAGAAACTGTTGAATACGCAAAGAAAAGAGCGGCGGAGCGAGGCAAAGAATTTTCGTTCACGCTCACCACAAACTGCGTACTGCTGGACGAGGAGACAATAGATTATCTCAACAAAGAAATGTACAATGTTGTGCTTAGTATTGACGGCAGAAAAAAGACCCATGACAGCGTCCGCAAAAGCCTTGACGGCATCTCATACGAGGAGATTGCGGAGAACATAAAGAAGTTTGCAGCCGCGCGCGGCAACAAGAGCTATTATGTACGCGGCACATTTACCGCGCGTAACCTTGATTTTGCCGAGGACATACTGGCGCTGAACGATATGGGTTTTGACCAAATATCAGTAGAGCCGGTGGTGCTGCCCGAAAGTTCGCCGCTTGCCATAAAACATGGACATATAGCCGACATAAAGGACGAATACAGCCGCTTTGCCAACATATATCTTGACAGAAGGCAGACAGAGAAGCGGTTTAATTTCTTTCACTTCATGGTAGACCTTGATTGCGGACCTTGCATAAACAAGCGTTTGACGGGTTGCGGCGCAGGCACGGAGTACCTTTCAGTAAGCCCGACGGGTGAGATATATCCGTGTCATCAGTTTGTCGGCAAACGGGAGTTTGTATTGGGCAATGTATTTGACGGCATAAACAGACAGGACATACGGGAGAATTTTTCAGACATTTCAATTATGAGCAAACCAAAATGTCTGGAATGCTTTGCAAAATACTATTGCGGAGGCGGTTGCGCAGCCAATGCGCAGAATATGTGCGGAAAACTGGACGCAACCTATGATATAGGTTGCGAACTGACAAAAAAGCGGTTTGAACTAAGCCTTGCAATTGCCGGCATAGAAAAAATCCTAGAAGGTGAGCGCAACAAAGTTTCTGTATAAATTCTCTTTATTTCTTATTATTTGTTGACTAAAAAAAACAAAACATATATAATATTTAAGATTAACAACTTGGAGGCAAGTCGGTGAGCAGGAAAAAATCAATTATTATACTATCGCTTGTTGCAGTATTTATTATTGCGATGGCTTTGGTTATTGTGCCGCTGAACGGCAAGGAATCCTTTCAGATAGGCGATACGAATTACGATTTCTATTGGATTTCTTCGGCTATCAGACAGGGTCTTGACCTGAAAGGCGGCATGTACGCAGAATATTCAGCAAATACAGATGGACTGTCAAACCCAGAGGGGGCTATTGACGGCGCCATAAACAATTTGGAAAGTTTGTTGTTTTCAAGGGGCTATTCGGAAGCCGTCGTAACAAGACAAGGCGCCAACGAAATTCGTGTGGAAGTTCCCGACATTCAGGATACAGAGCAGCTTATGGCGCTTATAGCCAAGCCCGCCGTGCTGGAATTCAAGGACAGCGAAGGCACTCTTTGGATAGAAGGCTCCAAGCATCTTGATGACGCCACGGTATCACAACAAGACGGTTCTTATGTTATTGCGCTGCAATTCAACAAAGTAGGGACCGAGGCTTTCTCAAAAGCTACGGAGCATGTATACAACAACACTCAAGACAAATTGTTGAAGATATACCTTGATGGCGAAGAATTTATGTCGCCCACCGTAAACGGCGTAATATCCAACGGACAAGCTATCATAACAAGTCCTGAGTACGCCGCAGACTTCACGAAAGCAAATGAATATGCCGTAAAAATAAAAGCCGGCGCGTCTGAAGTTAAATTAACTTTGCTGCGCTCCGAAACCATTTCGCCCTCACTTGGCGATGAGGCGCTCATAAACAGCATAATAGCCGGCGCAATAGGCGTGGCAGCTATCTGTCTTCTTATGGTTTTGCTTTACAGGTTGCTGGGCGCTTGCGCATCAATAGCTTTGATTATTTATGTTGAGCTGCTTATTTTGCTGCTTGCAGTTGTGCCGTGGGTGCAGTTGACTTTGCCGGGTATTGCCGGTGTCATACTGAGCATCGGTATGGCTGTTGACGCCAATGTAATTATTTTTGAAAGAATAAAAGAATTTAAGTATGAAGGCAATCGCTCCATACCGTCGGCGGTAAAAGCAGGCTTCCAAAGAGCATTGATTACAATTATGGACTCCAACATAACCACCATAATAGGAGCCATAGTTATGATGATATTCGGCTCATCGGGCATAAAGAGCTTTGCTCTTACGCTTATGATAGGTGTAGTGCTGTCATTGTTCACAGCCGTTACAATCACCAGATTGATGGTCAATTCTGTATTGGGACTGGATGACGAAAATGAAAGTCTTTACAATCTGAAGAAAAGCGAGGTGGCAGAATGAAAAGATTTATGCAGATGCTAAAAAACAGACTGGTAAAGATGCGGATTTTCGAAAACAGAAGACTATTTTTCCTGGTTCCGCTTTTCGTAGTGCTTGTTTCGCTTATTTGCGGTACGGTTTATCAACTGTCGCCAAAATATGATAAATTTGCCAACATAGGCGTTGACTTTCAGGGCGGTACGCTGCTCAATGTCGAGATGGTGTCAAATAACCCCAATGTATCCATTGATATGAACAAGACGAACAGAGATTACAATGTGGCTATTATCACAAAAGTAGTGGAAAGCTATGGCTTTGAGATTGCTACTTCTCAAGCTAGCGGCGAGAGCGCTATTGTAGTGCGGTATTCATACATTGCATACGGCAATGACCCGAACAAGGACGCCATAAACTATGGCACCGACGAAATGACGGTCGAAATGAAAAAAGTCAATGACAAAATTATGTCGGACATAGACAATGCATTCCATGCAGACGAAAAATACAAAGATTTAGACATAAGTGTTACTACTACCGCAAGCCTTATCGGCACATCGTCGAGCATAAAACTTGTAAGAACGGCGCTGATTTCGGTATCTATTGCGCTGGCGGTTATGTTCCTTTATATAATAATCAGGTTTGACATATTCAGCGCAGCTTCGTCAATTGCGGCATTGTTGCATGATGTGATTATTATGATGGCGCTGACGGTTATATTCCGCGTCGAGATTGGCTCCACAATAGTTGCTGCTATTATTACCATTGTTGCATACTCTATCAACAGCACCATTGTTGTGTTTGACAGATTGAGAGAGTATATAAAGCCCTACAAACAATCCAACAAGCGCTATGAAGTCGGCGAGCTGGTCAACAACGCTATTATATCCACATTTACCCGCGGCGTGTATAGCTCCCTCTCAACGCTTATCACGATTTCCATACTTGCTATAATGGGAGTAAGTTCCATACGCACCTTTGCGCTGCCGATTATATTCGGACTTATTGCAGGTTTTTATTCCTCAGCTTTCCTTGCCGCTCCGCTTTGGGGTATGATGACGACTGCTAAGGACAACCACAACAGAAAGAAAAACAGTCCCGGCCGCGCATACGACAAGCCAAAGAGCAGACCAAAAAGCAAAGGCATAACTAAGTTTGCCACCAAAGACGCCTAACCAAAACAAGTAAATAGCCCTGCGGAAAACAGGGCTATTTTTTAATTAAAATTATGAAATTTATTGAGAGAAAAGCAGTTGAAAATCAAGAAATCATAAAAATTGCCGAACAATCGGGAGTTGAGCCTTTGATTGCAAAACTGCTGCTGATGAGGGATATCACCACACCGCAGGCAATAAAAGAGTATCTGAGCGCAGATATTTCTTTGCTTTCTTCTCCCAAAATTCTGCACAATATCGAAGCAGCCGAAAGCATAATAAAAAAGCATATTGCAAGCAAAAAAGCCATTGTGCTTTATGGCGATTATGACTGTGACGGTATCGGCGCAACCGCCATTATGTATCTTACGCTGAAAGCCTTAGGCGCCGAGGTTTATTATTATATTCCGCAGCGCCACGATGAGGGCTATGGATTGAGTTGTGACGCTATTTCACGAATACATGCCCAATACCCCGAATGTCTGATAATAACATTGGATTGCGGCATTACTTCCGTAACCGAGGTAGAATTTGCCAAGTCGCTGGGCTTGCAGGTCATAATAACAGACCACCACGAGCCGTCGGTGCTACTGCCCGATACCGTTGTGCTAAATCCCATACTTTGTGACGGTTGTTCTCCGCTTTGCGGCGCAGGAGTGGCGTTGAAACTTGCAGAGCAGCTTACGAACAGACAGTTTATTGCGCAGTTTTTTGACATTTGCGCCGTTTCTACCGTTGCCGATGTTGTTCCGCTTGTCGGTGACAACAGAATTATTGTCAAAGCTGGACTGGAGATGCTTTCAAACGGCTCCTGCCGTCAGGGCTTGAAAAAACTGCTTTTGTTGTCCAACATAAAGAGAAACACTAGGGTAAAAAGTACGGACATTGCCTATCGCATAGCGCCGCGTTTGAATGCGTCGGGCAGACTTTCCAGCGCATACAAATCCCTAAAACTGTTGATTGAAAATGACTCGACGGCAATAAATTTGCTTGCCGAGGAACTTGAAAAAGAGAACAAACAAAGACAGGATA
Organism: Christensenellales bacterium; assembly: GCA_050309775.1. Classification (GTDB taxonomy): domain Bacteria; phylum Bacillota; class Clostridia; order Christensenellales; family DTU072; genus DTU072. The sequence goes on along the minus strand of JBNRMV010000013.1, from coordinate 12,580 downwards.
TATTTTCGGAAGTGTTGCTGGATGCGCTGTCGATGCTTGAAAGCTATGACCTAAGCCGTAATTTGATTATTATTTTGAAATCGGACGAATGGGAGGAAGGGGTAATTGGCATAGCCGCCTCAAAAATAGCCGAACAGTTTGGCCGCCCGACAATTCTTTTGACAAAAAAGGGTGCCACCTACAAAGGCTCTGCCAGAAGCGTGCTGGGCATAAGCATTTATGAAGTGCTTCGCTGCTGCCGGAGTATGCTTTCCAGTTTTGGAGGACACGCCATGGCGGCAGGACTCAGCATTCCCGTAGAAAACTTTGACAAATTCCTTGAATGCGCAAACACATATATAAAACTCAATACCGACAGAGATTGCTTTGAACGCAAGCTGATATATGACGATATTCTGGACATTTCGGACATAAACGACAAATTGTTCAACAGTATTTTGAAACTTGAGCCTTTTGGCAGCGGCAATCCCAAGCCGGTATTTTTGTCAAAGCATAATGAAATGACTTTTACCAGAATAGGAAAGCATCCGCACATAAAAAGCCGCATAAAAAAAGTTGAAGCGGTGGCGTTTAATATGAGTTATGCCTTGCCGCACCTAAAAAGTCCGTCAGAAAAAATTATGTCATACACAATAGACAAAGGGTATTACAACAATACGCAGATACTGCAATGCAAAATAAAGGACTTTTATTCCCAAAAAGCAGAGATTGACAAAGAAATTCTTTTTGCAAGGTACCTTCAGCGCTTTGTTTGCAAGGGCAAGAGCCGCGGAGAGCGCAAGCAGCGCCCCGACACTGATTATTCTTTCGGTACGCTTTATATTGCTTTCAGCAACCAAGCATTTAATAGCTTTGCCGAACAAAACCCCGGTCTTGAACGGTTTATTTTTAATTCAACTTTACTTAATCCGTTCAATGCAGTCATACTGTCGCCGGAATGGGATTTTGAGTTTACATATTACAACAGAATAGTTATGCTTGAAAAAGCGCCCAAATGCTTTATTGAGCATGTGCTCCAAACTTTCGGCGGCAAAATACTGAATGCCGAGGAATATCCCGATTTACGGCCGGAAGAAACGCATGACCAGGATACGCTGCGTGAGGATTATATTTTCTTCTACGAAAAGCTGAACGGCAGGGGGTATACGGACATTCTCGGCTTTTATGATTTGGCGCTGCGGCTTGGTTATTATCGCAGTCTTAGCCATTTTGCTACGGCGTTTTTTGTTTTTGCCGAATTGCAATTGCTATTGCCGGGCAACGATGGTAATATAATAATAGATAATAAAAAGGTTGAAATAGGGCGCTCTGAAGTATACAATTGGGTGACCGGAAACAAGGATTAACAAAAGTGAGCATTGAATTGTTGAACAAAGCTAAATCAATTTATAAGCCTGAGGATTATGAAAAAATCCGCAGCGCTTATGAATTTGCCAAAAATGCTCACCGTGACCAAAAGCGCTTTTCGGGAGAAGAGTATATTATTCACCCCATAAAAGTTGCAGAAACGCTGGTTGACCTTGGACTTGATATCAACACAATTGTTGCCTCCATACTTCATGATGTGTTGGAAGACACGCCCACCACCGAACAAGAACTGAAAGAGCGTTTTGGCACAGAAGTGCTGGACATGGTAAAGGCGCTGACAAAGCTCAATAAGTTCGATTTCAATTCGCAAGAAGAAGAACAGGCGGAGAACATACGGCGCTTGTTCCTTGCCATGGCAAAGGATATCAGAGTACTTCTTATCAAACTTGCCGACAGACTGCACAACATGCGTACGCTGAAACATCTGCCGCCCGAGAAACAACAAAAGAAAGCCAAAGAAACTTTGGATATTTTTGCGCCGCTTGCGGGCAGGTTGGGTATATCCAGCATGAAAACCGAGTTGGAAGACTTGGCGATGAAATATATTTATCCCGTAGACTACAATTTTTTGGCGCAGATGATAGACATAAAGCGCGACGAGAGAATGATACTTGTCGAAAAACTAGCCGGCGTCATTGAACAGCGACTAAAAGATTCGGGCATAAAAGGCGAAGTAAAAGGCCGCCCGAAACATTTTTATTCCATTTACAAAAAAATGAAGACGCAGGGCAAGACCTTTGACCAGATTTATGACCTTGTAGCCGTACGCGTTATAGTAGAAACCATAAGAGATTGTTATACCATTCTTGGCGATATACACTCCATCTGGAAGCCCATTCCCGGGCGGTTCAAGGATTATATAGCTATGCCCAAGCCCAATCTTTATCAGTCATTACACACTACGGTTATGACGAATTTCGGGCAGGTTTTTGAAATTCAAATCAGAACTTATGAAATGAACAGGGTTGCAGAATTTGGTATAGCAGCACACTGGAAATACAAAGAAGGCAAGGGCGACAGCGACGAACTGGACGCAAAACTTAGCTTTATTCAGCAGGTTATGGATGTTCAGGGCGAACTCAAAGACTCTTTGGAATTTGTTGACACGCTAAAACTCAATGTTACCTCAAACGAAATATATGTTTTCAGCCCCAAGGGTGATGTTTTTGACTTGCCAATCGGCTCAACTTGCCTTGACTTTGCATACAGGCTGCACAGCGCCATAGGCAACAAATGCGTTGGCGCCAAAGTAAACTCCAAGATTGTTCCTTTGGGTACAGAACTGTCGAACGGCGATGTTATCGAGATTTTGACCTCCAACAACTCCAAAGGCCCGTCAAGGGATTGGCTGAAGATTGTCAAGACTCCGAACGCCAGAGCAAAGATACGCAGCTTTTTCAAAAAGGCGATGAAGAGCGAAAACATAAAGACAGGCAAGGACATGTTGGAAAAGGAAGCCAAACACAGAGGCTATGCTCTTTCGGAACTTATGCAGCCCAGCTGGGTAAACTTAGTGTTGGACCGTTACAGCTTTTCCGAAGTTGACGACATGTACGCAAGCATCGGATACGGCGGCACCAGTACAAATCAAATACTTTTCAAACTCATAGAATTTTACAAAAAGAAGCAAGAGCTGAAAGCTCCCCCCGTCATAGTCGGCAGTGACGAAAAGCAGGAAATGCGACCGAAAAGATTGCATTCCGGCATACTTATTGAAGGCTATGATGACTTTCTTATCCGCATTTCACATTGCTGCAACCCAGTGCCTGGCGACAACATAGTCGGATATATCTCCAGAGGCAGAGGCGTGTCCGTTCACAGAGCCGATTGCTCAAATATGCGCAACATTCCCAAAGAAAGACTGCTGAAAGCCACATGGGCCAATCAATCGGATTCCTCATTCAATACTTCATTGAGGATTGATTGTCTTGACAAAACCGGCATAATCGGACAAATATCGGCAGCTATCTCAGCGCTGAAATTTTCCATAACATCTATGGACGCCAGAACGATAAAAGCCAAGGACAGGGCCGTCATAAATGTCGGACTGGAAATAAAGTCGCTTGAAGACCTTGATTTGCTTATCAAGAAGATTCAGAATATTGACGGCGTTATTGATGTAAAAAGAAATCAATAATAAAGACAAATTCATATTTACATATTTTTTACTCATTGCTCAACATTGACTTGCCAATCTGAATAATTGTATACTTTATTTAGTATAATTAAAGGGCAGAGATAAGAAATGATTCGTAATTTATCCAAAATACAAAAAAATATCAAGAAATATGTTTCGGAAGATATAAAAGTCAGCGAGTACAGAGGCTGTGTGCGTTTGGAAGGCGAATTGTCGGATTGGGACAAAATAGTACAAGCTGGCATGCTTGCTGTTGACAAACAATCGTTGGGCGTTCTGAACGACATAAAACTGAAGGGTTTTCACGAGGAAGAACAGAAGCCTGCAGTTGAGGATAAAGAACTTGACGGTTTGACTCCCGATGTGCTTATTGTCGGAGCCGGCATAGTAGGTTGCGCAATTGCAAGGGAGCTATCAAAGTACAAATTGGATATTATACTTGCGGACAAGGGTTACGATGTGGCGCTTGCGGCATCTTCCCGAAATGACGGTGACATTCATGTCGGCATAGATTTGCATTCGCATCAACAAAAACATTTTTATAACAGCAGAGGCAACAAACTTTATGACAAATTGTCCGAGGAGCTGAATTGCGTATTCCAACGCACAGGACACCTCATTACTTTTTATAAAAATTGGGAAAAATACATAGTTTATCCGCTGATTAAACTAAAATCAAAAATGCTGGGCATTCCCGGAGTAAGATATCTTAACAGAAAAGAATTGTTGGAAATAGAGCCTGGTGCGCCTTCTTGGGCGGTGGGAGCGGTATTTTTGCCGACGGGCGGAGAGATTTCACCGTACAAATTCACCGTAGCGCTGGCCGAGAATGCCGCCGCAAACGGCGTAAAAGTCTGTCTGAACACCATGATAAAGGGCATGGAAACAAAAGACGGCGAAATAATATCCGTCACCACCAACAGAGGAAAACTTTTCCCGAAACTTGTCATAAATGCCGCCGGAGTATTTTCCGACCGAATTGCGGAAATGGCAGACGACCGAACATTCACCATTCACCCCAGAAAAGGCACAAACCTTATTCTTGACAAAAAGTGCAAGGATTTTGCCGCCACATCTATGAACAAATCGCCTTTCTCAAAATTTCAAGACGAGAAAGAGAAAACTGACGACAAACAAAAGCACACCAAAGGCGGCGGCGTTGTGCATACCGTTGATAACAATGTGCTTTTGGGTCCGACCGCCGTAGAAACTCCTTATCGCGAGGACAACTCCACCGATAAAGCAAGCATAGATTTGATTTTCAGCAAACAGAGCCGTGTTGCCGAAAAGATGCGTTACAGCGATATTATCACATATTTTTCGGGAACAAGGGCGGCAACATATGAGGAGGATTTTGTTGTCAGAAAGGGCATATTTATACGAAACATTATCCAAGCCGCAGGTATTCAATCGCCGGGATTGACGGCGGCGCCTGCTATTGCGGAGGATATAGCGCAATGGAGCGTAGAACTGCTGGGCGGAGCGCAGCCCAACGAAAAATTTAACCCGATACGAAAGGGCATTCCGCACCTTGCCGAAATGGACGAATCCGCACGAAACGAACTGATAAAAAACAACCCTGATTATGGCGAGATTATTTGCCGATGTGAAGAAATTTCAAAAGGCGAGATTATCGATGCACTGAATTCCCCCGTACCGGTATATACTCTTGATGCAATAAAAAGAAGGGCGCGCCCGGGCATGGGCAGATGTCAGGGCGGTTTTTGTTCGCCGCTTGTTATGCAGATACTTGCCGAACACAAAGGCGTACCCATTGAGGAAATAAACAAAGCTGACGACAATAGCGCAGTGCTTTTTGGCGACACAAAGGGAGTTGGCAATGAATAAATACGATGTAGTAATAATAGGCGGCGGACCGGCAGGCATAGCCGCAGCAGTTGCCGCAGACAAAGAGGGCGCAAAGGTTTTTCTTATTGAAAGAGAGGCAAGACTGGGAGGTATCCTGAAGCAGTGCATTCATGACGGCTTTGGCTTAATCCGTTTCAAAGAAAAACTATCCGGACCTGAATATGTCGAGAGATACATAGATATGCTGAAAGAAACAAAAGTTGAGGCGGTTACCCTTACTTTTGTCAGCAGCATAATAAAATCGGGCAACGAGTATATATTGTCGCTTATCAACCGCAACGGAGTGACAAAAATTGCCGCCAAAGCCATAGTGCTTGCCACAGGTTGCAGGGAACGCACTTCAAAACAGGTTTTTATACAAGGTACACGGCCTGCGGGAGTTTTTTCCGCCGGAACGGCGCAATATTATGTCAATATACTAGGCAAAATGCCGACAAAACGCTGTGTAATACTTGGCTCCGGCGACATCGGACTAATTATGGCGCGGCGCCTGACATTGGAGGGCGCATCGGTTGAGGGCGTTTATGAAGTCAAGCCTTCGCCATCGGGGTTGACAAGAAATATTGCGCAATGTCTTGACGACTTCAACATACCTCTGCACTTGTCGCATACGGTAACAAGAGTTTTTGGCGACAGCAGGCTGGAGGCGGTCGAAGTGTCGCAAGTTGACGAAAAAATGTGTCCAATCCCGGGTACGGAACGAAAAATTGAGTGCGATGCGCTGATTTTATCCGTTGGACTTATTCCAGAAAATGAAATAGCCGATTCTCTTGAAGTGCCGATAAACAACTGCACAAAAGGCGCAGCTGTTGACCAGACTTTTATGACGATGAAAGACGGCATATTCTCTTGCGGAAATGCCTTGCATGTCAATGACTTGGTTGACTATGTAAGTGAGGGCGGAGAAATTGCCGGCAGGAACGCCGCAAAATGGCAAAAAAGCCAAAGAACACTTATTGACATAAAAACCGACAAAAACTTTTTGTACATAGTGCCGCAAAAAATAGATTTATCGTCCGATTTAGATAATATTCGGCTTTATTTTCGCTCAAACAAAGATTTTGACAACATAAGATTAAACATTATGATAGACGGCAGGCAATTCAAATCAAAGAGATATGCGCACCTTCGCCCGCCGGAAATGGAGGCGCTGATGCTGAACTTTTCAAAAGAGGAACTGACACCGGACAGCGTCATAAGTCTTGCTATTGAGGAGGCGAAATGACACAACTTGTATGTATCGTATGCCCGAACGGCTGCCGTTTGAGTATTAGCGGCGAGGGCGAAAATATCGAAGTCAGCGGCGGCAAATGCCCCAAGGGCAAGGCATATGCCATAACAGAGATGACAAATCCCACTCGCAGCGTGACAACGACGGTAAAAACCGTTTTTCCCGAAGCAAGGGTGTTGCCTGTACGCACGAACGGCGAAATTCCGAAGTCAAAAATATTTGATTTAATGAAAGTAATCAATAGCTTTGTGCTTGATAAAAAAATAAAAAGGGGCGAAACAGTATTGCCAAATGTGCTTGACACCGGAATAGATGTCATAGCCACCAGCGATATACTCTTGCCCTAAAATATAGGAGGATTTTATGAAAAACGAACCGTTGATATTGGCTTATGACTGCGGAACGCAAAGCACAAGAGCCATACTTTTCAACAAGAACGGCGACATTATCGGCAAATGTAAAATACCTTTTGAGCCGTATTTTTCGCTGAGAGAGGGGTGGGCGGAACAGCATGCCGATGTCTATTGGCAAAAACTTATTGAAGCTACCCAAACCTTAAAGGAGCAGCACACAGAGCGTTGGAATGACATTGCAGCCGTATCTGTTACAACCATGCGTGACTGCTGCGTATGCGTCGATAAGAACGGCGAGGCGCTGCGTCCTATTATTCTGTGGTTGGACAGGAGAGAGGCGACTCCCATAAAACTGCCGTTTAAGAACAAACTCATTTTCAAACTAGTCGGCATGTATGAGCCTATGGTCAAACAATCCATGGTGACTGCCAGCAACTGGATAAAGGAATATGAGCCGGAAATATGGCAAAAAACTTATAAATACCTTATGTTTTCCGGCTATATGAATTATAAACTTACTGGAAAAATGGTCGAAAGCGTAGCAAGTATGATAGGGCATCTGCCTTTTGATTATAAGAAAAAGGAATGGATGACGCCGAACTCTTTGACTTTCCCGGCATTTGCCATCGAAAAAGAAAAACTGTGCGAGCTTGTCGAGCCGGGCAGCGTGATAGGCACAATAACCAAAGAAGCCGCCGAGCAGACGGGCTTGCCTGAAGGAGTACCGCTGATTGCCGCAGGCTCCGACAAGGGCTGCGAAACGCTTGGCACAGGCTGCACGGGTGACGGCTGCGCGTCGCTGTCTTTTGGCACGACGGCAACAATACAGTTCACCACAGACAAATATGTTGAGCCGCTTACCTTTATGCCGGCATATCCTGCCATGATAAAAGGCAAGTACAACCCCGAAACGCAGATATTCAGAGGCTTTTGGATGGTGACTTGGTTCAAGAACGAGTTTGCGCACAAAGAAGAAATTGAAGCAAAAAGATTGGGCGTTACGCCTGAGGCATTGCTTGACAAAATGCTTGCCGATATACCTGCCGGTAGCAACGGACTTATGTTGCAACCGTATTGGTCGCCCTCCTTGAAAGCGCCCGAAGCCAGAGGCGCCATAATAGGTTTTTCCGATAAACATACCAAAGCACATATCTATAAAGCCATTATTGAAGGCATAGGATATGGGCTTGTTGAGGGCTTGCGCGAGATGGAGCGCAGAGCAAAGTATAACATAAAATTCCTCACGGTATCGGGCGGCGGCAGCAATTCCGACGCAATTTGCCAAATAACTGCCGATATGTTCGGCTTGCCCGTAAAGCGAGTTCAGACATACGAAACAAGCGGTTTGGGCGCCGCAATGATAGGTTTTGTGGGCGTTGGCGAGTTCAATGACATCTATGAAGCGCAAGAAAGCATGGTGCATTATACCGATGAATTCTATCCGAATGAGGAAAACCACAAGATATACATGCTCATGTATGAGCGTGTGTATAAAAAAATGTATAAGAGAGTACAGCCGCTTTATGGCGAAATCAAACAAATAACAAAACTAATTGAGGAGGATATACAATAATGGCAACAAAACCTTACAAGGGATTTTCTCCGAACTGGTACACAGACCCTTCTCCCGAGGGCTCATATCGTTCGATTTTCAAATGGGGAGACCCGGCCGGATACAAAATACCAAGGGAGAATCTTTTTAAGCTGGTAAAAGAACTTTACGGCATGACAGACGACGATTTCAAGGAGAGAAAAGATTTAGGTTTGGAGCCTGTGAAATACGACATTCCGGTGACTCTGGACAAAAAGCATTTGAAAGCGTTTGAAAAGATTGTCGGAAAAGACAACATTACTACCGACGATTATCACAGACTGTCAGTTTCATATGGTCAAACCATGTATGACCTTTTGCGGCTGCGCAAAAAGATTGTCGAAAATGTACCCAATGCCGTGCTTTATCCGGAAAACAAGGAACAGATTGTTGAGATAGTCGATTATTGCAACAAAAACCTCATACCGCTTTATGTATATGGCGGCGGCTCAAGCGTAACCAGAGGTACGGAGTGCATAAAAGGCGGAATATCTTTGGATTTGCGCAAAAACTTTAACAAAGTAATTGAATTTAACGAAATAAATCAGACCATAACCGTTCAGGCAGGAATGATGGGGCCGGCGCTTGAGGAAATCCTGAACAACGCTCCCGAAAAGTTAAAAGGCGCAAAGCAGCGTTACTCCTGCGGACACTTCCCGCAGTCCTTTGAATATTCTTCAGTTGGCGGTTGGGTAGTCACAAGGGGAGCAGGGCAGAACAGCACATACTATGGCAAGATTGAAGACATTGTACTTTCGCAAGAGTATGCCACGCCCATTGGTTATATAAAGACTGACAACACCCCAAGAAAGGCAACGGGCCCGGATATTGACCAGATTATGATGGGCAGCGAGGGCACTTTCGGTGTGTTGACTCATGTTACATTGCGTATTTTCAAATATCAGCCGGAAAACAGACATCGTTTCAGCTATATGTTCAAGACATGGGACGACGCCATGAACGCTTGCCGGGAGGTAATGCAAGGCGAGTTCGGCATGCCGTCGGTATTCAGAGTGTCCGACCAGGAAGAAACCGAACTTATGATGAGAATGTACGGCATCACCGATTCTCCGCTTGATACACTATTGAAACTAAAAGGATTCAAGGACAACGAAAAATGCCTGCTGCTTGGTTTTACCGACGGTGAAAAGAAGTTCGGCAAAAACATTGCGCGCAATATCAAAAAGATATGCAAAAAGTACGGCGCTTTGGGACTTACCGGCATAGTCACAAAGAGTTGGGAACACGGTAGATTCTCCGACCCGTATATGCGCGACAATCTTCAGGACTTCGGCATTATGATAGACACGCTGGAATGCGCGGTCAATTGGGACAATATGGAACAAGTGCATGTCGATGTGCGAAAGTATTGCAAATCCAGACCAAACACAACGGTTACTACGCATATTTCGCATATGTATCCGCAAGGCGGCAACCTGTATTTCATTTTTATCACTCCGCTTGAGGATATCGATGAATTCAAAGCATATCACAGCGGTATTCTTGACGCCATACAAAAATCCGGCGCCGCGATAAGCCATCACCATGGAGTCGGCAAGATGTTTGCGCCTTGGCTGGAAGGGTACCTTGGCAGAACACAGTACAGCATATTCAAAGCCCTGAAAAACCACTTTGACCCGAACAACATAATGAACCCGGGCGGCACGCTTGGACTTGATTTGGAAGAAAAAGATAAAAAGTTCTTAAGAGATGACTATAAATAAGCCTTTCCAGGAATAAAAAATGCGGTCGGTAGGAGAGTATTTCTTACCGACCGTTTCTATTTGGCTGCAAAATTCAATCCGCATAAAAAATGCCGCCTGCAAACTTGTCAAGCGGCACATAAATTCTTACATCAGTTCTTTTTTCATTTTTTCCAGAATTCTTGCTTCCAGTCTTGATATCTGCACTTGCGATACGCCCAATTCTCTTGCAATTTCACTTTGTGTCTTGTCGCGGTAATATCGAAGGTAAATTATTTTTTTGTCGCGCTCTTCCAAGCCCTTTATTAAATCCTTAATTATCATCTTATCGATTATTTCGTCGGGGGTGCCTTTTGCGCATAGTTTGTCAACAAGGCTGAGCCCGTCATCGTCGTTTTCGCTGTAAAGGGAAATGGGATAGCGAGAACTGTCCAAGGTGAATACTACATCTTGTTCAGAGATTTGGAATTCTGCCGCAAGTTCGCTGATAGTAGGCTCTTTATTATTGCCGTGACGATACGCCTCTATGAATATGTTTATTTTTTGTGAAAGCGATTTTATGGAGCGGCTGACTTTGATTGCGCCGTCATCACGGATAAAGCGCTTTATTTCGCCGGCAATCATAGGCACGGCATAAGTGGAAAACTTGACGCCAAAAGATGTATCAAAGTTGTTTATTGCTTTGATAAGCCCCAATGTGCCAAGCTGTATGAGGTCATCATACTCGATTTGCTTGTTTTTGTATCTTCTTACTATGCTTTTAATCAGCGGCAGGTTGTGGTGCAACAATTCTGTTTTTGCTTCATCGCTGCCTTCCTGCGCTTTTTTAATCAGCTGTAAGGTCTCTTCATTTTGTAGCATATTATGCCAATCTCTTTGTCATTTCGACGGTTGTTCCGCTACCTGGTATGGATTCCACCCCCAGACTATCCATAAAGGATTTCATTATAGTAAAACCCAAGCCGCTTCTTTCATCCTCTTCCTGTGAAGTAAAGAAGTCGGTAAGCGCTTCTTCAATATTTATTATGCCCTTGCCGTAATCGGAGATTTTGACTTTCAGGGTAGTGTCTTCTATGCTTGCTTCTATAAGAATTTCTCCATTTCTGCTGTTTTCATACCCATGCACTATACAATTTGTCACAGCTTCGGAAATGGCTGTTTTTATGTCATTGATTATCTCCATGGTGGGGTTGCAGGGGACGCAAAAAGCCGCCACTACGCTGCGCGCAAAACTTTCGTTCTCTGGCAATGCGTCAAATTTCAAACTCATATTGTTTTTCATATTCACCTCAATTAAATTACGGGTATAATGTCGTATAGACCGCTGATTTTTAGCACTTTATCTATTTGCGGAGAAGGCTCGTTAAAGTAAAGCGGGATTTGGTTGCGGCGCAGTTTTTTGTAGCGCCCAAGTATCAGACCTATGCCGGTACTGTCCATAAATCTCAATTTTTTGAGATTAAATACCACTCTTTTTACGCCGCTTGTCATCAGGCATTTGTCAAGTTCGGCGCGCAGCCCGTCCGCCACACTTTGGTCAAGCTCTCCCTCCAGATATACATACAATGTGTTCTGGCTGAGTTTAGTAAATACTTGCATACGCCCTCCTTACAAGTTTTGATTATAGAAGATTTGTCAAAACAGAAAACTGCCGGTTGTGTAAGTATATGAAAGGTTTTGTCGCAAGTAAGAATTATTGCCGTCTTAAAGGCGCGGTTTTGACGCTAAAAAATTTTATGTTGAAATTGTGTGAAAAACGATTGACAGAAACGCTATGTATAATGTATTATAAGTAAAGTCACTGAGGTGCTCCAACGGGGTGTAGCGCAGTTTGGTAGCGCACATGGTTTGGGACCATGGGGTCGGGAGTTCGAATCTCTTCACCCCGACCATTGGCAAAAGTGAATACAAATGCAAGGGCCTTTAGCTCAGTTGGTTAGAGCGGTCGGCTCATAACCGATTGGTCCGCGGTTCGAGTCCGTGAAGGCCCACCAAAAAAACACTTGCACCTTGCAAAACTATACGGTCCGGTAGCTCAGTTGGTTAGAGCGCTAGCCTGTCACGCTAGAGGTCGAGGGTTCGAGCCCCTTCCGGATCGCCAATTCTGCCTTGGTAGCTCAGTTGGTAGAGCAGAGGACTGAAAATCCTCGTGTCGGTGGTTCAATTCCGCCCCAAGGCACCAAGCAAGGTTCAAGAAAAGTGCTGGCTTAGCTCAACTAGGCAGAGCAGCTGATTTGTAATCAGCAGGTTGATGGTTCGATTCCATTAGCCAGCTCCATTTGGAAGGATTCCCGAGTGGCTAAAGGGAGCAGACTGTAAATCTGCCGT
>JBNRMV010000012.1:0-105667 GCA_050309775.1 Christensenellales bacterium | reverse complement strand
ACAGTCGCTTTTGCTGCAAACGGCGACAAGGATAAGTTTACTATTAGTTCATACACACTTATTGTTACCGCAAGCGCTTTCAGCAAAACATACGGTGATGCTGATCCTGCATTTTCTGAAGATTTTGCAGGCGTATATGACGAAACTGTCAGCGTAACTTATACAAGAGAGGCCGGCAAAGATGTGGGAACATATAGTTTTGTCGCAGTAGCGCTTACCGAACTTAATGAGAACTACACAGTCGCTTTTACGGCAAACGGCGGCAAGGATAAATTTACTATCAATCCTTATGCGCTCACTGTCACAGCAAGCAGCTTTAACAAAACATATGGTGAAGCCGACCCCGGATTTACCGAGAATTTTGACGGCGCATATGACGAAACTGTCAGCGTAACTTATACAAGAGAAGCAGGCAAAGATGTGGGGGCATATAGCTTTTTAACAGTAACACTTACCGAACTTAATGAGAACTACACAGTTGCTTTTGCTACAAACGGCGGCAAGGATAAATTTACAATTGCGCCTTACCTTTTATATGTAGATTCCGCCGAATATGTTAAGACTTACGGAGAGGCTGATCCTGCGTTTGTACAAACATTTGAAGGAATAAACAATGTAACGGTGTCCATAATTTTTGAAAGAGACAAAACAAGCTTGGCATGTGAAAATGTTGGTGTATATGATTTTATAAGTTTGTCATCAATTGATAATAACTATTGCGCATTATTTACTGCCGATGGCGGCAAAGCTAAATTGGAAATTAAACCTCTCAAAATCAAGGTTGAAATTGACAACAAAACTTCCTGCTTTGACGCTCCGTTAGCCTTGCTCACATGGCGATTGGCGGACGATTCTGCGGCAATAATAGGTGATGACAATCTCAATATAGTAATAACAAAAGCCGAAGGGATTGAGATAGGCGACTATGCTATTACCGGTAAGTTTTACAATGCAAATTACCAGATTGAATTCATTGACGGCACCTATACCATAATAAAAGGCAATATAGATATGTCCGGTGTGCGGTTCAACAACAAAACTGTGGAATATAACGCCGAGAATCAAAGTATTGTTATTGACAACCAGACTTTGCCCCCGCAAATTCAAAATGTCATTTATAATAACAACACCGGAAAGGTGCCCGGAGTATACCATGCTTTGGCAGAATTCATATATGATGAAAGCCGTTATAATCAGGTAGATTCACTTACCGCCGTTCTCACAATTCTTCCGAGAAAGATTACCGCAAACTTCTATGAGCCTGAGAACATTTATTTTGACGGAACGAAAAAGACTGTCCGCGTGGATTTTAATAACATAATTCCGATGGATATCCAAAACATAGTTCCCATAATTACTTATAACAAACCAGCAATTCAGCCGGATTATTATCAAGCAACGGTAAGCATTGATAGCGACTGCTATATCCTGAGCGGTGAAACCACCTTTACTTTTATTATATACAAGCAGATAATTGAGAACGAAAATAATTCGCAACAAGATGTTATAGTAGAATTTGAAAAAGGATTTACGCCAGATTCAAAAATAACTGTTGCAAATTCGAGCCGAAGAGAAGAAATATCGTCAGGACCATTGAAAGGGAAGGAAAGCAAACAGATTTATGAAATTAATATAGAGAGCAATTCGCTAACGCAAGACGATTGTGTGACAATTAAACTGCTGATAGACAGTGAGTATCGCTATCTTAACAATTTAAGTATGGGCAAAGTTGACTCATTTGGAAACATTGAGGAAATATCATGCACCAGAGAAGGCGATTATTTAATGTTCGATGCCTCCGACGCACAAGGTACATACATTATTATAGGAGAGGGCAAAGGGGAGATAAGCCGTGAAGTTGCGGCATTAGCCGGAAGTATCGCAGCATCAGTAGCCGCCATTGCCGTCGCTGTTATTGCAGCAAAAATCAGAAAGAGGTCACTAAAAGTTTTGGCAGAAAAGCTGAAAGCCGTACATGAGCAAAAGGAACGCTTATAATTCAGATAACAATCAGGGGTTAGGTAAAAGATATAGCACAGGCATATTTGCATAAAAAAAATGCACCCACTCCGACATACTCTACCGAATCGGCATACTGACAGGTAACTCCTATAAAGCTTCCTCGTGGCACATCGCGAAATTTGTTTAGTGCTGCTGCGGTCAAGCTCTGACACGGTTCACAACACACGATTGCACGAGACCTTATAATCAACATCCCTTATCAGCATCGGCTTTCCATAAAGTATGCCTCGGTGGGCGTTCGACCCCGCTATAGCGGTTTGCGGGTTACAGGGCACCGCTAGCTCCCCGTCTAGCATCGATATAAATTATAAACTAAATTAAAAAATTTAGCAAGGGAATTTTCATGTGCTGAAGCAATGTAAAGCAACTTGACTTGCCAGAGGTTTATAATGTAATATATTGGTATAAATTTAATATGATATGAGGTAATGGTGAACGAAACAAAAAAGAGAAGCAATGTGCGCCCGGAATATATCTGGCGGCTTGAAGACATAATATCAGATGCAGGGGAGTTTGACAAATTATTTGATTTTTGCAAACAAAAAATATCCAAAATACCAAAATTCAAAGGCACACTAAACAAGCATACGGCTATTGAATGCCTGAAAGCCGATGAACAGCTTTCTTATGGCATCGAAAAGCTGTATGTCTATTCGCATATGAAGTGCGACGAGAACACCGCCGACAACAAAAGAATTGAGCTATCCGAAAAAGTCCGTATGCTGGCAGTCGAGGCTTCCGCCGCAACTTCTTTTATTACCCCCGAACTGGCAAAACTAAAAACCTCCGAACTGAAAGAAATGATGTCATCGGAAGCGTATAAGGATTATGATTTTTATTTGAAGAACATTTTGCGCAACAAAAAGCATCTGTTGAGCGACAAGGAAGAAAACCTGCTTTCAAAGATTGCTATGTTTGGCGGCGGTTACAAAAATATTTTTCAGGTTTTTGACAATGCCGATTTGACTTTTGAGGATGTCGAGGTTGACGGCAAGCCCGTAAAGATGTCACACGGCGTATATTCGTTGTTGCTCCAAAACCCCAATCAGGGTGTCCGAAAGGCCGCATTTGATAGCCTATATAAACAATATAAGGCTTTCACCAACACGCTTGCAGCCAACTATTCGGGCAATGTGAACAAGAATGTTTTTTATTCAAGGGTAAGAAAATTCTCTTCATGTCTTGAACAGGCATTATTTTCAGAGGCTGTCAACCCCAAGGTGTACGAAAACCTTATTTCCTGCGTAAACGAATATACTCCGGTATTACACCGCTATGTGGCGCTGAGAAAAAGAGTTCTTGGACTTGAAGAAAACCATATGTACGATATGTATGTGCCTATTGTCAAAGATATAGAGAAGACTTATGATTATGAGCAGGCATACAAGATTGTGCTGCAGGCTTTGTTGCCTCTTGGCGAAAAATATGCCGAACTTTTGGAAAATGCAAAAACACAAGGCTGGATAGATGTCGAGGAGACCGAAAACAAGCGCAGCGGCGCATATTCTTGGGGCGTCTATGGTGTGCATCCCTATGTGCTGCTCAATCACAAAGGCACTACGCACGACATGTTCACCATTGCGCACGAAATGGGGCATGCCATTCACAGTTATTTCAGCAACAGCTCCCAGCCTTACGCAAAAGCCGGCTACGAAATCTTTGTGGCAGAGATAGCCAGCACCGTCAACGAAGTCTTGTTGATAAAACACTTATTAAAAACTGCGCGCGGAAATACACGCAAGTATCTGCTGTCATATTTTCTTGATATGTTCAGGACTACTCTTTTTCGCCAAACAATGTTTGCGCAGTTTGAAAAGTTTGCCCACGAAAGCGTAGAAAAAGGGCAGCCTCTGACCAGCGATAACATGTCGGAATACTACTATGAACTAAACAAAAAGTATTATGGCGACGGCGTAATTCACGACGACTATATTCGTTATGAATGGTCAAGAATTCCGCATTTTTATAATGCTTTTTATGTCTACAAATATGCTACTGGCTTGACTTGCGCCATAAACATCGCCAAGGGGATACTGAGCGGCAAAGAGGGCTTTGTCGACAAATATATGGACTTTTTGAAAGCCGGCGGCAGCGACTATCCATTGAACATATTAAAAAAGGTGGGTATTGATTTAAGCAGCAAAAAGGCTTATGATATAGCGATGAGGGAGTTTTCAAAAACCCTTGAGGCTCTTGAAAGGATGTGCAAATGAAAAAATGCTTAATAACTTTAGCGGCAATTGCTTTACTTGTTTGTGTGATTATTATTCCGACAGGCGGAGCTGCTTTTGCCGATACTCAAGACGGGTATAAGGTTCGTGAGGGCTATCTTGCCGAAATCACATACGGCAATTTCAGTATGGCCGGCGGCAGCATAATCCGTTCTTTTACCTTTACTTTTGACAAGGAGTTTTTGGACACCCTTAACCCCGATGCAATATTTGGCAAGGAAGAGCTATATGATTATATCACGGCCTTTATAGTTAGTATCGGATACACGGCAAGAACTGACGAAAAGGGCAGAATAATTGGCTCAAAGACCTTTGATTCGGCTACGGATTTATATATCGAATACCAAATTGACGGATATGAAAAGGACGATTCCAAATATGAAAGAAAAGATGGTTTCTTTTATTCTGATATTTTTTTCAATCAAAAGACGGTTTTTGACGGCATAGAGGGCGACAACATAGCCATGGGAATGTTGCTCAATATTCTGTATATGTTCGACTTGGAAAGAGAGGATATTGCGCTTAGCTATCACTACGGTACGCCGTACAAAATTATCACCACTGATGCCGAAAGAAGTTATTTTGACACAAACAGCAACATATATGTTCACGAATTCTATATGAATGTCGCGAACGCCGACAGAGAAATAAAACTTACGCAACATGTGCCAAATGTCACCAATTGGTATCTGCTTGCCATTGCTTGTTCGCTTCCAGTAGTACTGGTTACGCTGGCAGCCATGGCAATATCAAGAGCGCGGAAAAAACGGAGGGGCTATGCCGACTAAACTTATCGGAAAAGAAAATGTAAAGATTTATCCCAACAACTTTGAAGCAGAACAGTCAATGCTATGCTGCATTCTGATTGACGGGCAGACGGCGTCTGAAGTTGTGCCTCAACTCGCGTTAGAAGATTTTTACAACGCAAAGCACAAACGCATCTTTGACGCCATGAAGACTTTGCATGCGTTGACAATCTCCATTGATATTATAACCGTAAATGACAGGTTGGTTAAAGACAACAATGCAGAATCTGACACGCTTACATATCTTGCCGAACTTGCCACTGTGTTGCCCTCGGCAGCCAACTTCCGCCAATATCTGCGCATCATAAAAAGAGATTCCATATTGCGCAACCTCATAAACGCCTGCAACCAAATTATTGAAGAAGCCTACAAATCTTCGGATTCGGCGGAGGCCGTCAAGTTTGCAGAGGCTTTGATTTACAATATTGCCAAAGAACAGACCCGCAACGACCTTGAACATATCAGCGAGTCGCTGACTCAACTCATGTCCAGAATCGACATGATGATAAAAGACAAGAACGCCATGCGCGGACTTATGACGGGCTTTCCCATTCTTGACCAAAAGACCAACGGTTTGCAAAAGGGCGATTTGATTATACTTGCAGCCCGTCCGTCCGTGGGAAAAACTTCGTTTGCGCTAAATATTGCGGCAAATGTAGCAAATATGAAGACCTCGCAAAAAAAGACTATTGCCATATTTTCCCTTGAAATGCCGGCAATGCACCTTTCACAAAGAATTCTTTGCAACCTTTCAGGCGTCTCAATGACAGATGTCAGCAGAGGAGAGCTGAAGAACGACGCAGACAAAAGAATTTGGAAAATCACGCAGACATTGGGCGGCTCGTCCATTTATATTGATGACAGTTCCATGCTGACGCCTTTTGATGTAATCAGTAAGGCAAGACGGCTTTCTTCCAGAGTAAAAGGTCTGGACTTAATAATTATCGACTATTTGCAGCTTATGAGCGGCAAGAGCAACAGGGATATTTCAAGGCAAGAAACAATCAGCGAAATCAGCAGAATGCTGAAAATTGCCGCAAAGGAACTGGATTGTCCCGTAATGGTGCTTTCACAGATGTCGAGAGGCATCGAATCCAGAACCGACAAGGCGCCGAGGCTGTCGGACCTGCGCGAATCGGGCGCTATTGAGCAAGACGCGGATATCGTCATGTTCCTAAGCAGAGAAGACGAAAGCACAAAGAATGCCAAAGAATTCCCCATACTGCTTGAAATAGCAAAGCACAGAAACGGCGAACTTGCAAAAATACGATATGACTGGGAAAGCCCGTACATACGCTTTACAGAAAGCAAAAACCAGGACATGAAAGCCACCGAGGAAAACAACGCCTCAGGGTCTGGTCAGAACTAGCAACCGCAGATATTCGGAGACAAAGTACGAAAAAATTTGATATGCGCCCGTACCGGCGTGAGAGGCTTTTTTTCAAATGGCAAGCTTTTTGTACATATAAGCGACATAATAATATGTTTTTTGCGCCTATTTTTACCAAATACTTGTTATAATGTTTGCAGTAACTGTTAATCTATGATATTATCAAAAAGTTACTTTATTATAATAATACAAATGGAGGTTATACATGGAATACTCGATACAACATCTCAGCAAGACAAAAATTGAGATTGCTTTTGATGTGCCGAAGGACGAATGGATGAATGATATTAAGGAGTCCTATGCCAAAAACAAACATAAATACGCTATAAAAGGCTTCAGAAAGGGCAAAGTACCTTTCAACATTGCTTTTGACAGCTTCAAATATGATGTTTTGTACGATGCGCTGAATATGGCAGTGCCAAAATACTACAACCAAATTCTGAAAGATGAGAAAGACAACTTTGAAGTTGTCGGCGAGCCTGATTTTGACGACAAGGAAGTCAGCGAGGACGGACTGAAAATGGTCATCACCACCGCCATAAGACCTGACTTTACGCTTGGAGCATACAAGGGACTGGACATAGAAAAATTTGATACCACTGTCAGCGATGCCGAAGTTGAAGAAGAAGTGAACAGAATTCTTTCCTCAAGAGCAAGGCTTGTCGAAGTTGACAGAGCCGTCAAAGACGGGGACAATGTGTTGCTTGACTTCAGCGGCAGCGTAGACGGCGAGAAGTTTGAGGGCGGCACCGCCGAGAAACAAAACCTTGTTATTGGCAGCGGACAGTTTATTCCCGGATTTGAGGAACAAATTATAGGCATGCAGAAGGGCGAAGAAAAAGACATAAAAGTCACTTTCCCCGAGGATTATTCCGCGCCCCTTGCAGGCAAGGAAGCTGTGTTTGCAATAAAAATTCACGAAATAAAAGAAAAAGAATTGCCGACGCTTGATGATGACTTTGTAAAGGATATCAGCGAGGACCTCAACAGCGTTGAGGAATGGAAGACGTCGATAAGAAAAGAGCTTGAAGAAAAGAAGGCAAAACATGAAGAAAATGACTTTGCCAACAAAGTAATGAATAAAATACTTGAGAACACAGAAATAGAACTTCCCGAGTGCATGATAGATGAAGCCATTGATTACAAAATTCAGCAACTAGAGCGCAATCTTGCCTCATACTATGGCATAAAGTTCGAAGACTATATCAAGTACACCGGAAAGACCGTCGAGGACTTCCGCAACGAGAAGAGAGAAGAAGCAATAAGAGATGTCAAGTATGAGCTTATTATTACAGAAATAATTAAGCAAGAAAAGATAGAATTTACAGAAGAGGAGTTCAACGCAGAACTTGACAAGATACCCGAGGACCAAAGAACGCAGGAGAGTTTCAATTACACCATAAACAGCCTGCTGACCCAAAAGCTGTTCAACTTCTTAAGAGAAAACAATAACATAAAATAGTCACGGAGGTAAACAGAAGTGCCAATACCGTATGTAATCGAAAAAGACGCCAGAAGCGAACGCACATATGATTTGTATTCCAGAATGCTGGAGGATAGAATAGTTTTTCTGTCGGGTCAGATTGACTCCCACACCGCAAACAGCATAGTTGCGCAGCTGCTTTATTTGGAAACAAAAGACCCGACAAAAGATATTTTCTTTTATATAAACAGTCCCGGCGGCGCTGTCAGCGACGGGCTGGCAATATTTGATACCATGAATTATATACAATGCGATATCAATACTATTTGCATAGGTATGGCTGCTTCCATGGCTGCGGTGCTGTTGGCGTCAGGCACAAAAGGAAAACGCTTTGCGCTGCCAAACAGCGAAGTTATGATTCACCAACCGCTCGGCGGAGTGTCCGGTCAAGCCACAGATGTGGCGATTGTTGCGGAACAAATCTTAAAAACCAAGAAAAAGCTCAACGCCATACTTGCCGAAAGGACAGGACAGTCGGTCGAAAAGGTGACGGCGGACGCGGACAGGGATTTTTATATGAGCGCTGACGAAGCAATAACCTATGGCATAATAGACAAAGTATACACCACAAGAAAAATAAAAAAGCAGGAGGAATAGCCGGTGAAATTTGATATTGATGATACCACTTGTTTCTTTTGCGGCAGGTCGATTGACGAAGAATCTATAAGTTTTGTCGCCGGCGCAAAAGGCGCATTGTTGTGTAATATCTGCATAGAAAGAGCGCACTCCATGCTTAACAGCATTGAGAAAGAAATAGAGACCGTCGAGGAACTCCACGACATTCCCACGCCGAGAGAAATCAAGGCCAAACTGGATGCGCACATTGTCGGGCAAGATGCGGCAAAAAAGATTCTTTCCGTTGCGGTCTATAACCATTACAAGAGGATAAACACCCTTAAGAATACCGACATTGTACTGGACAAAAGCAATGTGCTTTTGCTCGGCCCTACCGGCTCAGGCAAAACCTTACTGGCAAAAACCCTTGCCGACATCATAAAAGTGCCTTTTGCCGTTGCCGACGCTACGGCGCTGACCGAGGCCGGCTATGTGGGCGAGGATGTCGAAAATATTTTGTTGAAACTCATTCAGGCAGCAAACGGCAATGTCAAGAAAGCTGAGATGGGCATAATCTATATTGACGAAATCGACAAGATTTGCAGAAAGACAGAGAATGTATCAATAACAAGAGATGTGTCGGGTGAAGGAGTGCAACAGGCGCTTCTAAAAATTCTTGAATCGACGGTAGCCAATGTCCCCCCGAGAGGCGGACGAAAACATCCGCAGGAAGAATTTATTTCCATCGACACGACAAACATATTGTTTATTTGCGGCGGCGCTTTTGTAGGACTGGAAAAGGTCGTTGACAAACGAAAAGACACTTCAGGTATCGGCTTTGGAGCAACTCTAAAGAAAAGAGATGGCGTTTATAGCGAAAATATCCACGATTTGCAGCCTGACGATTTGATAAAGTACGGACTTATTCCGGAATTTGTCGGCAGACTGCCCATTGTGGCTGCGCTTGACCCGTTGACCGAAGACGATTTGGTAAAAATTCTAGATACGCCGAAGAATTCGGTAGTAAGACAGTACAAAAAGCTTTTCAGCATGAATGATGTCACGCTGGAGTTCACGGACGACGCGCTGCGCGCTATTGCGCAGAAAGCAATGCAG
Organism: Christensenellales bacterium; assembly: GCA_050309775.1. Classification (GTDB taxonomy): domain Bacteria; phylum Bacillota; class Clostridia; order Christensenellales; family DTU072; genus DTU072. Next base: position 96,064 of record JBNRMV010000012.1, on the reverse strand, counting down.
CTCAAGACGGGAGCAAGAGGATTGCGCACCATCGTAGAGGAATCCATGCTGGAACTAATGTATGACATTCCCAGCGATGACACCATAACCAAGGTTGTCATAGATAAGGAGTTCATAATGAAGCAGGCTCCGGCAAGAATTTTGCGCCGCAAAGTAAAAGCGACCATTGACGAAACGCTGGAAAGCGGCAATTCCGTAGGGTAATAAAAGATAGCATTGAGGAATGTCATCATAGCTAACTTACGCCATGAATGTCATTCCTTTTTGTTTGTTTAATTATGATTATTAAAAAATCCGAATTTATTATATCCGTGGCAGAACTTTCTCAGATACCGTCAGGCAGAAGGGAAATAGCCGTCGCCGGCAAATCAAATGTCGGCAAGTCGTCATTCATAAATTTTTTGTGCGGAAAAAAAATAGCCAAGACCTCAAAAGAGCCGGGCAGAACGCGTTTGTTAAATTATTTTGACATAAATGACGGTGAGTTTACGCTGGTTGATTTGCCCGGATACGGCTATGCCAAAGTATCGCAGGAAGAAAAAGCCAAGTGGGCGGCGCTTTTGGAAGCATATTTTTCTTCGCCGGACGCGCCGAACAGACATGTATTGATGCTTGTTGACATTCGGCACGACCCCACTAAAGACGATTTGACAATGCTGAATTATTTATACTTTTATCAGCTGCCTTTTACCATAATAGCCACAAAAGCCGACAAACTGAGCCGTTCGGCGCAAGGCGCAAGGCGACATGCTCTTGCGGCGTCGCTGAAGGTCGGCGCAGACAATATTATACTTGTTTCATCTCTCAAAAAGACCGGCAAGCAACAGGTGCTTGACCGAATTGAACAAATTCTCTCCCAACAATAATTGGATATTCACAGTTGACATTTTTTTGTCATAGTATGTAACAAAACCAATATTTAGGGAGATATTATTATGTCAAATTGCAGAAATACTCCCGCACTCTCCAATACCACGGCAAAATGCGAAAAAGTATGCGTAGAAGTCAGAAGAATTTTTGACGCATGCATACAAAAAAAGAGTGTAGAGAATGCCCGTTTAGCAGTATGTTTTCCCACTCCCGGCAATACAATAGCTGAGAATGTCGAAAGCGTAACCAACAACGGACCTTGCGTTATTTCAGACCTCACAATAACGCCTCTGCCCAACAGCGCTTGTTCTAGGGTAAGATACACTCTGACTATTCCCATAAGCGTAGTAAAAGAAGAATGCGGTCGTGTAGTAACAGGAACTACATCGTTTACTCTCCAGCAGGACCTGCTGCTAAAAATCCCCGCCTCATCGGTACTTATTCCCGTTGAAATTCAGGCGGTATGCAATGTCACCGGTTTGAACGGTGTCTTGAGCGACTCCGTACTTACATGCACATTATGCATTTCGATAATCACAAAGGTTTATGCCGATGTAATTATCAGTATACCTACTTTCGGCTATCCGTGCATACCTCCATGCCAGGAGTTTGAGGAGGACATTTGCGAGGAAGTCTTTAACAGACCCATTTTCCCCACAGCAAACATTCCATTTAGTAACTAAACCCCAACCAGACGGAAAAGGCGCTGTTCAGACGGCGCCTTTTGTTATATGTAACTTTATTAGCAAACAAATAAATTATTTTAGATTTAGCAGACAGTAAAACTGTGGTAGTTTTTATAAATATTCACTTTGCCTCCGCATTTTTATGTTTTTTGCATGGTCGTCGTCTTTTGAAACCTTGTTATTTTTTTTCTTGTATGGTAATATAACTGATATGAGAATTTTTGCTATAAGTGATTTGCATTTATCATTTTCCGTTGACAAACCCATGGACATTTTCGGGGCGCATTGGGAGGACCATTTCGAGCAAATAAAAGAGGACTGGCAAAGTAGGGTAACCGATGATGACATAGTACTTGTCGCAGGGGATATCTCTTGGGCAATGAGCCTTGCCGATGCCAAGAAAGACCTTGACGAGCTTGGCAAACTGAACGGCAATATATTTCTTATCCGCGGCAACCATGACTATTGGTGGAACGGCTATTCAAAAGTAAAAAGCATATTGCCGCAAAATGTGTTTTGCATTCAAAACAATGCTTTGAAGCATGGAGATTATATAATATGCGGCACAAGAGGCTGGACGATACCTGAAAGAGCCGCCGACGCCGACGAAAAATATATAAACAGGGAACTGTTGCGGCTGGAAATGAGCCTGAAAGAAGCGCAAAAGCTGCAGCAGAATTCAGAAAAGATTATTGTTATGTTGCATTTTCCTCCGTTCAATTCAAAATTTGAAGATTCGGTATTCACCGACATGATTGCCGCCTATAACATAAAGACAGTGGTATACGGGCATTTGCATGGCGAAAACATTCGCTTTGAGCCAAAAGTAAATAAAGGTATCACCAATTATTATCTGACCTCATGTGACATTCTGAAGAATAAATTGTTGGAACTCACAGACATATAAAATTATTAGGGAGAGTTTTCCACCATTCGCAAGCCCTGCAAGAAGCTATTTTTTACCATTTAATGGTAAATTATTACAACATATCCTACAATTTGCTATAATTTTTGGCAATTTCAAAAAAATATTTGTGAATTTCAAATAAATTTCAAAAAAGTGGTTGAAAGTGGAAAATATTTGTGCTATCATATGTCTAAGGAGAAAACTTATGTTTTTCGGAACCCACCATTTGTCGCTTGATGACAAAAACAGAATGAGATTACCGGCAAAATTCCGCGCCAAGATAGGCGACGATTTTGTGCTGTTTTTGGGGACAGACGGTTGTCTTTTTGTGATGAGTGAGCAGGAGTTTGAGAACTTCATAAGCAAAATTGACGCCGTGCCGCTGTCGGCGCATGACAAACAAGACGCCATAAGAGCCATTACCAGTCGGGTGTTTATTCCAGAAGAGGACGCTCAGGGCAGGTTTGTACTTCCGGCGGAGCTGAAAAAAGCTGCCGACATAGACAAAAAAATAACCTTTATGGGCGTACGCAACCGCATAGAAATATGGAGCAGCCAGGTTTATGACAACAAGTTCGGCGGCAGCGCCGCAAGCATAGACAATGCCGTGGACGCATTGAAAGAATTTGGGTTCTAGAATGGAATATGCACATATACCGGTACTTTATAACGAAGTGCTGGAGGGGTTAAACATAAAAGAGGACGGCATATATTTTGACGGCACGCTGGGCGGAGGAGGCCACAGCAGAGGCATACTTGAAAGGTTGAGAACAGGCAGGCTGATTGCTTGCGACAAGGACCAAGCCGCCATTGAGAATGCCGAACAGACGCTAATCCAATATGCCGACAAACTGACTCTGATAAAAGACGACTACAAAAATGCAATTTCTCATCTTAAGCAACTTGGCATAAACGGACTTGACGGTGTGTTGCTTGATTTGGGTGTCAGTTCTTATCAGATTGATACCCCAGAAAGAGGTTTTTCCTACATCAAGGACGCGCCCTTGGATATGAGAATGGATGCCGGACAAGCCCTTAGCGCATATGAGGTCATAAACAACTATGACGAGCAAACGCTGGCAAATGTCATATTTGAATACGGAGAAGAAAGATTTTCGAGAAAGATTGCCAGAAGAATAGCCGAGAAAAGGGCGGTTAAACCCATTGAAACCACATTGGAGCTGGCAAAAATAGTAGAAAGCTGCTATCCGCCAAAAGACCGATTCAAATACGGCAACCCCGCCAAAAGGACTTTTCAGGCAATAAGAATAGAAGTTAACGCAGAACTGAAAGGACTGTCAGAGTTCATAAACGATATAGCGCTGTTCCTGAACAAGGGCGGCAGAATGTGTGTCATAACCTTTCATTCATTGGAAGACAGAATAATAAAACACACTTTCAGGCAATTGGAAAGCGATTGCATATGCGACAAAAGAATGCCCATATGCACATGTGACAAACGAAAGGAAATAGAAATCATAACAAAAAAACCCATTCCCGGCAGCGTCGAGGCGGACATAAATAAAAGAGCCGAGAGCGCAAAGCTGCGAATAATAAAAAGGATATAATAAAAGGAGGCGGCCATGGTTAGCTACAACAATTTTGATACAAATGAAATGTTCGGCAATCTGACGAATTATGACATTTATATGATGTCAAAGAACAAAAGAGCGGCGGAGTCACGGCTGTTTGATAAAAAGGTCGAAAAAAAGCCTGTCAAAATTTCTTATGAGGATTACAAAAAGAAGCTGACGGCTGCGCCTGCGCCTAAACAGGACTATAAATCATACCTTCTTGAACAGCTTGACAGAAAATCACCGGAAAAAATTCTTTCCGAAGAAGAATATTTAAGTCAGCCTGTTTCGGAAATCCATGTCGAAAAAAGCCGCAAAAATAAGGTTTCGCTCATAGAAAAGGCCGTATCCAAGGTGTCTGCCGATGCAAAGCTGCGGAAAGGCGCAAAACTTTTTATTGCATGTTATGTTCTTATTGTAATGGCTGTTGCATCTATTTTAATAGTGATGAATACAGCCGCACCAAAACAATCCGCCGATGCAGGCAACGGAGTCGTTGAGCAAACTTCAGTTCAGCCGATGACGCTTGAAGAAAATACGGAGGACACAAACTGGTTCGATAAGCTGTGTGATTCGCTAAAAAAATAGAGGAGCATATAGCCATAAAATTTACAGAATACAGACAAAGGAAGAGGTTACTCGCAATAATGCTGCTTGTAACCTTTTTGTTTGCCGCTATAATTTCAAAACTTGTTTATATACAAGTTGTGTCCGCAGCGGAGTTGCAATCCAAAGCCCTTGACCAATGGACTAGGGACATACCTGTCTTTGGAGAAAGAGGAGATATCTATGACAGAAACGGCGTTATGCTTGCCGATACCTACACAATATATACGGTATATGTGCGGCCGGTATCCGTAGCAGACAAATATGCCACCTCAATGGTGCTGTCAAGGGTGTTAGGGGTCAATCAGGAAAAGCTGTATGTAAAAATGATGTCAAAGGTAAGCGAAATAACCGTTGCAAAAAAGGTTACGAAATCGCAGGTGACGGAAATCATTGCATCGAAAAATGTGACGGGGGTTTATTTTTCGCCAAATATTATACGCAATTATCCTTACGGGGATTTTTTAACGCAGCTTCTTGGCTTTGCAAATGTTGACGGCGTCGGGCAATCCGGAGTTGAGGCATACTACAATGCATATTTGCAAGGCAAAAACGGTTATATTCTGACAGATACTGACCTTGTCGGCAGAGAATTGCAAGACAATGTAACAAAATACATTCAAGGCTCAAAGGGCGGCAACGCATACTTGACAATTGATTATAATATCCAAAGTTTTGCGGAAAACGCAGTGGCGGCGGCGCAAACAAAATATAATCCCCTCAGCGCAAGCTGTATAGTAATGAATGCAAAAACCGGCGAAATCCTTGCATTGGCGCAAAGGCCGTCTTTTGACTTAAACAATGTACCTAGGGATAATATAACCGAACTTTTTGGCAATTCAAAAAGTTTTATGGTCAGCAATGTGTATGAGCCCGGCTCAACTTTTAAGATATTGACAACGGCTTTGGGGTTGGATAACGGCGTTATCACAAGGGATTATCATTTTTATTGTCCCGGTTATAGGATTGTTGACGGAGAACGCATAAAGTGTTGGAAGCGCACAGGGCACGGCTCGGAGGACTTTGACCAGGGGGTGCAAAATTCCTGCAACTGTCTTTTTATGGACATTGCCATGAGATTGGGAGTGGAAAAATTTTATGACGGCATTGAAAAGTTCGGGTTGAATGTCAAGACGGGTATTGACATGAGCGGCGAAGCGTCGGGGCTGCTGTTGCCGGAAAAACAAGTAAAAGTTGTTGACCTTGCCAGAATGGGTTTTGGTCAGGCAATAGCCGTTACTCCCATAGAGTTGCTTGTATCTTGCGCAGCTGTGGTAAACGGCGGGCGGTTGGTTACTCCGTACATTCTTGACAGAGTCGAATACAACGGAAAGACGGTCAAACGCAACTATCCCAATGTGCAGGACAATGTCATACAAAAAAGCACATCGGAAGCAATGCGTGACATTTTGGAAAAGGTGGTAACTTTGGGCAGCGGCAGACATGCCGGAGTAAACGGCTATCGTATCGGCGGCAAAACGGGAACAGCGCAAAAATATGCCAATGGCATCATAGCTCAAGGCAAATATCTGTCCACCTTTTTAGGGTTTGCGCCTGCCGACGACCCAGAATATATAGCGCTTATGATGGTCGATGAGCCGCAGGGCGGCGTATATTACGGAAGCATTGTTGCGGCTCCGTATGTGGGCGAAATATTCCGCAACATATTCAACTACAAGGGTATTGCGCCGCAGACGCTTGAACCTATAGATTATTTTATAATGCCTTCGCTGATTGGATTGAACGAAATGCAGGCAAGGAATGTGCTGTACAACAAAAACCTTTACTATGAGATAGTCGGACAGGGCGGCAAGGTGGTCAGTCAGATTCCCATTGCAGGCAGCCTTGTCAGCAAGGGCAATGTGGTGCTTTTTGAATTGGAAAATTAAATTACTACGCACGGAGGGGCAAAATGACATTATCAGAACTTTTGAACGGAGTTAAAATACTTGAATGCGCCGCAGATACGACAGCCGAAATAACAGGCATAGCAAACGACAGCAGAAATGTCTGCGATGGGAACATATTTGTGGCTTTGACAGGCGGAGAAGCCGACGGACACGATTATGCAACACATGCCATACAAAATGGCGCGCTTTGCGTCGTGACGCAAAAGCCCGTTGACGCACCTTATGTTTTGGTTGACGACACCAGAAAAGCCTTGGCGCTCATGGCGGCAAATTTTTATGGAAATTCACACAAACGGCTCAAAATAATTACCGTTGTAGGCACAAACGGCAAGACTACCACAACATGTATATTAAATGAGATTTTGAAAGGCGACGGCAAAAAAACTGCCGTAATAGGCACTTTAGGCGCAGACATCTGCGGCAAAAAGGTCATTACCAATTTGACAACTCCCGACCCCATGCAACTGCATGCGCTGTTTGCCCAAGCAGAAAGCGCAGGCGCAGAATATGTTATTATGGAAGCCAGCGCGCATGCGCTATATTACCGCAAGCTTGAAGGTATAATTGCCGAAGCAGGCATTTTTACAAATATTTCTCAGGACCATTTGGATTTTTTTGAAACAATGGACAGATATGCCGAAGTCAAGACGGAATATTTTGATTTCCGCAACATGAAAGTAGGCATAGTAAATATAGACGACGCATACGGTAGGAAGATTACCAACAATAACAAGGTTGTATGTCTGAAATACGGCATAGACTATCCGGCAGATGTCTTTGCGGTGAACTACATACGACAGGGAGCGTCAACTTGCTTTGTGGTAAACATGTTTGACGACATAGCCGATATAGCTATGCCGCTTATCGGAAAGTTTAATTTATACAACGCATTGGCGGCGATAGCTACGGCAAAGGCGCTCAAGGTATCGAAGGAAGCAATACGCAGGGCATTGATTAGCATAAAAGAAGTAGAAGGCAGGTTCAACATTATAAAAAATAAAATAACAGTAATAATTGATTATGCGCATACCCCGGCAGGCTTGGAAAACTTACTTAAGGCGGCAAAAGAGCTTGATGGCGGCAGGCTGATAACGGTTTTTGGCTGCGGCGGAGATAGAGATAGGGCAAAAAGACCGATAATGGGTAGGATTGCCGAAGAATATAGCGATTTTTGCATTGTCACTTCAGACAATCCCCGAATGGAGCCGCCTTTTAATATCATTGCCGAAATAGAGCGTGGAATGAAAGGCTATGACCACATCTGCATTGTAGAAAGGCAACATGCCATATCCTACGCCATAGCGTATGCCCAAGAGGGCGATAAGGTGGTTGTTGCCGGCAAGGGCGCAGAGAACTATTTGGATATAATGGGCAGAAAAATCCCATATTCTGACAAAGAAGCCGTAATGGCGGCGCTGGAGAATAAATTTTGATAAAAATATTGATTGCCGTAATTGTATCGTTTTTTTCGGGAATGCTGATAGCGCCCCTGACGATACGGCTGGTAAAAAAACTGCATGTAAAACAAACCATACTTTCGTATGTGCAACAACACGAGAGCAAGCAGGGCATACCTACAATGGGCGGCGCTATATTCATTTTGCCGACAGCCGTAACCGCCTTATTGCTGGGCGCCGGCATGATGACAAACTTTGCAGTGCTTGTCATGCTGAGCTATGGTATCATCGGTTTTTTGGACGATTTTTTGAAGGTAACATTAAAAAGGAACTTGGGGTTGAGAGCCTATCAGAAGATTATTTCACAGTTATTGATTGCGGCAATAGCCTCATATTTTGCTTATAAAAGTCAGTTTATCGGTTCCGAAATAAGAGTGCCGATATTTAACACGGTAATAAACCTTAAATGGTGGTATCTACCGTTCAGTATGGTTGTTTATGTTGCTTTGAGCAACTCATGCAACCTTACAGATGGGCTTGACGGGCTTGCCGGCAGTACTTCATGCATATATTTCATGGTGTTTTTTATCATCACCTTTATGCAAATGACAGCGGCAAACGAAGCCGGGCGCACGCTTTATGCCGACGAATTATACTCCTTGCTGATATTTATTGCCGCGCTGGTCGGCGCTCTTGTGGCTTTTTTGTGGTTTAACTCCTTCCGGGCTAAAATTATCATGGGCGATATGGGCGCGTTGGCGCTGGGCGGTACTGCGGCTATGGTAGCTATGGTTACAGCCAATCCTTTTTTAATATTATTTACAGGCATAATGTTTGTGGTTTCCAGCATATCAGTAATAATACAGGTTGTCGTTTTCAAAGCGACAAAAGGAAAGAGAGTCTTTCTTATGGCTCCGCTGCATCACCATTTGGAACTGAAGGGTATAAACGAATCAAAGATTGTGTCGTTTTATATGATAATTACTTTTATAGGCGGCGTCGTAAGTTTAATAATTATGTGAGGTGCTTCTTATGGTTGTGGCAGAAAAAAAAGCGCTTGTTATAGGTATGCGCGCAAGCGGCATATCGGCGTGCAGTTTGCTGAAAGAAAAAAAAGCCGAAGTCTATTGCTACGATGACTTCATAAACCCTCTTGAAAATGAATTCAAGAATCTGAAAGGCAGGCCCATGGAGGATATATTTGAAAATCTCAGCCTAATTGTCATCAGTCCGTCAATTCCCAATTCGCACGAAGTGCTGAAATATGCCCGAGAAAAAAAAGTTCCCGTAATCAGCGAGTTGGAGCTGGGCAGCAGCTTTTTGAAAACGCCTAAAATTGCCATAACAGGCACAAACGGCAAAACAACCACTGTCTGTATGCTGCAAAAAATCCTTTCAAGCGCCGGACTTAATGTCAAAACTATGGGCAATATCGGTTATCCTGTTTCTCAGGTGGTGTTGGATAAGTCAAAAATGGATTATGCAATCATTGAAGCCTCTAGTTTTCAGTTGGAATACATAAAGAGTTTTTATCCGAAAATTGCCGTAATTATGAACCTTGCGCCCGACCATATGGAGCGGTATGAAAAGTTTTCTGATTACATAAAAGCAAAGAAAAACATTTTCAAAAATCAAAAGAAAGACGACTTTTTGTTGTTGAATTTTGACGATAAGAATGTGCGAACGGCGGCAGAGGGCTGCAAATCGCAAATTATTTGGATAAGTACCAGAAAAAACCTCTCTCCGGTATTTATTAGGGACAACTACTATTTTTTCGAGGACAGCATGCTTTGCCATATAAAAGAAAGCAGAGTTAAGGGTGAACACAACCGTTTCAACCTATTGGCGGCGCTGAATATCGGCGCTCTGTGTGGCTGTCGCAGAGAACACATGCTGAATTTAATAAAAGACTACAACCCTTTGCCGCACAGGATAGAATATGTTACCAGCATAAACGGCAAGCATTTTTACAACGATTCAAAAGGTACAAACATTCATGCATGCCAATATGCCATAAACAGTCTTGACGATAACATCGGGCTGATTATGGGCGGCAGCGATAAAAATGAGGATTATTGCGAGTTCTTTGAAAGCATTGACGAAAAGGTTAAATATATTGTAGTCACAGGCAATAATGCCGACAAAATATACAGCGCCGCATTAAAAATGGGCTTTTCTGACATTGAAGTTGTGGACACTCTGAAAGCCGGCTTAAATGTGCTTGTTGCCAAAAACGAAATAAAAAATGTGCTGTTTTCACCATCTGCCGCCAGTTTTGACCGTTATACGAATTATGCCGAAAGAGGCGATACATTCAAAGGGCTGGTTTATGAAATTAACCTTTAGCATAGCCGCATCGACAATATTGCTGGCGCTGCTTGGCATTCTTATGATATATTCCGCAAGCTCATATTCTGCTTTGCGTGAAATCGGGGACGAATTCTTTTATGTAAAAAAACAGGCGATTGCCTTTGCCGCAGGGCTGGTTATGATGCTTGTTGGCAGCAAAATAAATATTGAAATTCTTAAAAAAATCAAGTGGATAATTCTATTTGTGTCAATTATTCTACTTGGGTTGGTATTTGTTCCGGGCTTGGGTGTAGAAAACTATGGCGCAACTAGGTGGCTGAATCTTGGTTTTACTACCGTTCAGCCGTCTGAGTTTGCAAAATTCGGGTTGATGATTTTTCTTGCGGGATATCTGACGGAAAATCCGCCGAAGAACATTGCGGCTTTGATTGTGCCGCTTGTCTGCGGACTTGGCGTATGTACGCTGATTATCCTTGAACCCAACATGTCCATCACCATGTGCGTGGGCATGTCGCTGCTTGTCATACTTTTTGTTGCAGGTACGCCCAAAAAATGGTTTGTGCTGCTGTTTTTGGCGGTAGCCATAGCAGTGCCGCTTATGATTATTGTAGAACCTTACAGAATGAAAAGACTGACGGCTTTTATAAATCCTTGGGACAACCCTAAGGCGGAGGGGTATCAGCTCATTCAATCATATTATGCGCTGGGCGGCGGCGGATTGTTCGGTCGGGGGTTGTTCCGCAGCCGTCAGAAGTATTTGTTTTTGCCCTTTGCGGAATCGGATTTTATTTTTTCGGTAGTAGGCGAAGAATTGGGGCTGTTCGGTTGTATTGTAGTTATGGCGGTGTTTGCCGTTCTGATTTTTTCCGGCATAAAAGTTGCTTTGCGCGCCGACAGCTTTTATAAAACCTTGCTTGCAACAGGCATAACTGCGGTAATAGCTCTACAGACGATTATCAACATGGCGGTAGTCACAGGTACAATTCCGCCGACGGGATTGCCTTTGCCTTTTGTCAGCTTTGGAGGTACTGCGCTTATGACTTGTATGTTCTCTGCTGGAATTCTAATCAATATAGCTTCACCATTGCAAAAAACCAACCATAAAATGTAATGTTACATAAAATCAGGAGATGCAAATGGCAAAATTGGTGATTAACGGCGGCAATCGCCTTTATGGCAATGTGGAAATTCAAGGCGCAAAGAACGCCGTACTTCCATTGTTTGCCGCAACAGTTCTCACAGATGAAAAAGTTGTCATAAAAAATGTACCCGACCTTGTCGATGTACATAATATGGCGAGAATACTAAATTCGTTGGGCGCAGATGTCGTCCGCAGAGGAAACACCACAGAAATCACGGCAAAAGATTTGAAATCATCCGAAATAACACATATGCTTGCAAAGGAACTGCGCAGTTCAATATTCATTCTGGGACCGATATTGGGCAGACAGCGGCAGGCAAAAGTAGCTTATCCAGGAGGTTGCGACATAGGCTTGCGTCCGATTGACATACATCTGAAAGCCTTGCGGGAAATGAATGTAAAAATCATTGAACGGTCAGGTTACATATACTGCGACGCATCAAATATTACATCAAATGAACTTATGTTGGACTACCCAAGCGTAGGCGCTACGGAAAATGTCATGCTGGCGGCGGTAACGACCAGAGGCAAGACCACAATTATGAATGCTGCAAGGGAGCCGGAAATAATAGATTTGCAAAATTTGCTGAACGCAATGGGAGGAAATATCAAGGGAGCAGGAACTTCGTTTATAGAGATTGAAGGGGTTGAAAGGCTGCACGGCGCTACATATACAGCAATGAGCGACCGCATTGCTGCAGGCACATTTGCCATTGCCGTGGCAATATGCGGAGGCGAAATTATGCTGAAAAACTGCAAAGCAGAGCATATTCAGGCGTTGCTTTCAAAAATGGCCAAAACCTCTTGCAATATCAAGCAAATAGATGATAATATAGAAATAGCCTCAAGGAACAGGAGAGAAGCCATAGAATTCATAGAAACACAACCCTATCCCGGCTTTCCCACCGACTTGCAAGCGCTGGTTATGGCGCTCCAAACCGTTTCCGCCGGTGTGTCCATCATCACCGAGAACATTTTTGAAAACAGATACAAGCATGTTGCGGAACTGACAAAAATGGGCGCTAACATAAGAATAAAAGGCAGGACAGCCATCATAAAAGGCATCGAAAGGCTGTCGGGAGCCGAAGTGCTTGCGCAGGACCTCAGGGGAGGGGCGGCGCTGGTGCTGGCAGGTTTGAATGCCACTGGCACGACGGTAGTCAGCGACATTCACCACATTGACAGAGGATACGAGAGCATCGAAAATACATTCAGATTGCTTGGAGCAGACATCAGAAGAATATGAAAAACAAGTACATAGCCATTACGATAGCAATCCTTATTGTAATAATGATTGCAATATTCGGCAACATTTTTTTAATCAGGTCAATTGATGTGGTTTTTACCCGTCCTCCCAAGAACACAGACGAGGCGGCGGTTGTTGCCGCCTCAAAAATAGCCCTGAGCAGCAATATTTTTGCTATGGATGAGGACAAGTCCACAAGGAATATAACTTCGTATTTTCCGAACAATACGGTTGCCGTACTGGGCATCGAGAGGGTGTTCCCGAACAAGGTAATAATTAGAGTAAAGGAGCGTGTGCCTTTGCTTTTAGTGCCGTACGGCGACGACGGGGAAGAATGCGTACCTACCGATATTGACTTTCAGATGACGCAAAAAGTCAGCATTGCCGACATAGATTTTGATGCAATCACCATCAGCGGAACATCTGTGCAACAGACATTCAATACTTCGTCTTTCCGACAGATAAGAGACACACTTTCGGCGTTTTCTTCTTTGGGGTTTAACGAAGAAGCCATGATTGCATTTATTAAAAAAATAAGCCTGTCCGCAGAACATTTGCGAATAGAGTTGCGCCACGGCGACACGGTTTTTGAACTGTCGCTTGTATCCGAAAAGCCGTTGTCTGAACAGACAAAGCAGGCTTACAAACAATTTCTTGAACTTGACTATGACAAACGGGCGGCGGCGCACATCTCAATTTCATAAAGGCTGACGATTTGCTTGATATTTGCCCGAAAACGGCAATTTTTATCCACCAAACAATTTTTTTATAAATAACTTTTTAGATACTTGCAAATAGTTTTTGCAAGATTTTTTCTGTTTGCAAGCCATTTGAAAGGTTTTGTTACAATGATTATTGACTTTGTTCTTATATTATTATATAATTGAAACATTATAGCACGGAGAAAAACATGTTCGGCAAAAACCTCTCGGCAATACTCGACATAGACTCACAAAAAATAAGTTTGGCGGCATTTTCAGACGGCGCGGCGCCGTCCGTTCGTAGCGTGCTTAGCCGTGATTATTCCGGGTTTCAAGACGGCGCTTTTTTAATGCCGGAAGAACTTTTTCCGCTGATAAAAAAATTGCTTGAAGATTTTTACATAATAAATAATATTAAAATAAAACATCTGACTATCAACATTCCGGGGGATTTCTGCTGCGTAGTCACAAAGAATGTTGAACTTGACATAAACAAAAAGGTGACGCCCGAGGATATTGAAAGCATGTTCATGATAGGTGACACCTATAAAAACCACAATCAATTCACCAATATAGACAGCCTTGCAGTTTATTACAAAACAAATTGCAATCCCGAGCGCATGCTAAACCCCGTAGGTCAGCTTTGCGACAGAATTGTCGGCCGTCTTTCATATATTCTTTGCGAACGCTATTTTGTCAACATATTCAATGAGTTGGCAAAACGGCTGAAAATAAAAATAAAGTACACCGCGTCGGTGTTGTCACAGCTGAGTTACACAAGCAAACAAAAGTTGCTTAGACCCTTTTCGGGTTACCTTTTCGCAGACTTAGGATACCTCACAAGCACACTTGTATATTCTGTCGGCACAACCCCCGTTCATATGCGCTCTTTTGCTCTGGGAGGCGGCAGCGTAGCCGGCGACATAACGCTGGTACTGGACATACCGTTTTCACATGGTTATGCCCTGTACAAGAAACTTAATCTGAACCTTAACCCAAAATCTGAAGAAACCTATACCATTTTTGTCAATGGCGAAAGTTTTTGTTATGACATAAAGACCATAAACGCCATTGCGGAGGAGAGGGTATTCGATATAGCCAATTACATAAAAGCCGCCATAGACGACAGCCCTTATGAGATAGAAAAAAGCGTACCCTTATATATTAGCGGCTCGGCGCTTTGCACCGTTCCCGGCTCAAAAGAAATAATCGAGGGCGTAACAAAGCGTATCGTTGAGATTGCGCTGCCCGATTATCCCGGCTGGGAAGACGCGGAATATTTTCCTATGATTTCGGCAATCAGCGCAACAAAACCAAAAAAGGCTTTAGCAATAATAAAAAGATTATAAAAAGCGTTTTAGATATTTGAGAGACACAAAATCTGGAGGAGGACACGATGAACGCAGTCAAAGATATAGTCAATCTGAAAATTATAGGTATAGGCGGCGGAGGCTGCAACGCCGTCAACCGTCTGATAAATGCCAATGTTGAGGGAGTGGAATTCATTGCGGCAAATACCGATATGGTGGCTTTGAATGGCAGCAATGCCGATGTCAAGATACAGCTTGGCATAGAATTAACAAAAGGTTTGGGCGCAGGTTCCGTACCCGACATAGGCGAGCAAGCGGCAAGGGAAAGCGCCGAACAAATCAAGAAAGCCATAAAAGACGCCAATCTGCTTTTCCTAACCGCAGGTATGGGCGGAGGCACAGGCACGGGCGGCATTCCCGTTGTTGCGGAGATTGCCAGAGAAATGAATGTGCTGACAATTGCCGTTGTCACAAAGCCTTTTGAATATGAGGGTCGCCGCAAAATGAAACTTGCGGAGATTGGCATAGAAAAACTTAGGGAATTTGTAGATGTGCTTGTCGTCATTCCCAATGAGATGGCTTTCAAATATGTTCCGCCGACAACTCCGCTTTTCAAAGTGGTGCAAATAGCCGACGATGTTTTGCACAATAGCATAATAGGTATCACCGACATTGTTGTCAAACCCTCGCTCATCAACCTGGATTTTGCCGACATTCGCACGGTTATCAAGAATATGAAGACTGCGCATATCGGAATAGGCAGAGCAAAAGGTGAGAACAGAGTCCTTAATGCGTTGAAACAGGCAGCCAATTCGCCGCTTTTGGAGTCCACCATTGAGGGCGCAACACAGATTATCGTAAATGTAACCGCCGACATGAACATAAACGGCTTTGAAGTCAAAGAAGCGCTGTCGCTCATAAACCAGGTGGCAGATATTGACGCAAATATAATTCAGGGCATGGGTTTTGACGACTCATTGAAAGAAGAGGTTGTTGTTACGCTGATTGCTACGGGCTTTAATCAGAAAGGCATTCAGAATTCGCAAGATATTCTCTACAAAAAGCCCGAAATTCAGCCCCCTAATGCGCCTGAGGCAGAAGAAGAAGCACCGGCAAAACCCGTGATGAAAGACAAGGTTCCTGAAGAAAAACCCGAAAAGCAAGACATATCTTCCCGTATCAATGTTTCATCAAGGGAAGTGCCGCCTTTCTTAATGAGATTACGCAAACTCAACAAGGACAGCGAGTAGTCCGATTTTTCATTTCGTCAAAAAAAGACAGGATAAAAAGTAACCTGTCTTTTTTATTGCGCCTTTCGGTTGTATATTAAAAGCTATCGGAGGGCGCTTTGACTGTTTATGTGGAATACATACTGCTTGACAACCTTGCGGTAGATATGTTTTTGCTGTATCTTACATTCCTTGTAAAAAAACAAGATGTCGGTATACTGCGTTTGTTCTGCGGCGGTCTTATCGGCGCTATATTTTCAGTTTTATATCCTTTTTTGGGGAATTATAACTATATTGTCAAAGTTCTGCTGTCACCGCTCATGCTTGTTGTCATGAAAAAATATAAAAATATTTCGGAATATATAACTTCCTTGACGGTTTTTCTCATGATATCTTGCTGCCTTGCCGGCGCAACGGTTTTGCTGTCCTCATTCTCTGCGGTGGATTTGACAAAATATAACGGCAAGCTGCAATTGTTTCCGTTTTGCGTGTTTTCCGCAGGGTTAATATTATTGACGCTGATTAAGATTTGCATCAAAGATTTTTATAAAAGGCGAGCCATGTTAAAAAGCGTCTTTGCGGCAAAAGTCAAAACAAGTGACGGGTTTATAGACGTTCAGGCGCTTTATGACAGCGGCAACCACCTTTTTTGTCCGGAGGACGGTCAACCTATGGTCATAATATCCGAGCGTTTGTGCGAGCGGTTGCAATACCCGAATTGCGGAGAAGTGCTTGTGCGCACAGTCGGCGGTATAAAGATGCTCAAAAGCGTTGAGTTGCAATTTGAGATATATTCCAACAAGGCACAGAATAAAATATATAAAGCCAAAGCCGGCGTAAGTCGAGATATAAACCCGGATTATGACATAATATTACATTCAGATATGACAGGAGAATAAATTATGACAAAAAAATCAATTTTCAAAAGAATTTTCGCCTTTTTCCAAAAACTTATGCGTCGTATGGCAAGCGTATTTAAGAAAGCGCCGTCGGGCGAAGTGAATTATATTGTGGCGCTGCCCACACCGCTGTCAAGCGAGGACGAGGCGGTGGCAATAGCGCAAATGATAGAAGGCGAGGAAGCCGCAAAAAATCTGCTGATTGAACATAATCTGCGGCTTGTCGTTTACATAGCAAAGCGTTTTAACAACACCGGTATTGATATCGAGGAGCTTATTTCCGTAGGTACGGTGGGATTGATAAAAGCCGTAAAATCATACAATTCAGAAAAGAAAATTAAACTTGCCACATATGCGTCACGCTGTATAGAGAATGAGATACTTATGTTTTTGCGTAAAGTAGTGCGCACACGGGGGGAAATCAGCCTTGATGAACCGTTAAATGTCGATTGGGAGGGCAACAAGCTGCTTTTGAGCGACATTCTGGGCACGGAATGCGATTCTGTATATAAGGAGATGGAAAGCGATGTCGAGAAAGGTATATTGAAAGAACTGTACAACAAGCTGAACGAGCGTGACCAACTTATAGTCGGCATGCGCTATGGGCTGTATGGCAGAGAAGAAAAAACCCAAAAAGAAATAGCCGACATGATGAATATATCGCAATCTTACATAAGCCGATTGGAAAAAAAGATATTGGAAAAACTTAAAAAGGATTTTGCAAAATGCGAGTGACGACATAAAATACATTATTCTTTGTTGAATAATAATTATTCAAAGGCAAATACTTTATTACACCTGTTTGTTTTACATAGGAGGAATTATGTCAAACAAGGTAGTAATAAGCGGTATTTGTACCTCCCAGCTTCCAAAACTGACTGCAAAGCAGAGCGAGGAACTAATCAAAAGAATAAAGAACGGCGAAACTCATTTGAGAGAAGAATTTTTGATAGGAAATATGCGCCTTGTGCTTAGTATGGTGCAACGGTTCAGAATTGACAAGGATATTGCCGACGACCTTTTTCAAGTCGGGGTGCTTGGGTTGATAAAAGCCCTGGACAACTTTGATGTCACATTAAATGTGCGTTTTTCGACCTATGCCGTGCCTATGGTGCTTGGCGAAATACGGAGGTTTATAAGAGATAGTACGGCGCTCAAAGTCGGCAGAAGCCTGCGCGATGTGGCATATCGTGCCATGCAAGCCCGGGACAAGCTGGAAATAGGGCGGTCAAGCGAAGTAACGCTGATGGAAATAGCGCAAGAAATCGATGTGCCGTATAAAGATGTCGTATGCGCTTTGGACGCCATTGCCGAGCCTGTGTCAATTTATGAGTCGGTTTATTCCGACGGCGAGGACTCTATACTTGTGGTTGACCAACTCAGTTCGGACAAGGATGAAGAAAGTATGTTGGACAATCTCACTCTGAAAGACGAGATTAAGAAATTGCCTCCGAAAGAAAAACAAATACTCATGATGCGGTACTTCAGAGGCGACACACAAATGGAGATATCGCAAAAGCTGAATATTTCACAGGCGCAGGTCAGCCGACTGGAAAAGAGCGCCATAGCCCACTTGCGCAAGGCATTTTAGGCATATACTGCCGTTCATTGAATAAAATCTAATGAGGGGAAAGCGTGGACGGCAGTATAGATTTTACTTTTTGTGAATTGAGAGAACGGGAGGTTGTCAACATTGTTGACGGAAAAAGGCTGGGCAGAGTCATAGACATGGCGTTCACCTGCTGCGGTCAGGCGGTCGGCATTGTGGTTCCCGGAGAAAGGCGGTTGTTGAAAAATATCAGCGGCTGTGAAAATATCTTTATACCATGGAAATGTGTGTCAAAAATCGGTGATGATGTCATACTGGTAAATCTTGGAGCGGCATCGGACGGGTCTTTGGTCTTGCACTAAGTTTGTTTGTAAGCCCTAAACAGCATGTTTAGGGCGCTTTTTTATGTTGAAAGAAAAATGTTTTACAAATTTATGCGTTTACTGTATAATGATAACGAGGTATTAAAGATGAAATGTAATGTATGCGCTTGTATGGACAGCAAAGTTATCGATTCAAGAGTCAGCGATGACGGTTTGAGCATAAGACGGCGCCGCGAATGCATAAATTGCGGCAAGCGGTTCACCACTTACGAAAAGATTGAGTCTACACCTGTACTGGTCGTAAAAAGTAACGGCAACAGACAAATTTTTGATTCCTCAAAAATAAAAAGCGGCGTAATGAAAGCCTGCGAAAAAAGACCTGTACCAATTGCCGAAATCGAAAAACTCATTGCCGATATAGAAAAACAAGTCCACAATTCGCTTGCGCAGGAAATCAGCTCAAAAAAGATAGGCGAAATGGTCATGCAACGCTTGAAAGAGCTTGACGATGTGGCATATGTAAGGTTTGCCTCTGTCCATAGAGAATTCAAGGACATAAACACTTTCCTGACAGAAATCCAAACCATATTACATGGCAAGCAACAGCCGTGAAAAAAGCAGTATTTATAGGAACAGACAAAAAACTTTCAAAAACAATAGCTGAGAAGCTGCCGCTTGTCAGCTTTTCTTATTTTCAAAAACTGCTGCGCAAGGGCGATATAAGAATAAACGGTCAAAAAGTCTACAATGACCGTCAAGTTAAGAGCGGCGACGAAATAACGGTTTTTTATAATGAAGAACTATTACGCACATTTGAGCCGCAAATACTCTATGAGGACGAAAACATTGCCATTCTTTATAAAAAACAGAGTATTGTGTCGCAAGGAGAACATTCTTTTGAGAGTTTGGTCAAACAGGCTTTGGGAGAGAATTTTCGTCTTTGTCACAGATTGGACACAAACACTGCCGGGCTTATGATATTCGCAAAGTCAGATTCCGCAGAACAAGCTGTTATATCGGCGTTTGCCGCCAATGAAGTGCAAAAGAAATATTATGCTTTGGTTTTTGGCGAGCTTGCCGAAGCCAAAAAACTTGTGGCATATCATAAGAAGGACAGCAAAAACGCTATTACGCATATCTTTGACCAACCATTACCCCAAACCCAAAGAATAATCACAACGGTTGCGCCGATAAAACGGCTTGACTGCTGCACATTGTTGGAAGTTGGTTTGGTCACAGGAAAAACGCACCAAATCAGGGCGCATCTTGCGCATGTCGGCTTGCCTATCGTAGGCGACCCGAAATATGGCAGACAGGACATAAATTGCCATTTTTCAAAAAAGAAACAACAACTATTGGCATACAAAATTGCTTTTAACATTAAACAAGGTTTGCTTGATTATCTCAACGCAAAGGAAGTGCTGCTGCCCGAGCCGCTGACATTTTTCGACATTTAATAAACAACTTCTAAGCCTCTCTCTCATATATTAGTAAGGATTATATGGGAGAGTTATGGTATTAGAGGGGTTTTTTACGCTGTTAAGCAATATATTATTATTATCTTCAAGAATTGAAGGCAACAACTCATTTCCGCATCCGCTTTCTTCCGAAAAGGAAAGCGAATACATAAAAAAATTCAAAGAAACAGGCGACATTGAGGCAAGAAATATTCTTATAAAGCACAATCTGCGCCTAGTTGTTTTCATTGCAAAAAAATATATGAATTATCCCGACAATGACGAATTGATAAGCATAGGCACGCTTGGCCTTATTAAGGCGATAAATTCCTATGACCAAAATAAAGGCTCTCAGCTTGCTACATATGCGTCCAGATGTATTGAGAATGAAATACTTATGACAATGCGTTCATACAAAAAATATTCAAAGGATATATCTATCTTTGAAAATATTGGCACAGATAAGGACGGTAACGAAATGTCGCTCATAGATTTGCTTTATGTAGAGGAGGATTCTGTATATAAAAAAATTGACTGTGAAATTCTTAAAAAAAGTTTGGGCGATTTGATGCGGAATTATTTGAACGATAGGGAGTTTGCTATCCTTACATACAGATTCGGGCTAAAGGACAGTATGCCCAGAACTCAGCAGTATGTGGCGGATAAGCTGGGCATTTCACGCTCATATATATCTAGGATAGAAAAAAAGGCGCTACAAAAGCTGCGCCATGCTATAGCAAAGAACAATATTCAGTTTTGATTGAGGTTGCGCTCCTATAATTTAATTCCTAGAACGCGAATGGCATTCTTTGATAGGATATCTTCATTTATTTTGTCGCTTAATTTAAGTCTTAAAAACCGCTCCAGTTCGTCTTTGTGCCGCCACATGGGGAAGTCCGTGCCGAACATGAATCTGTCATGTCCAAGGTGAGATATAATATCCTTAGCCATGAGGTCGGGCAGCTTGAACAGGCTGCTGCAGGTGTCAAAATACATATTATTCAGTCCGTCATAAGCGTCGATTTCGCTCCAACGGCAATATCCGCCGAAGTGAGCGGCTATGCAAAGCATGTTGGGGAACTTTTTTGCGGCGCGCGCCAGTCTTTCGGGACTGGAATAATCAAAACGGTCATCTCCAGCGTGAAATAGTACGGGCAGGGTGCCGTTTATGGCGCGATACAAGTTTTCGGCGCGCGGCTCATCGATATCAAAACGCTGAAAATCCGCATGCAGTTTTATGCCTTTCAGACCAAGGGTTTTTATTCTTTCGACTTCGTTGTATGCCTCTTCTTCCGTCATGTCGGGATGAAGCGTAGCAAAACCTATGAATTCATTGTGCTTTTTTATTTCGTTGGCAATAAAGTTGTTTATGCTGACCACTTGTTCAACGGTTGTGGCGGTCGAATGCACAACATATTTTTTTGTGCCGATTTCTGCGCCGCTTTCAAGCAAATCCTCTGCCGTGCCTCTCATGCTCTGCATGGGAACAGAGTAAAAATCACTGATGTTGCGTATGGCTTTTTCGGCTATCTTCTTTGGATAAATATGCGCGTGTGTGTCAATAATTTGTGGGTAATCCATCTTTTGCTCCTTTCACAAATATGGCAATAGTATAAACCATAAAAAACATAACTACAAATAAAATTGCCATAGATATCAAAATTCGGCGGATTATCTTTGACTTAACGTTGCTTTGGTTATATACTTTATGATAGAGATATTCGGCGATTTATGACAAAACCGAAAAAAGGAAGAAATGACAAAAATCATACTCATAGACTCCAACAGTCTCATAAACAGAGCATTCTACGCTTTGCCGATGATGACAAATAGCGCAGGACAATATACCAATGCTGTTTATGGATATTTGTCTATGCTCCAAAGACTTATTTCCGAAGAAAACCCTACTCACATTTGCGCTGTTTTTGACGAAAAGGCAAAGACTTTCCGATTTGATTTATATGAAGGCTACAAAGCCAAACGAAAACCCATGCCGGACGAACTTGCGTCGCAATTGCCGCTACTGAAGGGCGTTCTTTCGGCTATGGGCATAAAAATTCTTGGTATAGAGGGCTTTGAGGCCGACGATATTATTGGTACTTTGTCAAAAAAATTCAAACAGGATACCATTATTGTCAGCGGAGACAAGGACTGCCTACAACTGCTTGACGACACCACGAGAGTATACCACACAAAGCGCGGCGTTACCGAAGTAAAAGCCTATGATGTGGCGGCTTTGGCGGAAGAGGGGCTGACTCCGCAGCAAGTCATAGAATTGAAAGGGCTGGCAGGCGATTCGTCAGACAACATTCCCGGCGCGCCCGGAGTAGGCGACAAGACGGCCAGATCGCTGTTGGAACAGTACGGCAGCATAGACAATGTTTATGCAAACATAGAACAAATTAAAGGCAGCCTGCAACAAAGGTTGATTGACGCAAAAGATATTGTTTATTTGTCAAAAACTCTTGCCACCATAAAAACTGATATAGAAATAGACTGTTGTGAGCTGGACGACTTGCGCTTTGAATATCCCCTTGACAAAAAAGCCATGGACGCCATGCAGCAGCTGGAGTTCCGCACGCTTACCACCCGTTTTGAATACAAGGACGAACAAGACACGACGGCGCAAGAAGTTCACGAAACCGAAGTCTTCAACATATCCGATTTGAATCAACTGAAAAAAGTTATATCCGCAATTGAAGACGGTGAAAGTATTGTCATAAATTGGGGAGATGAACTGTCGCTTGCTTTCTCGGACAAGGAATACCGAATAGCCATAAATGCAGGTTTGTTCGGCGACGGTATTGCGCACCATGATGCCGCAGATGTCATAGCGCCTTTGTACGGCAAAAAGTATACCAACATATTCTTTGATGCCAAAGCCGAAATGCATACGCTGGAACAAATGTCCCTAAAACTTGAAATGCCATATGAGGACATTCAATTAAAAGCCTATTTAATAAATTCAAGCCGTACTCTGAACACGGCAAAAGAGCTTGTGGACATTTACGCCCCGAAAGAAAGCAATTTGTCAGCCGCAATGCTGTCAGCAAACGATACTCTGGACAAAAAAATAGCCGAACTTGAACTCAATAAACTTTATTATGAAGTAGAACTGCCGCTTGTTGCGTGTCTTTATGAAATGGAAAAGGCAGGTTTTTGTATTGATAAAGAGGTGCTTGAAACATTATCAAAGCAATACGATGCCGAACTCAAACAGCTTATTGACGCCATTTGCGAAATGGCGGGCGAAACTTTTAACATAAATTCAAACAAACAGTTGGGCTATATACTTTTTGAGAAGTTGCAACTGCCGACCCGAAAAAAGAACAAAACCGGTTATTCCGTTGCCGCAGATACTTTGGAGAGCATAAATCACCCCATTGCAGAGGCTTTGTTGCGCTACCGTCAGATAGCAAAGCTAAAAAGCACATATCTTGATGGCATGCGCGCCGTAATGAATGCCGCCACCGGCAGAGTGCATACTTCTTTCAAACAATGCCAAACAACGACAGGCAGACTGTCCTCGACAGAACCGAATCTTCAAAATATCCCAATACGGCGAGCAGAGGGCAGGGAAATACGCAAGATGTTTATAGCCAGCCCCGGTTGCCTATTGGTTACCGCCGACTATTCACAAATTGAATTGCGGCTGTTGGCTCATTTTTCCGACGACCCGAACATTATTGAGGCCTACAAACATGCCGGAGATATCCACAGGCTGACGGCATCCAGAATTTATGGCGTACCCTTGGAAGATGTGACGGAAGACATGAGAAGCGCCTCAAAAGCCGTCAATTTTGGCATAATATACGGCATAAGCTCCTTTGGCTTGTCAAAAAATCTTGACATCAGCCGCCAAAAGGCAAAGAAATACATTGACGAATACTTTAAGACTTATCCGTCAGTAAAACAGTTTATGGACAACAATGTCGAACTTGCCGAAAAGCAAGGGTATCTGCGGACATTTATGGGCAGAATTCGGCACTTTCCCGAATTGAAGTCGCCGAATTATGCTGTGAGGGCCTTTGGCAAAAGAGCGGCAATGAATATGCCGTTGCAAGGCAGCGCAGCAGATTTAATAAAGATTGCTATGCTGAAGGTCAATGCGGCTTTGAAATCGGGCGGCTACAAAGCAAAAATGATTTTGCAAGTGCATGACGAACTTATTATTGATTGTCCGCATGATGAAGTGGACGCAATAAAAACTTTAATAAAAAAATGTATGGAAGAAGCCGTAACTATGAAAATTCCCATGCTGGCAAATGTCGGCATAGGACAAAACTGGTACGAAGCAAAGTAAGGAGAAAGGAAGTATGCTAATAGCAATTACAGGCGGAGTGGGAAGCGGCAAATCAGCCGTTATGGAAATTATTAAATCTTTTGACGCAAATGTTTTGAGCGCCGACGAAATCAATGACGAGCTTATGAAAAATGAAGAGTATATCAAAAAGATAGACAAACTCTTCAAAGGCGTAGTCAAAGACGGCGTTATTGATAGAATAGAACTGGGCAAACGGGTCTTTTATGACGCAAACGCCATGAAAAAACTTAATGATTTGGCGCACCCAATCATTATAGAGGAAACAAAGAAGCGCATAAAGAATATGAGCGGCGCAATCTTTGTCGAAGTACCTTTGCTTGTAGAATCAAAAATGCAGGATATGTTTGACAAAATATGGTTGGTCAAAGCCAGCAACGAACTGCGTATCAAAAGAATTCTGATGAGGGATGCCATAAGCGAGGAATACGCAAAAAAGATTATGTCAAGTCAAGTTACCGACAAAATAAGAATGCAGTATGCCACTGACATTATTGAAAACAACGGCGACGAAAACGAACTATATAACAGAGTAGAGGAGCTATACAAGAGCCTTTATGACTGATGAGCGGACCATTCTGCATGTCGATATCAACAGTTTTTATGCCTCTGTTGCCGTACTGCAAAATCCCGAACTGAAAGGCAAACCCGTCATAGTGTGCGGTGATGTCGAAAAAAGGCATGGAATAGTGCTGGCAAAAACTGAACAAGCCAAAAAAGCCGGCATAAAGACAGGCGAAACTATCTGGTCGGCAAAGAGAAAAATCCCCGGACTCGTTCTTGTGCCTCCGGATTTCAAAAAGTATTCCGAATATTCAAAAAAAGTACACGATATTTTTACAAGGTTTACTCCCGATGTCGAGAGTTTTGGTCTTGACGAGTGTTGGCTTGACCTGACAGGCTGTGAAAAACTTTGGGGCAGCGGCGAGCAGACCGCCGAGAAGATAAAAGATGTCATTCGGCAAGAAACAGGCCTGACTGTGTCCATAGGGGTATCTTTTAATAAGATTTTTGCAAAACTTGGCAGCGACATGAAAAAGCCCGATGCCATAACCGTCATATCCAAAGAAAACTACAAAGACAAGGTTTGGCGATTGAGAGTGTCGGATATGCTCTTTGTCGGCAGGCATACGGAAGAAAAGCTCAACAAACTTGGGGTTTTTACCATTGGCGATTTGGCGCAGTACAACAAAACGGAACTTATACGCCTTTTCGGCAAGGTAGGGGAAAAACTGCACACTTACGCAAACGGGCAAGACACCGATGCCGTAAAACCTTATACTTATGTGCATATTCCCGAAAGCGTAGGCAACGGCACTACTACGGAAGAAGATGTCACCAATCTGAAAGAGGCGTCAAGTGTAATTTTTGCGCTCAGCGAAGTCATTGCTTTCCGCTTGCGTGCTTTGGGACTGGTGGCGTCGGGAGTGTCTTTGGACTTGCGCGACAAGGCTTTGTACTCTTTTTGCCGTCAGGCAAAGTTTGATTTTCTGACGGACAGCGCATATGACATAGCAACGCTTGCCATAAAACTGTTGAAAAGCAATTATGATTTTTCCGAAAACTTGCCGTTGCGCACAATTACGGTGGCTGTGGGCGGTCTGAAAAGCGCCGAGGACCTGCCGCAAACGCTGTTTGACGATGAAATTCAAAAAAATAGCAAACTTGAAAGCAGTATAGACACTTTGCGGCAAAAATACGGCTTTGATGTGCTGAAAAGAGGAATAACCATAAACCCTGTGTTCAGTTGTGACGCAAGAGAAATTGAAGATGATTTTATAGCGTTTGGAAAAACGCGCGCTGACGACAACCAAAAAGATGATTAAATAGCTACATCAAACAAGTATAATAAACCGCTCTATGCCAAAAATAGGTATAGGGTATTTTTTTATATAAGGGAAATATGCGTAAAGAATTTGTAGAAAGGGAAGAGATTTGCTTCCCGACAAAAAAATATGAGGACTTGAGGAACGATGAAAAACAAAGAGTACCTGAAAGTTGTTAAACAATCGATGCCACGCTCGCGGCATCTGAAAACCATGATAAGAGCGTTCATAACCGGCGGTATAATTTGCTGTATCGGGCAAGGAATAAGCGATTTGCTTAAACTGGGGTTTCCTGCTTTAGATGAACAGGTTAATCAACAGTTTACTGTTCTGATAATCATTACCTTAACTGGCATTTTGACGGGGTTTGGCATTTATGACAATATAGGAAAATTTGGCGGCGCCGGTTCTATTGTGCCGATAACGGGGTTTGCAAATTCCATTGTTGCGCCGGCAATTGAATTCAAAAGAGAGGGCTATGTATTCGGGCTTTGTGCCAATATGTTCACAATTGCCGGCCCGGTAATAGTTTTTGGAGTTGTCGCCTCAATTGTTGTAGGGCTGATTTATTTCATTATTGGGAGCGTTTGATGAGAAACCATACAATTTATTTTAACGGCGTAGGCATAGTCGAAACTACTACAATAGCCGGACCAAAAGAGGCGGAAGGTCCATTAGGCAAATATTTTCATCATACGCTTAAAGACGACTTGCTTGGACAAAAGAGTTTTGAAAAAGCCGAAACAAAAATTCATGTCGCAGCGATACGCAACATAATCAATAAGAGCGGTCTGACATCAGGGGATATAGACTGCGTTTTTGCAGGCGATTTGCTTGATGAAATGATAGTGTCAAGCTATGCGCTTAGAGAGTTCAGCATTCCCTTTATCGGGCTTTATAACGCATGCGCCAGCTTTGCCGAAGCGTTGATAGTCGGGTCGTCTATGATAAGCGGCGGTCTTATGCACAGAGTAATCTGTTCGACCTCCAGCCATTTTTCCACAGCCGAAAGGCAATACCGCTTTCCGTTGGAATTAGGTTCGCAACGCACTCCGCTTTCGCAATGGACGGTGACGGGCGCAGGCTGCACAATGTTGGAAAAGTTCGACAAGCATAAAGTAAAGATAACCTGCGCAACGCTGGGCAAGGTTGTTGATTTTGGGGTCAACGATGCCAATGATATGGGAGCGGCTATGCTGCCGGCGGCTGTGGATACTTTGAAAAGGCATTTTCGCGATACAAATCGCCAGCCGTCATATTATGATATGATAGCCACGGGCGACTTGGGCGACGCCGGCGGCAGGCTGTTCCGAAAACTGCTTAAAGAAGACGGCATAGATATTGAGGAACAGCATGAGGACTGCGGCGAGTTGATTTTTAACAGAGAGGGGCAAGATGTCGGACAGGGCGGCAGCGGAACGGCATGCTCAAATATCGTGTTCAATTCGTATATTTATCAAAATATGCTGGAAAACAAGATAAAAAGATTGCTGCTTATGCCGACAGGAGCTTTGATGTCAAAGACCGCATCGTTGCAACGCGAAACAATTCCCAGCATAGCGCATGCCATTTGTATTGAGAGGGCTTGAATTATGTTAGACTATGTTTGGGTATTTCTTATAGGCGGAGTTGTATGCCTGATAGGACAAGTGCTGATAAACCTTACAAAGATTACTTCGGCAAGAATTCTGGTTGTATTCCTTTTGTTGGGAGTCGTACTTCAGGCGCTGAATATTTTTAAGCCGATAAAAGAATTTGCCAAGGCAGGAATAACCATTCCGATAGTAGGATTCGGCGCAAATTTAGCCAAAGGAGCCATGGAGGGAGTGCAAAACCAAGGTCTGATAGGCGCCTTTACCGGCGGACTGATGACGGCGGCGGCAGGAGTTGCCGGAGCAATTTTTGTCGGCTTTGTAGTGGCGGTATTTGCAAAGTCTAAAACTAAGAAGTAATTGACTCACGGGAAGTTTTGACTTATAATCACAGTATGATTGAATTACTGAAAAAATGTCAATGTCTGCTTATAAGGACGCACTCAAATCTCTTTCATTTTTCAGGCTATGACAACGCTGATGCGGCTATACTTATTTTCCCTGACAAGAAATATTATTTAACCGACGCAAGATATACCGAAGAAGCGGCGGAGCTTTTGCAGGGTTTTGAAATTGTCGATATCCGCCGTAATATGGCGGACACCATTCAAAAAATTATTACTGACAATTCTGCAAAGACCATAGGCATAGAAAATGACCTTCCTATGAACTTTTACCGACTGATTACAGGAAGAATAGCTGCGGAATTTATAGATATCTCCGACGATATACAAAAAATGAGGGCAATAAAAACTCCCGAGCAGATTGCACTGATAAAAAAAGCCCAAGAAATAACAGATAAGACCTTTTCCGACATTCTGCCCAAAATAAAAGAATGCATGACGGAGCGGCAACTTTGTATGGCGCTTGAAAACACCTTATTAGAAAACGGAGCCGACGGCATAGCGTTCAAGAGTATAGTGGCATTCGGAAAGAACAGCGCGCGTCCGCATGCGCTTGTCGGCGACAAACGGTTGGAAAATGGCAGCGTAATAAAACTTGATTTTGGCGCGCGATACAAAGGCTGGTGCGCCGATATGACCAGAACTATATTTTTTGGCATGCCGACGGCGCAACAAAAAGAAATTTATAACGCAGTACTGGAAGCGCAGCAAGCGGCGCTTGACAACCTTTATACGGGAATTAGCTGCAAAGCGGCTTATGCGCTTGCAAACGATTGTTTTGTTGCCCGTGGATTGGACAAATACTTTTTGCATTCGTTGGGGCATGGGTTGGGTACTGATGTACATGAAATACCGTCGCTGTCGCCCCGTTCGGAAGAATTTTTGCAAGAAAACATGGTTGTCAGCATTGAGCCGGGGCTTTATATACCGCATCAATTCGGCGTTCGGATTGAGGATATAGTGTTTTTTAAGAAAAGTAGTATAGAAAACTTGACAAAAAGCCAAAAAGCAATGATAATATTGTAGTATTTTATATTTATCGGAGGACCAGATGGGTTTTATACAGGCAGGAGATTTCAGAAAGGGCATTACCTTTGTTATGGACAATTCAGTACAGGTTATTGTTGATTTTCAACATGTCAAACCGGGCAAGGGAGCGGCTTTTGTTAGAACAAAAATAAGAAATGTTATGACGGGCAGCGTCATCGAAAGAACTTTCAACCCCAGTGAGAAGTTTGAGACGGCGCATATCGAAAGAAAGAAGATGGAGTACAGCTACAATGACGGCGACCTGTATTACTTCATGGACATGGAAACCTACGAAACGGTACCCCTAAGCAAGGAATTGGTAGCCGATGCGTTGCAATTCATAAAAGAAAACATGGTTTGCGACATAGCTTTTTACAACGGCTCTGCATTCTCTGTTGAACCGCAAAACTTTGTCGAACTGTTAGTAGCCAAGGCTGACCCCGGCATTCCCGGCGCAACTGCGCAACCCGGTTCCAAGTCCGCCACCCTTGAAACAGGCTATAAGATTCAAGTTCCGCTTTTTGTCAACGAGGGCGACACCATAAGAGTTGATACACGCACGGGAACATATATGTCAAGGGTATAATCACATAAGGAATACAAACAAAAAATCAAAGACTGTCTGAGACAGTCTTTTTTTTTGTACACATTTTGTCATAACCGTCATTGCGGCTAAAGTATAGTAAAGTATGCAAGACCTTTTGGGCAAAGAAATATATGACATTGTGCAAAGCGCAGTGTCTTTTGAAAGGCTTACCGAATTGCGTATTCGCAGAGGGCAGCCTATCATTGCAAAAAACAATACAACAAAGATTGATATCGGCATAACCGCCAACAAGGCGCTGATTGACGGAATAATTGCGCGCGCAACGGGCTATTCTGCATATGCTTATGAAGAAGAATTCCGCAGAGGTTTTATTTATTACAAAGACGGCATAAGAATAGGCATAGGCGGACAGGCAATCCAAAAAGAAAATACTATGTCTGCATATAGGGAAATTATTTCGCTTTGTATACGGTTCCCCCATGATATCTACGGTTGCAGCGATGCTGTAAAATGGGTATTTGAAAATTTTCAGAACACGCTTGTTATATCGCCGCCCGGCTGCGGTAAGACAACTTTAATTCGGGATATTGCAAGGGTGTTGAGCAGCCGTTATGATGTGTTGGTGCTTGACGAAAGGTATGAGTTTTATGGCAGCGCAGCAAGAATCCCCCCAAAAAATATGATTGATATCATTCAAGGCGTACCCAAAAGTCTTTGTTATGAGGGCGGTATTCGCTCTCTTTCGCCTGAAATCATCGTTTGTGACGAGATATTCGGAAATGAGGATATCATTGCCGTAAAAAAAATTGCCGCGGCAGGGGTAAAAATACTTGCCGCCATTCATGCCGACGGCATCGACAGCGTGAAAAAGAATTATTGCGAATTGGTGCCGCACTTTGACAATTTCATTGCGTTATCGTCTAAACCACGCGTAGGAAGCATAAAATCAATTATGAGGAAACAATGAATTTTGTCGCAGGAATACTCATTGTCATAGCTTGTACCTATATCGGAATAGGCATAGACGGTTATTATAAAGCAAAAATTGCAGTTCTCAATGAATTTATTGACTTCATTGGTTTTGCATGCGCAGAAATTAGTTTTATGAAAACCGGCATAGCCGATTTGCTTGCTAAATACGCAAGCAAGGGAACAAAATTGTCGGAGGCTCTTGCCGGAATAAAAAATCCCAATGAATTGCAGTTCGGCATGCAGACTTTGGTATGTCTGACGGCAAGCGAAAAGCAGTTAATTACCGACTTTATAAAGGGTATAGCGACTCTGGACAACAGCAGCCAAAAGGCTTTTGCCGAGCAGTGCAAAGTCAGACTTACGGAATATTTAGGAAATTTGGAAAAGCAGCGCGGCGCAAAGGGAATGCTGGCTAAAAAGTTGGCTCCGCTTGTCGGACTGGGCATAATGATAATAATTCTTTAGGGGTGGGCATGAGCATTGATATCATTTTCAAAATAGCCGGAGTGGGCATTATTACCGCAGTAATAAATAACATTCTGGAAAAAAGCGAAAAGAAAGAAATCGCCACTCTTGTAACGCTTGCCGGACTGGTTATAGTTCTTATGATGGTCATTGAAATGATTGGGGGCTTGTTTGATACTTTAAGAGCAATTTTCAGACTTTATTGACGGTATGGACATATTTAAGTACATAGCAATAGGCTTTATAGGTACGATTATGGTCGTTACGGTCAAGCATATAAAGCCTGAATATTCTATTTTTATTGCGCTGGCAACCGGCGTTATCATCCTTATTGGTATTTCTGAAAAAATACTTGATGTTGTCAATACCTTTTCCGGCATAGCGGACAAGTCCGGTCTGCCTCGGGATATTTTTAACGCAATACTCCGCATTATCGGTATAGGATACATAACCGAATATGCGTCAAGCGTATGCGAGGACAACGATTGTGCAAGCATAGCCAATAAAATTCAGCTTGCCGGCAAGGTAACCATATTCATAATGGCACTACCGGTGCTTACGGGCATCATTGACATTATCGGCGGTTTATTATGAAAAAACTAATTTTTATTATATTTGTAGCGCTGCTTGTTTTTTGTCCGATTGCCGAAGAAACCGCTTATGCCGAAACCAATAAAGAGCAAGAGGTCTCAAAAAAAATCAATAATGAGATAGAAAACCGCATAAATGAATTAAACCTAAATGAATTTGAAATATTTTTTCAGCAGCTCGAGGAGGATTATCTCAAAAGTATGGGCTCAAGCCTGAAAGAGATTATCAGGGGAATAATAGACGGCAAAACAAAACTGGATATAAACATAGTTTTCAACAGCATAGTAAAAATGTTCTTTAACAGTATTCTGAAAATCGTGCCGATGATGATTATCATAATAATTATCGCCATTCTTTTCGGTATGTTTTCGGGCTTAATTTCGGGCTTTTCAAAGGCGTCAACCAACCAGATTATTTATATTGTGTGTTATGGCGCAATAATCACCATTCTTGGCTATGCCATAGCAGATATAATTATTTCCGTTAAAAAAACTATTGACGCCATGGACAAACTTATGAGTTTTTGCTTTCCGCTGTTGCTGACGCTGACTTCGGCGCTTGGCGGAGTGGGCAGCGCCGCCGTATATCAGCCGCTTATGACGGTAATGACAACGGTAATGATAAAACTGATAAATGTTTTTATACTGCCGCTCTTTATTGCCTCGGTGGTCTTTGGCATTGTCGGCAATCTGAGCGACAATATCAAACTTGAAAAACTGCACAAGACGACAAAATCTCTGTCAGAATGGACGCTGGGAATTATGTTCAGTCTTTTTGTGACTTTTATTACGGCGCAGGGAATAACAGGTACGGCTTTTGACACGGTGACCATTAAGTCTGCAAAATTTGCATTGTCAAGCTATGTGCCGATATTAGGCGGATATTTGTCGGAGGGCTTTGACCTTGTGTTGGCAAGTTGTGTGGTTATAAAAAATGCGCTTGGGCTGTGCAGCATTATATTATTATTTTTTATTGTGCTTGCACCGTTGGTAAAAATAATTGCGCTGATTTTTGCTTTGCGGTTGGCGTCGGCTATTGTTGAGCCGATTTCCGATGCAAGAATTTCAAACATGCTTTACACAACTTCAAAAAACCTTGTCACGCTTGTTGCCATTGTCGCAGGGTTTGCCTTTTTATTCTTTATTATGGTTATGTTGATAATTATAACCTGCAATTTTGGGGTGATATGATGAAAAGCTGGATAATCTCAATAGTATGCGTGGTTGTATTGACGGTAATTTTTGATTTGTTGCTTGCAGAGGGCGAAACAAAGAAGTACATAAAAGGCATAATGTCGGTAATTGTCATAGCCGTAATAATTGCGCCTTTGCCGGGTTTGCTAAAAAAAGAAATAGAATTTACCGACGCTTTTCAGCAAAATCAGGAGCTTTCAAAAGACGGAGATTTGCTTTTTAGGCTGTATACCGCGCAGTATTCACAAAAGGAAAGACAAATTGAAGAATATATTGAAGAAAAAGGCATAAGCGGCTGTCAGGTAAGCATAAATTTTTCATATGACATGTCAGCGCTAGAGATAATAAGCGTGTTGGTGTCGGTAGAAAACGCTGTCATATCAGAAAAAGGTAAGAATATAAATATTAGTGAAGTTATTATTGAGGCAGTGCAAAAGGCGGTCAGCGTGAATAAGGAACGCATAATGATTTATGGCAAAGACATATAAAGAAAAATTCAAAGAAATATATGTCCGTCTGAAAGGCATAAAAAACATTGAAATCATTGTTGCGATAATAGCCATTGCGCTGCTTATTCTCGGGTATTCCTTGATAACTTCGGAAAAGAAAACCAAAGATAAAGACAGCTACCCGACTGCAGCGCAAGAAAGCCTTGAGATGACAAAACAGCTTGAAATGCGTCTGGCGCAGGTGCTTTCTCAAATAAACGGAGCCGGCAGCGTAGAGGTTATGATAACATACAGCGGCTCAACGGAAAAGGTCATAGCCAACACAAAAAGCACGCACACCAACACATCGTCCGGAAGCGGAGCCGTAAATACCTCTACAAGTACGGTAACAGAAACTCCGATAATAATAAACTCAAACGGCTCATCAAAACTTTATGTCACAAAAGAAATAATGCCCGAAGTCAAGGGCGTCATAGTAGTAGCGCAAGGCGCAGGCAGCGCAAAAGTACGGTTGGAACTTATGCGGGCGGTGCAAACAGTATTGAATGTCAGCGCAAATAACATAGAGATATTTGCAATGAAATAAAAAAATTATCATATATGGAGGCATTTTATGAAAACAAACAAAAAGAAGATAATAGTTCTGGTATCGCTTGTGTTATTGCTTGTCGCAACTGGCGTACTGAATTATTTCCTGAATGCAAAACTCAATCCCGAAGAAGAAGAGTTGACAGCGGTGACATTCTTCACATCATACCGCCAAGACAGGGAAGCCATCAGAGCCGAGGAGATACTTTATCTTGACAGCATTATCGGCGCAGAGGACTCCGACGAAGCGGCCATTGCCAGCGCTCAGGAAAAGAAGCTGGGCATCTGCGATATAATGGAAACCGAGCTTGTGCTTGAAGGCTTGATTAAGTCAAAGGGTTTTGAAGATTGTATCGTTACAATCAGCACTGAGAACATCCATATTGTTGTCAAGGCTGCTGAGATTACAAAAGAACAGTCGGCGCAAATACTTAATGTAGTACTTACTGAAACAGACGCCACGCCGCTTGATGTAGTAATCACGCCTTACGCCTGATTTGAGAATGAATTCCTTGCACAATTGAGTCTTTTATGTTATACTCCTCTATGAGGTGGAATGTGAAAGACTCAATTAGTCATGAGGTAAACGACAGATACGCCAATCTCATTGCATCCATTGCCGGGTCAGCTCTTTCGCAGACTGAAGGCGTGGTAAAAGAGGTTGGTTTAGTCAAGAACAAATTTGGTTTAAGCGCCCTCAAACATAGGAACATACATGTATATATAGACGAGAACAGAGTCATCATTGACCTGTACACAAATATCATTTACGGCTACAGCGTGCCGGATGTTGTCTGCAATCTCCAAGAAAAAATAAAGAAGGCGGTTGAAGCGGCGACACGCTACAAAGTACAATCCATAAATGTCAATGTCAGCAACATAATTTTCAAATAAGCCATACTATCAAGAGGAAAGTTCTTTATGAGCCGAAAAATAGCCAGAGAATCAGTATATAAATTAATTTTTGAATATCTCTTTTCAAAAAAACCCAATCAAAGGACCTTTGACATTTTGTCCAGCATAGAACTTGCCGATGTCGACAAAAAATATATGTCGGAAGCTTATTCAGGCATAATAGAAAAATATGATTGGCTGATATCGGAGATTGAACAGCTTTCTGAAGGCTTTTCTTTGGACCGCATATTTATGCCTGACCTTGCGGCATTGCTACTTGCACTTTACGAAATGCACTTCATGCCCGACATTCCGCACTCTGTTTCAATAGCTGAAGCAGTCGAACTTGTGAAGCGTTATTCCACCGACAAGAGCAATCAGTATGTCAACGGCGTACTGTCGAGCGTTTACAAAAAACTAAACAAAAAGGATATAGACGAAGATGCAAATAATTGACGGAAGAGCCGTTTCGGCACAGCTTAAATCCCAATTCAAACAAAAAATTCAAGACCTCAAAAAAACCGGCAGAGAACCAGGGCTTGCGGTCATCATAGTTGGCGACGATGCCGCCTCAAAGGTGTATGTTGCCAACAAGATAAAGGACTGCGAAGAAATCGGCATGAAGTCGATACATCTTCGCCTTGCTGTGGACACAACCAAAGAAGAGCTTGTCGCCGCAATAAATGAATTGAACGCTGACGAAACCATAGACGGCATGATAGTACAACTGCCGCTTCCGAAGCATCTCAACGAAAACGAAATACTTTCATATATTGACCCCAAAAAAGATGTTGACGGTCTCAGCGCCTGGCAAATGGGCAGACTTGCGCTTGGCATTCCCGAACTTCAGCCCTGCACACCCAGCGGCGTAATGGAGCTTCTGAAAGCCTACAACATTTCAGTTGCCGGCAAGAACGCCGTCGTAATCGGGCGTTCAAACATAGTCGGAAAGCCCATGGCGCTTATGCTTCTTCGTGAAAACGCAACGGTGACGGTCTGTCACTCAAAAACAAAGGACCTGACCAAGATTGCCGCCGCTGCGGACATTCTTGTTGTTGCTATTGGCAGAGCAAAGTTTGTCACCGCCGACATGGTGAAAGACGGCGCGGTTGTCATCGATGTGGGCATGAACAGAGCCGACGGCTATTTGTGCGGCGATGTGGACTTTGAGGCAGTCAAGGACAAATGTTCATTCATAACCCCCGTACCCGGCGGAGTGGGGCTTTTGACCAGAACTATGTTACTTGCCAACACAATCAAGGCATACGAGCTTTATGGCAAATAAAAGATATCTTACAGTCGAACAATTTAATACCTATGTAAGGAATATTTTTCAAGAAGAAACAACACTTTACAATGTGCCGGTTGTCGGCGAAGCAAGCGGTGTCAGCGTCGTAGGCGGACACTGCTATTTTACGCTTAAGGACAAAAATGCCCAGCTTTCCATACTGTGTTTTGATTGCAAACGCACATATATCCCAAAAAACGGCGAGGAAGTGCTTGTCACGGGCAGACCAGACTATTATGTCAAGACAGGTCGATTGTCGCTTACGGCATACAAAATAGAACTGTTCGGAGCAGGCGCTCTCTATCAAAAACTTGAGGAACTTAAACAAAAACTTAAGCAGGAAGGGCTGTTTGACGCTCAATACAAGAAGAAAGTTCCGCAATTCCCCAACAATATTGCCATAATAACCAGCGCAAAGGGCGCGGCTATTCAGGACATAATGACGACGATTTATAAATATAACACCCAACAAAAACTAACTCTTATAGATGTCAGAGTGCAAGGTGAATTTGCGGCAAAGGAAATAACAAAAGCCTTACAGAATGCCGACAATAGGGGGTTTGATGTCATTGTCATAGGCAGAGGCGGCGGCTCATTTGAAGACTTGTTGCCATTCAATGACGAAACGCTTGCCCGTACAATTTTTGACGCCAACACTCCGATAATATCGGCTGTCGGACACGAAACAGATTATACGCTTTGCGACTTTGTGGCTGACGAAAGAGCCATCACGCCGACGGCAGCGGCGGAGAGAGTGGGATACGACATTCAATCGCAAAAAGACTATATTGCCGATATGCAGCATCAGCTATACCGTACACAGGCAAGGCTGCTTGAAAACGCGCGTGCGCGTGTCATCTTTAATATATCCGAAATAGGCTATCGCTGGGGACAACTGTTGTCACAACAAAAGTACCGCATTAAAGCGCACAAAGAAACAATGCGCAGAGCCGTTGAAAGGAATATAAACAGACGAGAGACCGATTTGCAACGCTTTTTGCAATCGCTTGACAGTATGAACCCGTCAAAATTACTGCAAAAGGGCTATTTTCGTGTGACAAAAGACCAAACGGCAGTTTCGGGCATTGCGGAATTGCAAAAGGATGATATAATAAATATATATGCGTATGACGGCAGCGCGCAGGCAATAATTACCCAAACAACGGAGCAAACAAAATGAGTTATGAAAAAAACGCCCAAAAACTTGAACAAATAGTCAAGAAACTTGATAGCGAAAAAATTACGCTTGAGGAGAGCCTGAAACTGTACGCAGACGGCATAAAGACGGCAAAAGACTGTCTGAAAGAGTTGAACGAACTCAAAGGTCAGTTTGAACTGCTGAACGCTGATATGCAAAAAATTGAGGTTGACGATGAATAAAGAAAATTTGCAAATGATAGATGAGTTTGAAACGGGTTTGCGGCGTTTTTTTGAGGAGAAAAAAGGGCTTTACCCCGAAAAACTATACTCCGCTATGGAATATTCTGTATTTGGCGGCGGCAAAAGAATCCGACCGCTGATAATGCGCTTATCTGCGGAGTTCCTTGGAATTAGTTGGACAAAAGTTGCGGATTTTGCTATCGCCATTG
This sequence comes from Christensenellales bacterium, assembly GCA_050309775.1. GTDB lineage: Bacteria > Bacillota > Clostridia > Christensenellales > DTU072 > DTU072. The sequence goes on along the minus strand of JBNRMV010000012.1, from coordinate 58,201 downwards.
AACTCATACACACATATTCATTGATACATGACGATTTGCCGTCTATGGACAATGACGATTTCCGCAGAGGCAGACCATCAACGCATAAGGTATATGGCGAAGCCATTGCCATACTTGCTGGTGACGCTTTGCTGAACTTAGCTTATGAAGTTGCACTCAAAGCAGTTAGTTTTGACAACAAACTATTCAGTTCGGCTATTCTTTTAGCTGAATGCGCAGGGGCAAAGGGCATGGTAGGCGGGCAAGTTGAAGACCTTACATTGCAGCGCGACGCTTCACCCGAACAAATGCTTTCAATGTACGCAAAAAAGACTGCCGCATTGATAAAAGCCGCAGCGCTTATTCCTTGCTATTTGCATAAAAATGAGGCGGTATACAACGATATGGCGGTGTTTGGCGAAAAATTGGGTATAATTTTTCAGTTGACCGATGACATGCTTGATGCCGACAAAAAATCATATTCCTCATATTTTGGCAAAAATCAAGCGGAAAAAACAGTAAATTCGCTGTACAAGGAGATAGAGGAGATATTTTCAAAGTATGGCAATGAGGCAAAAAATTTGATTGAACTGACGAAAAGCGTTGTTTTTCGTCAGAAATAAGTTGTTTGCCGGCATTTTTCATAAATTATTTGCATAAACTATAAAAGTGTGCTAATATGTATGCACGGTGGCACAGTATTCTAGTCAGGTGCGATGTGCGCGAAGACGGGGTTAAAATACCGTTAAAGAGCAAATCGATGAAGTTCCTTGTGCTGGCCTTGGTTGCCCAAATCAGGGCTGGTGCTGGGAGTTAAGATAATTGGGCGTCCCGTAATGGCATACGGGAGCCGACCCAACTATCGTGGAGACCCTGTTTGGTGGATGCAAGTCTACTGCCAGGGATTAAACCTGCATCGCGGTAATCAATGTCTGTGTGCAGTGTAGCTTGCCTTGAGTGGTGGCTGTGGATTTCTGATTTTAAGCATGTTCCTGTTGGCCAACAGTAGTATGTGATTGCGGAATGAAACTGATACTGCAAAAGAGGATAACCCACATCAAGTCTGTTAAGGAAATCTTCTAGACTGTATAAGCTAAGGATTATAGTGTGTTCTAAGTGGCGATTCGGTTGAATCTGGAGCAATCCGATTCTATCGGGATTAAAAGGAAACTGCCTGTACGGCGACGACAGGTTCCCGGTAGGGAAATCCTACCGAACCAAAGACGCAAGGTTTACTTAGTTTATGCCACCGAAATTATTTTTATCTGAAATGATGAAGACCGACATAAAACAAGAGGCAGAAACGCCTGAAAAAAAAGACAACAACAAGAAATCAAAACAAAAAAAGCGAAATCTCTGGGCAATTAAAATAACCTTTGTTACCCTTATACTTTCGCTTGTTTTTAGTTTTATCACCGAAATAACCGCATCAAAAGCCAACATAATCATAGCAATGTCATTGTTGCTGTTGCTTGTTATTATCAATATAGTATTTGACGGTATCGGTATAGCTGCCGCTTCTTGCGAACTGTCGCCATTATTGTCTATGGCGGCGCGCAAAGTACCCGGCGCAAAAATAGCCGTAATTTTGGTCAAGAATGCCGAAAAGGTGTCAAATATCTGCGCAGATGTCATTGGTGATATTTGCGGCATAGTCAGCGGAGCATGTTCAATCACCATAATAGCAAAAATAGCCTTTGACAACCCTCAGGCTTGGATATTTAATATTATTTTATCAAGTCTTGTAGCCGCTGTTACTGTCGGCGGCAAGGCGTTTATCAAAAAAGTAGCCATAAAGAATTCAAAGGAACTCATTATGTTTGCCAGCCGCGCTATTGGTCTGGTATATAAACCTAAGGCGCAAAAATGAGGCTGGACAGTTATCTTTTTGAAAAAGGATTTGCGCGTTCCAGGAGCCGCGCGGCAAACCTGATAAAAATGGGGTTTGTGTTGTTGAACGGCGAACAGGCTACTAAAACATCTGTTTATGTATCCGAAAATGACAATATAAAAATCACGCAACCTGACTTTGCATCGCTTGGCAGCTTTAAGCTGCAAAAGGCGTTTGATGAATTTTCCATAAAAGTAAAAGACCTTGTATGCGCGGATATAGGGGCGGCGCACGGAGGGTTCAGCGAGGTGTTGCTCTCAAACAACGCAAAAAAAGTCTATGCCGTGGATGTCGGTGACATTGATTTTCCGCAATATCTTATGTCGGACAAAATAGTTTTTTTGCCTCACTTGAATGCAAGGTATCTGTCAGTCAATGATATCGGAGAATTAGTTGATTTCGTCACCATAGATGTTTCTTTTATTTCATTAAAAATGATCTTACCTAGTGTCAGGAATATTTTGAAATTGAACGGCAGGGTTGTTGCGCTGATTAAACCGCAATTTGAAGCAACAAAAAGCCAATTAAGCAAAAAGGGCTTAATTAAGAGTCAAAAAACTGTTGAGACAATAATAGCGGACATTAAGGAATTTTGCGCCAATAACGGGTTTGAGGTGGTCGGCACAATAAATGCGCCTGAATATTTTGCTGATAAAAATAAAGAATACTTGTTATATTTGCGATGTAAATAAAAATATTGTACTTTTTATACATAATAATGTATAATAATGAAAAAGGCAAAAGGTACAAAAAATGCGTTTCGGAATCTATTCTAATTTAACAAGAGATGACAATGGCAAGGCTACGCTGCAGCTTGCCGCTGTTTTGAAGAAAAAGGGGCTGCCTTTTGCATTAAGCTCTGACCTTTCTTGCTTGAATTTTGATTGTCAGTATCTGCCGAACGAAGATTTGGCGGCATTTTCAGACATTATTTTTGTATTCGGCGGAGACGGAACTATCCTGCGCATTGTTCAGGAATGCGCAAAACACGATTGCGCTATTTTTGCCATAAACCTCGGCAACTTGGGCTTTTTGACAGAAATTGAGCGCTCAAATCTCGAAAAATCCATTGCCTTGATATGCAAAAACAAGACAAAGACCGAAAAAAGAGAAATGCTGGAAGTAACATTCCGCAACAAGAAGTACCTTGCGCTTAATGAGCTGGTTATAGCCAGAGGAAGCCGTGCAAAAATGGTCTATCTTGACATAATGGTCGACAATCAACTGATGAACAGAACACGCTCGGACGGGCTAATTGTCAGCACTCCGACGGGGTCGACGGCATATTCTCTTTCGGCAGGCGGACCCATAGTAACTCCCGATGTCAGCGCCTTTGTGCTGACGCCGATTTGTCCGCATTCTTTCAAATCCAGACCCTTTGTCATCAGCAATGAGAGGGAAGTAAAAATTTATCTGCTGCGCGCAGACCCATCGGCATTTTTGAACCTTGACGGTGAAGATGTCGCAGAAATGCAAGTCGGCGAAAGCGTGGCAATAGCCCGTTCAAATCTTACGGCAAAGTTTGTCAGGCTTGAAGGGTACAATTATTTTGACAATATCTCACAAAAACTCAACAATTGCAGCTTTTCGGAGGATTGATATGACAAGGAGTGACAGACGCAACAAAATACTTGAACTAATAGCCCAAAAGGATATTGAAACACAGTCAGAACTGACGCAAGAACTGATAGCGGCGGGTTTTCGTGTTACACAAGCCACGGTTTCTCGGGACATAAAAGACCTTGGACTTGTCAAGGCCGCCTCGGCAAAAGGATATAAATATCTTTATAACCCCGGAAACGACCAAAACACCCGATTGCTGAATATATTCAAAGAATCTGTTGTCAGCATCCAAACGGCAATGAACCTTATTGTACTCAAAACAATGAGCGGCAGCGCAAATTCTGCCTGCGTTATTATCGACAAACTCAACATAGAAGGTGTTGTTGGCACACTTGCCGGTGACGACACCTTGGTGGTAATAGTAAAAAACCTTGACCTTGTAGAAAGCGTTATGACATATCTAAAAACTTTGATGCACAAAAAATGATTGTTTCACTCAGCATAAAAAATATTGCTCTTATACAAGAGCTTACTATAGAACTTGGCAGCGGTCTGAATATCCTTAGCGGCGAAACAGGCGCCGGCAAGTCGATTATTATCGATTCCCTGCATTTTGTATTGGGCGACAGAGCCGACCGCTCGTTGATACGATTTGGAGAAAGTACGGCTCGTGTTGAGGTCGTCTTTGACAATAACAATGCCCAATTAGACAGCATTTTGGACGAATACGGCATAGAAAAGGACGATTATACCGTCATAAACCGCATGATGACAGAGGACAGAAGCGAATGCCGCATAAATGGGCGTATCGTAACACTTGCAACGCTGCGCGCGGTTGTGGGGCAACTTGTCGATATTCATTCCCAAAACGAGCATCAATCGCTATTGAAATTGCCGACGCAACTAAAAATTCTTGACAATTATTCGGCAAAAACCGCTCAGGCTAAACAGATATATCAAGAGCATTTGCAAAAGTATCGTCAAATAACTCAAGAACTTAGCCAATTCGGCGATGAGGAAGAGCGCATTCGTGAAATAGGGTTGCTGACATACCAAATTGACGAAATCATAAACGCAAAGCCGTCGGAGGGCGAGGAAGAAAAACTTTTTGCCGACAGAAACAAGTATTATAACTTCCAGAAAATATCAAATGCGTTGTCTGCCGCTTATGAAAACCTGGGCGGAGATATGGCGGAGTGTGCATCGGCGAAAATATCAAGAGCGTTGTCAGAACTGAACTATATATTGAGATATGACGATAGCCTGTCCGAAATTATTGACCGACTTGAGGGCGCGCGCATCGAAATAGACGACATATGTCAAGAAATATCCGACAATCTCAGCGGAGAGGGTTTGGATGCGCTAAATATTGATTACATTGAAAAAAGACTGGAAGAAATCCGACTATTAAAGAAAAAGTACGGAAAGACCATTGAAGATATCGAAAACTTTTTGTCAAAAGCCGAAACCAGACTGGAATTGCTGCAAAATGCAGAATTGACTATCTCAAAACTAAACAATGCTTTATCTAAGGTAACAAAAGAGCTTGTGGCAAGCGCCAAAACATTGAGCGCAATCCGAAAAGACAGCGCACAAACATTCTCAAAAGCCATTGTAAGTCACCTGAATGACCTCGGCATGAAAAATACCGTGTTCGAAATAAAAATTGAACTTCCCGACACCGAAGAGGACATTTTGCAAAATCTGACGCCGAACGGCGCTGACAAAATTGAATTTATGATTTCTCCAAATCTCGGAGAGCCGGTCAAACCCTTGTCCAAAATTGCCAGCGGCGGCGAAATGTCCAGATTTATGCTTGCGCTTAAAAATGTTATCGCAGATATTGACGATATTGACACTCTTGTGTTTGACGAAATTGACACGGGCATCTCAGGAAAAATTGCCAAAGAGGTGGCAAAGAAATTGTATAACATTGCTATATCTCGCCAAGTCATTGCCGTTACGCACTTGCCGCAACTTGCGTCAATGTCCGACTGTCACCATTTGATTTCAAAATCTACCAAAGAAGGAAAGACCATAACCGACCTAACAAGGCTTGACGAAGCCCAGACGCTTGCCGAACTCATGCGCTTAGCCGGCAGCGCAGAAAACAGCCAAATAGGGTTGAGCCATGCAAAAGAACTCAAATCATGGGCAGATGAATACAAACTACTCCAAAAACAACGCTAATTTAGAATAGTATTACAATTTCGTTGCTAATTTAGAACTATATTTTCATAAATAATACAAAATGTTCCAAAGATAAGCTACCATAATATAAAAAAACTCCCTACCCAAACTAAAATTCGAAGGGAGATTTACCAATGAAGAAGATAGCTCACATAGTATTATTTTTGATTTGTTTTACATTTATTTTCATTCCGATAGTTAATATCAGCGCAAACGCGTCGGGATTATATATTGAAGAAAGCACATCGGCGGTTGCTGAAGAAAAGGTTTATTTAGGGGGTATACCCATTGGTGTAATTGCCGATTCCGGCGGTGTAGTAATAACGAATTTTGTCGATGTCATAGGCAAGGACGGCAAGCGATGCCCGGCTAAAGAAAGCGGACTGGCTGTCGGAGATTTGATAACAAAAATTGACGGTATTACCGTTTCAAAAGTTCCGGACATAAAGAAAATTATAGATATTAGCAAGGGAAAAAAGCCTTTGAAATTAGAATTTACACGCAATAATGTCAAAGAATTAACAAAAGTACTGCCAGCTTTTGATGAGGCATTAAATGAATATAAACTGGGTATCATTGCAAGAAATGACATTGTCGGCGTAGGCACATTGACATATGTAAGAGCATCGGACGGACGGTTCGGCGGACTGGGACATCGCATTTATGACACCACAAACCCGGATATAGATTTATATAAATCAGGCAAAATTTTCGGCTGTACCATTGTCGGAGCAATAAAGGGCAGCAGCGGCAAGGCAGGTGAGTTGCGCGGAGTTTTTGAAAAAGGCGGCAAGCCTAAAGGCAACATTGATAAAAACAACAATTATGGTATATTCGGATATGCCGACAAAGAAGTTTTTAAGGAGTTGCAGCCGATTTCAATAGGCTCAAAAAGTCAGGTAAAAATGGGAAAAGCACATATTTACACTACTATAAACGGTTGTAATCCCGACAAATATGAAATAGAAATCATTAAAAATGCCAAGCAGGACATTCCGGAACAAAAAGGTATGGTAATAAGAATCACTGACGAAAGATTGTTGGAAAAAACCGGCGGCATTGTCCAGGGTATGAGCGGTTCTCCGATTATTCAAAACGATAAACTTGTCGGAGCTGTTACTCATGTGTTTTTGAATGATTCAACAAAGGGTTATGGGGTTTATATTGATTGGATGATAGGCAACTAACATAAAAAAATATATATAGTATGTCTTTATCATGGGCTTTGGGATAAAAATAGCAACTGTTTCATTACAATAACGCTTTTGCTTGCCCATGCAAACAGATATTACTTGATATGTAATAAAACTTCCTGAGTTCTCATAACTTCAGACAAAGAATGCAACATCATTTCTTGTAATTGCCCTTTGCTTGCCCATGCAAATAGATATTGCTTGATATGTAATAAAACTTCCTGAGTTCTCATAACTTCAGACAAAAAATGCAGCACCATTTCTTATACCGACCGTTTGCTTGACTAGTGCCAAATGATGTGAATGATATGTTATAATATTTCCTAATTTTCGACATATATTTTAGTATGTTACTGAATATAAAAAGGTATTTTTCCAATCTGTTTCTTGACTTTAAGCGTATTTGCGCTGAAAACAAGTTGGTACTGATAGCGCTTTGCTCAAGTCTTTTTTTGGGTTTGCTTTTGTCGATAAATATCGGTAACAAAGAGGTTGAATTTCAAGGTAATATAATCATTCTGATAAAGACAACAAGCTTCAATGTGTTTTGGTACCTGCTGAAATGCGCGATATATTTTGCTGCTGTTTATGCCTTTGTTGTGCTTGCAAGACTGCACTTTTTGGCTTTTATCGGCAATTTTGTCGTATTATTGATATTTTTTCGCATTGTATTCAAAGCAATGATACTTTCATTGATGTTCGACGGAGCATATGCCGCAATATATTTTTTGTTCTATTGGCTGCCGCTTCTGATTTTTTCGCTGCTTTGTTATTTTTATTTGTGCTGTAAGGTGTATTTTACGCTGGGTTATTCACGCTGCAAGCGCAGGCCGCTTTGTTGTCCGCCAGGAAAGGTGTATTTTAATTTGATTTTGAGATATTTTGCCATAAATATTGTGCCGTTTTTAATCTATAACATATTGTTTGTCATAGTGTTTAACCTGATTTTTTAGTATATTCCCACCTTTGTTGCAGAAAATAAAAATAAGAGGTGGAACAATGAAAAAACTTTTGATAATTACCATAATTCTATGTGTTTTGACTGCGGTTTTTGTGCCGATTGGCGGCGCAGCGCTGGCAGCAAACCAAAATGATGGTGTGAAAAGCTATTATTTGATAGATGATGACACGGGAACAGTGCTTGCAAAATACAATGAGGACGAAAAGCGCCCCATAGCCAGCATGGTAAAGATTATGACCCTTTGCCTGACATTCAAGGCTATCGAGGAGGGCAGACTTGACATAAATCAAAAATTGGTTATCAGTCAGACTGCTTCGGGCATGGGCGGGTCGCAAATGTTCCTTGACGCAAACAAGGAATATCCGGTAAAAGACCTTATAAAAGGTGTGGTTGTTTGCAGCGCTAATGATGCGGCTGTGGCGCTTGGCGAGGCAATAAGCGGCAGCATAGAGGCATTTGTGGCGGAAATGAACAGTTATGCCAAGGAACTTGGCATGAATAATACGCTTTTTTGCAATACAACAGGACTTCCCGGCGGAGAGCAGTATTCTACGGCAAGAGATGTAACAATTATGACAAGAAAGCTGCTAGGATATAAAGAATATTATGATTATTCAAAGATTTGGATAGAAAATTATGTTCACCCCGATGGTAGAAAGACGGAAATGGTCAACACCAACAAGCTGGTACGCTTTTATCAGGGTTGTGACGCCGGCAAAACAGGCTTTACGAATGATGCTATGTTTTGTCTGTCGGCCTCTGCGGCGCGAAAGGATATGAGAGTAATTGCCACAGTCCTTGGCGGAGCCGATAGCAAGACAAGATTCAAAAAGGTTTCCGAACTGTTTAATTATGCCTTTGCCAACTATGAGCAAAAGGTTGTATTCAAAGCCGGAGAAAGCATAATAAATAATCTGAAAATTTCAAAAAGCAAGGAACAGGAAATTGATGTTTACAGCAAGGACGACCTTAAGATTTTTTCTCAAAAGGGCTCAAAAGTCACTCCGAATATAAAGATTATGATAAATGACGGGCTAAAAGCGCCGTTAAAGGCGGATACCGTCATCGGCAGAGCGGAAGTATATGACGCCGAAGGCAATCTCCGCAGTTGCGCTGACTTGTGTTTGCGCCATGATGTCAACAAACAAAATATCTTTGACGCAATGCGCCTAGTGTTGAAGAATTGGAGTTTCAAAAAGTAGGCAAAATATAACTGTGCGGGTGAGATTTGGCAAACTATTCTTTTAGATAGCTATGTCAAAAGTCTTGCCCGCATTGTTCTTCTTGACTGCAGTAAAGGAAGATATTATACTTGTCATATAAATATATTATGATTTTGGGAATCTGCAATGAAAAAGTATTTTTTGATAGTATTTATTTTTGTGTGCATAATCAGCATTTCAAGCGGCGCCACGGCATATGCCAATTCCGCCGCTCCCATTCGCGCCGAAGATGGCAGAGGCATTATTTTTGAAAAGCACGACAAGGTAAAAATACTTAGTGAAACGCTTGATGTCGATTTCAGCGATTTACGGTATGCCAAAGTTACGGCAAAATATCAAATGAAGAATATAACAGATGAGAGCATTTCAGTCAAAAATATGTTCCTTTATCCCATAGGCGGTATGGTATCAAAAGAAGTCAAGATATCACGAAACGACACCGAACTTGCTTATGATGTCGAATACTTTGGAAACAATATGAATGACATAGACTTCAATGACGATTGGGAGAAAATACTCAGCAAAAATGCATATAACAACACACCGCTGGGAGATGGCAGCGGCTTTGTCGAATATACCGTAAAAAATAATAATAACGATATAACCATTGAATTTATTCCAGAGGATTATTACTTTACAGATTACTTCAGATGTCAAAGAGGCAACGGCGTTGACACATTGAGTTTATCAAAATATACAAGCGAAGCAAGACTAATATTCAGACAGGAGATAGCATTCGGCGGATTTGAGTACAGCGTTTCTGAAATTGACGATATTTATGAGTATCTTCAAGATTATTATGACAATAAATATGAAGACAGACTGATGGCGCAGACCGCATATAAATCAATACTATATGGAGTAGAAAAAAATCCCGACGAAGTGCCATGGCATCAATCATTATTCGGGAACGTATTGTCAGATGACACATTTGAACATTATAATTCTTACTTAGTCGGCGCTTTGCTGTATGATGTAGAGTTTTCGCCAAATGAGCAACTTGAGTTGACAGTTGAGTACAATCAAGGGTTGGGCACAAATTCGGCGGGATATATCAGACATTTCAAATATTACCTGACTCCTGCAAAATATTGGCAGGATTTCGGCAAAATAGAAATAAATCTGCGCTTGAATGAAGATTATCCCAGACTGGAGCGTTCTTCATTGCAGTTCAAAAAAATTGATAAACTCAATTATCAATACATTTCCGACAAATTGCCAAATGAGGAGCTTGCGGTTACGGTATCAAAACCAAAATTCTCTATATTCATGCAAAACGCCGTATACTTTTTGATGTATCTATGGCCGTTTGTTATCATTTTGCTTTTGATTATAATCCTTAGCGTAATAATCCTTGTGAAAAAAAAGAAAAAAAAGAAACATACTTCTAAATGATTTTATTTGACCGGATTGCAATGCCTTGCTTGACTAATATGCGTTTTCTTGTTATTATAAATCGGATTGAATAAAAGAGGTAACAATGATTTTTACAAGGTTTTTTGATGGCGGCGCAAATATCTCCGAGATATTGATTTTTATCCTCGCAATGTTACTTGCCGCCGTCACCGCCATAGTCTTCCATGAGGTTTCGCACGGGTATGTCGCCATGAAGTGCGGCGACTATACCGCAAAATCCAGAGGCAGATTGACCTTGAACCCCGTTGTGCATTTTGATTTGATAGGTTTGCTCATGCTGCTTTTTATAGGCTTTGGTTGGGCAAAACCCGTTCCCGTAGACCCGCGAAACTTCAAGAACTTCCGCAAAGGCATGTTGCTTGTGTCCTTATCCGGCGTCGTGACAAACATTATTTTGGGCGGACTGGGCTTGTTGATATTGTATTTTGTGTCGCCATATATCAGCTCTTATAATGTAAATTCACCGGCAATAGTCATTATTTTGAAAATGCTGGCGTATTATTATCTGGTTTATCTTGTCGGCATAAATTTTATGTTGGCTTTCTTCAACATGCTTCCCATTCATCCGCTTGACGGGTTTAAGTTTTTGACATTGTTCACAAAAAGCGACAATAAATATGTACAGTTTATGTACCGTTACGGCTTTTATTGCATATTGGCGCTTGTGTTGTTCGGCAGCATATTCAGGCGGTTGGGACTGTGGTATTTCGACATTTTCGGCATGGTTTCTTCGCTTATAGCAAAACTAATTATGCTTGTGGCATAAGAGGGCGTATGGACGGCATCATTTATTCACCAATAAACGAAGTTACATATCACCTTGAAGAACATGAGTTTGATGGACCGTTGGACTTGCTTTTAACAATGGTTCGTGAGGCAAAAATAGACATACGGGATATTTTTATCACCGATATAACAAACCAATTTGTCGCATATGTCCAAAACTTGCAAGAAATGAACTATGAATATATTGCTGAGTACATTACCCTTGCGGCGACGCTGCTTGCCATAAAATCTGCAAAATTCTTGCCCAAAACCGAAATAGAAGACGACAACGAAGACATGATAAACGAGGAAGAAAACCTCTATTTGCGTATTGAAGCGTACAAAAAATTCAAGGAAGCCGCCGAAAAACTTCACGACATGGAAGTATTGAACAGGTTTTACCGCTCTCCCAAGTTCACAGAAAAGGATTATCGGGCAGTAGTAAAAGAGTTTCGTCTTGACAGGCTGATAGAGTGTTTCAAAATGCTTTTGGAAAGGATAGAGCATCTGGACAAACCCGAAGAAGAAAAGACTATCATTAAAGAACGCTTTACAATCTCCGACAAGATTTTGGAAATAACAAATACAATCCGAGAGAAGGGAAAGTTGAGCTTTTTTAGTTTATTTGAAAAGGATTTTACCAAACTGGAAATGATAAATACTTTCCTTGCGCTGCTTGAAATACTAAAGAAACAAATTGCTTTTGCCGAGCAAGGCGAGGGCTTTTCTGACATTATTATCATTCACAACAAAGAAGAAGATACGGTTATTGAAGAAGAGGAGTTGACCAAAGATGCTGAAGAATATAATTGAAGCGCTGCTGTTTTCCGCAGGGAAGGGCTTGACATTTGAAGAGATTATGTCGGTCTTTCAAGAATCGTACGCTGACGCCGATGTGCGGCAAGCAATGGAAGAACTGCTGAACGAATATAGCGGCAATAAGGGTATAATTCTCATTCAATACAACAATAAATTTGAATTTCAGTCCAACCCAAAATACGGCGAAACCATAGCCGATGTGCTGACACCGATAAAAGAAAAGGAATTGTCCAAAACTTTGTTGGAGAGTCTTGCCATAGTAGCCTACAAACAGCCGATAACCCGGCTTGAAATTGAAGAAATCAGAGGCATAAGCTCTGAATACGCCGTATCAATGCTGATGAAATACAACCTTATCACAATAGTCGGCAGAAGGGATACTTTGGGCAAGCCCTTGCTTTATGGCACAACTGACGAGTTTTTGCGCCGTTTTGAGCTTAAAAATTTGAATGATTTGCCCGATTATGACGAACTGCTTGAAATGATTCGCAACAACTTTGACAAGTACTACAAATCAACTGACAGCTTGTATCGTGGAGCCACTTCGGAAGAAGAACAGCAAGCTGAAGCCGCCGCGGCAACCGAACAGGATGACGATTTTGAACTTGATGAGGAAGAAATCCCCGACTTTTTACAAGATGAGGACATAGTAGTCATAGAATAAATTAAATTCTAATATCTTTTTCCAAACTACCTCAAACTATAAGCATGGGTGGTCTGTTTATAGTCTATTTGTCGCTTATTTTTGTCTTTGTCACTCCTTTTAATATGGGAATAAACAGTTTTATGTCGCTGAATTCAAAACGAGCAGGCGGAACTTTTTCTATGGGCTTTTTTTCCATACGCTTAAGCATTGAATCAGGGCTTGAGGGTTGGGAAATTGCTGGCATAAAAGGCAAAGGTGACACGGTTGCACAACATGACAAAAAAGCCGGTTTAGTGCTGGATAAAAGAGTGTTTTCAAAAATAAATGTTCAACGAGCAACAGTTTCATTTATGTACGGCAAAGCCGATGACGCTTTTCAGACATGCATGGTATGTAATACGGTAAATAATTTTTTTGCTCTTTTGTTTTGCGCTTTTTCGCACAAAATCGCCAGTTATCGCAATGTTATATTGCCGTCGTTTAATCAGGATTGCTTGTTTTTGCAGGTACGGTTGGACTTCAAAATAAACATGTTGATAATATTTTCAACTATATTAAAAATAATAATAAATAAGGTTCGAAAAAAATTCGGGAGGATATAAAAGGATATGAGCAGTATTGAAATCAGCGCTATGATGTCAAGCGCAATGGAAAGCATAAAAAGCATGCTGGATATAGATGCCGTAGTAGGCAAGCCTGTTTATTCGCAGGATGATTCATTGATTATTCCCATTAGCAAAATAAGCGTGGGGTTTTTTACCGCAGGCGGAGAGTTCGACGGCAGAACAAACAAGGTTCGTACTTCGGAACTGCCCGTAGGGGGTATCGGCGGAGGGCTGACCATAACGCCGCTGGCGTTCTTGGTAGTAAACGGCGGAGATTCAAGTTTAATAAAGGTACAGGGAGACGGCTCAGACAGATGGATGGAATTATTACAGTCTACAATAAAGACCATATCAAAAGAATAACAATGAGAATAGCCGCAATATTTGCGGTAATTTGTTGCTTATTATTGCCGCTTGGCTTCCATACGGAGAGCGCCGCATATGCCGGCGGCTCATCGGCAATTGTAATGGAGATATCCTCAAACAGAGTGCTTAGCGGAGAAAATATCCATACAAGATTGCCTATGGCAAGCACAACAAAAGTAATGACGGCGCTTATTGTTGTGGAAAACTGCAAACTTGACGAAGTGGTGACGATACCACAAAAAGCAGTAGGCGTGGAAGGCAGCTCAATATATCTAAAAGTTGGGGAAAAACTGACGGTAAAGGAGCTTCTTTATGGGCTGATGCTGCGCAGCGGCAACGATGCCGCCACCGCGCTTGCAGTTCATGCGGGAAAAAGCGTTGAGGGCTTTGTTAATATGATGAACCGGAAAGCACAAGATTTGGGTTTGAAAAATACTCATTTTTGCAATCCGCACGGTTTGCATAATGACAATCACTTTACCAGCGCTTATGACCTTGCTTTTATAAGCGCCGCAGCTATGCGCAACAAGACTTTTGCGGAAATTGTCGGCACAAAAAATATAACGGCAGGAAAGGGTGAGAGCGTAAGATTTTTTCACAACAAAAACAAACTTTTGAGCGGCTATGACGGCGCAACAGGGATAAAGACAGGCTTTACAAAGAAAGCCGGCAGGTGTTTTGTCGGCAGTAGCAAACGCAATAATATGGAAGTTGTGTGCGTCGTACTGAATTGCGGCCCTATGTTTGAGGAGTGTATGAGGCTTATGAACCAAGCGTACAATGAATTTGAAATGGTAAAGGTTATTGATTCGCGAGATATCCTTGCGGAAATCCCCGTTAGTTTTGGGGCGGTGCCCGCCGCTGTATGCGGAGCAAATCAAGATATATATATTCCGTTGAAAAAGAATGGCAGCGAACGCTGTAATATAAAAATTAACGCCCAAAAGCGTCTTAATGCGCCGATTGATAGAGGCGTTAAAACCGGTGAAGTTGAAATATTTGTAAATGATTGCTTGCTTTTTACCAAAAATATATATAGTATAGGGGTGATAGATAAAAAAGGAGCGGGCTTTTGGAAAAAGATTTTCGGATAGCCCGAAAAATGTTCATATGCGCATTAACAAATATATTGCCTCAAGCGGAATAGCCTCAAGGAGAGCCTCTGAGCAACTGATTTTAGACGGCAAAGTCAAGGTAAATAATAAAACAGTCACAGACCTTGCCACAGACATAGACGAAAGAAACGACACAGTGACAATTGAAGGGAAGAAAATTCAACCTATTGCCAAACAGGTCTATATCATGCTAAACAAGCCGAAGGGTTGCGTTTGTACAGTAAAGGACGACAAGGACAGAAAGACTGTTATGGATTATCTTGGCGATTTGAAAGACAAAAGACTTTTCCCTATAGGCAGACTGGACTATGATACAGAAGGGCTGTTGCTCATAACAAACGACGGCGACTTGAGCCACAAGCTGACGCACCCCTCGAACGAAATCCCAAAGACTTATGTTGCAAAGGTAGAGGGCGAAGTATCGCAGAGCGACCTTGCGGCGCTGCGAAACGGCATAGTGCTTGACGGCAAAAAACTTTCACGCAGTAAAATTAAACTGCTTGAAAACACCGGCAACATCTATCGCTATGAGGTGACAATATTTGAAGGCAAAAACAGACAGGTGCATAGAATGTTTGAATCGGTGGGCAAAACTGTTGTTTTCCTGAAAAGAGTGGCGGTGGGAGACCTACGCTTGGGAGGTCTGACAAGAGGCACATATAGATACCTCACGGACAGAGAAATAGATTATTTGAAGAGGTACTAAAAAAAATTACTATATTTTAAGAAAAGGTGTTGATTAAAGCCGTAATTTGGTTTATAATGCTATATGTGGTAAATTTGTGCCTTGCGCAAAATATAACCGCATATTTTTTTATTTAAGAACGGAGGTTTTATATATGGATTACATTGGACTGTTAAATGACAATACCTCAAAGGTTCTTTCCCACTCCCAAAAAATAAGAGATTTTTTATCCGACATTCTTGACAAGGATTCTTTTGTTGAGACTGATGTTTTTATGAGTGGAAAAAGTTATCTTGACGGCAGCGATGCCTTGGGCGAGGGCGTCATAACAGGTTATGCCACACTTAGGGACATTCCGGTATGCGTAGTTGCGCAAAATGCCGAAGTGCTGGGCGGCAGCGTCAACAAAGCGCATGCAAACAAAATCCTGAAGTGCATAAAAAAGAGTATGAATGCGGAAATGCCGCTAATTTCCATAATTGACAGTTCCGGCGCCAGATTGGGCGAGGGAGTAACTGTGCTTGAGGGTTATGCCGAAATTATTGCCGCCGCCGCTGAACAAAAAGACTATGCGCCGCACATTGCCATATTGAAAGGCAATGCCGTTGGGCTTATGGGCATGTATGCTGCGCTTGCGGACTTTGTTTTTATGTCTGACAGCTCTGTGCTTTCAGCAGCGCCGCCGCTGACTCTTTCAGAAAATGTCAGCGATACTCCGCAAAAGTTTGTCGGACAACAAACATATGCGCAGAACAGTCTTATTTCGACAATATATTTCAAAGCTGCCGCCGAAATTCCGGAAAAGATAGAAAGAATCCTTGGTTATATGAACCAAAGCATTCTGAACAGCGGCGACGACCCCAACAGAACAAGCGACATTCTCAATGTTCAGCCAAACGAGCAGAACTTGCTTGCGGCGCTTGCCGACGCAAGCAGCGCAATCGAACTTTTTGCAGATTACACAAAGGACATAAAGACTTATTTTGTCACCATAAATTCAATTGCCGCAGGGCTTGTCATAACAAATAACCAAAAGTTTAGTACGGCTGCGCTGGAAAAAGCAAGCGCCTTTATAAAAATGCTTGAAAGATATGACATGCCTCTTGTAACGCTTGTGGACAGCGAGGGCATATCTGCCGACCTGGAGAGCGAACAAAAAGGTTTGGTGCTTTGCGGCGCAAAACTGATGCGCAGAATAGCTTTGTCAACAGTGCCAAAAATTGCCGTTGTAACAGGCAGCGCAATAGGGCTCAGCTATGTATCGCTGGTATCAAAATCAATCGGTTTTGACTATTCTTTGGCGTTTGCCAATGCAAGAATTGCGCCGATATCTTCAGATGCCGCCGCAAGCGTTATTTATAGCAAGGAACTCAAAGGAAAGGGCGAGCCTATCGAACTGCGCAAACAACTTGCCGAAAAATACAGAACGGAAGAAATGAACGCTTTTGTTTCGGCAAAAGAAGGCTATATTGACAACATAATCGAACCGGCATTGCTGCGTCCTTATGTTGCCAGCGCGCTTTCTATGCTGATACAGTGAGGTTGACATGGTGCTGGCGCTAAAAATCGGTGAAATACTTTCTATCGGCTCTTTGACTACCTTGATTGGCATGTCCATTACTTTCATTACGCTTATTTTGTTGGTTTGCATTTTGAATTTTATGAAAAAACTTAACAAAAAAAGCAGTGTAGAAAAGCAAGAGCCGCCACAACCCCAAGTTGCAGAAGTTCGGCACGATGACGCCGTAGTTGCGGCAATCACAGCTGCAATAACCATAATACTTGAGGAAGAAAATGCAGGTGTAACAAACAAGGCGAGAGCCAACTTTATAGTAAAATCAATCAAAAGGATATAATATTTGGAGGAAACATGCGCAAATTTAACATAAAAGTAAACGGAATATCTTATCAGGTAGAAGTAGAAGAAAACTTTGCCGGCGGACAAACAGCTGCTCCGGCGGTTGCGCCGACGGTCAAGCCGATGAGTGCTGCGCCTGCGGCGCCCGTAGCGCCGGTTGTTGCGGTTGGCGGGACAAAGCTGAATGCGCCGATGCCCGGAACTATCTTAAAATTTAAGGTTAAGAGCGGCTCTGCCGTCAAGAAAGGAGATGTACTGCTTGTGCTGGAAGCTATGAAAATGGAGAATGACATAGTATCTCCTGCCGACGGAACAGTGACATTTGCAGTAGCCGAAGGCGCCACCGTAAGTACGGACGAACTGTTGGCAACAATTTCATAGGCGGTTGTTATGACTACAAACATTTTTATCTCGGCGAAAGGCTTTGCTGAATCGATGAAAGCTCTTTGGGAAAGCACAGGATTCATGACAAACACTTATCCCGAGGGGTATTATTTCGGTATTTGGGGACTATTCATCATGATGGGCATAGCCTGTCTTTTGGTCTACCTTGCAATAGTAAAGAAGTTTGAGCCCAATTTGCTGTTGTCCATAGCCTTTGGTATGTTTATCATAAACATTCCCGGCGCATACAACATACTTTTTGCGCCGATAGCCGAAGGCGGAGGAGGCGGAGGACTTTTCACATATCTTTACAAAGGTGTGGATTGGGTAATATTTCCGCCGCTTATTTTCTTAGGCATTGGCGCAATGACGGACTTTGGACCTTTGATAGCTAACCCAAGAAGTTTACTTCTGGGCGCTGCGGCTCAGTTCGGAATATTCATTACCTTTTTTGGTGCGCTTCTTCTTGGATTTAATGAGGCAGGAGCGTCATCGATTGCAATAATCGGCGGAGCTGACGGCCCGACGGCAATTTATCTTACGCAAAAAATGGCGCATCTTGCATCTTTTGGCAACGGAGCTCCGGGGACGGCTGATTTGCTGCCGGCGATAGCCATTGCCGCATATTCTTATATGGCGCTTGTGCCTGTCATTCAGCCGCCCATTATGAAATTGCTGACCACAAAGAAAGAGCGGCTTATCAGAATGGAACAGCTGCGCCCGGTATCTAAGAAAGAAAAAATCATATTTCCGCTTGTGGTATCGGCGCTTGTCGGAATTATTTTACCCTCGGCATTGCCGCTTATCGGAATGTTGATGCTAGGCAACCTTTTCAAGGAATCTGGGGTTGTGCCGCGCTTGACAAATACGGCAAAAAATGAACTCATAAACATTGTTACGATATTTTTGGGAATTGTTGTTGGCGCAAAGGCATATGCTCCGACTTTCCTGCAATTGCAAACACTGCTTATCGTTGTGTTGGGAGTGCTGGCTTTTTCTTTCGGCACTGCCAGCGGAGTGTTACTCGGAAAACTTATGAGCAAACTGTCCGGCGGAAAAATCAATCCGCTTATCGGCGCAGCCGGCGTTTCGGCAGTTCCAATGGCGGCTAGGGTAGCGCAAGATGTAGGACGAAAAGAAGACCCAGACAATTATTTGCTGATGCATGCGATGGGACCAAATGTAGCCGGTGTTATCGGCTCTGCTGTCGCAGCCGGCGTATTGATAGCCATGTTCGGATAATAAGGAGGCAAAATGGCAAAAAAACTATTGATAACAGAAACTATTTTGAGAGACGGTCACCAGTCACAGGCGGCTACAAGAATGACTTTGAAGGATATGTTGCCTGCGCTTGAAAGGTTGGACAAGGTCGGATATTTTTCAGTTGAATGTTGGGGCGGCGCTACTTTTGACAGCTGTCTGCGTTTTTTGAACGAAGACCCATGGTACAGACTGAAAGCTATAAAAGAGGCTATGCCGAAAACAAAACTTCAAATGCTTTTGAGAGGGCAAAACCTCTTGGGCTACAAACACTATGCTGACGATGTCGTGGAATTGTTTGTAAAAAAAGCTATTGAGAACGGCATAGAGGTCATGAGAATATTTGACGCGCTGAATGATATCCGCAATCTCGAAACCTCAATCAATGCCACAAAAAAATACGGCGGTATATGTGAGGCGGCGCTAAGCTATACCACCAGTCCCGTACACAATCAGGACTATTTTGTCAAACTGGCAAAAAAACTCAAAGACATGGGCGCCGATATTCTTTGCATAAAAGATATGGCCAACCTGCTTTTGCCTTATGCCGCTTATGATTTGATTAAAGCAATTAAGTCAGAAGTTGATATCCCCATTCATTTGCACACGCACAACACCACAGGAACGGGAGATATGACATATCTCAAGGCTTGCGAAGCCGGCGTTGATATCGTAGATACTGCGCTGTCACCCTTTGGAAACGGCACTTCTCAACCTGCTACCGAGCCGCTTGTGGCGGCGCTGCAAGGCACGCCATATGATACAGGTATTGATTTGACTCTGCTTACCGACATTGCCGAACACTTCAAAACCGTAGCTGACAGATTGACCAAAGACGGATTTATCAATTCAAAAATACTTAGAGTCGATGTCAACGCCTTGATATATCAAGTGCCGGGCGGCATGCTGTCTAACCTAGTAAATCAGCTGAAAGAGCAGGGCGCCTCTGACAAATATCAACAAGTGCTTGACGAGATACCAAAAGTCAGAAAAGAACTGGGCTATCCGCCGCTTGTCACTCCCACCAGCCAAATAGTCGGCACACAATCAGTGTTTAATGTCATCTCCGGCGAAAGGTACAAAATAGTCACCAAAGAAACAAAAGGCTTGCTGCGCGGCGAATACGGACAACTTCCTGCCGAGCCAGATGCTGAAGTGGTAAAGAAGTGCATAGGCGACGAGAAGCGCATAACAGTGCGCCCGGCAGACCTGCTGAAGCCCGAATATGAATTATATAAAGAAGAGATGAAGGAATACTACACAAAAGAGGAGGATGTGTTGTCTTATTGCATGTTCCCGCAGGTGTCAAAGAACTTTTTCAAATGGCGCCAAGCAAAACAGCTGGGCATTGACGGCAATATGATGGACGGAGAAAACAGAATACATCCGGTATAGACATGAAAATTTTTGTGATAGGCGGCGGAGCCGCAGGCATGATGTCTGCAATCTTTGCCGCCCAAAACGGCGAAGTTACTATCCTTGAACGCAACGAAAAACTTGGAAAAAAACTTTATATTACGGGAAAGGGGCGATGCAATATTACAAACCTTTCAGGTTTCAACGACTATATTGAAAATACCGTTTCAAATCCGAGATTTGCCAGCGGCGCCTTGCGCATGCTGCCGCCTGAGGCAGTCATAAAGATGATGGAGAGCAACGGCCTGCCGACAAAAACTGAGCGAGGCAACAGAGTTTTTCCCATTTCCGACAAGTCAAACGATGTCATTAAGACCTTCAAAAAGATGCTTGACAGCGCAGGCGTTACTGTTTTGTATAATCAAAAAGTTGTTGATTTTGTACTTAAAGATAATAAAATAATTAAAATTCTTACCGAAAACGATGAGTTTTTTCCCGACAAGGTTATTCTTGCAACGGGCGGAAAAAGTTATAGCGCAACCGGCTCTGACGGCAGCGGTTATGCTCTTGCGCAAAGCTGCGGACATACCATAGTTCCGTTGCGCCCGGCATTGGCGCCGCTTATTCTTGAAAGCTGTTATTCTGCAAGCGGTCAAAGGATAGCTTTTGAAAAATTACCGTCGCTACAGGGGCTGTCATTAAAAAATGTTGAGGCATCTATTCGTTCATTTGAAGGAAAAGTTTTGCACAAAGAGTTCGGCGAAATGCTTTTTACGCACAACGGAGTGTCTGGTCCGATTATTCTTTCGCTTTCAAGCAAAATAAACAGAATCAACCTGAAAGACATAAGTCTGACGCTGGATTTGAAGCCGGCGCTTGACTTTCAAATGCTGGATAAACGCCTTTTGCGGGATTTTGACAACAATAAAAACAAATTTTATAAAAATTCGTTGAATGATTTATTGCCATCAAAGCTTATAGCGTTTATAATAGCTTTGTCAGGAATAAACGGCGAGGCTTTTGTCAACAACATAACGCGCGAACAACGGCACGGTCTGGCGGCGCTCTTAAAAACACTGAAGTTTGACATTGCGGCGCTTGCGGACATAAATCAAGGCATAGTCACCGCCGGCGGTGTTTGTGTTAAGGAAATAAATCCAAAAACCATGCAAAGCAAGCTTGTTGACAACCTGTATTTTGCCGGCGAAATAATCGATATTGACGCGCTTACGGGCGGATACAATCTTCAGTTGGCTTTTTCTACGGGCTGCGCTGCGGGAAACCAAAGTATACGATAAGGAGAAACAAATGGCAAAGAACATAACAATTGACGGACCTAGCGGCAGCGGCAAAAGCACCATAGCAAAGGAACTTTCAAAAGATTTAGGCATGACCTATCTTGACACAGGCGCAATGTACCGCGCTACGGCGTATTATGCATTACAAAAGGGCGTAGACCCGGCAGATGCGCCTGCTGTTCTTGACATACTTTGCGGTATCCGCATGGATATTAAATATATCAGCGGCGAACAAAAAATATATATCTGCGGCGAGGATGTTACGCCTTTCATAAGAGAGCATAATATATCTATGGCGGCTTCTACTATTTCAAAAATTCCCGAAGTTCGGCTGAAAATGGTTGAATTGCAGCGCATAATTGCCGCAAAGACCGATTGCGTAATAGACGGCAGGGATATCGGTTCTTATGTACTTCCTGAAGCCAAATACAAGTTCTATATGACGGCAGCCGCCGACATTAGGGCAAAAAGGCGGTATCTGGAATTGATAGAAAAAGGCGCAGATGTCACACTTGAGGGCGTGCTTGAAGACATAAAAAAGAGAGACTTGCAGGACACTACAAGGGCATTTGCTCCGCTTGTCATACCCGACGGCGCTGTGGTCATTGACACTTCATTTATGTCAATTCCTGAAGTAAAATCAAAAATCAAGGAGTATATATGCTGATTTATCGCGGCACCACGGGTTTTTGTGGCGGCGTACAGAATGCCATTGACATTGCGCTTGGCGAACGAAAAGACAAAATCATTTATACTTTGGGAAAACTCATTCATAATGAGACCGTAATTAAAACGCTGGAGGCGGCAGGCGTTTTTGCCATTTATGACATATCGGCTCTGGACGAAAAAGATACGCTGATTATTTCATCTCACGGCGCGCCAAAAAAAACAATAGAAAAATTGCAACAAAATGGCGTAAAAATCGTTGACGCCACTTGTCCTTTTGTTAAAAAAATTCATGAGAGGGTGGAGCGGCATTGCGCACAGGGATACGGCATCGTCATTATTGGCGACGCAGAGCATACCGAAGTAAAAGGCATTGCCGGTTGGTGCGACAATGCGCAGATTATTTCCGCCGAAAAAGATATGGATTTTTCCCTTGCGGACAAGTTTTCTATTGTTTGCCAAACGACCTTTGATATCAATAAATATAAAGAAATAAAGAAAAATATACAAATACTTGCAACAAAATTAGCTAAAATAGTTGTTTTCTATGATAGTATTTGCTATACTACTTTAGAAAGACAAAAAGAAGCAATTTTATTATCTACCATGTCAGATGCTTTGGTTGTTGTGGGTGACAAATCCAGCTCTAACACAAACAGACTTGTACAGATTGCTAAACAGCGTTGCCCTTTTGTTTATCTAATTTCAAATGTATCCGACGCAAAATCGGCGCAGATAAAAAATATTTCAAAGCTGGGACTGATGTCCGGCGCGTCAACTCCGACGGAGTTGATTACGGAGGTTATAAGAACAATGATCGAAACAAACAATGACACCGTCATCATCGAAGATGTCAAACTAAGCCAAGATACCGCGGCTGAACAACAAACAGAAACCGCTGCAGAAAAGCCGGTTGAAGCACCAAAGAAGACCCCTAAGAAAGAAGAAAAAAAGCTGACTATGGACGACGCCATGAAAAAATATGCTCCTCGCCAGTACAGAGAGGGCATGCGTTTGAAAGGAAGCGTTGTGTCAGCCGACAGCACAGGTATTTTGGTAGCTCTTGACAACGCCGGCAAGAATGATACCGGTTTCATAGACAAGGATGAGGCGGAGATTGACGGCAGCTATTCCCCCGAAAATTACAAGCCGGGCATGGAAGTCGAAGTTGTAATAATCCCCAAAGGCAGCGACAAAAGCAATAAATCCATAAATCTTTCCAAGAAGGCTTATGACGCTTTGAAAATAGATGACGAAAAAGTAAAAGGCATTCTTGCAGGCGACGAGTTCACACTTGCATGCACGCAGGAAGTAAAAGGCGGACTGTTGGGCAAAATAGGCACATACACCGTGTTTGTTCCGGCTTCACAGATACGCATCGGCTTTGTCCAAAATCTTTCAGAATATCTCAACAAGCCTTTGCGCTTGAAAGCATTGCCCCCCAAAGATGAGCCCGAGACAAGCGACGACGAAACAAAGCGTCCGCGCAACCCCAAGAGAATCGTTGCTTCACAGCGTATAGTTCTTGAGGAAGAAAGAGCGCAGAGAGAAGAAGAATTTTGGAACAGCATTCCCGAAGGAAGCGTTGTTTCCGGCAAAGTAAAGAGATTTGCATCGTTCGGAGCTTTTGTCAGCTTGAAGTATATGGACGCATTGGTACACAATTCCGAACTCAGCTGGAGCAGAAAGAAAATAAATTCACCCGACGAAGTCCTGAATCTCAACACCGTATATGATTTCCAAGTATTGAGCGTAGACCGTGAAAACGGCAAGATTTCACTTGGCTACAAGCAGTTGCAACCAAAACCTGAAGAAATAGCCATGACAAAGTACCCGGTCGGCACCGTAACAAAAGGAAAGGTGGTACGCCTTGTGAAGTTTGGCGCTTTCGTAGAACTTGAACCCGGCATAGACGGTCTTGTGCATATCAGCCAAATAAATCATGGCTGGATAAAGAATGCCGACGAGGCGCTGAAAGAAGGCGACGAAGTTGAAGTCAAGGTAATGGCTATCGATAACGACAGAATAACACTCAGCATAAAAGAGTTGCTGCCCGAGGAAGAAGCGCCCATCACAGATACCGAAGTTGAGGGCGGTTCCGACGAAGACAGACCCTCCAGAATTGCGCAATTCAACAAGAGAATGGAAGGGCAGGAAAGACCCGAAAAAAGGGAAAGAAGAAGACGGACAGAGGACGCGGACGAGCCCAGAGAATATATCTCATCTTCAAGTGTGGTTACGCTGGCGGACTTATTCAAGAAGAACGACGAATAATCAATACCCAATCAAACGAAAGCCACCGCAAGGTGGCTTTCAGGCTTTATATCGGAGGAATTATGAACAGAACGACTTATGTCAACCCTTTAACAACCCGCTATGCCTCAAAACAGATGCAGACGATATTTTCAGAAGAAAACCGCATAATACTTTTCAGAGAGCTATGGACTGCACTTGCCGAAAGCCAAATGGAAATGGGGCTTGGCATAACAAAACAGCAAGTAGACGAACTCAAAGCAAATATATCACCGATAAATTTTGATGCCGCCGACAAACGAGAAAGAGAAGTAAGACACGATGTTATGGCGCATGTATATGCATACGGGTTGCAATGCCCGACGGCGGCGCCGATTATTCACCTTGGCGCAACAAGTTGCTATGTAACGGACAATGCCGATATCATAATTTATAAAAGAGCGTTGGAACTCATTCGCATAAAACTTGCCGCAGTAATGAGCAGACTTGCTGACTTTGCAAAAAAATATAAAAGGCTGCCGACGCTTGGATTTACACACCTTCAGCCGGCGCAGCTTGTTACCGTCGGCAAAAGAGCGGCGCTTTGGTTGCAGGATTTTTATATGGATTTTCAAACTGTGGACGGGCTTATAAAAGACTTGAAACTGCGTGGAACAAAAGGAACAACCGGCACTCAAGCAAGTTTTCTGGAGCTGTTTGAAGGCGACAGCAAGAAAGTTAAGGAACTGGAAAGGCGCGT
Organism: Christensenellales bacterium; assembly: GCA_050309775.1. Classification (GTDB taxonomy): domain Bacteria; phylum Bacillota; class Clostridia; order Christensenellales; family DTU072; genus DTU072. The sequence continues at coordinate 32,970 of JBNRMV010000012.1, read as the reverse complement.
TGTGGAAAAAATGGGCTTCAAATCGGCTTTTACCGTATCGGGACAGACCTATACCAGAAAGCTGGATTACTGTATAGTATCCACGCTGAGCCAGCTTGCGCAAAGCGCTTACAAGTTCAGCAACGACATGCGTATCTTACAGAATATGAAAGAGTTAGAGGAGCCTTTTGAAAAAAGTCAAATCGGCTCGTCAGCAATGGCTTATAAACGCAACCCCATGCGCAGCGAAAGAATATCGGCGCTGTCAAGATATATTATCTCATTGCCCACGAATGCCGCAATGACTGCCTCAACGCAATGGTTGGAAAGGACGCTTGACGACTCGGCGAACAGACGAATAGTTATGGGCGAAGCATTTTTGGCAACAGATGCCGTTTTGGAATTGCTATTGAACGTAATTGACGGCATTGTGGTATACAAAAAGGTTATTGAAAAACACATTGCCGAAGAATTGCCGTTTATGTCAACGGAAGTCATTCTTATGCAATGCGTAAAGTCTGGCGGTGACAGACAACAGTTGCACGAAGCAATAAGAGAACATTCTATGGAAGCCGCAAAGAAAGTCAAACTGGAAGGCAAGCGCAACGACCTTATATCCCGCATAAAAAATGATGACAGATTTGCCGCCATTCATAGCAAGATTGACAGCATATTAAGCCCGAAAAACTTTATCGGCAGGGCGCCTGAACAAGTCGATGAGTTAATTAAAGAGATTGCTCCGATACTTAAACGCTTTGCTAAGTATATTGACTTAAAAGGCGATATTACTGTATAATATACTTTGCTCATACAGTGCGGAGCGTGTCCTGAAAACACTTTCGGACAACAAAAAAAACCTTCTGCTTTGCGGGCAAAAGGTTTTTGGCAGGAGAGACGCGATTCGAACACGCAACCGGCGGTTTTGGAGACCGCTGCTCTACCGTTGAGCCACTCTCCTAAGCATAAGTATTATATAGCATCATAGGCTTTTAGTCAATTAAAAAAGGAGAATAAATGAAATACAGACTAGGTATTATAGGCGTTGGCGTCATGGGCAACGCTATCATAGACAGAGCCATATCCGATGGCGTGTTGCGCCCTTCAGAAGTTATGGCTTTTGACATAGACAGCGCTCGTCTTTCGTCGATGAGAAGTAAGGGCATGGCTACTGCAACGGATGTGCAGAATCTTTTGGATAGCTGCGCAATTGTTTTACTGGCGGTAAAGCCGCAACATTATGCTCCTATACTTGAACAAAGCGATTTTTCAAAAGTTTCGACAGTTATTTCCATAATGGCAGGCGTAAAACTGGACACCATACATAAAAAAATAAATTCAGCATGCGGACTTGTACGGGTTATGCCCAACACTCCTTGTTTGGTAGGCAAAGGTTTTTGCGCCATGCGCTTCCAAAATGTTTTGCATGCAGATAAGCAATTTATACACGACATATTTTCGTCTTGCGGCGACACTCTGGAGATTGAAGAAGAAATGTTCGATGCGGTCACCAGCGTCAGCGGCAGCGGTCCTGCTTATGTCTATATGTTTTTGAACGGCATGATAAAGGGCGGAGTTGAGGGCGGTTTAAGCTATGACGAAGCAAAGACTATGGCTGTATCCACTATGGTAGGCGCTGCCGAACTTGCAAAGGTTTCAGATGAGAGCATGGACAAGCTTGTGGACAAGGTTTGCAGCAAGGGCGGCACAACTATAGAGGCTGTGACGATATTCAGGCAAAAAGGACTTGAAGACATTATTGCAGAGGGAATAAAAGCATGCAGACTGCGCTCAAAGGAGCTTAGCGAGAAATTATGAAGCATGTTGACCTTTATACTGACGGCGCTTGCAGCGGCAATCCGGGCAAGGGCGGCTGGGCGGCAATTTTAATATACAAAGGCGTAGAAAAAGTAATATCAGGGGGCTTCCCCGAAACGACAAACAACCGCATGGAGTTGTTTGCTATAATAAACGGACTAAAACAACTCAAAGAAAGGTGTGATGTCACAGTATACAGCGACAGCGCATATTCGCTTGACCCCTTTCTTAAGGGTTGGATAAACAACTGGCAGGCAAAAAACTGGCGCACAAAAGGCGGTGGCCAAGTCAAGAATATTGACTTATGGAAAGCGCTTTTAATGGAAGTTGACAAGCATAAAGTAAGTTTTGTCAAAGTAAAAGGGCATAGCGATGACGAATACAACAATCGTTGCGATGTCTTGGCAAAAGAAGAAATAAAAAAGCAACAATGAAAATGACAAAAAGAAACAAAAGAATACTACTGGGAGCAATAGGCGCAATAATGCTGGCTATTGTTGTCGGTTTTTCGTTCAATACTTTTGGTTTTGCCGTTAGAATGGGGTTGGCGGCATTGGTGCCGATTGTAGGACTTTTGTTTTTTATCAGCGTCATTTATTCCAAAGAAATGTTATACAAGATTTCTATCATACTTGTATATTTCAGCCTGCTGATACTCACGGTTGTTACTCTTATAGTTAAATCCGGCATTATGAACGAAGTTAGTTCGGCAGAGGATATTGTCAATATAATAAATGATTTTGGCGCGTTGGGCAAACTTGTGTTCATACTCATTCAGTTTTTGCAAGTAACCTTTATTCCCATTCCCTCGACCATTGTCACGGCGGCAGGCGCAGCCATATATTCACCGTTTGAGGCATTGTTTTTAAGCACAATCGGGCTGATTATCGGCTCATTATTTGCGTTTTTCTTGGGCAAGACATTTGGCGTCAGACTTGTCAAGTGGATTGTCGGTGAGGAAGCGCTCAACAAATACTACAAATTCATTAAGGGCAAAGACAAGGCAATGCTTATATATATGTTTATTTTTCCGGCCTTTCCCGATGATGTGTTGTGCCTATTTGCCGGACTTACTACAATGGGCTATGTGTCATTTATCATTGTTCAACTTATATCTCGTCCATTGAATGTTGCAATAACGGTATTTTTTGTCGATAATATAGCAAAAGTTCCATTTTCCGGAGTCGGCTTGCTGATTTGGGCAGGCATAGCAATAGTGTTTATCGGCTCTATGGTTGTTATGTGGAAGTATGCGGCAAAACTGGAATTTTATATGCTGAAAGGCATAGGAAAACTGCTCGGCAGACCGCTTATAAAAGATATTGACCTAATCGTTGCCGAAGAATTCCTTAGCAAGCGTAAAAAAAGAGTTGTCGAACAGCCGCCAGAAGAACAAGAGACGGAACCACTTGCGGAAATCATTGAAGAAATTTTGCCCGAAGTCATAGAGCAAGAGGTGCTGGCGGCATCTGACATTCCTCCCGAGGTTACGGAGCTTGCCATAGATACCCGAGCTTTAGACAAGGATATTTCAACGCTGATGAAAAAGAAAATCAGACCAATACGGTTTTAGTTTTTTGATATTGGATTAAATATTAAACAGCACGGAATGTCAGAAATATGACATCTTACTTTTTCTACACTTTTATACTATAAAACCCCGACTTAAACAATATCTGATAAAATACCACGGAAATAGGCACGGTCAGCGCTATTATTGCCGGCGGATACAGCTTTGCATCACGCAAAGTAAGGGAAATCGAGGGCGTTACAAGGCTGATAATTAAATTGAGTACAAAAATCAGCAGATACGCCATAATGCTATATGCAAAGATTATGCGGAAATTAAATACCGCTTTAATACGCCTTTTGGGCTCAATAAAGTACTTTAGCAGTCCGCTAAACGGAATAACCAGTCCGCAAAGCCCGACTATAAGCAGAGAAAGAGGGGAATAGCCAAATTCCACACGGAAACGGTAAACAATAAGCACTGCCAAAGCATAAAAAAGAAAGGTCAAAAGTGCGCAATCACGGAACAATCTGTTTGAATAATACAGTCTGTTGCGGGTATAATCGCAAAGCATTTCGTCCTTCTTATAATTTTTTAGCGTATAACCTTCGTTTTTTAGTACATTCTTAAGGTCATTTATATGACGGCAATTTAGCTCGTCATCAATAGGCGTCTCCGGAGCAGGTTTTGTTTCGTCGACTTTTTTATCATATAGCTCGTTAAAGAGTGTACGGTATGCCGCTCTGTCGTCCTTTTCGGAATTCTCATCCGCGAAAGAAGGTATGGTTTTTTCCGCGCGCTCATTCTCATTCATGTTCGGCAATGCCGTTGGTGAAAACAACCACTGCCTTGCTTGTTTCTGTAGGTCGGTATATTGCGCCGAAGATGCGGATTGCTCTGTTTGTGGGCTTGTTTGCGCTTGTGAAACGCGCGGCTCTGATTGAGCGTTTGACAGAACTGTTGCTGCCAATACCGTTTGAGTCTGGCGCTCTTTGCTCTGTTCTGTTTTCTCGTCTAATGCCGTCTGAGTATCTTTTTCTTTGCTCTGTTCGGATTTTTCTTCCTTATCCTTAGTTTCCTCGTCCTCATTGCGATTGCGTCTTGTGAGTGGGCGCAAATCTGATGCCTTGAATGGGGGAGTGTCTTTTTCCAAATCGAAGTCTTTTTGCGTAACAAGATTATCAAGCAAAGTACGGGTGTATGCCCATTGTTTTTGTTCTGCGTCAAGAAACTCTCTGCCGGCATCGGTTAGCGAATAATACCTGCGCTGACCGCCTTTTGATTCTTCACCCAAATACGATTTTATGTAACCTTGTTTTTCCAGTCTTTTTAGTACGCTATAAATTGAAGACTGTTTCATTTCGTAATGACCTTGAGTTTGGGTATAGATATAATTCAAAATGTCATAGCCATAGCCGTCCTTTTCGCTCAAGGAATTCAAAATAAAAGTATCTACACGGCTTCGTAGCAGTTCTGTGTTTACAGAAGGTTCCATATAAAAATCTCCCAAAAATCTATATACTTAAATTATAAGGATATAAAATAGAAAAGTCAATAAAGATTATTGCAAATTATGTCAATATATGAATTATTATTCCAAATTATGTAGCATTTTGGAGCAATCAGGATTTATACATTCATCTCTCACCAAACATACCACAGTACCGATTATGCCGGATTGCGGCTCATTGATATTATCAATCGGTTCAATATATGTCGAATAATGCTGGTTTTTTGTTGTTCTCTTTAATAAATAGCCCTTACTGTCTTTTAATAATTGCAAATCATTCTTTTGGGTTTCTCGAGTTTTTTTGACAATTAGGTAGTCATTCTTTTTTATAAGCAATTCAATGAACGCATTGTCCGGCATTCTTACGACAATCAGGTCTTTTGTTTGATTAAGCAGATAGGAATTCAGGGTTTTATACTCATTCAGGGCTTTGTTTTGAGTGTAGTCAGGCGTATTGCATATCGGCGGCAACGCCAATGATGCTCCGTCAGGCACGGTTGCAGGCAATTCTATTGCGCGGCTTTTGTTTTTTGTTGATATGCGAATGTATCCTTTTTGGTCAAGTTTTTTTAAGTATGAGTGTACGGTAGAAGTTGATTTTATGCTAAGCGCTGCCATTATTTCTCTTATTGAGGGGGGATAACCGACATTTGCGCGAAAGTTTATGATAAAATCATACACCTTGAGCAGATTGCGCTCCATTGCCAATTTCATGCTTACTCCAAAATGAATTATTTCAACTTTACTTTTGTTGAGGCTTCTTTCTTTATGTCCTCGCTGATTGCCGCATAATGCTTTTTTGTGGTGTTTATATCTTTATGTCCTAGGACTTCTGCTACAACATATATATCTTTGGTGGCTCTATAAAGATTTGTACCGTAAGTGCTACGCAGCTTATGAGGGGATATCTTCTTCAGCGGACTGATTATTTTTGCATATTTTTTTATCATATATTCGACAGCGCGCACGCTCATTCTATTATTTTGCAGCGACAAGAACAAAGCAGGGTTATTTTTATCAAGGGTCTTGCGGTATTCGGCATAATTTTTAAGCACTTGCTTTATTTCGTCGGAAAAATAAAGCGTAGAACGGCTGCCACCTTTGCGCGTAACGACAAACGCATTTGTTTCAAAATCAATATCGTTTATATTTAGACCAACGCATTCGCTGACGCGAATTCCTGTGCCAAGCAGCAAGGCAATTATGGCAAGGTCACGCTGTTTTGTATTGTTATTTATGTAATTTGATTGATGAGAAGAGTTCATTGTTGGCTTTTCTTCAAGCATTTCAATGAGTTTTGTCACTTCTTCGCCAGTTAAGCGTATGATTTCCTTTTCATGCTTTTTTGGCATTGATACTTTTGAGGCTACATTCTCGGAAAGTTTGTCTTTTCGGTAGAAAAAATTAAACATAGTGCGAACAGCGCTTATTTTGCGTGCTTTGCCTGACTCTTTATTGGTGTAGGTGACGCCGTCAAGTTCATAATGCGTCAAATAGCTCATGTACATCTCAAGATCGGTAACCGTGACTTTTTCAAGGTCGGCCAGCTCGATTTCTTCCATTTCTTTGTTGCGGAATGCCGGCACATTATAAATTAAAAAATCAAAAAATATTTTCAAATCATTTGCGTAACCAAGACGGGTAAGAGGTGAAGTCACCATCTCAATGCCCACAAAAAACTCTCTGCAAAAGTAAGGCAATATAGCAAGTTTCTCTCGAATTTTTTTTGTGTTGCGTATGGCTCTTTCTTCAAAATAATTTGCGTTTTTCATATAATTATGATAACAAAAAATATATGTTATGTCCATAGGTTAAACAACTCAAGCCAAAAGTCAATAGGACAATTTGGCACATATTGACGGATATTGTCGAAAACAGCTAACAAAATTAGTAATAATCCATTCAATTCTGGCTAAAGCAATAGCGGAGAGTGAGGAGTAAGATAATTTATTATAAATAAACTGGTGGCCATCAAGAGGATATAAGTATGTTTTTACATATATTGTATATTTTGCAAATGGTAAAAGTTGTTGTCAATATTAGTAATAATCAATTTAATTCTGGCTAAAACAATAGCGGAGAGTGCGGAGTAAGATTATTTATTATATGATATAACTAAACTGTTGGCCATCAAGAGGCTATAAATATGTATATATATATATTGTATATTTCGCAAATGGTAAAAGTTGTTGTCAATATATAGGTACAAGGAGAGCATAAAAATGCAGCTATATATTGAGCTTATTGCGCAGGGAAGTATCAAAAAATCAGTAGGAGAGTGTGTCATTTCAAAAAAATCAGACAGTTTGACAGATATATATCTTTTCGCAAAACACAGCTTTTGCGAAAAGATAGTGCATTATTATTATAATTTAGTGGGAAAACTGTAATACATTGAATTGATGCATAGTTTGTATCAAGATTTCCGCATTTGTCAATGGTTACTAACAATCTTAGAATCAAGTAATGTGTTCTAGTCCTTTACTGTATTTTCTTAGCGCAGCGAAAGCTTATATTTTTTCAACAATTATTTTGCTTGTTCCCATCTGGTTTTTAATATCTCACTTCTCTAGTTTAATCTCTGGTTAGGTCTAAATATTGTCTAATGATGCTGCTATCGAACTTTAGTTGAAATAATGATTAAAATCTCATGTTTAGTTGGCTTATTCCCTCTGGCTAGATTCCTATATCGCATTCACTAGTCAAATGATGCGCTATCGAACTATGATTGAGTTTTTTTTATCTGCTCCGCTTACAATCCCACTAAAACAACATGTTTGTTTTAGCACTAAACATAGCTATCCATCCAAAATGCAAGCTTTTTATTATATACTATATAGGTTTCGATGTCGATTCTCTAGTCAAATGATAATACTATCGATTTTGTTGAAATGCTGAACTTACAACCCCCTCTAACAACATATTTTTACGCCTAGCGCAGTATATCCGCAAACGCATACTTTTTAGTATTGCTGATATTTATGGCAAGCAAACAACTATTTCACATAAAGGATTCTTTTATTATACTTCGCTGTAATATCTTAGTTTGAATAAGATAATGCAACAATAGGCATGCGTTGTCGAGGTTATGAAGTGCTTCATATGCTCTAATTGAGCGAGTAATTTAGATATCCATATATATAGAACAATAATATTTGTTCCACCGATATCGCATTAAAGTTAAATGCGATAAATAAAACATATTTGTTCCATTATTATCGCAATGTATATCTGCTACTTACTGCAATCTTAGATAAATAACCCTATCAACTTCTAGCAATAACCTTTGTATTTATTTGTTTTCTTGACGTTTTATAAGTTCGGTAAGCAATTCATATTGCCAAAGGCGTTCTGCTTTGACATTTTCTGCTGCATCTTCTTCATCAGTAGATGCGTAAAACACCGATTTTGTTGCATAAGTGGCGGCTTGCAGCGCATGTGAAGAAGAGTGGGCGCTGGATGCCGCTTGCGATGCTGAACGAGCCGCATTGCATGCTTCGGGGTGTTTTGATATTTTTACAGTGCAATATGCGGCAAATGCAGCTTTGCGCGCCTCTGCTTCCGGAATTTCGCGGCTAAGCCATTTTCTGCCTGCCAATATAGCCATTTTGGGATTGTTGCTGCCATAGAATCTTTCAAAATTGGGCAAAACACGCTCTGCGCAGTCCGTTGCCCATAAAACTAATGTCTTTTTTGAGGCATTCTTGGCGGTTTCTGCTATTTTTTCGGCGAGTTGCTGATTGTCTAAAAATTTCTTCATTGCATCCTCATCTTGATATTGTATTTCAAGCAATCTAGCTTAATTACATTATAACGCATAATCGAAAATTATACTAGTACCGAAATAATTTCAGAAATAGCCAGTACTATGTGCTCATAGGTCAAGCCGCCTTGTAAATATCCAATATAAGGCTCTTTTATTGGCGCGTCTGCGGTAAGCTCCAATGAGCCGCCTTGAACAAATGTACCTGCAGACATGATTACATCATGCGTATATCCCGGCATAGCCCATGGCTCAGGCGTTGCAAAGCTGTCAATTGGCGCAATGCGCTGCACCGCTTGACAAAACTTTATCAATTGCTCTTTGTTATTGAATTTTATTGCGCAAATAATGTCCTGCGGCACTTCATTTGTTGCCGGCAGTGTTTCGAAATTAAGCTTTCTAAACACATGAGATGCCAATGCACAACCTTTCAAAGCGTTTTTTACCGTTGATGGCGCAAGAAAAAGTCCTTGGTAAAAAGGTTGATAGCTTGTGTTATATGAACCTACCTCTTTTCCGAGTGACGGAGCCGTAAGCCTGCGCGCCACCAAGTCAATGTATTGCGACTTTCCGACGATATATCCGCCGGTTGGGGCTATTCCGCCGCCCGGATTCTTTATCAAAGAACCGACTGCAATATCAGCACCGATTTGTGTAGGCTCTATTTTTTCGCAAAATTCTCCATAACAGTTGTCAACTATGACAATAGAATTCGGCGATAAGGATTTTATAATGGATAATATGCGCTGCATTTTGGTCAGAGTAATGGAATTTTGCCATTCATATCCTTTGGAACGCTGCATGAATACCACTTTGGGCTGATTATGTTGTAAATAATTCTCAATTGCCGACTCGTCGTAATCTCCGAATTTATAATCAATTTTATCAAAATTTATGCCAAAATCTCGCAAAGAGCCAATGCTTTTGCCGTTTATTACCTCATCAAGCGTGTCATAAAGCTTACCGCTGACTGAAAGCATAGTATCGTCAGGGCGAAGAATGCCAAATAAAGTAAGGCTAATTGCGTGAGTTCCATTGGCAATAAGCGGTGATACTATGGCATCTTCAGCGCCAAAAATATCGGCAAAAAGTGTGTTTAAGGTATCTCTGGCTCTGTCGTCATAGCCATATCCTGTTGAAGGCATAAAGTGACTTGCCGAAATACGATTTTTTGAAAATGCCTGCAGTACTTTCTGCTGATTGTATAGCGCAGTTTCTTCAATCTGTTGGAAGATGCTTGCGCATGCAGCCTCAGATTGTTTTATTATCTCAATGTTGTGCATTTATTTGTTGCTCCAATTGTTCCAATTTAGGCTTATATTTGTAATAATCATCTAATATTTGGCGGGCAGTTTGTTCATTTAACGGCTCTTTCATCCAAACGCAATCAGAATATGCCCTGAACCAAGTAAACTGCCTTTTGGCATATTTCCTTGTGTTGCGCTTTATTATTTCTTCCAGCACGGCGTGAGTGATATTACCGTCAAAATAATCTTTGAACTCCTTGTAGCCTATTGCCTGCATACTTTGATGCTCAAAAGTCAGACCATAATCAAGGATTAGGTTTTGTACTTCCTCAACAAGTCCTTGCTTCATCATTATGTCGACCCTTTTATTGATTTTTTCATACAAATCAGCTCTGCCAAAGTCAAAAGCGTACATTTTATAATAACTCTTTTTATCCTTGTCGGCATTCTCGGCAAGCGACTCACCACTTTGTAATTTAATTTCCAATGCGCGAATAACACGCTTTACATTGTTTTTGTGAATTTTCTTTGCGCTTTCTGCATCAATTGAGCATAATTTGTCATACAAAAAATCGTATCCAAACCGTTCGCCCTGCTCTTTTAATTCATTCCGCAAGCCTTCATCCTTCTTTACTCCACCAAATCGCAGCGGATATATCAAGGCATTTATATAAAGCCCCGTTCCTCCGACTACTATTGGTATTTTGCCTCTGCTTTCAATGTCTTTTATGATTTCAAGCGCCGCTTTTTGGTACTCTGCGACGCTGTACTCCTGGGTAGGTTCTACAATATCAATCATATGATGCGGTACGCCTTGCGTTTCGGCGACAGTAATCTTTGCCGTACCTATGTTCATATGCTTATATATCTGCATTGAGTCCGCAGAAACTATTTCTCCGCCGCTAAGTTTTGCAAGCATTATTGCTGCATGGGATTTTCCGGTAGCAGTTGCGCCGCCAATAATCAGCATTTTATACTATTCTCCTGAACATTTTTTCTATTTCTTGTCTTGTCATTTTTATTATTGTAGGCCTGCCATGCGGACATTGCATTGGTATTCCGCTTTCAAAAAACATATCAAGAATGTGCCGAATATCCTCATTTGACAGAGAAACACCGCCTTTTATGGCGCTTTTGCATGCGGTTTTTGCCAGTTTATCTTTTATTATTTCCATATTTTCAAGTTCAGTAGCCATGGACAGCATTTCTGACGCAGCAGTAAAAAAGCCGTCAATGTCGATATCCGAAAAGGCCAACGGAACAGACAATATTCTTATCATGTTGCCGCCAAAATCTTCAATTTCAAAGCCCATTTCTTCAAATAAAGCCGAATTTTTCAACAAGCTCTCGCTGTCACCCTCAAAAACAAACGGCACAAGCAACTGTTGTGAATCTGTTTGTAAACCTATGTTTTTTATATAAGCGTCATATAATTTACGCTCATGCGCTGCGTGTTGGTCAATTATGTAGACGGCATCATTGTATTCGATGAGAATATATGTGTCAAAAATTTGTCCGATTATTTTATAATTGGTGCTGTGTTTAAGGGTAAAAGGCACTTTATTGTCGCGAAATCCCTCTGCTTTAACAGGTTTTATCGGAGTTGCCGACAAGTCAAAATCACTTTTGCGCTCAACAATAATGGAGTCAAATAAATTTTCAAATTCAACGGGAGAGTATTTTGGAACTTTTTTATGCAAATTGACCGACTTGCTTAATTTGCTTTGGTTTGTTGAAGTCGGATAATCTGAAGTATTGCTTGCCTCTTTTTCTTCAATATGAATAATCGGCGTAGGTTGTTGTGGCGGCTTGCTTAAAAAATCAAATTCATTGCTTTGTTTTGTAATTTGTTCAAGCAATGCCTCCTTAACCGCTTTATAAACCACTGAATTAATTTTGCAATCTGTAGAAAAACGCACTTCTTTTTTGTTCGGGTGTACATTTACATCTACTTTATCGAACGGCAATACTACATCCAATACAAATAGCGGAAAGGTTTTGCGCATAAGGCTTTCGCTATATGCGTTCTGTACAATTGATGACAGCGTGAAGTCTTTTATTATTCTGCCGTTTATTATCATGGTTTGAAAACTGCGATTGTGTTTTATTGCCGGTGAAGATGGTTTTGCAATAAATCCTCGTACCGAATATGGTGGCTCGTTATACTCTACTTCGACAATATTTTGTACGATTTCTTCGGAATATACGCTTTTTATGGCATCATAAAGCCCTATGCCTGAAGAACTGAATACCAGTCTTTTATCAATATAATATCGAATAGCTATGTCCGGATTTGACAATATTATCTCAGACATGAGTTGCGATACAAAATTTTCTTCACTGCGCTTGCTTTTAAGAAACTTATAACGGGCAGGAGTATTATAAAATAGGCTAGATACCGTAATACTTGTGCCTTTATTCAAAGCAACAACGCCTTGTTTTATCAGGTCGCCGCCTTTTATCTCGATGCCGTGCGCCAAGTCTGACTCAATATACTTTGATTTAATATCCAAAGCGCTTACTGCCGCAATACTTGCCAGCGCCTCTCCCCTGAAACCTAGCGTAGAAATCAACTCCAAGTCTTCGGCAGTTTTTATCTTGCTGGTTGCGTGCGGTTGTATTGAGCGTAATAGGTCGTCCTTTGTCATGCCTTCTCCGTCATCAATGACCTGAATGGACTTTATACCGCCATCCTCAATATATACGGAAATATTTTGCGCTCCGGCGTCTATGCTGTTCTCGACAAGCTCCTTTATAATGGATGCCGGATTTTCGACAACTTCGCCTGCCGAAATACGGTTATATACGGAACTGTCAAGTATGTTTATTTTTGTCATTTGTGCCTCTTTGAGATTATTTTCTTCAAATCATTGAGTATAGTCAGCGCCTCAATGGGGCTTGTGCGGTTTACATCCAAATCCGAAAGAATGTTGCGTATCTCGACAAATGAGGGGTCTTCTTCAAAAAATCCCATTTGTCCGCCGGCAACTGATGTTTGGGTGGGATTGCTTGAGATTTTTTCTTGCAGATTGCCGCTTAACTGGTGAGTTTCGGCAAGTACATTCATAATATCTCTTGCCCTTCTGGTAATGTCTTGTTTTATGCCTGCAAGCGCAGCTACTTCAATGCCATAGCTTTTGTTGGCGCTGCCTCGGGATATCTTATAAATAAAAGATATAGAATTTTGGCTTTCGTGAACAAGAATACGATAATTTCTTATGCCTTCCAACAGACTCTCTATTTCGCTTAATTCGTGATAATGTGTTGCAAACAGTGTTTTTGCCTTAATTTTCAACGCAATATGTTCGACAATCGCCCATGCAATACTAAGTCCGTCAAGCGTAGAAGTTCCCCTGCCAATTTCGTCAAGTATCAACAAACTTTTGCTTGTGGCATTGTTTATGATGTTGGCAACTTCAAGCATCTCGACCATAAAAGTACTTTGCCCTTGCACAAGATTGTCGCTGGCGCCTACTCGGGTAAATATTCTGTCGGTTATGCTTATACGCGCTGATTTTGCAGGCACAAAACTCCCGATATGAGCAAGTAGGACTATCAACGCAACTTGTCGAATATATGTGCTTTTTCCTGCCATGTTAGGACCGGTAATGACCATCATGGTGTTGTCCTTTTGGTCAAGAAGCGTGTCGTTGGGAACAAATTCATTTGCCCCCAGCAGTCTTTCGACAACGGGATGTCTGCCGTCAACGATTTTTGTGGCGCCGCTTTCGGACATTTGAGGACATACATAATTGTATTCAACCGCGCACTCTGCCAGCGAATAAAGGCAATCCAGATATGACAATAAATAAGCGTTTTTCTGAAGTTTTAAGATATAAGACGACATATAGTCGCGCAACTCAGCAAAAAGGTCAGATTCAAGTTTCAGCGCCTTGTCAGATGCCCCAAGGATATCCTCTTGTAGTTTGTCCAGTTCCTCGCAAGTATATCTTTCGCCGGACATAACCGTTTGTTTGCGCCGATATTCAAATGGTATCGTGCCGTTTGTTTTGGATTTCGGTATTTCAATATAATATCCAAACACTCTGTTGTAGCCAACTTTCAGCGTTGAAATCCCGGTGATTTCGCGTTGCTTAAGTTCAAACTCCGCAAGCAATCGTTTTGAGGAATGCTGTAAGGAGCGCAATGTATCCAATTCAATGCTGTACCCTCTTTTTATGACGCCACCGTCTTTCAGCGTTATGGGTGGGTCGTCGTTTATTGCCTTTTCGATGGTAGAGGCAAGGTCTTCCAATAATTCAATTTTTTCATATATCGAACGGTGTAACGCCGCTTTTGATTTTTCTAATAATTTTTTTATGGTCGGCAGCTGTTTAATGGACTCTTTCAAAGCTATGCAATCTCTGGGCAAGATGCTGAAGTATGAGATTTTTGATACAAGACGCTCAATATCCCGTACATTTGAAAGCGCATTGCCGACAAGTTCCCGAAAAGATGTGTTCTTTACCAGCTCTTGTACAGCCTCTTGTCTTCCGGTTATTTCCTCTATGTTTTGCAACGGAGCCGACAGCCAAGACTTCAGCTGACGAGCGCCCATACTAGTTTTTGTCTTATCAATTACCCAAATTAAACTGCCAAATCTTTTCTTTTCGGCAAGTGTTTCAAATAGCTCCAAATTGCGCTTTGTATTGAAGTCAATATACATTGCGTCGCTGCTTTTTATGTATTTTATAGAATTTATGTGCGATAGACTGCGTTTTTGGGTGTTGGTTATGTAATCAAGCAGACCGCCTGCTGCCGATACTGCGGTCTTTTTGTTTTCTAAACCCAACGCATAAAGGTCATAGGCCTGCATTTGTTTGAGTACAGTCAGTTTAGCGTTGTCAAAATCAAAGGCATAGTCATAATAAGGCGATACTTTTACTAATTTTGCTGTCTTGACCGAAGCAAAGTCTGCGCCAAAGTCTGCCATATCGGAATTGCCGATAATTTCTTTCGGGGTAAGCGTTAATAAAAAATCTTCAACATCCAGCGCATCTTTTCCGTCCTCAAAGTCCTTTACAAAGAATGCGCCGGTAGAAATGTCCAGCCAAGCTACGGCAAAGGAATTCTTTGACGCAAATGCCGCCGCTAAATAATTGTTGCTTTTGTTGTCCAGCATCTCTTCTTCAATGACCGTACCCGGAGTAATTACTCGAATGACATCTCTTTTCACCATGCCTTTTTGGTCGCCGGGCGCCGAAAGCTGTTCGCAAATGGCAACTTTGTTGCCTGAAGCTATCAAGCGCGCTATATAATTGTCTACGGCATGATAAGGCACTCCGCACATAGGAGCACGCTCCTGAAGTCCGCAATCCCTGCCCGTAAGCGTCAAATCAAGAATTTTTGACGCTTTTATGGCATCTTCAAAAAACATCTCGTAAAAATCGCCCAGCCTATACAGCATTATGACATCGGGATATTTTTCTTTCAGTTCTCTGTAATGCGCCATCATTGGCGAAAGTTTGTTCTCAGCCATTTATTTTCCCCCATAAAGAAGCCGCTTTCGTTTTATTTATTTCTACATTAACAAATTGTCCGATTTGGTCGGCGCTGCCTTGGAAGTTGACAAGTCTGCCCGACTCCGTTCTGCCACAAAGCATATTTTCGTATTTGTCGTTTTTGTCCTCGACCAGCACTTCAAAGGTTTTGTTGAGATATTCTTTGCTGATTTCCATAGAAATGCTGTTCTGCAACGCAACCAATTTTGTTATGCGCTCTTTCTTTATTTCCGCAGCAATTTGCGGCATGTCGGCGGCTGCGGTGCCCTTGCGCGGTGAAAATACAAATGTAAAAGCATTTGAAAACCGCACTTGGCGCAGAAGTGACATGGAATCCTCAAAATCTTGCTCGGTCTCTCCGGGAAAACCAACCATTATGTCTGTTGTGATGCCCACATTCGGCAAGGTTTTTATATAATCAACAAGTTCCAAATAATGTTCCCTAGTATATTTGCGGTTCATTAGTTTCAAAATGTTGTTGCTTCCCGACTGCACAGGCAAATGAATGTTGTTGCAAATATTCGGCGCGTCTCTTATTATGTCGACTATTTCTTTGTGAAAATCTTTTGGGTGAGAGGACATAAAACGCAAACGGAATTTGCCCTCAATCTTTGCTATACTTTCAAGTAATCTGGCAAAACTCCAACCGTTGTCAGCGTCATTACAATATGAATCTACATTTTGTCCCAAAAGCGTTATTTCTTTGTAGCCCTCGTCAAGCAGGGACTTTATTTCGTTGAGCACGGCTTCCGGCTGTCGGCTGCGCTCCCTGCCTCTTACATAAGGTACAATGCAATATGTGCAATAATTGTTGCACCCGTACATGATATTTACCCAAGCATTAGTGCCGCTTGTGCGGTAAACGGGCATTTCTTCGACTATTTCGGGCTTTTCTGAATCATCGATTTGAGCAAAAAACTGTCTTTTCAGTAATACCTTATCGATAGCGTTGGACAACTCGTTAAGGTTTGATGAGCCAAGCACTATGTCGACATAGGAATATTTTTCTTTTAGCAACTCTTTTATGCCCTTTTGTTGGCTCATACAGCCGACGACAGCGACAATCATATTCGGGTTGTCTTTTTTTTGCTTCTTTACTGCGCCGATGTTGCCTAAAATCTTCTTTTCTGCGGTGTCTCGTATGCAGCAAGTGTTAAAAATGAGAATATCGGCGTCATTTTGACAATCTGACGGCAAATATCCTTTATTTTTTAGAATGCCGGCAAGTTTTTCGGACTCGTGAACATTCATTTGGCAACCGTATGTTAATATAAAATACCTTTTGTTCATGATTTATATTATATAAAAAATTAACTGATATATCAAGCGATTTTAGTTTTCGGCATAGCTTGTTGCGGTATAGTTGAGCGCAAAGAAAATATACTATTACAAATGACTAAGAAAAACAAACAAGGAATATTCAGAAGAATAAAAAAAGTATTCTTAATTAGCTTAATTATTGTAGCAATAGCTGCATCTGTTTCCTTTTTTACAATATATTTCTCGGCAAAACTGGACAAAAATATCACATACGGCAGTTCACAAATAAATGTCTATGACAAAGACGGTGTAGAAGTTCTATCGCCTTCTTCTATGCACATTTATACAAGATATGATGAAATAAGTCCGCATATAATAAATGCTTTTGTCGCCATTGAGGACAAGAGGTTTTTTAAGCACAGCGGAATCGATTATATAAGAGTTGGCGGCGCCCTAGTAAACAACATAAAAGCAGGCCGAATTAAGGAAGGTGGTTCAACGATTACGCAGCAATTGGCAAAAAATACGCATTTATCCAACAAAAAAACATTGCAACGCAAAATTAAAGAGGCAAAACTGGCTCGGGATATTGAACGCAAATACACAAAGGAAGAAATACTTGAAATATATCTGAATGCAATATACTTTGGCAACAGTATTTATGGCGTAAACCAAGCATGCATGCGGTTTTTTAATAAAAAACCCTCGGATGTTGAGGTTTATGAGGCGGCAATCCTAGCAGGAGTGGTGAAAAACCCTGGCAAGAACTCCCCTTTGCGCTCACCGAATAATGCCAACCAAAGAAAAAACCTAGTGTTACGACTTATGAAAGAACAGGGCTATATCGATAGCTTTGAGTATGAAAACAACATTCAAAAGACATTTGTACAGCCTAAAAATGACTTTTCAGAAATAAATTTGCAATATTACAGCGCAGTTGTATCCGAAGCAGCAAAAAAACTGGGAATAAGCGAAAAAGCTGTTATTGAATCTCAGTTAAAAATTTACACTTATTATGACAAGCAAAAGCAAAATTTGATATATCATGCTTTTGAATCCGGCGAATATGCTGTTGAGGGCGCCGATTATTCGGCTCTTATGTTGGATAATGACAGCGGCGGAGTGGCGGCATATTTTGCCACGCATGATTATAACATATATGACCTGCGCCGACAGCCTGGCTCTACGATTAAACCGATAATTGCCTATGTTCCAGCATTACAAAAAAAGCATATCTCGCCGGCAACTCTATATAATGATGAAAAAATGACATTTGGCAATTATGCTCCCTCGAATTATCAGAACAGCTATCAGGGTGTTGCTTCGATACGAAACTGCGTTGCGCACTCGTCAAATGTCGTCGCAGTACAACTTTTGGATGAAATAGGCATTGGATACGCAAAAAACATTGCGTCAGCCATGGGAATTAAATTTCAGAATGACGACAATTATTTACCCTTAGCGCTTGGCGGAATGTCAAAAGGAGTGACAAGTCTGGAACTTGCCGAAAGTTATTTGTGCCTTGCCAACGCAGGCGCGCATACGGAGGCAGCTTTTATCAAAAAGATTGTCGATAAAGATGGCAGAACGGTATATGAACACCGACAACAACCGCAACAAGTTATAAGTCAAGAAGCCGCTTATTTAATGACGGATATGCTTATGGATGCCGTGCGCTCTGGCACTGCCAAAAAGCTCTCATCAATAAACTTTCAGATTGCCTCAAAAACCGGCACCGTAGGCGGAGCCGACGGCAGAAACACCGACGCTTGGAATGTATCTTATACAGAGAACAATACCTTGTGCGTTTGGTATGGGAATCTTAGCGGATATGTAGAAAATAACATATCATCTACCGGCGGCAGTCACCCCACTATGTTGGCAAAGTATATTTTTGCAAATATTCCGCCGGCACAGAATTTTTATGTGCCTGAAAACATTGTAGAAGTAAAAATCGACAGTTTAGCAACCAAAGAATTCAAAAAAATAATGCTTGCAACAGACAATACCCCTTCTGAGCATCAAAAATATGAAATATTCGATGCTATGAATGTTCCGACAGACTATTCGCCGCTTTATGAAATGCCGTCTACAAATATGGCCTTGGAAACAAGCCCAAATAACACAAAAATATCTTTTGATACGCTGGATTATTTTGAGTACAAGCTGATAAGAAAAAATCTTGCAACAGGAGAAGACATTGAATTATTTTCGGCAGCTATGCAAAACGGCAGAATTTCATTTTTAGACGAAAACAAGGAGCAAGGAATATTCAGTTATTGCATAGAGGTATCGGGAAAATACGGCGTTCTCGGCATTGCAGAAGAAAAATTCCTTATCCTGGAGATGTAGTTTTATTATTAAATATTGCCCATAAGGCGAAAAATGAAGCAAGCGTATATTCATAATTTAGGTAAATACTCTTATAATGAGGTGTCCTTTGGCATTATCCTGGAGATGTAGTTTTATTATTAAACATTGCCAATTAGGCGAAAAAATAAACTCTAGCCGTAATTTCGGTAATTTTATTGAGAAATCTTGTCAAAAAAAGCATAAATAACTCGTAAAGAGTATAGCCGTATTTAAGGTATTAAGCATCTGATTGAGCGGTTATTGTAAATTATGCCGTTATTTATATAGCGCCAGCCTTTGCGTATGTGATAGTACCCTGCGCATAGATTTTTTGCCTTAAATTATGCAATGCAAACCTTTGCTTAATATGCTCCGCAAATGACTGTTTCTATATTTGCCATGGCATCGTCAATAAGTTTTTCGACATCAAGCGCCTTTTCCATATCCTCAACATAGCTTAATTTTGGTTTTATGACGGGATTCTTTGGCAGAAAAACCGTACAGCAGTCCTCATATGGCAATATGCTTAATTCAAATGTATCAATTTTTCTGGCGATTCCGATTATTTCGCTCTTATCGTTACCTATAAGAGGACGAAAAACCGGAAGACCTACCACAGAATTGGTGACAATTATGCTTTCCATTGTTTGGCTGGCAACTTGTCCCAAACTTTCACCTGTAACCAGAGCGCCGCAACCCTTTTGTACCGCCAAGCGCTCGGCAATCCGCATCATAAACCTGCGCATAAGCGTAATCATATAATCGCCGGGACAATGTTCCCTTATTGCATATTGAATTTCGGTAAACGGCACAACTGCCAATTCTATATTTCCGCTGTATTTTGCAAGAGATTTTGCTAAATCAAGAACCTTTTGTTTTGCTTTCTCGCTGGTGTAAGGAAAACTATGGTAGTGTACGCCAAATATCTGTACACCTCTTTTGGCTATTTTGTATCCGGCAACGGGGCTGTCTATGCCGCCCGACAGCAGCAGCATTGCTTTTCCGCCGCATCCAACAGGCAATCCTCCGGCTCCGGGTATTTTGTCATAAAAGATATAAGCCGTTTTGTCCTCTCTGATATCGACATTTACTTCAAAATCAAAGGTAAATAGGTCTACGGACAACCCTTTGTTTTGATTGAGCATATATCCGCCTATCTCAGCGGCAATATCCATTGAGCGTTTTTTTATGGACTTGTCAGCCTTATTGACGGTTACACGAAATTTACCTTGCTTTGGAGATATCTCGGCTGCCGCTTGGGCTATTTCGTCAAAATCTGCATGTAATTTGACAGCAGGGCTTATGCTATGTATGCCAAAAACCTTTTTCAAACGCAAAATTATTTCGTTATGGTCGCTTTCCGCATACTTTTCGACTATTGTTCGGTTGTGCGCATAGCGCAAAAAACAATTTATGCCCTCAAGCGACTTGCGGATATTCCTTGATAATGTCTCCTCAAAAAATCTCTTGTTATTTCCTTTCAAAAACAATTCGCCAACTCGAATTATGATTACTTTTTCCATATCGTTCCTTTATTTTGCATATTTAATAAGTTCTGTGTATTCTAAATTAAGTGCTTTTATGAAATACTCTGCTTGTTTAATGTCATTCAAATGGCTAAAACTTAACCTAATTATTCCGTTTTTGTATTCTTCGGGCAAATATTGAGTTTTCCAGCTTGCAGGCTGCTTTGAAGAAGAACAAGCACTGCCCGTTGCCAGCATAATACCGTGTTTTTCTAGGGCATGCAGCATAACCTCTCCTCTCACACCTTTTAGAGCCAAACCAAGAATGTAAGGAGAACTATCTTCGCAAGATAATTTTATAACGCTGCCGTCTTGCGGCAGATTTTTTATAATATAGTCCTTAATAATCTGAACTTTGGCGGCATTCTGTTTTATATTTGGCAAAAATTTGTTGCAAACGGCGGCAAAACACATTATTGCAGTTATGTTTTCTGTAGATGAGCGCATGCCCATTTCTTGTCCGCCGCCAAAAATCACCGGTTGTATTGTGACTCCCTTTTTTACAAACAGTCCTCCACAGCCTTTTATGGAATGCAACTTGTGCGCGCTGACAGAGTACAAATCAACACCCAAGTCGGTCATGTCGGTGGCAACCTTACCAATAGCTTGTACTCCGTCGCTATGGAACAATATGCGTGTATTTACGCTTTTTGCATAGTTTACCAGCTTTTTTATGTCATTTATTGCGCCTGTTTCGTTGTTAACATGCATGATAGAAATAAGTGCTGTTTCTTTTGTTACTATTTCTTGAAAATTTTCAAAATCTACCTTGCCGCACTTATCCACCTTTGCCAACACAAGCTCATATCCTCTTTGCGCCAACTCATGGGCGGCATTTAAGACTGAGGGATGCTCGGCCTCGGATACTATTATCCTTGAACCCTTTCTTTTTGTCGTGCCGAACAGCGCCAAATTATCGCTTTCAGTGCCGCTTGAAGTAAAAACAAAATTCCCCTCTCCGGATATTCTGCGTAAAATATCCTGCCTTGCCTGCTTTATGTCGCCGCTTATTGTTACGGCATTGTGATATTGCGCCGATGGATTATAATAATCTGCAAAAGAATATCGCTTGATTAGGTCAAAGCAAATGTCGTCGGGTTTGGTCGTGCTGGCATTGTCAAAAAATATCATTGCTTCTCCTTTAGCAGCGAATAAAAATAATTATCTGCCGCCAATATATAATTCTTTGGATTGTCTTCAATCTTTATACATAAATATACATTAAAAACCGCCTGTTGGCAAAAACAATCGACCCTTTCGGGAATATTATTTATTTGCCTTTCGTCAATTACTTGGCAACTGGAAATATCCGATAGTTTTGTTTCCGCTATTTTTTTAGGTCTTATGTAAGTGTATGTCTTTTGTATGGTAAGCGTATTGTCTTTTATAATGTAATTATAATTATAAATCAAATACCACTTAATATAATTGATTGCCACGGACAGCGCAAGCACTGCGCCGACGGCAAAAAACATTATGGGAGCAAATATTGACGGAATTATCATTGCGATAGCGCCTATCTTCAATATCGGAGCCAATCGGTGCAAAACGATGTAAATCCTTTTGTTTTTTTCGCACTTTAAGGATATTGCATACTCATTTAAGAGTGACAACGGTAACCCCCTTGCCGCCTTCGCCGTACATTCCGTCACGATAACTTGCAACTATTTTTTGTCCCGAAAGGTAATGTCTTACCGCTTTGCGCAGCTTGCCTTCGCCTATGCCATGGATTATTGACACTTCTTTTAGTCCGCCGACATATGCGCCTTCGATGTATTCGTCAAGATAAAAATGCACTTCGTCGGTGGTCTTTCCGATGATGTTCAGACTTGCCGATATTGTTTGATTGTTCAGCTGCATTTTACTATCTTTTGCCGCCGTTTCTCGCTGTTTGCTTGGAGCAAGGCGGGTCAAATTATTGATATCGGTCTTTGTTGTAACTGAACCCATGCTAATATGCGCTTCATTCTTTATTGGGTTCAGCGCTGTTACTATGCCCTCGGAATTCAGCGACGCAATCAGCACTCTGTCGCCAACTTTTATTTCGCCGCCGACTTCATCTCCTGACAATTCAAACTCGTTTTCTTCGTTTATTATAAATTTCTTCAGGCTCTTTCGCAGCTCATATGCCTTAAAAAGGCTGCTTTGGTCGGGGTTGTCTAAAACATTTTTTAATGCTTCTATGATTTCATTTGCTTCCTGCATGGCATTCTCAACAAGGCGCTTGGTCTCTTTCCTTACCAATTGATTCAGCCGTTCACGCTGTAAAATCAACTTTTCACGCTCTTTTTCCGCCTCATGCTTGAGCCTTTGCGTTTCTTTACGAAGTATTTCGGACTCCTCGGCGCTTATTTCCGCTTGCTTTTTTGCCTGCTGTAGCTCTTTCAATACTTCTTCAAATTCAATTTTTTGCCCTTTCATTCCCAACCGTGCGGCCTCTATGATATCTTTGTTTAGCCCCAAGCGCTCGGCTATATAAAGTGCATTTGACGCGCCCGGCACGCCTATTGTCAGCTTATATGTCGGCGAATATGTTGTTGGGTCAAACTCCATTGAGGCATTTTGCATGCCCTTATTGATCATGGCAAATTCCTTTAGCTCGTTGTAGTGCGTGGTGATTATTGCTCTTGCTTTGGTTTTGCTTATGAATGTGGCAATACTAAGCGCCAGACTGGCGCCCTCCGCAGGGTCAGTGCCTGCGCCAAGTTCGTCAAGCAGCACAAGCGTTTTGTCATTCAGATTGTCAATGATATGCTTTATGTTGTATATATGCGATGAAAAAGTCGAAAGGCTTTGCTCAATGCTCTGCTCATCTCCGATATCACAAAATAGATTTTCAAAAACTCCGATTTCCGCCTCTTGCGCAGGAACATAAATGCCGCTAAGCGCCATAATCACCGACAAGCCGACAAGTTTCAAGCATACGGTTTTGCCGCCGGTGTTTGGACCGGTGATAAATAGCATTTGAAAATCCTTGCCAATATAAACAGTATTGCTGACGACGGACGACTTTGCGATTAGCGGATGGCGCCCTTTTACTATATTGATATAACCATGTTCGTTTATTACGGGTTTTACGGCTTTTTGCGCATTTGCGTACATTGCTTTTGCAAATACCGTATCCAAATACATTATGGTTTCAAAAGAACTCTTTATGTTTTCCGCATCATGGCTGACCATTAGCGTGAAATTACGCAAAATGCGTTCAATTTCTTTACTTTCTTCAATAAGCGCAGACTTCAGGTCATTGTTCAGCTCAACGATAACCATAGGCTCAAGATAAATTGTAGCACCCGATGAGCTTTGGTCATGAATAAGGCCGGGGATTGCGCCTCTATGCTCTGCTTTCAGCGGTATGACATATCTGTCATTGCGAATAGTCACGATATTGTCTTGCAAAAACTTTGAATAACTGGCAGAATTTACAAAATTGTAGAGTTTGGCTTTTATGCTGTCGCCTATTCTGCGGATTTTTCCTCTTATGTTTCGCAACTCGTATGAAGCGTTGTCACTCATTTCGCTTTCCGAAATTATGGCATTCTCAATTTCCTCTTCAAGCGCTTGGTTGGTAAAAATTCTCGAAGCTATGGTCTTTAATAGCGTAATGCTGTCGTCTTTAACTTTGACAATTAAGGACTGCAAATTCCGTGAAATGCGCAGCGTTCTGGATATTTTCAGCAGTTCGCCCATTGAAAGAACGGATATTACAGAGGCTTTTTCCAATGCAAATGTAATGTTGTCAACGCTGAATGACGGCGAAAGAGAATGCTGATACAGTATCTTATCCGCCTCCTCTACCTCGCAGAGCAATTCGTCAATATAGCTTTTCTCTGCGAAAGGTCGCATTTCCATTATTCTTTGTTTGGCGCCCTCGGAAAATGCAAATGTAGCAATTTGCGCAAGGACTTTGTCAAATTCTAAAGTCTTTCTTGATTTTTCGTTCACTTTTTGTACCTTTGTATAGATTGTTGTATTCTTTATTTATTATTGGTCAACCCTGTTTTTATAATCTTTTTACACCTAATTTAATGTCCTTTCACAACCTGCAGCGCTTTTTTATAAGTTACTTTACGCCTTTAGTTGCGAACATCTATGTGAAGGCTGTACTTTTATTAGTTACTTGACACCCAAAGCAGTTCCAAACATCTCTTAAACAATCATATTATTGCGCATTTTTTTAAGTTACCTCACTCCCCGTATCAAGTGGTTCAGCGTATATATACCGCTTGGAACATGGGAGCCGTCAATGTATTCTTTTAATAAAGCGTCAATATCTTTGGTTGACATTTGAGTAAAATCCAAATAGGCATCATATTTTCCCAACATTCGGCTGCCGACATTGGTTTTTATGCCGTTTTTCATCTCATGAAGACATTGACCGGCAAATTTTATTGTATTGACTATATAATACCCTTTTTTATCCTTTATTTCAAGGGGTCCTTGACATTCACCGCAAACCTGATTGGCGGTCTTCCGTGGACAATGCGCAAAGTACATCAGCGGCAAATTCCCGTATGCATATATTAAACCCTTTTGAAAGGGTATTTCTTCTTTTAATAGCTCCACTGATATGACTTTGTTGGCGGAATACCGCAATATCGGATTGGCTTTATTCATAAGGTTCATATTGTAGGACAAAACAAAAGGCAAATTACACTCCAAAGCAAGCTGGATTGCATAATAATTATTACAAATTATGCCAGAAAATAGAATACTTATGTTTTTCAAGCTAGCCAATGTATAAAATCTTGCGAAAATCGGCAATTTTATGAAAATCACATTGTCCTCTCGCTTGGCGGCTGCCAAAAAGTCTTTTGCTGCCTCGATTGAAAATTCTGATGGAGCATAAACTATAAGTTTTATATTATTCAATAGGTAGTCGGTAAGTTTTGACGGGCAATCAACTTCAACAAATATACCGCTAAGTTTTGTTACCGTCTTTTTGTCATTTTCGAAAATTGTCGGCAGATTATATTTTCTTGAAGGTTTGCGTAGGCTGTCATATTCCTGCAATATTTTTTGTTCAAGCAATTCTATGACATTCCTTTTCAGTTCGTTAAGCGCAGAAAGAGGCATAAATGCGTTTTGAGTACTGATATCTATGCTTTTCATGGAAAATACCGTGTCCCCCAGCCTGTCCAGCTGTATAGCTATCTTTTCCTTTGACAAAGGCGCCGTCCTTGCTGTATCGACAATTTTTCCCGTATACAATACTTTGATTTTATCGTACTTTGCTATGATTGACGCAGCTTGCCCTGCTATAAGCGTAACTTCAAATTCCACCGGTAGTTTTCTTTTGATACGCATATAACTGTCATTGATAGCGCTATCGGTAGTAATGCTTACCGTATCGCCTGCTTGAGCGTCCATAGTGTCAAGCACCTTATACATTCCGTTGCCGTCGGCTTTTGCCCCCTTGCCTGAAAAACCTCCTATTTCCCTACATTCACGAAGAATTTTGAAGCCGTCATCATCTAGAATAGGCTTATTCGTTTTTAGTACGGCATAACCGTTTTGAACTTTTATGACTTTGCCGACGGGTACGCCTATATGATTGGGCGCAGAGGGATATATTAAATGCGTATCCGCATCGTATCCTGCGGTAAAATCCCCCCGATTAAACATTTTTTTCATTACCTCTATGTCATAATCGGAGTTTTGCAAGGCTTTTTTGTATTCAGATACGACTGCCGCCACATATTCCGCGCGTTTCAGCCTGCCCTCAATTTTTAAGGAGTTTACGCCGGCTTTTTTCAATTCGTCAAGCCGCTCTATCATGCAAAGGTCTTTTGGCGACAACAAAAAGCCGCTTGCTTGTCTTTTACCGTATATTTCCGCATGATATTTTTGGCGGCACAGTTGCAGACATCTGCCCCTATTACCGCTGTTGCCCGTCAGCATGCTTGAAAACAAGCATGCCCCCGAAAACCCAATGCATATTGAGCCATGGACAAAGACTTCGATATCAATGGAAATATGCTTTCTGATATCAATAATATCTTCAACGGTGACCTCTCTGGATAAAATAATGCGGTCAAATCCCATTTTTTCAAAAAGCGCAGCCGCCGCTCTATTATGCACCCCCATTTGCGTGCTTGCATGTACTTCGGCTTTTGGCGCATGTTCTTTTATAATCGGAAGCAGCGCCAAATCTGCTATAATAAAAGCGTCAATACCTGCCTCATATGCTGATATGACATATTCTCTGGCTTGTTCTGTTTCGTTTTGTTTTAGGGCGGTATTGAGCGTTAAATATGCTTTTACACCAAAAAGATGACAAAGACGGACAGCCTTTGTCAAATCTTCAAAATTGTCTGCGTTGGCTCTTGCGTTAAAATTTTTGCCGCCAAAATAGACAGCGTCGGCGCCGCAATTTATCGCCGCCTCAAGTGAAACAAAGTCGCCTGCCGGCGCCAGCAATTCCATTTTTTTATCTGAGCCTTGCATTTATTTCGCTAAGTTTTGAAAGCATGTTATCTATGACAACAGATACTTCTTCATCGGTGAGAGTGCGATTCATATGGCGGAAATTCAACTTTATTGCCACGCTTTTTTGTCCTTTCGGCACTTGGTCGCCCTCATAAATATCAAAAACATCGCAATCCTCCAGAATTTCTCCGCCTTGCTGCTTGATTATGTCCAGTACGGACTTTACGGCGGTATCCTTGCTGACGACAAGCGCCAAGTCCCTCTCCATTGCCTGATATTTTGACATGGGTTTGAAGTCTATCATTGACGGCGCATTATCCAAAATGTATTCCCAGTCAAGTTCTGCAATATAAATCCGCTTGTCAATATCAAACTCCGCCGCAACATCTTCAAATACCTCTCCGACATATCCGACATTTTTACCATTTATGAGGATATTGGCGCTCCTGCCAGGGTGCAGGTATTCGATATCTGCTCTAGTGTATTCTGCAAACAGGTTATTTACGCTCAACATATCGTCGATTATGGCTTTTATGGAATAAAAATCCTCTCCGTCACCATATGCGCCTATGCAAAGTTTGTATTTCTCAATGGGCCTATCCGTCAGCGGCAATTCTTTTGGTATATAAGTTTTTGCCACTTCAAAGAACCTTGCGCTTTTGTTGCCTCGCAAAAGGTTTGCGGCAATAATTTTTATCATGCTGTATGACAGCGTTGTTCTCATAACTGAGAAGTCCACGCCAAGCGGATTTAATATTTTTATGGCGTTGCGCAAGTTGCTGCTGTCTTTAAGATGCAACAAATCAAATGCTTTTGGCGACACAAATGAATAACTGACAAGCTCAAATGCTCCATGCGCTGTCAAAACGCCTTTTGTTTTGTCTACACGCTTTTGAGCCGCAGTTTTGCCGCCTCGTATAATTTCGGTGCTTGAAAGCATCGTGGGTTTTATGTGGTCGTAGCCATAAATGCGTATTACTTCCTCTGCAAGGTCGTTTACTCCGACAACATCGGTGCGATAGAGCGGAACGGTTACTTTAAGATTATCGCCAAATACCTCTGTAACAAATTCCAGCGAATTCAAAATGTCGACAATGGTTTGTTTGGGAACGACAATGCCAAGCACTTTGTTGATTTCCTGATAGTGCAAATTTATTACATTTTGCTTTATTTCATGCACTCTTGAATCAATTACGCCGTCAACAACCTTCCCCCAGCCGTTTTTGTCGATAATTGACAATACTCTATTTAGTCCGGCTTCTTGGGAAAGAAAATCAATGCTTTTTTCAAAGCGCAATGATGAGTCGGAGCGCAAGTTGAGTTGTTTTGAGGTGCGGCGCACGCTGTCACGGGCAAAGTTTGCCGATTCCATAGCTATGCTTTTTGTGTTGTTGTTGACTGACGAATATTCGCCGCCCATTACTCCGGCTACGGCGACAGGTTTTTTGGCGTCGCAAATAACCAGATTATTGTCTTTCAGCAAATATTCTTTGCCGTCAAGCGCAACAATCTTTTCATCATTTTGCGCAGTTCTGACGACAATTTTTTTGTTTTCAAGCAAATCCAAATCAAAAGCATGTAACGGCTGTCCTATCTCAATAAGAACATAATTTGTCACATCGACCAGGTTGTTTATCGGTCGAATACCAACGGCTTTCAGCCGTCTTTTAATATAATCGGGGGAAGAAGTCAATACAACATTGCGCACTACCCTTGCCATATACCTCGAACAAAGCTCGTACGCTTTATTCTCAACGCTCAAGCAGTCCTTAATATTTTCGGACTTGATGCTTTCAAATGAAAAGTCCGGATACTTTACTTTTTGGTTTGTGACCGCCGCAACTTCTCTGGCAATTCCAAGAATACTGTTGCAGTCTTGTCTGTTAGCGGTAATAGAAATATCCAAAATAATGTCGTTTGAGCCGATTATGTCGTTTATGTCGGCGCCAATTGCCGTATCTTCGGGCAATATGAGTATGCCGTGAACACCTGCGCCTGCAAAGTCGTTTTCTGTCAGGTCAAGTTCTGCTCCTGAACAAAGCATACCGCAAGATTTTATACCACGCAATTCGCCTGCGTGAATTGTTTTGTCCCCTGCAAGCAAAGCGCCGTCCAGCGCCATGGGTACAATGTCGCCAACCTTTATGTTTGTGGCGGCGGTAACGACTTGGGTTGTGCCGTTGCCGATGTCCAAGCAACAAATAGCCAGTTTGTCGGCATTCGGGTGCTTTTCTATGGTAAGGATACGCCCTGTTACGACTTTTTTTATTTGTTCTTTTTGGTAAATAATTTCTTCTATTTCAAATCCGCAAGAAACCAGCTTGTCGGCAAGTTCTTTTTCGGATATTGTAATGTCTACAAAGTCTTTCAACCAACTTATGGGTACTTTCATGTCTTCCTCCTATCTGTATTGTTTGAGAAAGCGCAAGTCATTCTCAAAGAACAAACGCATGTCGGGTATGCCGTATTTTATCATGGCGGCTCTCTCCACTCCAAGCCCAAAGGCAATGCCGGAATACTTATTTGAATCTATGCCGGAGAACTCCAACACAGCAGGGTTGACTACGCCGGCGCCCAGCACTTCTATCCAGCCTGTGCCTTTGCACAAACGGCAGCCGCTGCCGCCGCACATGGCGCAACTTAGGTCAACCTCAACAGATGGCTCGGTGAAAGGAAAATATGACGGACGCAATCTTGTCTTTGTCGACGGACTAAAAAATGATTTGGCAAATGCGTCCAACAAGCCCTGCAAATCACATAGCGTAATATTTTCGTCTATTACCAGCCCTTCTATCTGCTGAAACATGGGCGAATGTGAGGCGTCATCGTCTGAACGATAGACTTTTCCCGGACAAATTATGCGTATCGGGGGTTTTTGGGTTTCCATTGTGTGGACCTGCACGGCAGAGGTCTGTGTGCGCAGCAATATGTTGTCAGTAATATAAAAAGTATCCTGAGTGTCGCGCGCAGGGTGATCCTGCGGCAAATTCAGCGCTTCAAAGTTGTAATAATCAAATTCAACTTCTGGGCCATCTTTTATTTCAAAGCCTAAGCCAATAAAAATATCCGTAATGTCATTTATGACGGTGTTCAATATATGCAAAGCGCCTACATTCCCGATCTTTTTGGACAAAGTAATGTCCAACTCTTCATTCTTAATCCGTTCTTGTTTTGCTTTTTCGGCTTTTTCGGTTTCATATCTTAAAATCATGGCCTCAACTTCATTGCGCAGCTCATTTATCAGCTTGCCGAATGCCGGGCGCTCCTCGGCTGAGTATTCTTTCAGAGATTTCAAAAGAGCCGTAACTTCACCATTCTTTCCTAAAAAACTGACTCTAATGTCATTTATGCTGCGCAGACTTTGAGCATTTTTTAGCTTGTCAGCAACATCTTTGAAAATCAGTTTAATTCTGTCCTGCATATGGGTTTCTCCTAAATTTAATTAAAATATAGTATAACACCATTATTGCCGTTTAGCAATTATTATTAGAACCTAAAGCAAAGAAAAGATAGGTCTTTATGGAATTAAGTCCAGATAATCAGGCTCAAAGGTACCGTCGCTGCCCAAATATGTTGGCGGAACTTTGCCTGCAATAACCGTTTCGGTAAGCAAAATCTGATAAGTCGTATATACGGATTGCGTATGCCACGGCACTAATATATCAATAGTTATTTCAACATCAATAATAACCCTGTGGAGCGTTTGGTTTATGCCCGTTGCATAGAATTTTGATAGAAAAACCGTATCGCACTTGCCTACTGATAATATTTTTAACGGAACATCTCTGCCTTTGTCGGCAATCAAAGCGCTGCCCGTAAAGGCTCCGATAGGTATAGACAGCTTTCTGTCCTTCAGCGCATTCAAAGAAGTTTGTATTTCTGACAGCGCCATCATGTTGATTTGATTTATAAGCGCCGAATTGCTTTTTATTAGTACAATTTCCCCTTCATTATTTTTTACAACCTCAAACAGCGCGCCGTAAAAGGCTTCCATTCTCTGAATTTTCTTATTGGCGGCGTTTATGATATCGATGGCTTCGACTTTTACCGTTTCTTCGGCTATTTCTTTAACAAAAGGCATGGTGATTTTGTAATAATACAACAAACATAACACCAAAATAAGTACCAGCGCAGCCAGCGCAAGTATCTTTTTTCGGTGTTTTTTGTATCGCACAGTTATAGTCGTAAACACATATTATATATATGCTTGAAAAGTTATTTTGTTAGCAGATTGTAATAAATATTTTTCATTTCAACAGCGTCTTCCGCCTGTGTGCCGTCAGATTCGCTGATTATGTGAGGATGCAG
Source organism: Christensenellales bacterium (assembly GCA_050309775.1). Classification (GTDB taxonomy): domain Bacteria; phylum Bacillota; class Clostridia; order Christensenellales; family DTU072; genus DTU072. The sequence continues at coordinate 1,770 of JBNRMV010000012.1, read as the reverse complement.
GACATTTTTTATCAAAACTTCGGCAAGCGGTTCAAAATCCGGACCAAAGGTCTTGTCCTCAAAAGTCAAATGTCTTATTTCGCCTGATTTACCATACTCAATTTTGCTGAAATGTATGTGCATATTCTTTACCTTTTCGGACGGCAGGTGGTCGGACAGCTTGTCAATAATTTGCTGATAATCCGATGCCGACTTCAAAATGCCCTGTTCCCTTGCGTTTATGTGCCCGAAATCTATACATGGATAAAAATAATCCGCCATGTTACAGAACTCAATTATTTCCTCAACGGTGCCGATTTGACCTATTTTTCCCATGGTTTCCGGGCATAGAATAAAGTCCTTATAGCCTATTTGTTCTATTCTGTCTATCAGAAGTTTGATATTCTCTTTTGCGGTATCCACGGCTTGCCGCCTTTCTGCCTTTCCTTGGGTGGCGGCATGAAAAATCACTCTGGGCGCTTTCAGGTGCGCCGCCTTATCTAAGCAAGCGGTGATATAATTTATTGACTTTGCTATCATCAGCTCATCGGTATTTGCAAAATTTATGAAATACGGAGCATGTATAGACAGTTCTACATTGTGTTGTAAAAACTCATTGCCGATTGCCTCCGCTGTGGCATTGCTCATGCTTATGCCTCTGCCAAAGGAATATTCAAACAGCTCAATGCTCCTATCTTTGCACCATTTTGCAGCGTCAATCGTGCCCTTATGCCCCTCTTCGTAAAAACTGTTTGAATTGCCTGCAACGCCAAATTTTATCATATGTCCTCCATTTTAATTTTTGCCGAAAGCTGCGGCTATATCGCTCTTAATTTGCATAACCAGTTGTTCTGCGCTATCAAATTTTTGTATGTCACGGATTCTTGACTCAAAATATACCGTAATGCTTTCACCGTAAAGATTACCTTCAAAGTCCATAAGCAGCGTTTCAACATTAAAATTCCTGTCCTCAAAAGTCGGGTGCGCTCCGACATTAGTCACAGACGGATAGCATTTTTCGCCGGCTTTGGTAAGTGTTTTGTAAACGCCCTCTTTGGGCAGTTGCTTAAGATTGTTTACCGAAATATTTGCCGTGGGAATACCGATACCGCTGCCCACGCCCCGCCCTTTTTGAACTGTTCCGGTTATAAAATATTTATCGCCAAGCAATAGGTTTGCTTGTTTAATATCGCCGATATCCAGCAATTTTTTTATCTTTGTTGTAGAAATCTTTTCTTTATGATACTTTTGCAAATCAATTTCAAAAACTGATATGCCCTTTGCTTTCATGTATTTCGTCAAAGCCGACATGTTGCCCTTGCCCTGTCGTCCAAAAGTATAGTCATTGCCTGCAACAATGGCAGCAGGAGACATTTCAAGCAGAAAATCCATAAATTCTTCCGGGGTTTGCATAAGGAATTGTTTTGTAGGCTCAAGCACGGTAACATTTTTTATGCAAAGGCTATTTAAGACGGACAGTCTTTCATCCAATAAGTACACTTCTTTATCTTTTCGCCCAAGATTGACAAAAAAATCATCATTAAATGTAAGCACACGAAGCGTTGCGCCAAGTTGCAACGCAATATCCTCTGCTCTTTTCAACAAATATCTGTGTCCTGTATGCACACTGTCAAAAAAACCTAATGCAAGTACACTTTTGCTAGCGCTCATTTGTATTATTTTGCCTCCAATCCTATATAAATCTTATAGCAACCAAGTTTTAACCCAAAGCCTTCCATTGTCGTCTTTTGCTATTCCGCAAAGTCCGTTGGTTGTATATATAGCAAAAAA
>JBNRMV010000011.1:0-9045 GCA_050309775.1 Christensenellales bacterium | reverse complement strand
TAACAATCAAAATTCAAGAAGCCGAAGTAGTAAGAGAAATTTATCATAAATACCTGATAGGGTATTCGATAAGGAGAATAATCCGCGAATTAAAGGAGAATGAGATAAAATCACCGCTTGGCAGCAGTAAGTGGAGTTCATCAACAATAAAGGGAATTCTTGAAAACGAAAAGTACATTGGTGATGTGATACTGCAAAAAACATATAAGCGAGACTTCCTAACGCAACGGCGAGTACGAAACACAGGACAAGCGCCGCAAAAGTATGTTGAGAACAATCACCCGGCAATAGTAGATAAGCTTACTTGGAACGCAGTGCAGGCAGAAATAGAAAGGCGCAATTCACTAAGGTCAACAGAAGCAACCGGCAAAGGCAGATACGATATGAGGTATGCCTTTAGCGGAGTAATAGAATGTGGAGAGTGCAACGCTAACTTTAGAAGACATAACTATACTAATGGTAATAAGATAGAAAGAACGTGGGCTTGCAAAGAGCACCTTAAAGGCAATAAATACTGCACGCAGGAAATTCTAAAAGAAGAAGTGCTAGAAGAAATGTTCGTAAACACTCTCAACAGATTGTTAGAAAATAGAGATAAAGTGCTAAAGAAAGTAGAGGCAAGCGTAAAGGAAGCAATGCTTGAAGTAGGCACGGATAACAAGCAACAGATAGAAAAAGTCGACTTAATGATAGAGAAGCTGCAAGCCGATATGCTTGAATTAAACAAGCAACGCGGGAAGAGAGAAATAGGCGCAGAGCAGTACAGCACAGAGAGCCGTGAGATTATGGAACAGCTTGACGAGTTGTTCAAACAAAGAGACGAATTCATGGCAGAACAAAGCGACGGCGCACTGTCTAAATCGCAATACAAAATGCTAACAGACTTCTTAAAGAATGAACAAAAGCAAACCGAATTCGACAAAGATGTGTTCACTAAATTGGTAGACAAGGTCATCGTGCATAGTAGAGAGGAAATAACCTTCGTATTCAAAGATGGGACGGAAATTAAGGGAACAAAAGAGTAAAATCTATGTAACTATTGCCGTTTTCTACCGATTATTATATTATTCATAAAGGTACAGGGATATGAAATTTTTTATGTATGGTATATAATAATGGAAAGATGGAGCTTAAATTTAGGATAATGGATAAACTCGTACAGCAAATTAATAAAATAATATTAAAAATTTCGAAAGGTGACATAAACGCACTAGATGATTTGTTTTCCTTAACAAGTCGTATGCTGCTTTTTATGGCAAAGAAATACCTTAACGATAAATCACTTGCAGAGGATATTGTAAGTGAGGTCTATTTAATAGTGGCAAGAAAAGCTTCAACCTTTGATAAGAATAAGAATGGGCTTAATTGGCTTTATAAAATTACTCGTAACACTGCCCTAAATTTTAATGCAAAAAGACGATTTGGAAGTAACATTGAATACAATGATGATATTAAAATAATTGATAATGTAGACATAGATGATTGGCTAGATAAAATTCTTATTCATAATGCTTTAAGTGTCTTGTCACAAGAGGAAAAGCGGCTAATTTATCTTAGGTACTGGGAAGGTTTGACAATAAAAGAGATTTCCGAACAACTAAATCAACCGATGAGTACCGTATACGATGCCATGAAAAGAGTGCTTAAAAAACTAAAAAAACTTATAGCGCCAAAAAAACAGAAGTAAAAACAGTAGTTTATATATAAGGATATAAAATGAATAAAATTAATAAAAAAATCTTAAATAATGTCAACTTAGAGCAACCAAGTGAAACTGTTCTTTGTGATGCTAAAAATTATATGGAAAAAAATAAGTATAAAAAGAAGCGAATGTCATGGAAAACAGTAACTGCATTATCTACAGCATGCGCACTAATAATAACTTTGTGCATATGCATTCCGCTGCTGATTCCTGCTCGGCAAGAGTTTGAATTTATTACCAACGACCAGCTTACTTCAACGACCGTAGATTCCGTTGCTAAATATGCTTCTAAAAATAATAAAAACATTTTAACATTTAATGTTGTTCCGATTTCAGCTTTGGTTTATTCCTACTCAGGAGATGATGTTTTAGCCCAAGAAGAATTGTCTTTAGATGACTTCAAAATATTCTTTCTTGTAAAAATTGACACTGATAGAACACGCACATACGAAAAGGAAGAACTCTTTTATCCAGTGAGTGCAGGCGAAGTTTATACAACTAATATAAATGGGAAGGATGTGCGTCATATTTTATATGAAGGAGAATTGTACATTCAATTGCAAAATAACGAATATATGTATTATCTTAAATTTTCTAGCACTCAGTATGTAGCCTGGGAGGAGACATTACAAAAACTTTTTTAAAAACTCCGAAAATTTTTTGATTTTGATTGTAGCTATAGTATCAACATAAATTAGGAGGATAATTATGAAAACTAAAACAACAACAAGTATCAAAAAATTATTTATCGCAGTTGTGGTAGCTATACTCACCCTAATATTTTGCCTAACCGCCTGCGACTCCACGGGCGGGAAAGCAGACGCAATGAGCATCCCAAGTTATAGAAGCGCTGATGCCTCAGAAATGTTCAAGTTTGCAATTCCAGTTAAAAAAACGAATTTCCAATCATTCGCGAGCAATCATTTGTATAATTTTGATGGTAGTTTAGATGATATTTATCAAAAAATAAAAGTAAGTCATGGATATGATTTTGAAATAGTAAACGATTGCATTTTGATAGAAGATACATCAAATAAGAAAATGGGCAATTGCATAATTCGGCCGTGGCCAAACGATAAAAGATATAATTATGCAATGACCAATATGCGTTTTGAATTAGTTAAAAAGGATACAGACAACCGTGCAGTAATAATGTTACCATTGTATATGTTTGATTATAAAAATATAGAAGAAGTAAACCAAAATCGCATTTATGAGAACACATTGTATCCGACATCGTACGGTATTGACGATTTTACATCCTTTTACGAGAAAAACTTCTTTAAGGTGACTAAAGACGGCAATACACTACAAATCTTGGATGAAGCAGAACAAAATATACTTCAAGGATTTAACGCAGCTTCAGAATTTAAGATAACTTTTTCAGATAGTGGTATTATTATTACAAGCAACGTATAGGTGGACAGTTTATAAACTTGAATTCAAATCTTGATTAAAACTTGAATTTGCAGAGTAATCAAGATTGACACCAACAGAACAAAAAGTAGGAAAACCAAAAGTAAGAAAAGGCATTAAGTTCAAATCCTGCAAAAGAGTGGTGCAAGATAGACGCACAACCAAAAGTAAGAAAATCCTATAAAAAAGTAAGAATAATCCATAAAATCGAAAAAGTCCTGTTAAAAATACGATAAAACAGGGCTTTTTTGCAAAGAAAAACACGGTGTCAATACTGCCTTGACGCCGTGTGTCTATGGTGGACAATAAGGGACTCGAACCCCTGACTTTCTCCACGTCAAGAAGACACTCTACCAGCTGAGTTAATTGTCCATAGCGTTATTATAATAGCAAAAAACTGTTTTTTTGTAAAGTGTTTTTTGTTGTGTCTGATAATTTGCTGGTGTTCATCTTCTGCCAGCAATTCTAAACTAAGGTTTGCGCCGTCATGATTTTCAAGATTTGCTTGTTGCCATTCTCAACAAAATCTCTTAAACAAAAAACCCCGCTCATATGAGCGGGGTTTTGATAACATTTTTGGTTCTTTGTTATTTTTCTAAGCTGTCTACTATGCCTGTGAAAATAACACCCAGTCCGTATGCTCCGGCATCGGGATAGCCTATGCTTCTGTCTCCGACGGTGCCGGCTCTGCCCATTTTTGCCGAAATAAGCTTTGTGCTTTCTGCTCCGGCCACTGCTGCGTCAGCCGCCTTTCTCATTGCGGGAAGAAGGTCTTCCCCTGCCTCTGCGCTGGCAGAAAGGCTGTCTGCTGCCGGAACAAGCGCGTCAATAAGCGTCTTGTCTCCTACGACGGCGCCTCTTCCAAAGGAGCGTTCGCCGGTTTTTTGGATGCCGGCTACGGCTGCTTGAAGCATCTCTGCTAGTTCTGCGACTCCGATTTCTTCGGCATCGCCGGCTGCTCTTGCCGCGGCCCTGAAAGCAGAACCCCATATAGGTCCGCTTGCTCCGCCGCAATGCTCCATAATAACCATGCTACAGCTCTTCAAAAATGCGCCGATGTCGTCAAAATCAAGCTCGTCCCATTCTTTCTTAAGCTGTTTGAATCCTTTTGCAAGGCTCATTCCAAAGTCGCCATCTCCTGCGGCGCTGTCCATCTCGCAAAACGGCACTTCGTTCTCGATGATAATGTCAGCCATTGTGTTTATTATGGCGGTCATATCCTTTGTGGTAATTGTTTTCATTTTTGCCTCCCTTAGATTTTCAGCGCCGGTGTGTTGGCTTCTGCATCAAGCAAAGCTTTCAGCTCGTCGTCCAATTTCAATATAGTAACCGACGCGCCTGCCATGTCTATGGATGTCATGAAGTTGCCTACCAGAGTTCTGTAAATCTTGGCGCCCTTCTTTTCTACTTCGGCAGAAACTGCATTGTTGAACAAATACAGTTCTTGCAACGGGCTGGCGCCAAAGCCGTTTATCATGAGAGCGACTTCGGCTCCGCCTATCGGCATGTCCTCGTCTATTTGGCCGACCATAGTGGCGGCAAGGTCGTCTGCCTTGGCTATGGGCATTCTCTGTCTGCCCGGCTCGCCGTGAATGCCGACGCCATATTCCATTTCGTCAGCGCCCAGCTCAAATGTCGGGGTGCCTTTTGCGGGAACGGTGCAGGATGTCAGCGCAAATCCAATTGAGCGGACATTCTGAATTGTTTTGTTGGCTACTGCCTTAACTTCCGCTAGGCTTCTGCCTTCTTCGGCTGCGGCTCCGGCTATTTTGTGTACAAATACCGTACCAGCAACGCCTCTTCTGCCTACTGTATAAAGGCTGTCTTTGACGGCAATGTCGTCGTTGACATAAACGGCTTCAACCTGAATATCGTCTTCTTCGGCAAGCGCCGCGGCTTCGTTAAAGTTCATGCAGTCGCCTGAATAATTCTTGACGATAAGCAGCGTTCCTTTCTTGGATTCTGTCTTGCTGATGGCGGTATAGACCTGCTTAATTGACGGAGATGCAAAAATATCTCCGCAAACAGCGGCGTCCAACATGCCCTTTCCGACAAAGCCTGCGTGAGCGGGTTCATGTCCGCTGCCGCCGCCCGATATAAGGCTGACTTTATTGGTGTTTATTTCTTTTTTCTTGACTACTTTGAATTTCTCGATAAAATCCAGTTCGGGGTGAGCTTTTATCATGCCTTTGCACATCTCAATTACAAAGCTCTCGGGGGTATTAATGATTTTCTTCATACATCTCTCTCCTATATCTAAAATTGGCGGAAACTGAGGATGCCCTCAGTTTCGGCCTTTTTTGTGATGGTTTTTTTAACAGCAGCAGCATCCTTTTGCTTCGCTGCCCAGTCTGTCGGCAACAAGTATTGCTGCGGCAACCTGGTCAGGGGTAACGGCAAAGGGCATTGCGTGGATTGACTCTTCGGGAATGCATGCTTTGTTGGCTACTTCCATAAGCTCTTCATTGCTGAGGCTGTCTACGCCGATATCTTCAAGGCATACTGGAAGACCTACACTGAGGCAGAAATCAATGACTTCGTCAATCTCTTCTTGCGGCGCATTCTCAAGGACAAGTTGTACCAGCGTTCCGAAAGCAACTTTCTCGCCATGGAACATCTTGTGTGTGCCCTCAAGCACAGTCAGTCCGTCGTGTATGGCGTGAGCCGCGGCCAGTCCGCCGCTCTCAAATCCAAGTCCGGAAAGCAGTATGTTGGCTTCAACGATGTCTTCCAATGCGGGGGTAACTACATTGTTGTCGCAAGCGGCTTTTGCCTTGGCTCCTTCGGTAAGCAAGGTCTCATAGCAAAGCGTGGCAAGCGCCATGGCGGCCTTGGTGCCTTTTGCGGGCGCAGCAAAACCTTCTCTTGCTCCGCAGGGCAATCCGGCATTGACATTGCTGAATGATTGTTGTGTGGCACGGGCTTCAAAATATGTCGCAAGAGCGTCTCCCATTCCAGATACAAGGAATCTGGTTGGCGCTTTGGCTATGATTGTGGTATCAATAAGCACAACGCTGGGGCTGGCTTTGAAATAGGCATAGTCATCAAATGAGCCGTCTGGTCTGTACAGCACGGCAGAGTGGCTGGTGGGCGCATCTGTAGCCGCAATGGTGGGAACAATAATAAGGTTGTTTCCTTTTGCTACGCACTTTGCGGTGTCGATGGCTTTGCCGCCGCCAAGTCCGATGGTGCAGGCGCATTTGTTCTGTTTCGCTACTTCGGCAAGTCTGGCGACTTCCTCTCTTGAGCATTCCCCGCCAAAATTGCTGGGAACAAATGTAATTTTGAACCTTGCTGCGGTAGCGTCAAGCTGGGACTGAACACGCTTAACATCGTCGGCATGGGCTATAAGCAGCGCTGATTTGCCAAAGGTTTTAACAAAATAACCCAAATTGAGCAATTCGTTTTCGCCTTGAACATATTTTGAGGGGCTAATAAATGCTTTTCTCATAAAATATAAACTCCTTTTATTATAATAGTCTTTTTGTACCTTTTATTATAGCCCACCCCGCAAAAAAAAACATTAGACAAATAAGCAAATTTATGGTATTATTTTGTTGTACCATTTTGCACTTTACTAGTTTCTTGTAGTAAAATGCCACTAAATGACGCTTTTTTATACATTGATTGAGTTGCGCCGCTTGTCTTATCTTGTTAAGCAAAACAAACCGCATCCCGACAAAAAGAGGCGCCCTTTAGTAAAATAAAAGCAATTCTGTGTGAGGATATTTATGCCGGAAAGAAGTATGCTTCTGAAACAATTGTTTGAAGTAGGAGATCTTCAGAATCTTCAAGACAAAATTGCCGTGGCTACGGAAGTGGCGCTTGTTACTGTGGACTTTACAGGTCGGCCAATTTCTTATCATAGTGGCTGCAGCGAGTTTTGCAAGCGTGTGAGGGAGGACCCGACGCTTAGGGAATTTTGCCAAAAATGCGACTCTCGCGGAGGGCTGGAGGCCGCGCGCATCGGAAAGCCTTACATATACCTCTGCCACATGGGGCTTGTCGACTTCGCCACGCCTGTTACTTTACACGGCACATATGTGGGCGCCGTGATGGCGGGGCAGCTGCGCATAAAAAACGCCGATACTTCTTCTCTTGAACGCGTAACAAATGCTTATAACGAACACAAGCTGGAAGGCGCATTGCTCAGTCTTTACAAATCGCTGCCTGTGTTGCCCCTTGACCGCATCGAGGCGCTTTGTAATATGATTTTTTATATGTACAACTATGTCATAAAAGAAGCTGCGCTGAAGATTGAAGGATATGATTTTGCAAATGTTTTGGCGGCAAATGAGCTGCCGGCCCACAAAAACACGCCTACTCTGAAACCGGCAATAAAGTTTATCAACGAAAATTTTCACAAAGAAATACGGCTGGAACATCTTGCTTCTCTTTGCGATGTCAGCCCAAGCTATTTCAGCAAGCTCTTCAAAAAGGTTTTTAATTCCAACCTTTCTACTTATGTAAACTGCCTGCGCATCGAAACGGCAAAAACATTGCTTGCCCGCACCAATAAACCTATCGGCGCAATTTCGTATGAAGTGGGTTTTGAGGATTGCGGATATTTTATTAAAATATTTAAGCGTTTTGTTGGGCTTACGCCCAGCCTCTACCGTGAAAGTCTGCGTGAGGATTTGCCCGACTTAATAAAAAATTGAATTTTTTACAAACAAAAAAGACCTCCCTGCGGAAGTCTTTTTTTCCTTCATAGAACAGACAAGAGGTTTTGAAAACAAACGACTGTCAAAATATCTTTATACTCTCAACATTACTTGTAAGAGTGAACGGATAAACTTGTTATCCGCCCTCGACTAAGTGTAAGGTCAACTGTTTTTCCTTGCGGAAAGACTTGTTTCTTCCTTACTCCTTAAAAGGAGGTGATCCAGCCGCACCTTCCGATACTGCTACCTTGTTACGACTTCACCCCAGTCATTGGTTTTACCTTAGGCGGCTGCCTCCTTACGGTTGGCTCACCGACTTTGGGTCCCCCCAACTCCCATGGCGTGACGGGCGGTGTGTACAAGACCCGGGAACGCATTCACCCCGACATGCTGATTCGGGATTACTAGCAACTCCTGCTTCATGTGGGCGGGTTGCAGCCCACAATCCGAACTGAGACTATCTTTATGAGATTCGCTCTATGTTGCCATATCGCAGCTCTTTGTAATAGCCATTGTAGCACGTGTGTAGCCCAAGACGTAAGGGGCATGATGATTTGACGTCATCCCCACCTTCCTCCGTGTTATCCACGGCAGTCTCAACAGAGTTCCTAACTTAATATTGGCAACTGTTGATAAGGGTTGCGCTCGTTGCGGGACTTAACCCAACATCTCACGACACGAGCTGACGACAACCATGCACCACCTGTCTATATGTCCCCGAAGGGAACTCTGCATCTCTGCAGATGTCATACGATGTCAAGTCTTGGTAAGGTTTTTCGCGTTGCTTCGAATTAAACCACATGCTCCGCTGCTTGTGCGGGTCCCCGTCAATTCCTTTGAGTTTCAACCTTGCGGCCGTACTCCCCAGGCGGAATACTTAATGCGTTTGCTTCGGTACAGAAGGAGTCGATACCTCCTACACCTAGTATTCATCGTTTATGGCGTGGACTACCAGGGTATCTAATCCTGTTTGCTCCCCACGCTTTCGTGCCTCAGCGTCAGTTATGGTCCAGAAAATCGCTTTCGCCTCTGGTGTTCCTCCTAATATCTATGCATTCCACCGCTACACTAGGAATTCCATTTTCCTCTCCCATACTCTAGTCTTCCAGTTTTAGAAGCAGCACCCGAGTTAAGCTCTGGGTATTACACTTCTAACTTAAAAAACCGCCTACACACCCTTTACGCCCAGTAATTCCGGACAACGCTCGCCCCCTATGTATTACCGCGGCTGCTGGCACATAGTTAGCCGGGGCTTGTTCCTTG
>JBNRMV010000010.1:0-251073 GCA_050309775.1 Christensenellales bacterium | reverse complement strand
AAATCATGACAAAGACAGTTAATCCGTTAAAAGTAGTTACTGGCCCTGATACCCGTTGGAGCTATGTGAATGCATGGGAGCCTAAATCCATAAATGGTGGCACCCCTAAGTACAGTGTATCTCTCATTATCCCTAAATCCGACAAGAAGACCATCGAGAAGATTAAAGCTGCTATAGAAGCGGCTTACCACGAAGGTGAAGGCAAGCTCAAAGGCAATGGTCGTACAGTACCACCTCTTGCAACCCTTAAGACTCCTCTTCGTGATGGCGATGTGGAACGTCCTGATGACCCCACTTACGCAAACGCCTACTTTATGAATGCCAACAACAGCTCTGCGCCTGGCATCGTAGATGCAGACCGCCAGCCTATCATTGAGCGCTCTGAGATTTATTCCGGTGTTTATGGTCGTGCCAGTGTAAACTTCTACGCATTCAACACCAACGGAAATAAGGGTATCGCTTGTTCCCTTAATAACCTTCAGAAGATCCGTGATGGCGAGCATCTTGGCGGCAAGTCTAACGCCGAGGATGACTTCGCTACAGAGGATGATGAAGACTTCCTTTCCTAAACAGTAACTGACAATCCGGGTGGTAGGAAAACCTACCACCTTAGACAATCAAAGAAATGAGGTAAACATATGGAAACTATTCTTGTTATTGAACTTATTACTTTATACGGCGTGTTTATCATCGGAGCCCTATTCTGGGTCGTAACTGAAATTAACGACGCCATCAAAAAGCACAAGAAAGAAAAAGCAAAGAAAAACTTTGATCCACTTGATAAGTTTTAATTGCTTGGGCGGTGGCACTCCTGCTGCCGCCCTTATTCTTTTGGAAGGAGGATGTTATGGAAGATATAAAAACACTTTCTCTTGACATTGAAACTTACTCGGACGTGGACCTTGGTAAGTGTGGCGTCTATCGCTATGCAGAATCTCCAAGCTTTGAAGTCCTCCTGTTTGGTTACGCAATTAATGGCGGTGAGGTACACGTTATTGACCTCGCCTTAGGTGAGAAAATTCCAGAAGATATACTAAATGCATTAACCGATGATAACATAACAAAATGGGCCTTTAACGCTTCCTTCGAACGTGTCTGTTTATCCTATTGGCTTCGAAAGCATTACCCGGATAAGTTTAGTAGTTATGGTATCTCAGAGGACACTGCCAACGGTTACCTTAATCCATCTTCTTGGCGTTGCAGTATGATATGGTCTGCTTATATGGGCTTACCGCTTTCGCTTGAAGGTGTAGGTACAGTTCTTAAGCTCGGAGAACAGAAGCTAAAAGAAGGCAAAGACCTCATCAAATATTTCTGCGTGCCATGCAAGCCTACCAAAGTAAACGGTGGCCGTACTCGTAACCTGCCTGCACATGATATGGAAAAATGGTCCTTATTTAGGAAGTACAATATCCGAGATGTTGAGGTGGAACAGGCAATTAAGAATCGATTAGAAAGCTATCCAGTACCTGAGTTTGTATGGGATGAATACCATCTAGATCAAGAGATTAATGACAGAGGCATACTGCTTGATCTGGGCGTCGTTAAAAATGCCATCATCTTCGATGAGAAATCTAAAGAAGAACTTACTGCTGCAATGAAGGAGCTTACCAACCTCGATAACCCAAACAGCGTCGTTCAAGTAAAACAATGGCTTTCTGATAATGGTGTTGAGACCGAGTCTCTTGGGAAAAAGAATGTGGCAGCTCTTATAAAGACTGCGCCGGAGGAACAACGAGACGTACTTCTACTTCGCCAGCAACTTGCAAAAAGTAGCGTTAAAAAGTATCAGGCCATGCAGAACACTGTCTGTTTAGATGGCAGGGCTCGAGGCATGTTCCAATATTATGGCGCTTCACGTTCGGGTCGCTGGGCAGGCAGGCATATACAATTGCAGAACCTTCCTCAGAACCATATCCCTGATTTGGAAGATGCGCGTTCCCTTGTAAAGCTCGGAGATTATGATGCAGTGAAACTTCTTTATGAGGATGTGCCGGATACACTCTCTCAGCTTATCCGAACCGCTTTTATTCCAAGGTCAGGATACAAATTTATTGTGTGCGACTTCAGTGCTATCGAGGCTAGGGTTTTGTCCTTTTTAGCTGGGGAACAATGGAGATTAGATGTATTTGAAAGTAATGGTGATATCTATTGCGCTTCTGCTTCCGCTATGTTCCATGTACCGGTTGAAAAGCATGGTGTGAATAGCCACCTTCGGCAAAAAGGTAAAATCGCAGAATTAGCACTTGGATATGGCGGCAGTGTTGGAGCACTTAAGGCTATGGGTGCGTTGGAAATGGGCCTTACTGAAGAAGAATTGCAGCCGCTGGTTGATTCTTGGAGAGCATCAAACCCGAAGATTACAAAGCTGTGGTGGGATGTTGACAGAAATGTTAAAGAGGCAGTTCGTTTAAGAACACATACCAAAACACATGGGATTAATTTCTACTACCAGAAGGGTATGCTTTTTGTTGAGCTTCCTTCCGGCAGGAGGCTTTCCTATGTAAAGCCTAAGATCGAACAGAACCAGTTCGGTGGTGAGTCTGTCACCTACGAAGGAACCGGCAACACTAAGAAGTGGGAATGCATCGAAAGTTATGGACCGAAGTTTACGGAAAATATTGTGCAGGCCATCAGCCGGGATATCTTGGCCTACGCTATGAAAACACTCAGCCATTGCTTTATCTGTGGTCACGTCCACGACGAACTAATTATTGAGTGCAGCATGGATGTTTCCCTTAAAGCAGTTTGCGAACAGATGGGACGAACACCACCTTGGATCAAAGGTTTAGCACTTAGAGCCGATGGCTATGAGACAATGTTTTATAAGAAAGACTAATATTGAAAAAGACCCTCCAGGAAACATTACTATTTTCTGAAGGGTCTAACTATTTATTTTGTGTGGGTACAGAAACAGATGTTCATAACAACATCTTACAGCATCTACTTACTCCTCACCTTTATCTGCAAAACTTACAGACCCACCGACTCCGAAATATTTCTCGAAGAAGGATTTCAACTTATCGATTACCGTTTGCTTTTTCTTTGTACGGTTTCCACCGCCGAAACGGCTCACCGGCGGCATGATTTTATCAATATCAGTGCCTACAGTTTTTATTTCACCTTCTCGGAATGAGTTTTCTAAGAAAATGCGAGTTTCTTCTGGCTTCAATTTCTCGTCCTGAATAAGTGTAACAAGATCCTGCTCCCGCTGCTGGGCAACAAAACCATTCCATTCAATCATAACATCATCCACATCATTGATTCCGGCAATAAAAGTTTCAATCAATTGTTTTTTACTACGTAGTTCCGGACTTGCGTCAATGGCTTTCTTTATGGTGATCAGAACTTCCTTGTCCTCGCCATGCGTATCATGATACTTCTTCACCAGCATGAGGATGTAGTCGATGTTAATTTCAATTTGCTTAATGAGTTCAACCTCGAACACGATATCGTCAACAATATCAGTACTTTCACCGTTTTCGCGTTTTCGTTTCCACTCATCTCTCAAATCCTGATATCTACCAAGATAATCCTGCAGATCTCTCTCGGTAATAATCTCTTTTCCAGCAAATTCGTCGAAGGAAGAGAGTAGATTTCGCATACGCAAAATAGCACCGAATAAAGAGATAAAATCTTTCTGGTTTTGCTCACCGATAATCTGCGACTCAGATACTGGGAACTTAGTGGATAGATCCTCAATCATATCGACATAGCCGGGCATATGCTTATCATCAGTGATATACCCCTCGTAGTAGTCTTTAAAGCTGCGCAAAAGGACAATGCCACCAGCATTTTTATCTCCAAATAAAGAGATGGCTGCATCGACGCGTTTTTGCAAGCTACGGAAGCATACAATGTTACCGAATGTCTTGATGCTGTTCAGGATGCGATTTGTGCGGCTGAAGGCTTGTATCAATCCGTGCATTTTGAGATTCTTATCCACCCATAGTGTATTCAAGGTTGTTGCATCAAAGCCTGTAAGGAACATATTGACTACAATCAGAAGGTCGAGTTCCTTATTCTTCATGCGAAGAGATACATCCTTATAATAATTCTGGAATTTGTCTGAGGTAGTGTCATAGGTCGTATGGAACATTCTGTTATAGTCAATAATTGCTTCTTCTAGAAAATCGCGAGAACTCTTGTCCAGAGCAGATGTGTCCTCCGGATTCTCCTCGTCAAGGATGCCATCGGATTCTTCTTCATTTGGGGCATAACTGTAGATAACAGCAATCTTCAGCTGCTTGGTTGGGTCTGCGCTCATTTGTTTGCGAAACTCGTCATAGTACAGCTTCGCCATAGGAACGGAAGCAACCGCAAAGATTGAGTTGAATCCGCTAATACGTTGCTTTTGCTTTATTTCTTCGACAGCACCTCTCTCAGCAGACGCAACATCAGAAATGTTTGTCAGCTGACTAAATATGTAGGATTTGTCTCCACGGTAGGTCTTTTTATCAAAGTTATCCAAAATGTATTTAGTGACAAGAGAAATACGCTGTGGTGCCATAAATGCTTTCTCTCGGTCAATATCCCACACTTTTTCATCATCAATATCACGGTCGGTATCCATGGTTTTGATGTAGTCCACGCGGAACGGCAACACGTTTTTATCATTGATTGCGTCCACAATGGTGTATGTATGCAACTGATCGCCGAAGGTCTGCTCGGTGGTCAAGAACTGACCATTCCTGATAGATCCCGAATTGATCGGAAAAATTGGTGTTCCGGTAAACCCAAACATATAATATTTTTGAAAAGCACCCTTCTTCTTATTTCCATCTTTATTAACACCACCGGCAATTGCTGCATGCATGTCTCCAAACTGACTGCGATGGCACTCATCAAAGATAATAACCACTTGTTTGTTATAAACCGGGTGTTCCTTATTCTTTTTGATGAAGGTAGATAGCTTTTGAATGGTAGTGATAATGATATGTGACTTCTTATCGCCCAGCTGTTTTGCAAGAATAGCCGTTGATGTATTGCTGTTTGCAGCACCTTTTTCAAAGCGGTCATATTCCTTCATGGTTTGATAGTCAAGGTCTTTACGGTCAACCACAAACAAAACCTTATCAATGAAAGGAAGCTGCGAAGCAAGCCTTGCTGCTTTGAAGGAAGTCAGAGTTTTACCGGAACCGGTGGTGTGCCAAATATAACCACCGCCTGCGATGTCGCCATATTTCTTATAGTTATGGGCGATTTCTATTCGATTGAGAATTCGCTCTGTAGCCGTAATCTGATATGGACGCATCACCATCAACATATTCTCTGCGGTGAAAACACAATATTTCGTTAGGATATTTAAAATGGCATGCTTTGCAAAAAAGGTCTTGGTAAAGTCAATTAAATCGGAAATGACACTATTATTTGCATCAGCCCAGAAAGAAGTAAACTCAAAGCTATTGCTGGTTTTACCCTTTTTTGCTTTACCGGAATTGGCATCCTTAATTGCGTTAAAGCGTGTACTATTAGAGTAATACTTGGTGTTCGTTCCGTTGGAGATGACAAAGATTTGCACATACTCAAAGAGACCGCATCCTGCCCAGAACGAATCACGCTGATAGCGATTTATTTGATTAAAGGCTTCACGAATGGCAACACCTCTGCGCTTCAGCTCGATATGAACCAATGGGAGTCCGTTTACAAGAATGGTCACATCATAGCGGTTGTCATATTTTGCGCCCTCTTCCTTGCCAATGACATATTGATTGATAACTTGGAGTCTGTTGTTATGTATATTTTTCTTATCAATCAACATGATGTTCTTTGAAAGAGCATCATCTCGTTTTAGAACCTGAACGTAGTCATCTTGAATCTTTCGAGCTTTGTCTACAATACCGTCGTTTTTATTAGCAATGCAGTCGGTGAAGAACCGCTCCCATTCGGTATCGGAAAATTGGTACTTATTCAGCTCTTCCAACTTTTTGCGGAGGTTTGCAATCAAGTCCGCCTCTGTATGGATTTGTAGATAATCATAGCCTTGCTCACAAAGGAGGCGAACAAACTCTTTTTCTAACGCCTCTTCACTCTGGTAACTATCAGAACGTGCCTTTTCCGGTGTATATTCTGTTACAACGGTGTTCTCGGATGTAGCTGCTACGATATTAAAATATGGCATAATCTTCACCTCCTTAGGATATTTCCTGGAATGTTAGTAGTTTATCTCGATAGTATTCGTATTGCTTTTGCCGAGCATCTATTTCGGCAGGGATACCGATTGAAATGTCTTTACACTGAGTGTCAAAACGGTCGAGGATATCAACTATGCGTTGTTGTTCTGGTAATGGCGGTAAAGGTATTTCAATTCTGTTTAGATTTTTTTGATTTAATTTCGGCTGAGCTGCCCCAGTGATATAAACTGACAAATCTATGGAATTAAGATATATTTCCACATATCTCCTAGTTGCATATTCGTCAAATCTAAGCACATGAGCATGATTATTTACCCATGTCTTTCCACTTATTGAAAACGCAATAGGGGTACTCCTTGCGAGAAGATTTGCCCCATCCTCTGAAACCAACAGATAGTCTCCATCAAAAATGTAGTCCTTAACATAATCAACAATTCCAGAAGCACCATAGTATGGAATATCCCCCGCCTCGCGACTTCCGCTTGTAACAGGCTTTCGCTGTGCATCACAGTTTTCTGAAATCTTATCAAGAGTGATGATTTGGATACCTTCTGCGTTTTCAAACAAACTATCCCTATAATACTCATACTGTTTTTTTCTCGCTGTAAGTTCCGCTGTAAGCTCCGCTGTAAGCTCCGTTGTAAGCTCCGTGAAATTGTCCAAAATACGGACAATTTCATTCTGCACCGGCAGTGGTGGAAGGGGGATTTTTATTTTGGACATTTTATCTTTTGACACATTAAATCTAGTAACACCACTTGCTGTTTTTCCAATCTGATACCTTAAGCTACGAGAACGAAAAAGGTGCTTTGCAAAATCTGGATCGATTATACTAAGGTTGTTAAACCGAAAGAAAAAGCAGAAGCTGTTAAGGTAAAGCGGCTTCTCCGGCCTTTTAGTAACAACGGATGAAAATCCACATTCATCTGGTGTTTCTGAGGAACCTGTAAATACAATATCTCCGTATTCAAGGGTTCGTTGCTTTTCACCTAATGCAATTTTTACAGTATCATCAGGATTGATATCCAAAGCTGGGTTGGAATACACATTTTTATATGTAATAAATGTAGCATTTCCATTTGTAAAATCATCTTTAGATTTTCCTGTAAGTCCACCAAAAAATTTGCCAAGCTCTGAAAGTGGTTTATAGGTTACTCCGTTGGGACAGAACTCAGCTATCAAATTATCAATCTTGCTCATTGCTGTCCCTCCTTCAAAATATTTTGCAGTGTATTGCCATTTTCACTTTTCCACGCAGTAAGCCCATTTGTACTTGAGCCTGTAACAAAATTAGCGGCTGTAGAAGCACTCTTAAAATATGCGTCCTTTATGACAACCCCATTTTCCACATATTCGGAGCGACTCTTCTCAATAGACTTTGCACCGCGGAATTTTTCTGAATATGCAATTGTAGCTGAGACTGTGCTTCCTTTCAAAACGGTAACTGAACCATTTTCTAAATTGTAATCAGCAACAGCTTCAATCGCTTTGTTTTGTCGCTTTAAATACAATTTCATACGCCCACCTCGATTTCTTCGATGATGTTACGAATGGCTGCACGCAGTTCGTCCTCTCTTGCCACAATTCTTTCAATCTCAGCATTCAACTTTACAATATCCACCTTTTCACGGATATCCTCTGCTTCCACATAGGTAGAAACTGAAAGGTTATAATCATTTTCGACTACCTCTTCATAACTTGCCAGGTGCGAAAAATGCTTGATTTCTTCACGGTTTGCAAATGTGTTTACAATACGTTCGATATTTTTTTCAGTCAACTTGTTGTTATTTGTAACCTTAATGCATTCACCCGTCGCATCAATAAATAGAGTCTTATTATCATTTTTATTTTTCTTCATCACCATAATGCAGGTGGCAATGGAGGTGCCAAAAAACAGGTTGCTCGGCAGCTGAATGATGCAGTCCACATAGTTGTTATCAATCAGATATTTGCGGATCTTTTGCTCTGCGCCACCACGGTACATAATGCCCGGAAAGCATACGATGGCAGCCGTGCCATTGGAAGCAAGCCAAGAAAGGCTGTGCATAATAAACGCCAAGTCTGCCTTGCTCTTTGGCGCAAGCACGCCCGCAGGAGAAAAGCGGGGGTCATTGATCAGCAGGGGGTTATCGTCACCGGCCCACTTGATGGAGTAGGGAGGATTGGAAACAATCAGTTCAAAGGGCTCATCATCCCAGTGTTGCGGATTGGTTAGCGTATCCTCACACTCCACATCAAACTTATCAAAGCCAATGTCGTGCAAGAACATATTGATACGACAAAGGTTGTAAGTAGTAATATTGATCTCCTGACCATAGAAGCCGGTGGTAACGGCATCCTTTCCGAGAATTTTAACAGCCTTCAACAGCAAAGAGCCGGAGCCGCAAGCTGGATCATACACCTTATTGATGCTTTTCTTACCAACCGTGCCAAGGCGTGTGAGCAGTTCAGAAACATCCGCAGGGGTAAAAAACTCGCCGCCGGATTTACCTGCATTGGAGGCGTACATGGTCATAAGGTATTCATAAGCATCACCAAAGGCGTCAATATCGTGGTCCTTCACAGAACCAAGATTCATCGCTGCGATACCATCGAGAAGCTTTGCAAGTCTTTCATTTCTCTTTGCAACAGTGCTGCCGAGCTTGTTGCTATTGACATCGAAGTCATCAAAAAGACCAGCAAAACTATTTTCAGATGCTCTGCCCTTTGCAGATTCTTCGATGTTATTGAATACACGCTCTAGTGTTTCATTCAGATTGTCATCAAGCATTGCCTTAGCTCTGACATTGCAGAAAAGTTCGCTTGGTAATATAAAGAACCCTTTTTCCTGCACCAAGTCAGCACGAGCTTCCTCGGCTTCTTTATCTGAAAGTTTTGCATAATCAAAGTCGGTGTTTCCTGCCTCAATCTCGCCCTCATTGATATATGCGGTCAGATTTTCCGAAATATATCGGTAGAACATGGTTCCAAGAACATAATTCTTAAAATCCCATCCGTCTACTGCACCACGCAGATCATCTGCGATTGCCCAAATGGCGCGGTGTAATTCCTCGCGCTCTTGCTCTTTTTTCATATCATTCATGATCTGTACCCTCCATTATATTTTGTTTGTCTGCGTCAGCGCTTGCACCGCTTTCAATCCAAAAATCAACTTCTGATGCCCTAAATTTATACAATCTACCGACTTTGTGATATGGTATTGCTCCTTTTTTTATCCACGCTCTAATTGTATCTTTACTACAGCCCACGTGCTTTGAGATTTCCTCAAGGCTCAACCACCGTTCTGTGTCATTTAGTCTATTATTTTTCATGACCAATAAGCTCCCTCCCTAAGAATCAGTACCATATTTTCTTATTAGCTCTTCATAATATCCTTTTACTTTGCAGTAAGCTTTCCAAACATCTTCTTCCGGCGTTTTTAAGATATTGATTAAAGCGCTGTAGGTTTCCGGTGCTTCAAGTACTTTATTAAAGTCAACTTTATATTCGTATCCAAAGCATACGAGATGCTGATCATCATCACGAACATAGTTTTCCACCGCATGCGTTCTCTCATATGCTTGCAAATCGTTAGTAACCTGTCGCAGCAATCTACGAGGAATGATTTTCTTTTTACCATCAAGTGAGTCGAAATAATGCTCTCCAAATATCCCTACTGTCATAAATTCTGGATAATTTAGCGCATTTTCAAAGACTGACAAACACAATAAGTTGGAAATGTCCAGCCGTCGCAACAGAATTGAAAAAATTATACTTGATGGTTCTATGATAATGGGTTTCAACGGAATCCACTCAGCACTATTTTTAGATGCACATACGGCAACCATATCAGCGTCAATCATCTGATACTCGAACTCTTTATACCCATATCGTAGGAAAGATACAAATTCGACAATTTCAGATTTACCATTGAAAATATTATGTAGGTATGGTTTAAGAAAATATCTCTCAAACTTTTCCAATGAAAACTCATTTAGCATTTCAAAAGCATCATATCCATCAAAATCAGTTACGGGCACATCCCAGAGAGTACGTCCAAGGGTATCCAATTCTTCTGGAGCGGCTGAAAAATAGTGCTGAGCAAATAGGTACTCCTGAAAACCAGGGTCAATATACAAAAGCTTTATATCCTCTTCATACATCATGCAGGCCGATGCGCAAGCATCATGGATGAAATTCTTACTCGTCATGATTTTTGGGTTTTCAAGCGTATCTTTAGTAACCAGATTATTAAAGTACTCATCAAATGTGTCGAGGTCGAACTCCACTTCATGCCTTATGTATGTGGCGGCACAAAACTCCCTAAATACCTTTGTGAACTCTTCGGCATTCTGTGCACTCCTAAATACTCGTGAATAACCTTTCTTCTCCTCATCATGGCCACATACAATCGCATCATACACAGTTCTGTAGAATAATCTCTTTTTTCCTTGAAAGGGATCTACTATTGGATATTTCATGATTACGAAAGTCAACAGCATTGGATTTGAAGCAAAAACCTTATGCTTTTGGAGGTATTCACCCTCTATGTAATTTGTGATCTCATTCCTTATAGTCTCGTCTTCAGCATCCGCTAAAAGATTATTAATTAAGGCTGACGACTGTTCTCTGTTAAATGGGCGAAGATACAATTTAGAGAATCCCTTGACAGCCTTTATTATGTCGCACTCTCTCGATGCCACGACATACTGGTTATAAGGATATCTATCAGCAAGTTCTGCAATTTGTCGTTGAAAAGCATTCACATCCGAAGGGTCAATCTCATCGGCACCATCCATCAGGATTTGACATTTACCAGATGACATCAGCTCTTCTACCTTTTTACTATTCAGATTTCTATCAAATGTCCCAGCTGTCTTTACAATATAATCGTTAAATAAATCGTTGTTTTCACTGAAATCACGAAGTTCGATCATGATAGGGAGCAGACCTGTTTGCAGATGCTTATGGATGGATTCGAGGAATAGATGCTGGAGCATCATTGATTTACCCATTCCTCCGTTTGCAACGAGAATGACTCTCTTTGAGTATTCTGCTATCAAGTCAAGCGTTGCATTTAGTATAGTTTTTTCTTGAGTCCTGCTGTGCCTATTCTTCGTAGCTGCAAGTCGACTGCTCAATATATTACAAACATAAACATCTTCCAATAAACGCTCTTCTCCATCCGAGAAGGGCGTTTCTGTTTTCGCATACTTTGCTTTTGTTCTCTCTGCATACTCCGGAAAAGAAATTATATGGGCGTCTGGCTTGTAAAAATGCTCGACTACATCATCAGCATTACCATTGCCCTGGGCAATCGCATAAAACTGTTTAGCTAAAGCAAAGGCAAAAAGTCGTTTATCAGGGGTTTCTCCTTCTTGTAATTCAATCCTGAAACTGTGCATTACATTCTGCAGTTCACTATCGTTCAGTTCCTTTGAAACTTTATCAATGAAACCATCTTCATCAAAATGTGAGGCAATTGTGCCCCAAAGCACATTTTCCGGGCTGCGCGTACCATCAAACCATTTACCATAAGTGTTATTCGAGGTTGGTAAACGATCATGGTATGCTTCTTCGAGCGCAGCCGTCATGAAGTATTCCGGTATCTTTTCTTTGGATTTATACCCAAGGATGCCGCAAGAGCTTCTACCCATATAAAATTTTGAGAAAAAATCCGTATATCTCACTCTAGCATCCCTCTCATATCAATTGATTTATATCCTTGTCCGAATTGTCGGAATAATGTCCTAGTCTGTCCGAATGATGTCCAACCCCCAGTCAGCGAAGATAGAAACAAAATTTTCTATAATTAGCTTGTAAGGGAGTACAAGAACTGAAGCATTGGACAAGCAAGCTTGAGCTCACACTGAACTCGATTCAGTTCAGCTTAATCATACTTAATCACACTCCATTATATAAGATACCTGTAAAATTTACAAGACTTACTAAAAAAGATACCTCTCAAATGTTTTAGCCTACAGCTTTTTCATTTGAACAAGACAAGCGTAATCACCCGGTTAATTCCCGGTTGATATAAATGGTCCGCAATTGACCTAAAACTACGAGATACATCATAAGCCCTGAGGGCGGCCGACTTCAGGCGAGGATGCCATACCAGATAGCAAACCACCGGTTCCTACCGGAGGCTTGCGGGAGGTAGGAGGATCCCCGTCTGGCTCCGTGCGCCCTTTTTTAGGCTCAACGGCTCCAAATGGCCCTCATCTGATTGGCTCCTCGCCGGGTTCAAACCCCAGGCGGATGAACAGGAGACAAACAGATGTCAATTAATGAGAAATCCACCATCAAGACCAATCAGAATGAGGAAAAGCAGTATTTCATACCTGTTGAAATGGATCGGCAGACCTACAACAGCCTGGTTGGGGCCAAAAGCTTCAAATACGGCCCCATCAGAGTTGGTGTCAGAGATACCTTCGGCATCCTGGTTTCAGCAACAAAGGAACAGTATCAAGCGTACATGCGACCCATTTGGGCAGAAATGAAACGTGAAGAACGCAGTCGCCGTTGCATGGTGAGCAATGGCAAGGGAAGCCTCAAACGCTGCGAAATGGACTGTAAGACCTGCAAGAAGATGAAAGATGGAGCTCCGCTTTCACTTGAATCTTTCTTCGAGGAAACAGAGCTTGAATTTGAGGACCCTGCAGCTAATCAGTGCGAAACCATTCTGACAGCTATGCTCTTTGAAGATCTTCTTGAAAGCCTTCGCAGGAAGGCTCCAGAGCTAGCACCAATCTTTGAAATGCTTTATGACGGAAAGTCACAGCGTACCATCGCAAACCTTATTAATAAACCGCAGTCATCGGTTAACGATATGATAAAGCGTATGAGAACAATTCTACAACAACATATTAGCCGAGATGATTTAGGAAGATAACATAGTAGAAGGCAGTAGTTCTGTAATAGGGCTACTGCCTTTTATTTCATTCATTTAACAACAGTTCTCTAGTTTCAACCTATCCTAAAAACAGTAGTTCCCTAGTCTCGCAAGGCAAAAAGCAGTTCTCTAGCCTCAACCCAACAATACTCATAAACCAGGGCTACTTTTGAACGATAAAAAAAACAAGGTTCCCATCATTCGGCTATTCTGCCGAAAGTCTGGGAACCTTTGATTTCAAGCTATTTAGAGCCTATTTATTAATCTTTGCGTGACATCAAGGCGACTGTCTCCACATGCTTAGTATGTGGGAACATGTCTCATAGTCTGTAATATTGTAATATTTTATCATATAAGAATAAAAAGTTCAACAATAATAACACCTTGTATTAAGACATGCTTCAAATTCAAATTCTCTTGCTCACCTATGTTCAATTCAACTCTCTCTGCTTATAACAAACATTTTTTAAATCTATGTAATCATCTCATTAATTACTCCTTAAGTATCTTAATATTCCTTTTTCTAAGCATCCAAACAAACATCCCATATGTTAATATACTATCTAGTGCTGTTCCAATAGCAAACATAAGAGCTATCTTAATAAGAGTAGGTTCATAAACTCCTGTTATATAAAGAATAAATGCCGTTCCATAAAATACAATATTTATAACAAGAGATTGGAATAACATATAACTTGTTTTTCCAATACCGTAAAAAATGCTATCAATCACATTATTATAGGCAAACAAAACATAAAACCCTATGCTGATAAGAACAATAAAGTATACATCTTGGTAATTTGAAATATTCATTACATTCTTTAGAAAAGGTTGCCATACGGGTATTGTAGCAAACCATATAATTACTATAAATGTAGTAATAGTAAAATACCCAAGAGATTTTTCCTTTATTGTGTTAATGTTTTCTCCACAATCTCTTTTAATAAGTTCTCCTAATTGCAATATAGGAAGCAACAACCATCCCCATATAAAGTTATTCGCAACCCAAAAGGTTCCTTGCTCCCCTACTACATTAACCATTCTTAGAATCATTACCGTAAATGCAAGATTACGAACAAAAGATTCGAGGCCTGATATCCCACCTATCTTGCTCCAATCCTTTATCCATTTAAAAGATATCTTTTTCTTTGAGAAAATCCTTATATCTTCTTTATGCAAAATGATTACTGCCAATACAATTAATAATACATTCACAATTATATTAGTGTAGGCTATTCCATTAACACCAAAATTTAATGAGACTCGCGAATTAGAAACAAAAAACGTATCCAGTAAAATTGATAAAACCATTTTTAATCCTAATACAAAATATAGATATTTATCTTTCCTTATAGTTACAAGCACAACAAGTAAAAACTTGACTAATGTAGCGAACACATTTGCTACTGTTTCTAACCTAATATATGTAGTAGTAGCAGCTAATAGATTTGAATCTTGTGCCATGAATTTAATAATGGGAACAGCAAATATTATTATTAAAGCTGATAAAAAGGAATAGACTATAAATGTAAATATTAATCCTGTTTTAACTTTGTTTTCCAGATCATCGTTGCTAGTAAAAAATGCTTTACCTATAAAATAGAATAAAGGTAGTATCAAAGCTTCTTGTATAACTTCATAAACAATATTTAGCCATGCAAGTTGACTTGCTATATTGAAGCCCCAATCATCTGGCATCTGACCCAAAAAGAAAATCCTTACTGTTGTATATATTGTTGGTATTAAACCAAGCAATAATAAAGCTAAAAAAAGCTTATAGTTTATTGATCTTAATGATGATTTAACCTTAGAAATCATGTTTGTTTTCTCCTTTATAGTTTATATTTGTTTAATTATTCTTGCAGGGTTGCCATATACAAGCGTATTAGGTGGAACATTCTTTGTAACAACGCTACCGGCGCCTACAACTGAATTTTCTCCCACTCTTATTCCAGGTAGCAATATTGCTCCAGCTCCTATCCAAACATTATTATCAATTATTACCGGTTTTGTAAAAGTTGTGTATGACACCTTTCCTATCTCTTCTACACTTATTCTTTCTGTTGCGGAAACAGGATGATGAGACGTCATAATTTGAACAGAGGGAGCGAAAAGACAATTTTCACCTATTTGTATGACATCGTTATCAAGAAAAACACAATTCCTGTTAATGAATGTATTTTTACCAATATAAATATTTTTTCCATAATCGCATAAGAAGGGTTGTTCTATAAAAACATTATCTTCAACTTTACCAAATAATTGTTTTAGTATTTTGAAATGTTCCTTATCATAATTTTCTATTATGTTTTTCCATTTATGTAATAATTCTCTAGTTTCTTTTCTGCATTTTTCTATTTCTGTATTTTTTATAGACAACTTCATATTCCTCCTTGATAAAATTCTATTTAGGGCTTTATTATGAATCCTCCAGATAGTTCAACTTATTGATGCATTTTAAAATAAAATTATTTACTATAATAAACATATTTGATATTTATGTTTCTATAATATGTTTTTTGAAATTTTAACCATTAGCTCTTTTTGTTCTATTGCTTGATTAAGCCATCTTTCTGTATCAATTAATGATGCATCACTAAGATTCTTGTTAACATGTCCTATTAACTCATTACATAGCTTAGAAAATTTCTTTGTATCCCTATCTGATTTTAACTTTTTTACTGATTCTCTAAATCCGCTTGCAGCAACCTCACCCGTAATTAGAATAATTGTATCTTTCATTTCTTTAAGATTTTGGTAATAATCGTTTACCTGCTTACGATGAGTTTGAGTAAGAAAATTACTGTTTATATTCAGTAGATTTTCAATTTTGTAATTTAAGCTAGGATTTACTTTGTAAATTTTCTCTATTTGGTTTAAGGAAGCTATATTTAACATAGCCCGCAAAGATGCTTTTGTCCAATTGTTTAATAAACCACTTTCCAAGAGTTCTAAACCATATAATGTCATCTCTCTACTTTCTTTTTTTTCTAATATAATATTTACAATCTTTTGTGCAGTTAACTCATTAGTATTCTTAATAATATCTATTAAAGGCTTAATTCTAAAAGCGTATAAAGAATTATTACTTACTAAAAAATCTATAACTTTTTCGCACAAGTCTTGATTTTCTTTGTATTTTATAAGCGTTTCTTTATAGATATATAAACCTTTTATAAACGATACTGTTGTTTTCCGAACATTATCCTCTCTAATCTGACTATGATCACCGTCCATGTAAAAAAAGTTTTCATTTGAAAACAGATTGTCTATAGTAGCGTTATTTAAAACATTCCAATTGTTACCATCTGCTTTTTTATGTATCTTACCCTTGTAATTTCTTATTGAATCTAACTCATTATATACTAATGATTGAAAGAGGTTCATTCCGATATCAATCCATACATTTTGAATTCTTACTCTTATGTTTTTGTTATCAATCTCTACTTGATATGGTTCTGGCTTATCATAAACATTTTTATCCATAATACTTATATCTATAACATCTTCGTATATTTGAAGTTTTTCAAGAATATCAGAATAATCTCCCAAATCACCTTTGTAAAGCTTAAAATGTAACTCTGACATATCAATCTCTGGATAATAATAATACCAATTACTTTCGTCTATTTTTAATATAGGAAACATCGAATTAACCATAATCTTTCTTAGCTGTTCTTTAGAAAGAACATTTATTTTCTCAAATAATCTCTTAAAATATGGATTTAAACTTCCTCCGCCAGTTAGATCATCTATATATGTAGAGGCTTCACTGCTATTAGAATGTAATGCTAAGCTAGATATCAAATACTCATCAAAAGTAGCCTTTTCAAAGGTATTATATCTGATTTTGATACTTTTTCTTATTTTAGACAATTTTAATTTGATCTTTACTTGTAGACTCATATCTCATAACTCCTTCGTATTGAATAAATGCTCCAAATCTTTTTATATCTTCTATTATTTCTGCAAAATATCTTCTTTTATTGCCATTAGATACCTTCATTTCAATCTTTGATAAAGAATTGGGATTTCCAAATATAAATAGTTTATCTCTTGCTCTTGACATAGAAACATTAATTCTCCTAAAATCATTTAGAAAATTACCTTGTGATGAGTCTGTAACAACTGTATTAACTAACACAATATCTGTTTCTTTTCCTTGAAAAGCATCGACTGTATCTATCTCAAAGTTCTTAAAAATCTTTTTAGCTTTATTGATTAATTCTATGTTATCTTTCTGAAACATCTCAATTTGTGCAGCATAAGGAAAAATTGCAGATACTGACACGCTTGATGGATTTACAACATTTTTTAGCAATCCGCTTAAGATTTCTGCTGTGGCAAACAATTCCTCAATGTTATATCTTGAGGTATTATCCCTTGCTTCCTTTCCAAACTTTACATTCACAAAGAAAATATCCTTATCATTAAATGTAGAAAACTTTTCCTTAAATTGCACTTTGCTTGGTTTAACATTTTCTCTATAATTTATAAGTTGATTGTTATAAAAAACATTATACGCATTTAATACTTTACTAACTGAACGGTAATTCACATTTAATAAAGCTAATCTTCCTGCTTTTTCTGCCTTTTTAAGAGTCTTAGCAAATACAGATTGCTCATAAACTGTCTTTAACTTTGAAAATTTCTCATCATCATACGAATCTAAGTTTTTAACGTCTTCCTTATTGAATTCTAACAGGGGGGCAAGTTGAAAATCATCCCCTACCATTATAATCTTTTTTACATAAGGCAAATACCGCAGAACTTCTGTTATAGGACATTTAGATACCTCGTCGATAATTAACCAGTCATAGCCGTTTAACAAATCTAATCCCTTTTTACCCCCAATAGCACTAGTAGTAGTTGTCGCTCCAATTACTGAATAATCAGACATATTGACGGAATTAGAAAATCTGAATTTTTTTTCACCTTTAAAATTCTTTAAATCCTCTTCAATTTTTTTTGCAATATCTCTTTTTGATGAACGATTATTATGTTCATTAAACTTCTTCGCCCATGTTTTGTACAAAGTAACATCAATTTCCTGTTCAGAATACTTATTCCTTCTATTCGTTATTCTATTAGGAATTATTAAATCGTAATTCTCCATAAGTTTATCAAGTACATTGTCTATTGCTACGTGTGTTTGAGAAGAAATGACAACCTTTTCCTTAAGCTCCTTCGTTATGTACTGCACAATAGCATTTATTACATAAGTTTTACCTGTCCCCGGTGGCCCTTTAATCAAACTGATAGGCGAACCATCTGTAGCCATTAGAAAAGCCTGTCTTTGAGATTCATCTAAATTATATATATTTTTTTTCTTTCCCCTATCAATCAATCCTTTTGATTTTTTTGAAGGCATTGCTTTTGATCCAATAATATATTCTAATAGCTCAACCGCTGCCCCTGAAGCTCCTTGGTTTATCAATCTTAGCGAGTTATCAATTGATTCTAATTTTACCTTCTGACCCATATCGTAAAGATTTAAAAAATTATCTCCTGAATTTATGTTTGCTTCTCCAGACAATACAACCTGTCCATTTTCTTTTCTATAAATATTGCTTAGATTAAAGGCATGAATTTGCTTAACATTGTCCTCATTAATTTTTTCAAATTTACTAACATATAGATTATCATGAAATCTACGTATCTGTTTAATTGCTATATCATCTTCTTTAATAATTATATCAGAGAGTAAAATTACTTTCTCTTGTTGTTCACTTGTCAACCCTTCGTATTTATACTTTTCTAGTACATACCCTATAACTATACCATTTAGATTAATAATAGCGTTAGCATCGTCCACTTCTATATCTTTAACATCGGTGGGCACAAAATAATAAGGTTGTGAGACGGAATGTATAGGATAAGAAATGTTATTGTTAAGTTCGCTTGATAACTCTTTATAGAAATTAAAAATATCCATAAACTCATCAAATTGAGATAAATCATACTTAAATCTAGGATTATCTAATATTTTAGCAAAAATATCTTGTGTTAAATTAATATCAGTAGGAATATTAGTAAAATTTAATTCAACGGAAACACCTTCAATATCTTTGAAATCTGATTTTTCTTCTATGGTTGCCCTTTTCACATAAAATTCCGACCCAAATGGTTCTCTAAATGAACACCCTAAATTGCCCATAAGCAAAAGGCAACCACCATTTTGAATTTGATATATAACTTTGATATTCTTTAATGCAGCAATATTTCTTTCATCTTTACGATCTCTATCAAAATCTAAACGGTTGGTTGTGAGTTTTACAGTATGAGATTTTCCATCATTAACAGAATCAATATACTTTTTTTCAAAATCTTTTAAAAAATTGCTTCTTACTAGTTTAGCATTCAATTAAATTCCCATTAGTTTTTCTCCTTATTCCAATATATTATTGCAATTAACTCGCTAAAATACTTTTTGAAAATATTAACAATACCATTTCATATAGTAAAAATTTTTTTATACTTAACACTTTTTCTTAAATTTTTCTAAAAAATTTCTGTATGTACGACTAGCGCTTTGCTCTGATATCCCGCTTTCAGATGCTATCTGTTTAGCAGAAGGTATAGAATTTTCTTTTAAATGATTTTTAATGATTTCTTCATCAACAAAAGAAACACCTTTCAAAATTACTTTTAACTGCTCTAAATCGTATATGCTCTTAATAAAATCTTTAGTTAACAGTTTGCTTAACAATTTTTTTGTTCCAGCTCTATTCTGCTGATTTTTGTACACAGCATCTATGGATAAGGCTATTTGTCGCGCATTATCTAATTGTAAAGCTATATCTTCGGGCGAATCGTCCTTCTTAGACTGTATATCGTATAGTTCTACTTCTTCTCCATCATCGTTTGTAACAGTGCTACTGACAGTAATTGCATTTTGGTTAATTCGGATTAGGTTTTGAACTTCATTTACGCTAATATTTAATACTTTAGCTAATTGTTTATGGGTCTCTTGAGAATTCAAATCTGATCCCTTACTTTCTACATAATTAATAATTATTTTTATTGATTTATTATCATCTCTAGATAAAACAATGCCTCTTCTATGCTTGTCCATTGCTTTTTTTGCGTTTGAAATATACATATTCCTTTTCATAACATAATTAAAAAGATTTAGAAAAGGCTTTCCTATACTACTGTCATAGTGTTTAATACATTCATTTGCTGATTCTACTAATTCCATTGAATAATTATCTAGAGGCCTATTTACATAAATATAATATCGATATAATTCTAATAATAAGTTCATTAAAGTATACTTTTCCTGATTAAATAATGCAGAATCTTTCTCTTTGTCAATTTGAAAGAGAATGGATTCATTTATCATTTTTTCATATTGTTCTCTTGTATACTTCATTACTTATCCTTTAGATTGATAAAAGCAGATCCAATGCCTTTAAAGCTTCTTTACTATCCTTGTATTCCATTGTATTTGTTAATGAATTTAAATAGTATAAAGGGGTTAAATCATATAGTACTGGATTTATTGGCAATTTGCTTCCATTAGGAAAATCTACTTTCCCATATACAATGTGTTTGATTTTTGCTTTGAAAAATTTCTCAGCGAAATTCATTGCGTTAAACATTATTAT
Organism: Christensenellales bacterium; assembly: GCA_050309775.1. GTDB lineage: Bacteria > Bacillota > Clostridia > Christensenellales > DTU072 > DTU072. Next base: position 230,455 of record JBNRMV010000010.1, on the reverse strand, counting down.
CGGTAAAGACTTAGGACCATACGTTACATCAGCGATGATTTCTGCCTCGTCTTCAAGTTTATCAATAATCTTTCTAAGCAATTTTTCGTGAACATCCTTTGATTCTTTAAAAGGCGTAGAAATTGTTAGATACTCAATTTCTGCGCCTATATTTTTATTAATATTGTTTAATTCCTGTTGAAATTTACCGGAATTTATCGCGCTATTACCTTCAACAATGTCAATCTTGGATAATAGAACAACTTTTACCTTATCTTTCTTAGTCATTCTCTTGGCTAACACTGAGTTAACAGGGAAAATTACTTTCCCATCATACTCTATGGTGCTGTTACCATCTACTTTATATTTTAAACTGTGTAATTCTTTTTTCATGGGTATGTTACTAAATACAATCTTTTTCATTCTTTATGCTCCTACATATTCCTTTCCATTATAATTATTCATTTTGCAATATTTATATGGATTTCTCATTCTATGACCGTTAATATAAATACTTGTATAGTTGTTTTTCTCTTTGTATTCTTTATTATATAATTTTCTATATGCTACCTGTTTATCTGTTTCTTTATAAACATTAATCTTTATTATTTCCCAAACTTCTTTTTGCTCATATTTGCTTTTGCAATTAAAATAAGGGTCATTTTTCATTTGTTCAATGCCAGCTACATATTCTTTATAACTTACTTCCATAACGCTTAAAATAGCATCTTCATGATCTCTTTTTACTCTTGGTTTTCTTTTAACGATTTTTGCTGCATTTTTTGCGTTTTTTGCTTTAACGAAGAAGTGTCCTGCATAATATTTATCTCTTCCAACATGTCCACATTTTGCTACTATTTCAAAAAACTTCATAATTTACTCTCCTTTTTTTGTTTGATACCTTTATATAGTTCAACAAAAAAAAGAACTTAACACTTTTTTAATATTTTTAACTTGTATGAATTTTTTAAATTATGACATTTTCACCTCATTATTCAACATAATTTACCATAAGGTTCATTATAATATAAAGCGTATAATATTTCAATACCCAATTATAAAAAAGATAGAGTGTCCTATTAATGTTACATTAGTTTTCTTCAATCCTTACACGGTTTATCATCATAGACTTGTAATTTCATAAGAAATGGATTAAGATATTATTGCTTATGACGTAGTACCCTAAAATGCTGAGGTTATGGATTTTTAGGAAAAGATTTTGGTAATGTTTTTAAATTGTTTGAAAAGAATTCATTAAAAATAGTACACTAAAATAGTATACAACGTGGTACACAAAAGAGTACACTTTCTATTGAAATACTGCAAAAGATACTTTAAGTAACGAAAGATATTTCGAAAAAGTGTTTATAAATCGCAATTTACTCACGATAATAGCTATTTTTAATACAGTTTTAAGCTCGGGAGCACGTTCGTAATGCTGAGGTTGTGAGTTCGATTCTCACTACCAGCTCCAAAAATAAGCTCATTTCTTGACCAAAAGTTAAGATATGGGCTGTTTTTATGCACATTTATTTTTGTGCGAAATATCAACAAATAGAAATGGTACACAAAATAGTACACAAGTAGGTTTATTATTAATTATAATGCGTCAAATTGGATGTAAGATTTTTAAGGTTTTAAGCTGTTTTTCATTGTTTTTAATCATTGATAGCTGCTTTATAAAACTATTCTTAACCTTAAATGCTGAGGTTAACCTGCAATTGAGATAAACCTTTGAAAAAAGAAATTCCATCCGATTTTTACTATTGTTTTTTTAATTTTTTTAATCACAAAACCCCATCCTTCTTCTTTCTTCGTGTATTGGTTGTTCCGCTATATATTTCTTTACATCTTCTATTCTGATTGTATAGTCATCTGCTCTTTCACTTTGTATAAGCAAAAGCTTTTCTATCATGTTCCTTATATATCTACCATTAGAAAAATTAGGATTATTCTTTTCTTTTTCTAATATTTCAACCATTTCTTTCTCCGCTTCCTGTAAAACTTCATATCCCAAATCAACGGTCATCTTGTTCATTATTTGTTTTAATTCCTCTACTGTGTAATCAGGAAATTCCATAATATATTGAATTCTGCTTCTTAACCCCTGATTCATAGAAAAAAGCCTTTGCATTTTATCTTTATACCCTGCAAAAATAACTATTAGGTTGTCCCTATGGTCTTCCATAGCTTTGATTAATATAGCTAATGCCTCATGTCCAAAATCTTTGTCACTATCACAATGCGCTAAAGCGTAAGCTTCGTCTATAAACAATATGCCTCCCATAGCTTGTTCAATATTTTCCTTTGTCTTTAAAGCAGTTTTTCCTATATATTCTCCCACAAGTCCGCTTCTGTCTGTTTCAACCAAAATATTTTTCTTTATAATTCCTTTTTCATATAATTCTTTAGCTAAACATCTGGCAACAATGGTTTTTCCTGTTCCCGGGTTCCCTAAAAAAGCCATATGTCTTGAAGAAATGTTCGTTTTATTCTTCTTCATATATTCAATTAATCTTGCCACAAATGTTTTTACTTGCCCTAATCCTATCATTTCAGATAACTTATAGTTGTTATCATAAGGTATTTGTTTCGATTCCGGATTATCTATTTTGATTTCAGATAAAGACAATACAGAATTTCCACATGCAATTTTTTCTAAAATTTTTTTATTAGCAATCTTATTCAATTTCTCATATGATAATTGTAGATTATTAGAGTTATCTTGATTATTTATGAACTGGAATGAAAAACTATCACACATGCTTTTTAACATATTCAGTTTTTCTTCATCCGAATATTTATTGTTAATAGTATAAGGAAAAAAATATGAATCGATTTTTACCAGTGAGTCTTCGCTGCTGATTACAAGATTAAAAACTTTCTTGTTATATTCTTTTAAATATATTAATTGGTCACCAAGTTCATATTTATTATCCAATTTTATTATGTTCAAACCGCCAATTTCTTTATCAATATTGTATCTGTTTGCTCTAACAGAGGTATTATCATAGATGATATTTGCGCAACACCTATTTTTAACTAAGATATTGAGGATAATTCTTATAAGTTCTTGCAAGTTATTGTCAGATACAAGCATAATATTGTTAATAATTGATGCTATTTTTTTCTCTTTTAATACCGATAAAACTCTGTTAAGGCTATACAGATTTTTTTTACATTGTTTAGATACATTCAAAGATTCTATTTCCTTGTCAATCCTAGAAAGGTGTTTCAATCCCATGATTAACTCCGGATTGCATTTTGCAAAGCTTTCATTCTTCAATTTTTCTTCAAAATCATTTTTTGATATTATCATATTATCTCCCAATGCATTTATCGCATGAATAGTGTTCATCAAAACACCGTTGCCATACAACAAAACTAACTTCCATAAGCCACAATACTTCCCGTAATTGGTCATCAGTTATACATCTATCAGCATATACCTTATATTTCTCTGTTTCTGTATCATAAAGCACTCTTCCTCTTGGATATGTTGCAAAATCGCTGCCTTCAAACCTTCCGTTTCTAAGGTAATCCCACATTTCAAAATGAGATTTTGGATAGTCCACAAACCTATTCTCTCCTCTTTTTTCTTGAGAAAAATCCCATACCATTTCTCCATCTACAAACCAAAAAATACCTGTATTTATTTTCATACCTACTTTATCCTTTCAATAATATTTCTTAAATCAATTAACCGTTTCATACTCCATCTTTAGTTCTTTTTTTACCTTTTCAAACCATTCGGCATTTTCAGTATGCACCGGCATCACACACTTTGGTTTTGTATGCAATAGTAGGTTTTTTATTGTTTTTGCATCAGCGTGACCACTTGTATGCAATGCAACTATCTCCAAGCCTAAAGCCTGACAGTTCTCTAAAAATGACTGCATACCTTCCTGAAGTTTATAACCGCTCCAGAATGAATATACAAGCAATCCTTTGGGATAGTTCATTGTTTGGCATAAGCTGTTTATATAGTTATACATAGATGTTCTTATACACATAACAAACTTGCTTTTTGCTATATATTCTTTTTTTGTTTTTTTATTCTCATATGCATTAAACAATCCATAGCGATAGTCTTCATATACTTTTGATACAAAGACCTTTACATCCTTGAAATTTTTTGGATTAGGAATGTTTCCCCCTATTGCGTTGGTTATTTCAGCCATATATAATTCTTGCAAAAATAACCTTCCATTCCTTTTAGCTGCTTTATACATTGTTACTATACGGTCAATATTCATTGAAGATTGCAAAATGAATATAGGACCTTGAATTTTTTTGAATAACTTAGTTGCTTTTCTTTCCAATTCTTCTTCGTCAACTGCTTCATAACCTTCTCTTGAAAGCGTTGTGCCCTCGCATATCAAATAATCAATATTATGGGGTAGGTACTCAAACTTTAATTTCTTTTTTCTTCCGTTGCTTCTGAAATCTCCTGTATATAGGATACTCTCTCCACTACACTCAATATATAACATATAACTGTCGTAAGCCGAATGATCGCACAGATACGGAGTAATCTTCATATCTCCCACAGTTATTGTTTCTCTATGTTTCAAAAATGAGGCGGCAGGAATTGTTTCTTTATTTCTAAATCTATTTGATGCGCATACAATTTTATATGAAGTTTCTCCTATATAAATTGGAATATCCTTATGCACATTGTATACGAGTCCCATATGATCAGTATGATAATGGGATATAAACACAGCATCATAACCTTTTGAATCAAATAGTCCTTCAATACTTGGAAGCTTTTTATTGTTTTCTACAACCAAATCCATCCCAATATCCAAAAGTATTTTTGTATTGGACGAAGCTACCTCAATTATATTACCGCCTATTTGGTTCTTCCCTCTAAATATTTTAATTCTCATAACAATTCCTTTCATTTATTAATATCAACCTTTTCGGGTTTAATCTAAAATAACCTTTTTTGAATAAACATATTTCTTTTTATCAAATTCTATATTTAAACTATATAATCCCTTTTTCATTTCGTTCTCTACTCTATAATTAAACAAGGGATGATATTTTTCTGCTAAAATATGCGTGTAGAGTTTAGAAAACTTATTACCGTTATTTCTTATAGCTTTTATATCTTCAGTAACTTTGGCATTATTTTTAGAAAACTCAAATAATGAATTTTTATTGATACAAACATCATAAATAACAAAAGTATAGAATAGCAGCTCACTAATTACTCCTAATCCGATATTATCTTTACATTTAAGTTCAATAATATGCAATGAGTTATTGTCTTTTCCTATTCCCCATAAGTCTATTGCGCTTGCTGTTCTTGTGAAAATAGCGTTATCAGCTTTTATCTCTTTTAAGAAAACGCCCATAGGTAACTGATTATACAATTTATTGCTATCTATGTTCCATACCTTTTCAAGCAAGTGTTTTCCGTCATGGTATACAAACCAAGATTCTATTTTTCGTTCCATGTGGTCGGTTCCAATAACTGATTTTCTTTCCTTCAAAGAATGATTCAATAAACATTCATTACTTTTTAACCAATAAATAAAGTTATCTATAATATATTTTTTAGATTCATTGACTGTAAACCAATTAGGAAAAAGTCTTAACATATTATATAATCTATATAGGAATCTATTATAATGACCAGCCTTTGAGCTGCCGTAACTTTCTTTTATTTCAGGTACAATATAATCCAGTTCAACCTTATCTATATATTCTTCAAGCCATGATTTAATTAACAGAATCCAGCCTTCAAAAGCTGCGCCATTAGCTTGCATATTTTGAACAGTTTTTTTTACATTTACATACAATATTTTGTCTTTTATAAAAAAATCAATATCTCTAGGTAAGCTTGCACCTCTCACTCCGGATTTTTCTCTAAGCTTAAGGATAATATCCTTCTTGTTTATGCAATCCATTGAATAACTCCTTTATTGATACACTTATCAGTTTATTTGATGTTTGTATTCCATATTGTAGATTAATGATTGGAATAAGTACCAATTTAAGGGCTTAATTATTTATTAAAGCATTCTATTTTAATTTCTAGATCTTTTATGAGCTGTTCTAGTTTTGGACGGTTTTTAAGATCTGTAAATTCAGAATAAGCTTTAGAATTTTTTGGTAGCCATATAGCTTTATTTAGCTTTGTAGAGCTTGATGTAACTACTTTTTTATCACTTGCGCTAAGGGTGGAGAAAAATACTTCTTTTTTCCGATTTAATAATCTATAATAACTTTCTATTTCTAAAACGCATCTTAATAATGTCTCATTTGAAGTTATTTTTGTAGTATCTTCATTTTCATAGCCCTTTACTTCAATGAGAGTCAATATGTTCAGTGTTTCTTCATATGCAATCAAATCAACATTTATTTTTGTTCCGGGAATAATATTTACTTGATAGTTAATTATTTTTCCCCAAGGACTATCCTTATTATATCTAGACAAGCAAAATCGCTCTTCCCTTCTATTCGATTCTTTATTGGAAGTTTCACCATCGTGATTATAAAACTCAAACTGTTCTCTAACTTGTCGGTTAGTAAGCAAAAGAATATCTTCCATATTCTTTTTATTATAAATATCGTTTAAAATCTTTTCTGCAATAATTTCAGTATAGAGTTTTTCTCCATTTTTTTTACTAGTTTTTCCTTTATAGTTTATAACCTCTCTTTGATATAACATTTCAGGATTATTTACTTTCTCTAGTATTTGTTCTGTTGTATAAGCCACTTCCTTCTCCTCCTACTTTTTAAAATAACTTGCATTTTTTATTCCTGTTTCTTTATGCCCAACCCAGGTAGTCTGGGCCTTATAGCCTTCATTATAAATGAATTGGTACAAATATCCAAAGCAAGCGCCTAATCCTCTCTTTTCATTTACTGCCATCTGTTTATAAAAAACATCCTTATGATATTTAACGAATGTATATATTGGAGGAATTTGCAGTACATCATTACAAAACTTGATTCTCTCAAATAATTCTTTATCTTTTTCCAAACTTTCAATGAATATTGGAAAATAAGGAGAATCCTCTGAAAATTTTCTCGAGCCTTTATATGTTTTATTAAAATTAATTGTATCAAATTTCATTTTTTATTTCCCTACAATATATATATACCATATCGTAAACTGTTTGTCAATACTTTTTTTATTCTTTTCTTCCAGCTTACGCTTTAATGTCCTATAATATGGACATTATTATCTATATTAGGTTGATTAAGATTCGTATGCATTTTTGCTTTTGCTATATAGTAAGCTCTTAACCTCGTGTACGGAATGATGGAAATAATTTTGTTAAACAAATTAATGGCATAATCTTCCTTTATACCTTGCTCTTTAGCTTTGTTTAAAAAAACTGAACGGTATTCCGTCATTTTTGATTTATCCATACGAGCAAGCATTTTTCTAAACCTCTCTGCTTGTTCCAATGTTAGTCCACCTATCCTGTGCAATATATTCATAGCTTGTTCCTGATAATAAATCCTTCCATAGGAACAGCTTAATATTTCATCAACTTTTTTGTATCCGGAAATTAAAGAAGTCTGACTGTCAACTCTTATATCAGCTACCGAATATTTAGGATCAGTATCGTTCATCATTAAATAATTAATAAAGTCATCAGGATTAGTAGGATAAAAAGCTCCATTATCTCTCATTTTTAAAGGCAGCTTATTTAATAATACTTTTTTATCATAGGGTTTACGCAAGTCTATTAACGCTTTGCTTTTATCAATTAAACCTAACTCGCAATTATATTCTTCTAATGTAAAAGTAAATCGTTCTTTTTTATCTTGGTAATAATTAAAGTTTTTATCTTTAATACAATTAAAATCATAATTGTTTTTCAGGCACTCTAATACATTCAGGCTTTGATTTTTCTCTATTTGAAAGTTAAATAGATAGGTTTTCGGTACTCATAGGTGCTGAAGTATTTGTATAAGCGTTTGCATCCGTAGCACCTAAATTGACGGTAAGTAAGGCAAACGTTAACAGTAAGGATAGACAAACCATCCCCCAAAGTTTCTTCATGTTTCTCATAATTCTTCTCCTTTTTTGGTTATAATTTTTTTTGCGCATTCTCTATTGATTTTGCACTAAATGCTATTTTGTTTTTGTTAGTAGCATAATAAAGTCTCTTTATTTGTCCATCTCCATCACCTTCCCAACTACCTTCCATAAGGTTTGTCACACTAATTTGAATTGTTCCTGAAGTTTTTTCAATTTCAGAATTTACTTTCAACTTAAAAGTTTCATAATAATTCGGAATATATCTTTTGTACTTTTTAGTACAGACAAATTTGTTGTCTGAATATTCTTGAAATTCCTTTTCGTATAAATCCACGCTTTCAATACTTTCTTCATTCATAATATGAAAACCATCAGCATCAATTTTTAAGACAACAATTGCTCCTTGCTCTATAAATCCTCTGATGTCATCATGACCGAAACCCCAGCCTACTTCAATTAACACGTCATCCTTTCGCATAAAAGTATTATCTTCAAGCATAAACCTTACTTGACAAGAAGACATTGGCTTTCCTGAAGCAATTTCACCGCCAACATCTATTTTGTAGTTCTTTCCACACCCGCTTAGAATCCCTAAGCACATTACTAATATTACCCCCAAACAAATTATTTTTTTAAACATATAAACCTCTTTTAGATTTAAATTGTAATACATTATATTCTACTCTAAAGAATAACCTCTACTATAATTGATGTTTTGGAACTCTATCTTTTTTTCATCAATGAATGATAAAATATTTCCCCTAATTTACTTATACCATAAATCTTATTTCTCTGTCATTATTTTTTACAGAATTATTTTTAGTTTAATTTGAACAATATTTATTCACCCGCACTTAAACATCTTATCTATCTTGTCCGCTGCTTCTCTATCGCTGGATTTCAGGAAGTGTCCGTAGACATCGGATGTTATTCTTATGTTGCTATGTCCGGCTCTTGATGATACTGTTTTCATTGGTATTCCTGCGATAAGCTGTACGGTTATGTTTGTATGCCGTATATAGATATGTAATTCCGTCATACTCAATTTCTTTCATTCTCCACCTCAATTACTATTAATATTCTTATTATATCACATTTGCGGACATAATGGTGTCCCGAAAAAAGGACTTTAGTTTTCTTTATTCTTATTAACTAAATTTCAATTATTGTTATTCCGTCATTATCTCGATTATCTTGAAACTATCTTATTTCATTTAATGACTGTAATTACAAAATGTTATTAGGCAGTCTTAATAATTATGACTGCCTAATATGTTTCAAATTTACTCTGCAAGAACAGTGACTGTATTATCTGTTAAATCCAGAACACATAAGCTTGCTGTGCTTTGAGGTGTAGGAATACTGTCCTTAACTTGCCAAACGTCCAAGAAATATACTTTCTGACCAATTGCGACGGCGCTGGACATATAGAAACTTGTATCACCGTCATCTAAATCAGTAACTAATGTTCCTTGAGGCTCTGAGGATGTCATATCAATTTTGTATAAACCCTTATACGTAGAACCTACCGCTACATTTCTGTAGTAATAAATATAATTGCCTATTACAAAGAAACTTCTTGCATCGTTTGTTATTCCTAAATCATCGATTTGAGTCAATTCGCCTGTAGCAAGGTCAAGTTTTGAAAACGAGTTACTCCACGAATCCTGCATAAGATAGGCGCTACCATCAATCACGATAAATTCGTTAGGCTTTGCTTCGTTATTGACAATGGAAGCTAAATCCGCTTCAGTATCATAGCAATACATATCTCCGTCTGCTACAAAATAAATCTTTCCATTAAGCGCGTAAATGTCATAATCATCAACGCTTTTTGTATCGAAAAGAATCTCAACTTCAGTTCCATCAAAATTCATTCTATTAAGTGTATTATTGTCTGTGAAGCTTCCATAGTATAAATAATTTTCATCAAAAGCAAAATGCATGCATTTTTCCGTAGAAATTCTTGTATTCTCACCTGTGACAAGATCCATTTTATAAAGGTCAAAGTTGACTTTAAAACGGACCGTTGCATAATACAATATTCCATCATTAATTGCAAAATCTGCAACTTCAAGGTTTGTTACGCGTGTTTCTTGACCGCTTTCAATATTATATTTATATAATTTGCCACCATCAGTCATCTTAATGTAGTAAAGCTCATTGTTATATTCTTTCATTTCTGCGTAATAAGTAGTAATCAAAACAGTTTCTTCAGGTGGAACAAAACCTTCCATTAAATCAACCTCATCACTACCGTCATAACAATACAAATGCTTATCGTTTGCTCGATAGTAATAGAGATTTACGCCATCAGTTGACAATGCATAGACATTATTATCTTCAGCATTAATAACTTTTGTACCACCGATAACATTATCCAGCCAATCAGAACCGTCGGCTTTTGCTTTATAAATACCATTACCAAAAATCGTTGACGTTATTAAATCAGTATTAACAAAGTATACGTATTCCCCAACAACCGTTATATATTTACCCTTTGAATTGGTTATCTTTGTAACCACTCCCTCTTCTTCTTCCGAAATAGGCAAAGTGTCTAAATTTGCAGTATCAATACTATATATCGCAGCTCCAGGAGTAAGATTAGTTAATGTTATATGTCTTGTGAAATAGAGAATATTTCCGCTTGCCGTTAAATCGGATACCTTGTAGTCATAAACTTTTTCAGGTATTCCTTCTGTTACTGAACTATCTATTCTGTAAAGCTTGCCGCTATCAGAATTGTTTGTGAAATAAATATAACCATTAATGATAGTAAGATATTCTGCCTTTATTTCGCAGACTCTTGTTGCAACCGGATCTTCCGATTGATTATTAAGATCAGCCAAAGCAAGCCGATAGATACCATTTACTGAAGGCTTAAGAATATTTGTTACCGAATAAAAAACATTTATTCCGTCACTAACAAGGTATTCGCCAGAGACAGTAAACAAATCTTTGGATGATGTTCCATCATAGCTTGTAATCCCTTTGGTAAATAGGTTCTTGGTAAGATAATACAAACTATCTCCATTGGTAACAAAAGACCCCGGGATATCATTATTTACTTTCTCAACCTCTGAACCGTTATAGACATATAGCTTATTGTTGTCTAGCGCATTCTGAAAATACACATCTCCAGCATATATTATTGTTGCCAATGGTTCTTCTTTAGATTTGATTTTTAATGTTGCTGAAACAGTTTTCGTAAGATAATTCTTTCCACCGATAACAGCTGTTATTGTATATGTGCCAACATTCGTAGCGCCGTTTGCACCATCTTCACCTCCTGAATAAACAACTGTTTCTCCTGATGGAACTAAACCGGATATAGAAATAATATGTTTCTGTGTATCGTATTCAAAAGTACTACTATTAAATGTAAAATCTCCAAGCGTTGCTTTAGATATAGTCAAAGTAGCAGTTAATGTAAGATCGTGGTAATTATCAGCTGTTACTTTGGCCGTTGAATTATATGTGCCAGCATTTTTTGCAGTTCTTGTCCCTGTATATGTTACATTTGCAAAGTTTGGAATACCAGCTACTGAAATTGTGTGTTCATTGTTATCATAAACTACTGATACATTTTGAAATGTAACTCCAGTAAATGTTAATTTGTTAATTGTAAGCGTCGCTTGAAGTGTTAATGTTTTATATCCTTCTTTTGTTATTACTGCCGTTGCATCATAAACACCCGCATTGGTACCTGTATTAGCTGTGTACGCAACAGAGGCATCTTCAGGCAAACCACTAACCGTAATAGATTGTTCGCTTCCGCTATAATCAACTGTCTTATCTTCAAATGACACTCCTGCTATTGTGAGTAAACCCTCTTCCTCTTGTGGGTTCTGTTCCCCACCTTCATCTTTCCCACATGCGCTCAAGCTAAACGCAAGCGCAAAACATAATACAATGCTAAGCATTAAAAATAGCCATTTTTTTCTCATTTTCATCCTCCACTTTGAGTAAATTTTTTATTGGTTTTAAATTAAATAGGTGATAAATCACTTCCTTCTCTTACGCTTCTGTTTACCTTAATTACCATAAATGGAAAGGTAAAACCAGCGATTAATGATGCAATCAATAGACCTAGTAAGGCAAAGAATACTCCCAACAAAAAGCTTAAGATAGCTAATGCCAGTTTAACAGTTATCAAAAATATTATTCCGCCTATATCAAGTGTAAAAATAACGCCGGGCATTCTTACGGTACGAGTAATCCCCCAAAAGAATACATCAGAAACAGGTCCGTCAAAGTATAACTGAAAAATAAGAGCGAATAAAAGATAAACTAATACTAAACCAAATCCTATTATTTCAAAAGCTTCGCCGACAGACGTTGCCGTAGTAGAGGAAGCAATAAATATAATCAAAGGAATTAAACAAATAATGCTGGCGACTATATAAGCTTTTGTTCTTCTGCGAGCAGATATTGCGCGGTCAGCCCTTTTTTTCTCTTGTTTGTTTGCAGTACAATTTGAACATAGTACCTTTGGGCTTGATTGGCCTAAATTGAATTCTGTTATAACTGTGCCACATTCCATACATACACCTAATTGTTTGTTGCTTCTTGCTCTTTCACATGACCGACATATTGAATAATCATGAACACTTGTATTGAATGCATTGAGTTGTGTTCCGCATTCTCTGCAATGTCTTATATTTTCTACTTCTGGTTTTTTTTGAGGTGTTTTATCCTCAATAGCATTCTTAGTTTTTATTTCCTCATCAAAAAACTCTGCTATGGGTATATCAAATATACTGCAGAGTTTATTAACTGTGTCCAAATCTGGTTGTGATTGGTTTTGCTCCCATTTTGAAACGGCTTGTGATGATACGTTTAATTCTTTACCTAATTCCGCTTGAGTTAATCCTTTGAGCTTTCGGTATGTACTTATTCTTTTACCATAATCCATTGAATCCCTCCTCCAGTTGTTTTTTTAATAATATAGCATTTCAGCTTTCAGTTAAATATTTTTCTCTCAACCAAAGGTTGAATTTCTCTATTATTAATTGTTTTGTATAAAATCATGTATAAAAAAACCTTGATTTTGTTATATTTACTAAAAACAATTATAATACAAATAAATTCATTTATCAATACCGATTACCATATTATGGGAATTCTGATTGTTCAGCTAATACTGATGTTAACTTTTGATATACATTTTATTATATAGTTTTATTGGGAGCTTTAAAAAAATAAAAAATCAAGAAAAATTTTGAATTATTTCTTAATTTTTTTAACTGTTACAAATAAGATTACAAACCAAATCGAAAAAGCTAGGATTATTTTAATTATATTATAAACATTGTTGCCGATAGATGACAATCTTTCAAACAGTCGGAAGATGCCTTCAGTAATACTAAAGAGCATTAAAATAGAAGTAACCAAAACAACGGCAATTTCTATTTTTTTGCTTTTTAATTCTTTTGCCTTGCTTACTTCTATTTCAACCTTTTTTTCAAGAACTTCTGCAATTTCATTAAGCTCTTTTAATTTAGTTTCAAACTTTTGGATATTATTGCCTTTATTGAAATATGATTTTATTATTTCTATCACTAAATTAACTGAATCCATTCTTGTATATTCAGTTACTGTACTCATTCCATAGAGTATATATTCTTTTCGGATACCAATTATTTTTTTTAGATTTTCTTGTGCATTATTTGTACTAAAGTCAAAGTTTCTAAGAGATATTTTTTCTGTGAAATACAAAATGACATAATAATTGTATAAACTTAAGATATAGCTAAAAAGATATTCATCCCAATAAAGCATTGGTTTATTTGCCTTTTTCAAGAAAAACATTCCATTGTTTGAGATAGCCATAGATTCTCCATCTTTTATGCAACTATATTTTGAGTCAAGACAATTTATATCCTCTGAGAAAAAGCCAGAAGGCTGATTGTTGGTGAGATTACACAATTTACTGGAAGTACCGGCATGGAAATCTTCTATTTGCGCATATCCCAACACCTTGGGCTTTTCTTCAATAAGCGTGGGTAGATTATTTCCTATATAGACAGGGTGATAGCTACCAATTAATTTCTGAAGAATATCTCTGAAACTTTCTGAATTAAATCTTTTTATTCCGTCACGGACTCTACATATCAAACTACTAAAATCAGTTAAAGCATCTATTGAAGGAGAAATGCCATTGGCGCTTAATAACTCAATATTTATTAGTAGAAAGTTAATTCTTTTTTCAAAAGCAAACATCTTAATATGCTTTATACTAAAAACATACTCTATTTCATTTTCTATGAATTTATAATTCTTTTCGACAACACTTTCAGATGATTTATTGAAATAGTTATATAAACATAAGACTTTTATTTCATTATCGGTATTCCCTTTTCTAAGAATAATTTCATCTGCTTCTTTTGTTAATTTAAGAGAAGAAAAATCTGAAATCTTAAAAGAATCACTGGAAAGTTCATAATAATTTGGCGAAGACTTTTCTAAAGTAAAAGGAACCAAGAGATTCAAGCTATAATCTTGCATTAAGGGGTTCGTGGTTTTATCATTTTTCTTTTCATCTTTGGCACTCATAAACTACCTCTGTTTATTAACTAATCACATTATATCATAATTTCGAAAGTGAATATATAAAAAACTATCATTTGTATATAGTTAAATTTGATTATCACACAAAGTACTATGAATACTAGACAAAAGCTATTAAATTACTTACAATTATTTTGTTCAATTGACTAATACACATTGAACACATATAATAAAAAGCACTATGCTGATATAGCTCAATAGGTAGAGCGCCGCATTCGTAATGCTGAGGTTGTGAGTTCGATTCTCACTACCAGCTCCAAAAAAAAGAAGGATTTGTTCCTTCTTTTTTTGTTTTTCTACATCATAACTATTTTTACTTTTCGCAGTTTTGAATTTTGATTACCCTGCACTCATACGGCTTTAACTCTACGGCAAAATGGCTGGTGTATGGTTGAGTTTCGTCTGTCCACATGTCTTTTATAAAGCAGTTTTGCTTGACTGACATATTTTCATTCAGCAGCTTGTCTAAATAATAATCTCTTTTTCTTGACTTCCTGGTCTTGTTGAAAAAGCACAGAGCCGCGCCGTCGGACAACGGTTTGAAAAGCGTGTCAACTCTGCCCTTTATTATTCTTTGCGCAGGCGCTGCCATCTCATCTTGATTGATGGATATCATGTTCTTGTTGGATACAATGCTCAAAGTTTCGTCGCTTATTTTTCTTATGTCGTTGCCCAGAATTAATGGCGCGTTCATCATGCACCACACGCTGAAGTGGGACTTGTTTTGGTCATAGGTCAGTTTTCCGTTGCCCACCTCCAGCATATCGGGGTCGTTCCAGCCACCTTTTTGCGCATATTTTGACAATTTTATTGTTTTGTTATAAATATACAAAATCCAAATCCAAATGGGTCTTATGTCGGGAGTTGTGCGCCAAAGGTTGCCTGCGTATCTTCCCCATAGCCAAGGCTTGTTTTTGCCCCATTCGCAAATTGAATATACTATGGGTTTTTTGTCGTCTTTATAAACTTTATCCACGGCTTTTATCAAAGCCTCGCCCATTTTTTTGTACTGATAGAAAGAGCTGTCAATGCTGTTTTTTATGGGGTTGTACAGCGCAATGGTGTTGCTGCCCTTTTGCAGCCTTATTCTTATTTGGTGACGGTAGGTCAGATTCCATATCTTTTGCGGAGGTACAATTATGTCATACCTTTCGCCGTTTACTTCAACAATGAGAAATTTTTCATACTTGCCTTGTTTTTTGGTATGAATGGTCAATATGCACTCTTTTTCTTCTTGGCTTTCCGACTCAAAGGCAATAAGCCCCTTGTTCTTATCCAATCCCTTGACATAAGATACAAGTTTCTTATGCTTTTTTAGGTAGGCTTTGCCGAAAAGCTGCGCGTCGCCGCACAAATATTCGGTGGTTTCACCGTTGGAGAACAAATCAATTTTATATACCCATGGGGCTTTTTTACTTAGGGGTATGTTATGGCAAAAATCGTACTTAAAGTATTCTATCCCCCACTTTGCAAAGGTCAAAGCGTCTTTTTCTTCGTTATAAAGACTGGCAGGAAGCTCCTCACAGGTCAAAGTGCCGTTTGAGGAATATATGCCTGCTTTCATGCCCAAAGCGTTAAGTTTTTTGACTAAATCGGCTATTCCCGAAGAAAACCGCACAAGGTCGCCTTGCAACTCCCCGTTTTCGTCCCTCGATGAAGAATGCCAGCAGTCGTCAAGGTTCAGATACTTGTAGCCAGCGTCTACAAGCCTTTTTTCTTTCATGGCTTGCGCCGTCTGCAGAATCAAGTTTTCGTCAATGTTGTTGCGAAAAGTATTCCAACTGGACCAGCCCATCGGCGGTAAAAATCCGGCTTTGTTGTCATAGACCTTTTCGCCGGCGGCATCAAAGCCGCAACGCGCCTTTTTTGAAACCAGTTGTTTAATAAAACATATCTTGCAATCGTTCTTTTCCATACCGTCATTATACCTACTTTTTTATATTTGTGTATATCAAAGTGTTGAGCTGTTTCAGTCCGCCAGAATTTTTGACAAAAAGGCAAGTATTCTGGGGTTTTGTGTAAGATTAAAGACCTCGTCAGGAGTGCCGTATTCGATTATTTCGCCCTCGTCCATAAATATGACTTTGTCGGCAATGCTCTTTGCAAAGTTCATTTCATGGGTAACTATTATCATAGTGGAATGGATTTCTTGCTTCAGGTCGCGAATAACTTTCAGCACCTCGCCCGTAAGTTCGGGGTCTAAAGCGCTTGTCGGTTCGTCAAAGCAAAGGATATCAGGCTCCATGCAAAGAGCTCTGGCTATCGCCACTCTCTGTTGCTGACCGCCCGACAGCTCAAAGGGATAATTCTTGGCTTTCTTTTCCAGCCCGACCCTTGCAAGCAGCGCTGACGCCTTTTTTTCGGCTTGGTCTTTCGGCAGCTTGTCCACAAGCATAGGCGCCAATGTCAGATTTTCAAGCACATTCAAGTGCGGAAAAAGATTAAAATTCTGAAAAACCAGCCCCAACTGCAAGGCTTTTTCACGAAGTACCTTTTCGCAAGGATACACAGACTTGCCGTTTTCGTCCATTGTCACAAAGGTATCGCCCTTTATAGTGATGCTGCCTTTTTCCATTTTTTCTAGGAAACAAAGACAACGAAGCAATGTGCTTTTGCCCGAACCCGAAGGCCCAATGATTACCAAAACTTCACCTTTTTCCATAGAAAAAGAAGGACCTTTGACAGCCTCTACCTTGCCGAAGCATTTATGCATATTTTTTACTTCTAATATCATTTGTTACCTATAATAACTCAACTTTCTTTCAATAAAGGTAAACAGCACAGTAAGTACGCCGTTAAAGATAAGGTAAAATGCGCCGCTATAAAAGAGCGGAGTTATCGTACCGAAAGCCGCAACAATGTTGTACGCCTCTCTGGTGATTTCTACAACCATTACGATGGAAACCAAAGCGGTGTCTTTTACCAGTGTGATTATTTCGTTGCTCATCGGCGGCAAAATTCTTTTTATTACCTGCGGAAAGACAATTTTGCGGAAACTCTGCGCCTTTGTCAGCCCAAGCACTGCGCCCGCCTCATACTGCCCCTGCGCAATGCCTTGAATGCCGCTGCGATAAATCTCGCTGAAATATATGGCATAATTCAGGCTGAAAGCAATGATGACCGCCAGCATCTTCCATTCCATAAACGGCAAATTCATATTGCGCATAGGGATTTTGAAAAGCGTCCACGGCAAAAAATAAACGACAATCAGCTGCAAAAGCAACGGAGTGCCGCGGATTATCCATACAATGGTCTTGCTCAGCCATGCCACAGGCTTAAATTTTGACATGGAACAGAAGGCTATAAGCAGCCCCAAAGGCAACGCAAACAACAGCGTGAGAAAAAATATCTCCAGCGTAATTGTAAAGCCTTCTGCCAGTCTTGAAAAAACTAATCCTGCGTTCATTATTTATTTCTTATTTGAATTCGTCCGTAAGAGCGTCTTCCAGTCCCCACTTCTGCGCTATGCGAAGCAGTTCTCCGTTTTCCTTAAGTTTCAGCAATGTGTCATTTATGCCTTTCAGAAGTTCTGTATCTTCTTTGCGTACGCCTATGCCGTATTCCTCATCCCAAAGTCCTTCGGATATTATTCTGAATTTTCCGGCGTTTGCTTCGGTGTTTATTATGTAATTGGCTGCCACATAGTCCATAACGGCTGCTTGAGCGGCTCCGTTTTCGACATCTAGAAGCGCTAAACATTGGTATCGGCTCCGCTTACCTTGCTGTTCGGCTTAATGCTGTATTCATAACCTGCATCAACCTCCGTCATTTCTATTGAAGGTCTCAAAAGCTCGTTTTCGTACATTGCCTCAATGGCGCTGGAGCCAAACTGAACTTTGATAAGGTAGTCCTTTATGTCTTCTATGGTGTCGGCTGTATCATCGGACTTTACCACTATGCATTGAGAGTTCTTCATATAGGGTGTGGAAAAACTTACCATAGCCTTTCTTTCCTCAGTGATGGTGTAGCCGTTCCAGATAACATCAATCTCTTTTGAGTTCAAAAGAGTTTCTTTGAGTTTCCAGTCGATAACTCTGAATTCCACCTTTTTGCCCATGTCGGCAAATACGGCTGCCGCCAAATCAAGGTCAAACCCTACATCTTTGCCGCTGCCGTCTTGGAAGCCCATCGGAGGGAAGGCATTGTCATAGCCGACAATAATCGTGTCTTGGTCGGGTTTGCAAGCAAAAAGCGAAAATGCGCTGACGCCGATAATGGCAATCATCATCAAAACAACCATCAATTTTTTCATAGTGATTTCTCCTAAAAGTAATATGTATTCTATTTTACCTAAAATTCTTTATAAAGTAAATAGATTTGCAGGGTCAATTTGCCATTTCTGCCAATGCGCAAAGTTTATCATGTTTTATCGACCTTGTCTTTTGCAAAAACGCCATAAAGTTTCAAATCTCTGTTGAGTTCCCAGTCGACAAAAGTTCCGTCGGCAAGTTTTTTTCGCAGAATCTCCGCCTTGTCCTCGGGCAATGGCTCAAACAATGGTTTTCTCGTCGGTCTTTTTGACGGCGCAACTTCGACGGGTTTTGGTTGCTCAACTTTCTTTTTATCTCTGAAAATCAAATATGCCAAAGCGACAATCAGCGCAAGAATAACGGCAAGAACTGCATATAATGCCGGCTTCAGCCATTGTCCGTTTGTATCGGGATTTTGCGCAGGCGGCTGTTCGGCAGGCAAAACCAAAAGCACATAATAACCCATTTTTTGTATGCCGAATCTCAACTCTCTGCCCTCCAGCGTTGAGTCCAGCAGCTCCAACTTGCCCTCTTCTATGTTATAAAAATAAATCAACAATGATTGCGCTGCCTCATACCCTTCGGGGGTTGTCAAGGATACGCAAAGGTCTTCTTCAGGCTCTATATCTTCGCCGTCTACCAGCAATCTCAGATAAAAGACAGATTTAAGCGTTCTTTTGCCCAGTTGCGACAATATATCGTTACTTAAATAAGAGGATTCGGCAATGAATTCGCTGTCATATCGCAGTCCGCTTGCAGAGGTTATTTTCATATCTATTTTTTCATCGCCGCTGTTTACTATTTCCGGGGTATAAATTTGCGCAACAATCGCGTTGTTGTAAAGAATGTAATTGTCGTTGTCGCAAACAGCCGTCAGCACATATATGCCGGCTTCGACAAGAGGCTGCGCCGACAGCGCTTGAAAATTTACCTCGTCACCCTCTATAATGCCAAGCGCCGTTATGGTTATGACTTTGGGCTGTCCGTTTGCTATCATGTTGTCCGGCAAGTGAAATTCCGGTTGCAGTCCTTTGGGCAAAATGGTAATGTTGACTTGTCTTGGCGGTATGGTATTGTAGTTGTCAAAATCCCCCGTAAAAGTTATGGTGGTAGCATACTCGCCTGCGTCTTTTATGTTTTGCACACTGAAAACAGCCTCGACTCCCTCGGGCAACAATCCTGACATGTAGACATTGTGCGGCGCTCCGTCGTACACCGCCATGACATCATAAAAGGAAACACCGCTCATGTCATAATAAGCTTTGTTGATTATCATTACGCTATGCTGCGGCGGTATGGTATTGTAGTTGTCAAAATCCCCCGAAAAATTTGCGGTAATGAAATGCTCGCCTGCCGATATTCCGTCGCCTATCATTGTTATGGATACTGAAAGCCCCTCGGGCAAGTCGGCAACATAGCTCGGCATATGTTCTTCCCCGTCATAGGTAAATTCGCTTTGAATGAATGAAAAGGAGTATTCATAGTTTGCTTTTTGGATAATAAACCTGTCAGCCGTCTCTCCGATAAGCGACACATTAAAATTTCCGCTTTCAGATACAGCGCTCAATATATCATATGAGCCTGCGTCCTCTCCGGCTTCTCTTGAAAAAACTATGGCTACATCCTCTTGCGCAGCGCCTGTATCTATGCTGTAATGTTGCATAAGCGCGCTGTCGCTTTCACCATATGTCTTTGTGAAAACCGGGGTCAGCACAGAAACCTCAAAGGGGTTTATGGTGACTTTCTGGGTGTCGTACGCAACAGCCGAATATTTGCCGCAAACGGCGGTAGCCTTGCATTGATAAAATCCCGATTGCACGACATCGGTCAAATAAAGACGGCTATTGGTTTCGCCTGCAAGCGCTTCCAACTCTTCGCCGCTTTTGTACCACTGATAAGATATCACGGCATCAGCGCATTCATGGGCAACCTCGGCTTCAATGTATATCTCTTCGCCGTATGTCGCCATAACCGGCTCCAGCGAATATTCGAGCGGAAGAAAATCATATACCGCATACAGCGAAATATTAAAAAGTATGATTGTGTCGGCGCTCAATCGTCCGCCGTCCAAAGATGCGCTCCAGCCTGCATTGCTGAAACCTTGTTTTTCTATTGGCGGAGGCAAAATGCTCTCGCCGCTGAATACCAAATATTGGCTGATTGGCTGTCCATAATCGTCATAAAGGGATACCAAACAGCTGTCATAATGCTTTGTTGCTGAAGATATCGAATCTTCTCTATATTCGGTTATGGTGCTGTTGTAGAAGCAATAAAGCTGCGGATAAAAGACCTTTTCTTCGACGGGGTTGTCGGCAAGCAAAGTCCAATACAATATGTCGGTAAAAACCAATAAATTCTCGCCACCGCTCATTTCAAGAGTAGACAGCGCAATGCAGCTGTCTATTGCGACGCCGCCGACCCAGCCGCCTTTGTTTTCAAGGGTATTTCCCTCTACTTGAACAAGTTTGTCAAAATAGCAGTTTTCGGCGCTGCCGCTTGCGCTGTCCATTTGTCCGATTATGGCGCCGCTCTTTGCCGAAAAGCCGTTGTACAACCTTATGTTGCCTATGTTGTAGCAATCAGAAATACTTGCTGTTGACTGTGCGGCAATGCCTCCTGCATAATTGGAAAGAACAATGTCTTGAGTATGGAGGTTTATCTCCCCTGTGTTGTAGCAATTTGAAATATTGCCGTCATTTATTGCAACGATGCCGCCGCATGAAGCCTCTGACGACACTTGGGCGGAGTTGTAACAACTCTCTATATCGCCGAAGTTTTGCGCCGCAATACCGCCGGCTCTCTCCTCGCCGCTGACAACTGCTTTGTTATATGAGTTGACTACCGTGCCGCTATTGACAACGCAAATGCCTGCGCTGCTGCCGGAAATTATTGCGCCTGCCACGGCGCAGTTCTCTATCGTACCATTGTTTGTTATGGCAACTCCTGCCGCCACAGTCAAAGCTGTCATGGCGCATTCCACCTGAAGGTTTTTTATTGTTCCGCCGTTTGACAAAAACAGCGCCGAACTTTCTTCCTCCATGTTCAGATTCTTAATCTTATAGCCTTGCGCGTCAAACACACCGCTAAAGGCTGTTTTAGGAGTGATAGACGCGCCTGTCATATCTATGTCGGAAACAAGCTGATAATGCGCCGCAGAATCAGGCTGCGCAAGAAAGTCCTGCAGGTCTTGAGCATTGCCGATAAGATAGGGAAAATCCTCGCTGCCCTCGCCGGTATAAGCATGGGCATAAGGCTGTGTCTGCGCAAAAAGCAATGCTGCAAAGAGCATTATCAATACAAGGAAAAAGACCGTCCTCTTCCTTTTCAAAATTTGCATCAGCGCATAGCCTCCCTAAAAGAATTTTATACAACTATATATTAACATATAACGGCTGTCAAAACAATGACAAATATTTGTCTATATTGGAGAAAAAAATTGAGACTTTATAAAAGGTTTATATTATGTTTTTGCATGTCCACATGCCCGTCAACAAACTCCACTCCCTCTGCGACAAGCAACTCTACCTGAATTTGGCTTCCGCCGAAGGCAAAAGCCTCCGACGGAAAACCTGCTTTGTTGACTACTCGGTGACAGGGAATTGTTCCCGGAGACGGATTGGCATGCAAAGCCCAACCGACTTGCCGCGCCATTTTGGGGTTGCCGCAGGCTGCCGCGACAGCTCCGTATGTCATGACCTTGCCTTTGGGAATGCTCTTGACCACCTCATATACCTTTTCAAAAAATGTCATGAACGCAGCCTCGCATAAAGTTCCAGACTTTCCTCAAAGGCGCTTTCCGGGGTTATGGCGCTTTGGCTGTTATAACAGTACAGCACAACGGGAATGTTGATTTTGACTTTTTTTAGTATCTCCAGTTCAAAAGCCATGTATCGTTCGTCCTCAATGGTGATTTCTGTCGTGCTTTCATAAATGGCGCCGGCCTGTATTATGCCCAGATGCAGGTAATTTGTCTGCGTGTTGCCGTCGTTTACCGTGTATCTGACATGCTCGTATTCCGGCTTGACAAACTCATTTGCAAGCATTGTTTTCAACAAGTTTTTAACAAAGTCATCCATTGCCTTGTTGTTTTTTATTATTGTTCTGTCCAACATTCTGCTGGCTGTGATATCCTGCCAGTTGTAGATGTCCAAAAAGCCCATAACATGCAGCGAACCCTGCTCTTCAAGGTTGGCGTCATCTGCTGACACGGCTATTGCCGGCGCCACGATGTTGCTCATAATGTTATTTTTCATTGTTGCATTGGAAAAATCGCAACCTCCGTCAGTTCTTCTTTTTGATGCCAAAACTATGCCGAAGTTGCTGGTGTTTCTTATTATGCAGCCTTGAATATTTATGTCGGAATTGTTGCTTACTATGGCAAAATACCCGTTTTCAATTATGCAATACTCTACGCTTATGCCGCTCAGACGCTGGGGAAGATTTGTGCCGCCGATAGCCAGCACCGTGCCTTTCATTCCGTCAGGTTGGCTCATCTTTTCGGTATTTTCAAAAGACAAACGCACATTGCTGACTTTTACGCCGCTTGCCGCCACCTTAACAAACTCTGTCTTCTCGTTCATGCTGCCGTCATGCGCATTGGCATATTCCAGACCGTTTATGTCATAACCGTTGCCGTACAAATCTGCCGTCAAACTTATCGCCTGGGCATGCTGTCCGAAATTTATGTTGTCTTGCAAAAATGCAGTTTTGCCGGCTGCCGTCACAGTTTTCAGCTCGTCATAATTGTAGCAGTTTACGCCCTCGCCTATAAGTATGTCATAGAGGCGGAAAACTTCTACGGACTCATAAGGTCTTTCCTTAGCGCTGACTTTTATTGTGACTTTTTGCACTCCGCGCACATTTTCCGTAAAGCGCAACTTGTTGTTTTCAAAATATGCCAAAGTGTTGTCGCTTGAGGTATAAGTAAATTCTGCGGGATTTGCTTCTCTGGGCAAGACAAAATTTATGTCCAAAGAACTCAAAGCATATTCGCCGTTGTTGTAGTCGGTGTTGCCATAAATCCTTTGCGCGGCTATTCCTCTTTGGTCGTCGGGCATATCCAGCACAATAAGGCTGACGGGTTTGACCACTTTTATAGTGATTGCAACGCTCTTGTTGGATTGAGTATCCGTTGCCGTAAAAGTCACCAAGCCGGTATTTTTTGCTTTGACAAGTCCGACGGCATTTATTTCTGCAATCTCGGAATCGGAAGAAGTCCAAGTTACGGACGGAGCGTCCGTTTTGGTGCTGTCCAAATATGCCGCCGATAGCCTCAAGGGCAATTTGCCAACCTTTAGCTTGAAGCCCTCGCCGAAGAATGAGGCATGCTGTATGACAATGTCGTCCGCTTGGCACTTGTGTACGCTGAATTGCGCGCCGTCTATGGAAAGCACCGCCGTATCGGCATTAAAGAATAATTTTTGGTCTTGGATATATCCTCCTGACACAACCTCGGCGCCTGTAAGTCCGTCAAGGCTCATGCCGTCTGCGGCAAAGAAAGCCGCTCCGTAAGGCGTCACGCCTGCGATTACGGAAACAGTCTTGCCGGAGTGTATGTTTGTGCCGGGGATTTCTACCGAAACCACAGCCTGCCCCGTTGCTTTTGCCGTAACAATGCCGTTTTGGTCGACGGCAAGTATGTCGCTGTCGCTTGAAGCCCAGCGCACCTCGTCAACTACGGCGTCAATGGGGTGGAATACTGCTTCAAGCCGCATGCTCTCGCCTGTCAAAAGACTGGTTTTTGCAGCGTCAATTGTTACATGTTCGGGCTTGTCGCCTTTTATGTAAAAAGTGCATTCGGCTTTTTTGCCGGCTGCCGACGCAACTACCTTAAATGTCGCATAAGTAAAAAAACTCACCTTGCCATTTTGGTCGATTGTTGCCGCTGCGCCCTCATAGCCGGGAACGGTTTTTATTTCTTCCGTAATGCTCCATACGACTTTTTTGTCATTGGCGCTGGTGGGATATACCGTCGCCACAAGTTTGTCATAATATGCGTCGCTGAGCGAAAGTTCCACATAGCTTTGATTGAGTTCGACTCTCTCGACGGGTATATATGCCTCTACGCTTATTATATCTACGGCAATCAGAACGCTTGCGACGATTATGAGAGGAAGTAACAATAACATGCAAATGATTATTTTTTTCATATTCCCTCCTTACGGCACCAGCTTGTTGTATCTCTTTTCCAGTTTGGAGTACAGCGCGATGACGGAACTTGCCGCCATAATGACGCTGATACCCAGCAAATAGAGATAAACATGGTTCTTGCCGTCAATAAAGGTTATTCCGCCAATCTTCAGCGGAACATAAGTGAATACCATAGCAAACAGCCCGTAAAGTACGGAAATTATGCTGCCGCCAATAAGTGAATTCGATACATTTTTGTTGGCTTGCACAAGGTCGCCGTCATTGCTGACATCAAAAGTCGGAGAACGCAAATCGGCAAGCACCGCCCAGCTGGTAAGCGTAATAATAATAAATATGGTAATAGCAAAGATACTTAGCACATCTACAATACCGACATTGTTGCCGTATTTTTCACCGCCAAAGGCAATGCCCACGACTACACATGATACCAAAGTCGAGGCAGCGGCAACAATAAAATAAAGCGCCAACTTGACGGTTATTTGGTACTTATACGGAACGGGAATGATTTTTGTGAAATAAAAGGTGTTGCCGTTGCGGCTGATAGTCGTCGAAGCAAAGGATACTATGATAGTAATAAATATAATGACTACCATAAGCGTCAAGCCGGGTATAATCCTGCCGCCAACGCTGGCATCGCCGACATTGCTTGCAAGGTCGTTGCAAAAGAACACCATAAACGGCGCCGCCACAGCCATAGCCAGATATTGAAATGAATAGTTGAAGGAACGGAAAATCAGCAAATATTCAGTTTTTAACAGCGACAAAAATACTGAACGGGTTTTGTCCTTTGTATGTCTTGTGAATGCGGATTTTTCACGCTCAAGGCTTTTTAATATAGTAGGATAATAGCTGTGCTTTGCCAAATAATAGCTAAAAAAGCCCAGCGCAAAGGTCAAGCCTGCCGAAACGAAAATTGACAATATGACTTTTTTGCCGAAAAGTATGTTGGCATAGAATGTAAACGGTATCAGCCTTGACGCCCATGTCTTGAATATATTCAAGATATCCTCTGAGAAAATAGAGGTTTGTTGCGTTTGGGCATATTCCAAAACACCTTTAAGTAGCAGCATATAGAACGAAAAGCCTATGATTATTGCAAAAATAAGCAATCCTAGAACCAGTCCGAACTTATTTTTTATGGTGTTCACGACATGCATTGCCGGAATGGCAATCAAGTTCGCCGCACAGAACGGCACTATACTGATATATACTGACATAAACACTGCGCTGAAATAAAAGCCCACGCTTTTTTGCATTATTATTGCATAAAAAATATAGAACGGCAGCGTAAGAAAAATCGAAGTCGTAACATTCTTTAGAAATACAAATATTGACTTTGAAATAAATATCTCAAGCCCGTCAACGGGAAAGCGCAACAGCAGTTCGTTGTCGCCGTCATAATAAAGGTTCTTGACCAGAGCGCTTGTTGATGTGAATATCTGCAAAAGCATGGAAAGCGCCGTTGCCAGCACAAGGAACTCATAGTGCAAAATTATTCTGCCATTGAGCAGTATGTTGGTAACGAAATATATTATGCCTACAAAAACTGCATACATAAGCAAGGATACGGCGCCGTTGAGAAAGAATACGCTCCAACTTTTTGGCGACGCATTCTTGCCGACTCCCAGCCTGCCGCGAAATTCGTGGCGCAGCATTGTGAGAATGTTGTTCATTGCTTGCCTCCATCTACCGTCAAAGCCATGTCGCTGACTTTGCTTCTGTCTATGCCGGTGGCGGCAAAATATATTTCTTCCAGTCTGTCCTGATTTTCTTTGTTGCCGAAAAGTTCCAGCTCTTCAACTATTTTGCCATTGTTTATGATTGCCGCGCGGTGGCAGAGCTTTTTCACCAAATCAAGATTGTGCGAAGAAAAGAATACTGTATTGCCCTTTGCGCAGTGCTCCAACATGTAGTTTATGATGTCGGACATCGACTGCGGGTCAAGTCCCATCATAGGCTCGTCAAGCACCCACAGCTTGGGGTTGTGTATCAATGCGGCAATAATGCAAATCTTCTGTTTCATTCCGTGTGAATACGACTTTATTTGTTTGTCTACCGCCGCCTCAAGGTTGAACAGTTCCAGAAAATGTGCAAACCGCTCTTTGCGCTCATCGCCGACTCTATAAAGGTCGGCTACATAATTGACATATTCCCTGCCCGTCAGCTTTTCGATAACCGAATGATTGTCGGGTACATATCCCATGTGCATTTTGGCTTTTATGGGTTGGGTCTTTATGTCATAGCCGCAAATAGATATGTTGCCCTCGTCAAAAGGCAATATGCCCGTCAGGCACTTTATGGTTGTGGATTTGCCGGCGCCGTTCTTTCCGAGGAAACCAAATATTTCGCCGGGGCGCAATTCAATATTTATGTTATCAACAGAATAATTGTTGCTGTTGGCATATTTTTTTCTTAGATTTGTTATTTTCAACATAGTTCAATGCTCTCCTAAATTCTTATGTGCGAAAAAGTGTACTACAAAGTACAATATAAAAAAGGTCTCTTTAATATAATAAAAAAGGGTTTATTGCAAAAGTATTATTCTTTGCATGGGGGCGGTAAGGTCTTTGCTTTCGTGGGGAAAAATAGCCAAGCGCGCTCCCGATAAAAACCTTCTGCCCAAATAGTGGTCACAATTTATGATAAAAAATATTCTTTCAAATATGTAATAAACAATGCTGCAAATGAGCAAAAAGAGCAACCACGGCTGCAAATGTTCGGCATAAAACGCCAACAAATATCTGCTGCTTTGCATGCCCAAATTGCCGGCAAGCATAAGCAATGCTTCGCAGATGAAAATCATAATTGCTGACAGCGAAAGCAACAAATGCCCTGCAAGGTGTATTCCCATGTCGGCAGCCTCAAATGCCTGCCTGCGAAAAACAAGCAAGCCAAAAGCCAGCAGCAACAAGCACCACTCACCTGCAATTATATATTTTAGATTCTCATAAAGCGCCATGTTCATACATAAAAGATATTATCATGCTCAAATGGATTTGTCAATAAATCGCGCATACCTTGCAATTTTCTATGAAAGTTATGCGGAAATATTATAATATTTTTTATCCTTTATCTATGACAAACTTTTCGGCGAAGTATGAACGGTTGTCTTTTTAATTTAGTGCCGAACAACGGCAAAAGCTATGTTTGCTGCGGATTATTCAGTTTATAAAGAAGCCGCTTAAATTCTTCAAGGTGCAGCATTTCATCCAAAACTATGCGCTGAAGCACAGCCGACACCTGCTCATTTTTCAACCGTTTAATCATGTTTTGATAGTCGTTTATTGCCGCAATCTCAGCGCTTATGTCATCTATCAGCATTTTACTTGGCGTCTTTGAATAGGCAATTCGCGAAGTGTTATAAAAGTTTCGACCGGGCGGATTGCTTGAAAAAATCGGGTCTATGCCCAGTTTTAACAACATTTTCCCGAGAATTTCAAAGTGTATCATTTCGGATATCGAGATGTTTTCCAGTACATATGCATAATCCGGCATTTTCAAGTTGTCAAAATACAAATGGTGATATGAATATTGAAAAACCGCATTGCATTCGCTTATGTATATGCCTGCATAGGCAGGCGCTACTATTCTTGCTGCGGCAAGGTCGGGCTGCAATTCGTCAAGCGAAGGGTACGGCAAATCTACTCTTAAGGGCACAATTTCCATCGGGGCTTACCTCTTTTATTTATGACTATTATATGTAAAATTTGCAGTTTGTGTTATATGGACAAAGAATGTTTTATGATATATAATAAAAACTAATGGAGGAAAAAATGAAAAAAGTCATACTTATTCCCGATTCTTTCAAAGGCACAATGTCCAGCTCAACCGTCTGCGACATTATGTCCAAAGCCATAAAAGAGAGTTTTCCTGATGCGGAAATAATCTCCGTACCTGTTGCCGATGGCGGCGAGGGTACTGTTGAGGCATTTGTTCAAGCCTGCGGCGGCGAAATAGAATATTGCCCGGCAGCCGACCCTTATTTCAACGACATAGATTCTTTCATAGGACTGATAGACGGCGGAAACACCGCCGTAGTCGAAATGGCTGCGGCTGCCGGCATTACATTGCGCCGGGAAAACCATAATATTGAAATAACCACTACATTCGGAGTCGGACAGCTTATTGAACATGCGCTTGACCTTGGCGTAAAAAAAATCATAGTGGGCTTGGGCGGAAGTCTGACGACAGACGGCGGCTGCGGCATGGCGGCGGCTCTTGGAATAAAGTTTTTTGACCAAAGCGGACAGCCGTTCATTCCCGTAAGCGGCACTTTGAATCAAATCCATCGCATTGACGCATGCAATCTAGACAAGAGATTGTCCGGCATTGAGCTTGTGGCAATGTGCGACATAAACAATCCGCTTTACGGCGAAAACGGAGCGGCTTATATATTTTCTCCGCAAAAAGGCGCTTCACCAGAACAAGTTGCGGCGCTTGACGATGGCTTAAAAAACCTTGCAAAAATAGCCGCCCGCGACCTTTCTTTTGCCGATGACAGATTCCCGGGAGCCGGCGCCGCCGGCGGTCTGGGTTTTGGAATGAAAGCCTTTCTTAATGCAAAAATGCAAATGGGAATTCAAACGGTACTTGACACCGTAAACTTTGACGCTCTTGCGGCAGACGCCGACCTTGTCATCAGCGGCGAAGGCAAACTTGACTCCCAAAGCCTTGGCGGCAAGGTGGTCATCGGAATTGCGCAGCGCACAAAAAAACTCGGCGTTTTTCTAATGGCCGTCGTCGGTTCAATGAGCGAGGACATAAGCGCCGTTTATCCCCTTGGCGTAAATGCCGTATTCTGTACCAACCGCGCATGCCTGCCCTTTGAAAAAGCCCGTCTGCGTTGTCAAAGCGATTTGTATGATACCGTGCGAGATGTCATAAGGGCTATCAAATTGAAATGATTTTTTGAATATTTTTGAAGCAAAAAAGGCGCAAACTTTTCGTTGCGCCTTTTTTCTTTTCTTTTGAGCAATTCTTAATACGGCCAAGTAAAGTTCGTATAAGCTGTTTGGTTTGCAACCAAATAATTGCTGATAATATAATCCATCCTTGTAGTGCCGACATAGTTGCCGTTGTCCCAATCGTTGAAGGATATTTCATAAACTAAATTGCCGTTTTCTCCCGTGCGGATTACTCTGCTGTCAGTTACGCCGGTAAGCGTTGCTCCGCCAACAAACGGTCCGCAGAATGCAGGAGAGTTTTCAGCCGAATAATCGTCTGCTGGCATGCCTTCTGTGTATCTTGATATCGAAACAAATGCCGACCTGATATTCAGGAGTACAGTTCTGCCTTTGTAGCTTCTGTCGCGGTTTTGACGTCTGTCTTTGCCGTACGCCGATTCCAAATCGGGTATGCTGTTAGCAAACAGCAATCGTTGACTGCTCGGACCGTCTCTGAATACGCTACCGTATGATTCGCTCAAACGATTGTCATCTAAACCGTAAGTATCTTGCCAACCTGCCCAATCGCTGCTTCTGGTGATTCCATAGCTGTAATAGGCTCTGGACATTTGCGGTGTTGCTCCGCCGACAACTAAGCCGACATTGAGATTTAGCGTTGTTTCGTTATTCTGCGGCTCATATACATCAAACCACCAATAACCGTCAAATTCCCGTCCTGTCGGGCTGCCGGGCAAATCGCCAAAAGCCGCGCTGTACATTCTGAATGAGTTGTTTATAGCATAGCAATATCTCACCGAGAAATGCGAAGCATTCGTGGACTGGTTGTATGACTTAGTGCCGCCCACCACTCCTCCAATACCGATGTTGCCTGCGCCGCTGGCATTATCGGCATGCATTGTATTGATTAAAATCAGAGCGTTGCCGTCGCTGTAACAGCTGCTGACGCCTCTGCCCTGCGAAATGGAGCCGACATCGTTGAATCCTACTACACCGCCAAGATGTACAATGAATGCCGGAGGGGCGTTCTTTGCAAACAATGCCTTTGTTCTCTTCATGTAGCTGTTGAATACTCTGCCGCTGTTGTAGCCGACTACGCCGCCAACGCTTGTATAGCCTGCGTTGCGAAGCGTGTCTGCCGCGCTCAACTGGTCTATGCTAGGAGTAAATAGGGTGCCTCTGTTGACGGGATACACATAAAGTTTTGTGTTGGTTTTGTTGTAAGATACATTTGTGCCTGTACCCAGCACACCGCAGTCGGTGACGAGACCGTTATAGTTTGTCAAGCCGATAGCATAATATAGGTTTGCGCCGACAATGATGCCGTAACCGCCGTTTGAGATAGACGGCGTTTCTATCTCCACATTGAAGTCATTTGACGCCACATTCAGCACACAATTCCTTATGGTGCCCATGTTCGTGCCGACAAGTCCGCCGCAATAGAAGCCATACAGTTTTATGAAGCCTCTTATGGAGCAGTTGTCGATGACTGCTTTTATGTTATAACCGGCAAAGCCTCCGGCAGAACCCGACATAACGGATGCGCCCGCCGCCACTCCTCCGTTACCTGCGGAACTTACCTGCACATAGCTTGAGGTGCCGCCAGTGACATAGCAGCCAGATACTATCGTTCCGAAGTCTCCTGCCAATATTCCTCCGGCAAAGCCTCCGGCAAAATTCGAGCTGTCGCTGCCTATTTTGAAAGTTCCCGATACATAGCTGCTTGATACATTGCAGTCATTTATGGCGCCAAACAGTCCGCCGATATAGCTGTTGTATCCATAAATAAGGAGCGTACCGCTGTTGTCTCTTACATTTGTGATGATTGCTTTGCTGATATTGCCGACTGCGCCGCCAAGATAGCTTTGACCGTATATTGTGATATTTGTCGTCAGAAGTATGTTGTTTAATTTTGATTTCAGCACTTCATTTTGTCCTTGCATGACGGATACGCCCAAATATGAACCTGCTATTATTCCGACATTGCTTGCGCCTGTCTTAATATAAATGTTGTGCCCCGGCTCATATCCGCCCGAGAATGTTTCTTCTATTTTCACATTGTCTATAACGGTATTTTCTCCTGATACTCTGGCGGCAAGATAACCGACATTGGTAGCTATTCCCGGCATTGAGTTGCCCATAGCGTCCCTCATGATGTCAATAATAATCGTTGCCGTGCCTAATATAATGTTCTTTACTGTGCCGTTCTTTATGGAGGAGAATATACCATATCCATAGCTCATATAGTCATACGATGTGTTGGTTGTGAAGAAAGCCTCAGTAGCTTCGACATTCAGCGAACGCAACCTCTTATTGTTGCCGTCCAGCACACCGTCAAAGCCGTTGCCATCCTTTGAGCATATGGGTACCCAGCTATACGCATT
Source organism: Christensenellales bacterium (assembly GCA_050309775.1). GTDB lineage: Bacteria > Bacillota > Clostridia > Christensenellales > DTU072 > DTU072. Next base: position 198,213 of record JBNRMV010000010.1, on the reverse strand, counting down.
CTTTACTTGCGTTCTTGTGGGGTCACTTACCGTCACGGCGTTCAGATGGATATCCTGCATGAGTTTGAAATTTACGCCCTCGCAGCTTGCGCCGTTTGAGTCAAAGAACACTTCAATATTCCTGAACTGCTGACGCGCTTCGGCAACCGAGGACAATGTGCCTGCGGCATCTACTCCGACGCCAATGAGGTAGGGATTGCTTGCCGTTCCCGGCGGCGTGGTTTTTGATTGTATGCCGAACAGTTTGTATTGCTGATAATTTATGGTAACTTTCTTCCGAACATGTTCATTCTGGCTGTTAAACATAGAATAATTGCGTTCGTCTGTTGTGTGCGTAACTTTTATGCGCCTGTCCTCTGCCAATTTGTAGCCATAAGGAACATAGTCATATGTCAACGCGCTGCCTGTTCCGAGATAATTTATGTCTCTGATAGGCACTCTGTTGAAAGTCGCCACTCCGTCTATTACTCCGTCGTCAGCATCAAATATGACAATGGGCGCCACAGGGTCATAATCATTCGGGAACCTGGCTTTGACATACCCGGCCATAATATCGGTCAGCCGAACTCCGGCATACCACATCAAGTTCGAGAAAGTCATTTCGCCAAAGGATTCATACCTTATGCGCAGCGACCTGTTCGCACAAGAATACAGTATCATGTTTACGACTTCATTGTCGCTGTTGAATGTCGGACTGTCCTCGCCTGCGCCGGTTCTGAACGGCGTATAGTCATATTGTTTGTCATATTGAGGATTGAAACCTTTTATGTTCGTGCCGTTGCCTATGACTGTTCTGTCGGTGTTTACTTCAAAATGCAGTCCGGCATCAATGGTAATGTCTATGAACCATTGTTCTTCGCCTAGCTCGACTTCGTGAAGTATATACCTGCTTCTGGTATTTTGGTAAGTTGCGCCCGGAGTGTTGGGTACATTTACCGGCAAGGAAGCCGGATTAAGCACAAGTTTGGGCGCGTCATGTTTGACATAATCGCCGGTTGCAATGTTGTGCGAGCGTATGCTCATTCTCCATTGCTTAATATAGCGCGCAAAGATATATCTGTTGTTCTGTTCGACATTGTTGTTCAGCGGGTCGGACGGGTCATAGAAATCAAACTTCAGATGCACCTGCCATGCCGCCGTTGTTTCGTTGGGCACTACTGACTCAATAAGCGTTTCGTCCAGCAATGAAATGTCCGCAGAGTCGCCAAACTCTGTCTTGTACCAGCCGATAAACCTATATCCCGATGCCGCTCTGGGCACTATCAGACACTTGGTATAATAATTGAAAGTGGCATAGGTGTCGGTTCCCGGCGATGCATAAATTTGCGGAGTCTGCGCAGAGTTGCCGTTTGTGCTGCTGTCATTCAGATAATAATAATACGCCTTCTTGTTCAAAGTAAGGTTTACTTTCTTTTGGTACAGCGGTCTTATTATAAACGGTTTTGTGTGGTCTATAAAGTTCGACTGCGCCAGATTTATGGAATAGCTCTCTTTTTTGGCGTTGTTGGTGTATGAAATAATCTGACCTTGCTTATTGTATACAGGACCGCTTACATAAGGAATCTCAACAAACTGATTGGTCGTCCAGTCATAATACTGCCATTCAACAAGCGCCATACCGTCCATAAGGAAAGTCTGGAGTTGCAAAATGTTGTCCGTCCAGTTGTTGTATTGCAGTTCGGGTAAGTTGAGGTTCTTCAGTAACAGTTTGTAATAATTCGAGGTGGAATGCACCTTTCTGCCTGCCCAAACTCCCGGGTTTGCGTTTATGAGCTTGCGGAGTTCGGACCAGGGGGGCAAAGCTCCGTCATATTCAGAGGATATTGCTCTGACCGGAACGGTCTGATTATAGACGCTCATTATGTCGGTCGGCATTTCATCCATATATATGCTTTTTATTTCTTGCGCCTGAGGCAAGGCAAATTCCCTTTCGCCCGACTCTCCATTGATGACTTGTTCTATGGTGAAATGCTCATAGAAAGTTACATTGACATTTGTAGACGGCACCCAACTGTTCCAGTGGTCGTCATCGGCATCATAGAAGAATGCCTCGTTGATAATAGTCATCTTATAAATCGGTTGATAGACCGCAACAATATTTATGCTGTATACATCGACGCCGTCCACACGCAGCTCCATACCGTCATAAATATCGTTTTCTGCTGAGTTCTGATATAGTCTGAACCAGTAGCTGAAAAGCGATGAGTCGGGATATTGCAGTTGTAGATTGCGATAAATGTTGTCGCCGTTGACAAACCAGCCGACAAACTGATAATTCTCATCTGTCGGAGGAGTGATAAGTTTTATTTGGGAATTGTAGTCATATATTGCGTACTCTATTTCTGAGCCGTTCATATGCGTATAAACAGCCTGCGCACTTGCCGAAGCGTCTTTGACCACATCGCCTATGCCCGGACCCTTGTCTTGATAATCTGCCGAATACCTGACTTCAAAGGTTCTGTAAAATTCAAACTTCATGACCATATTTGAGGTCACAAAAATTTTGTAAACCATGTTGCCTTGCGCATCGACGCTGACATTTATGAGGTCGGTAGAGGTGTCAACCCATGTCCATTCATTTACGGCGCCCTCGCTCTTAAAGACAAGTTCGCCTGTTTCGAGAGTCTTTTCTTCGTCAATATTCTTCAGATACAGCCCCGTAAAGCGATAGTTCTGGGTCTCTCTGACTGTAATTGTTACGGTATCCAGCACCTTGGCGCTGTTCATGCTGCCTCTGAATATAGTTGCCGGCTGGCTTACATTGTCATGGCTCTGAACGCTCCATACCAATGAACCGCCGTTTATTCCGGACATATTTTCTATGGTCTTTATCTCAAAACTCAGCATTGTTTGGTTGCGCGCGACAAGATATATGTCCCTGTCCTCAAGCACTCTTGTGCCTGTTGTTGATATGCCTGTGATAATGCGGTAAGTCGTGCTGTCCTGCTTGTCATAGAATGCCATGGCGCTCATATTCCGCGTGTCGTGGTCTGTTGCCGTCAGCCTGAGGAATGAACCGCTGTCTACATAATAAGTGTACGATTCCACATATGCGTTGGTGTTGTTTTGTTGCGCCTGTTGATAAATCCATTGGTTCATTGGATTCTTGTCTTCAAGAATGTTCGTGCCTACCGTGGCTTCCACCGTTACATAGGGCATATAACGCATATTGCCTGTGGTGCTATAACCGCTGACATACTTATACTGCGGCATAACCGTCACCGTCACCGTCAACACACGATAATATACGGCGCGGAAATATCTGTCGCCGCTGACATTGTTGCCCATGTCGGTTCTTATTTGGTATTCCATAATGGAGTTGCCTTCGCCTGAAAGAGTCACACCTCTTTCGCCGTCACGCACTATCTGCCAGCCGCTGCCCACCTGTTCTTGGTAGTATGCAAAACGATATGTCTTTTCGGGCGTTGACCTTGCCACCGCCGACACTCTTACATTTGTGAAATATTCGTACTTGACGGTATCGCCAACAATGACCATGGTATCTTCGGGATTGTATGTAACAATGGTATCCCCGGCAATGTCGCTGTATCCGTCTATTTCAATTTCGTAAACAAAACCTCTTATGCTGCTGACATGCAGATTTATTGCCGTAACAAAATATAGCAGCAGCGTATTGTTGTTGCTGTCGTGGACATCAAGTCCGTCAACAATGGCGTCGGCTATTGTCAGGCTGAATTGCGCATTAGGATTGGATATCTGGGACGAATAGTTCACGCCGTTTATGATGACCGCCACCACCGAATAGCCTTCTGACAGTATCGGCATAACAATCAGCGTATTTCCGTGCGTAACCATCTCCACTGTTTCGACCTTCAGCGTCGGTGCTTCGTTGCCCACAGTCAAGGTGTCGCTCTTGTTGTCATAAATCTCTATTGCCGTATTGTAGACATTTTTGCGCAGTTGCGCTTGAATGTTCAGCAAATTCCTGCCGTTGAGCAAAGTATCATTTATTTCCAGTTCAAAAACATAGACATATCTATTGTTTTCGCAGGTATATGAAGTGTACGGCACAATCCTGTCATTTATTCTCATTCTGTCAAGCGACAAGCCATATACCGGCGTAAGCGTTATGCGAATGTTGTCAAAATGTTTGAGCGTGTCGCCGTTTTGTACAGCTTTGTAGTCGCCCGGGGTGCCCTTTTCGACAACAATGGCGCTGTCGACTACTCCGGCAAGGTCTGTCGGTGTCTTGGAGATGCTGACTGAATATGTTTTTATGACAAAATCAATTTCAATCTCTATATCGCTGGAAACTTTGACACCGGCAGGCAATGTAAACCGTCTGTAATCAGGCTGGTTCTGCTGCCACATGGTTGTGCTTATGTTGTACACTATCGGCACATTGTAGTTGTCGGTGACTGGTACTCTCTCTCCGTTGACATACTTGTACAGTGCCACGACTACTCTATCAAACAGTCCGCCCTCAAGTTCTTTTACTCTGTAACCATTGTTGGGCAAGAGATAGAACATAAGCTCATCATAGTGTTTTACTTGCATGGAAATGATATCCCATTTATGTTCGGCAACGCCCCAATAATAGTCGTCTATAATCGGGTCATAAATCCAGTCCTCGATATATTCGACTTTTTCGGAATAAGTCTGGGGAATATCTGTATAGTTTGGATAAAAACTGCCTATGACATCAACCTTAACCTGCCCTATATCCAAATCATTTACTATGACTTTTATTTCGTATTCCTTGCGCTGATAGACGGCGCGGACCGAAATATCTTCTCTTATATTCTCCACAATTACAATATCCCTGTATTGCATTGTTCTAGGGTTGAGTACATTCTTTTGAATTCTGTCTCTGACATCTGTCCAAACTCCGTTCTGCAGAACCTCCAAAGCCATCAGGTCATAACCGGGGTCGGTGGACACTCTCAGCACGGCGGTTTCTGCCCATGGTATCTTGGGCAGTTCGGGATATGCCTGTACCGATTCAAACACCACGCTGTTTTTGCCATCGTCATCCTCGTGCGTGAAGTCGATAGAAAAACTCCTTACTTTGTATACTACCGTAATATTAAGTACGCCGTCGGTCATAAGCCTGTTCAGCGTATATTCGGAATTTCTGTCGGGAATATTTGAGATGGTTTGCGTTCCGACTACAAATGAATCAATATAATAGCCTTCATTGGGTATCAGCGTAATGCCCAGTTGCGCGCCATAATCAGAGCGTTGCGTCAAGGTGTTTGTGCCTGCCGGCTCATAAATGCTGGAGCCAATGGTCAGTCTTATGGTTGCAAAGCTCGTACCCGGATTGTTTATGAGGTCGCCCTTTTTGTCGTATACATAATAGCTGAAATTTATGGGGTGATTGTTGACTACATATTTTACTCTGGCATAAATATCGTATTGAATTATGCTGTTGTAAGAGTTTGCGCGAACGCTGCTTGAGCGGTCAACCATTGTGCCGCCGACAATATAATAGAACTCCGTTCTGGTATGACCGGGTGCCGGCGCTACGGAGACCGTATACCCAAGACCATACTCAAACTTGCCGTCTACCAGTATCAGCGTTGTAGGCTCTTCAGAACCCACCGTCATAGCCCTTGACGAATCGTTGGGGTGATAGAACCTTGTTACTATTGTTCCCGTATTGGGCGCTGTCTCAACAAGTTGGTCAAATATAAAGGTCTCTTTTGTAAATCTTACTTCAATGAGTTGCACATCTCCGACCATTGCGGAGGCATACTGCCCCATAAGCTGACTGAAGAATACCGTTGCTCCTGTGCGCAACACCGTTGCGCCGATGCCGCCCACCTGCGGATTTATGGTTAGTACCGTCTGCGATTGACTTGTGGGGTCAATATATGTGATAGTAACTCCCGATATCACATAGCCCTTTTCTCTTACGGGATTGATGCTGAGGCGGAAGTTTTCTCCGTGCGGTATGCCGGAATACACATTGCCGTTCAGCGCATAGCTTCCCAGCACAGACAAAGTGCCGTAACTTGACGAAACAAGGTCGAACTCCTTAAAGTTCGGGGACTCGTTTACCGTCCTGAATTGGAACTTATAATAATTTATTTCATAATCTACACGAATAAGCAGGTTGGTATTGACGCCTTGAGAATAGTTGCCGCTATATATGTAGTTTATTAAACGGTTGTTGTTGGGGTTTATGTTATCGTGTTTGAAGTTGTTTATTTCGACGCTGTTTATATAAAGCCTTGATATGTTGTAGCCAGCATTGGCAAGCATGCTTATTTGTATGCTTCTGCCATGCTCAACGCTGCTTATGTTCAGCGCCGCGTCCTCTCCGCTCTCCGCAAGAAGATTTATGGATGTTACTCCGTTCACAGAGGGCATGACTGTAACCGAATATACATTTTTGGTATAATATACGACAATCTGCAAATCCTTGGTGACAAGCAAGCGGAATCGTCCTGCGGTATATTTTTGCGTAACATTATTAAATGTATAGTTCTGGAGATTGGTATTGCTTATTTCCACTCTGATTCCGTCAATCTCCACCGCCTCGATATAGTTGTGTTCGTCTGCGGTGATATCCAAAAAGAATGTGTCACCATAGGCTATTTCGTTAAAGTTGGCTTGGTCAATTTTGCCGTTGCCGACAAGTTCAATATCAACTCTGTGATAAATTCTTGCAAAGCTGACGCGCACCAAAATATCCGCCTTGCTGGCGGCGCTGCCTGCGGCTATGGTATACATTTGTGTGGCTATGACAATCAATTCTTGTTCGTCTGTTATGGCAAAGCCGTTTATCATTACCGTATTGATTTTGTAGCCTATCGCCGGGATAATCTTAATTGTTGTTGCCGCGCCGTATTCAAATGTATTGCTTGGCGCGCTTATTGTGCCATAGCCCTCGGTAACTTCCGTAGTGATATTCAGTTGAATGAGCTTATAGCTTATTTCTATCGTTTGGTTTGCGGTGATACCGCTGTAAGTGTAATATCCGTCTGCTATGTATGAGGTTATGACGACGCCGTTTATTTTCAGGGTGTCAAGAGTATAGCCCTCGTCGGGGGTCATAACTATGCGTATATATTGACCGCTTTGCGCGCTGTCCGCTTCAGCAAAGCCGTCGGTTGGGCTGTCGCTGACTAGCAAAGTCGCCGTTCCGTTCAACGGGGTGTTTATGGATAGCGTATACGGTATGGGTAAATAATTGACCGTATATTCTCCTATTGAGCCGTCAAAATCAAGCGCATAGCTTGAGATATAACCGCCAAGCGTCTGACCCGTAATGGACGAAATGTAAAAACCTTGCGGAGCCGTAACCAGCGCCATATTCCGCAGCCCTGTCGCCACCGTTGTGTTATAGTCGCCGCTCTGTCCGTTTATTTGACCGCCGCTTTGAACAATGGAAACTGCCAAGGGCGCCCCAGCCGTCACCGGAACAAATTCTGCGGCAATGTCGGCATCTTCCGTCACGGTATAAATTAAGAAATAATTTTCGTATTCGCCCGAAAGAGCAATCGGCGCGCCGTTTATGTCAAGCGCCTGCAATGCAAAGCCCTCAAATGCGCTAAGCTGTATTGTTACCTCTTCGCCATAAAGCGCCAATAGCGGATGCAATGCGTTGCCGCCGCCCGATATTGTCGATGTCAATCTGTATTGTCGAGGCTCAAGTTCGACGATAATCAGTTTGTTTTCGGTAACATTCTGTATGCGTAATTTTGTATTGTCTTCCGAAAGCATGCCCTGGCTGACTGATTTCAGGGTATAGCCCGGGTTATAAACAATGTCAAGTTCCGCCGTCTTGCCGTATTCGACCGTCGTTTCAGCCGTCACTGAGCCGTAGCTGTCATTATTTATTCTTGCTTTGACAACAAAAGTCTTTATGGCGCAATGTACTGCGATATGGAAAGCTCTATCCACATTGTCCAGCTGTACAAGTTGTTCCGTGACTCCGTTGGGTATAACCATGGGTGTGCCGTTTATTATTATATTAGTAATATAATATCCAGTATTTGCAATTACGGTAAAGCGGTTGCTGCTGTTGTGTTCCGCCGTAAAGCTGGCATTCAACGGCAATGCAGTACCGTTGCCCGAGCGTACCGAAGAATAACGGCCGCCGTTTGATGAGCCGTCAAAAGTCACGACATATGTCGCAATGGAGAATGTCACCGTAACTATCTTGTCTTCTTTTATGTTTGTAATGTCTATGGTTTGTAGCTCCAGCATGTCGTCAAAGTCAAAGACCTCACCGTTTATGGTATAGCTTTTTACATAATAGCCGCCGTCGGTTTCCGCATGAATTTGTACCGAATCATTGTACGCCACTCTTTGTTCTGCAAAGTTTATGGCGCCTCTGCCGTTTCTGGTCACCTTGACATCATAATAAAGCGGAGCATAGAGCGCCTGTACATTATAGTCACTGTTTATGCCCTCAATTATAAATATAAAATCAGTAATGCGGCTGTCTTTTATGCCCTGAGCGTCGCCCTCCTCGGCTGGCTGGTTTCTGTTTATGAATATTTCAAAAATCTCAAAGCCCGGCTCTGGTGAATAAAGGTCGACATTCTTGCCGTTTATTTTCAGTCCGGTTATGTAATATCCGTCTGCTGCGGAGAACAGGAACATGGGGTTTTGTCCGAAGCCATATGTCGGACTCTTTGGTACGGAATAATAGCTTTGGGTTTCTGCGTTGTAGGCTGCCTCAAAAATGTTTACATACGGGTTGACGGCAAAATCCGCTCTATACGCAAAAGGTCTGTACTCAATAACTATGGTAGTGTCGGCGGTGATAATCGCCGGCGTCAGTACAATGGTATATTCTGAAGTGCTGGCAGGAATGTTGCCGATGCTCTGACCGCCTACCGTCACCGATTCAATAAAATGTGTGGCAAGCGCTGTTACATACAGGTTACGGGAGGTGTTGTGTTCCATATGTAGGTTTATGACGGGCGAACTGCTTATGCGTTCGACCATCGTGTCGCCTTGTTTCTCAAGATATCTTATCGTGCCTGCGTCTTCCGCAACGCCGTTTTGCACTGTTACGACATAAGTTTTTGGTATGAATTCAACCGTGATATAAATATCGGTAGTCGGATAAAAAATTTCGATATCCGCCCACTGCACATTGCGTCCATAGTTTTGCACATAGCCGTCTATGTCGCTGTATTCAATCTGTATATATTCAAGCTGATAGCCGGCATTTGCGGTAAATCTGTATATATATTGATGTATTTCCTGAATAGCGTTGTTGCCGGCAGGCACTTCCGTAAAGACAGAGTTCGGGCCTTCAATTCTTCTCTGCGTTCTGCCTGCGCCATTTATGGTGACAGTCAGGTTGTGTTCGATAGGCACAAACTTCGGACGCACATTTATGTCCTCATAAACTTTGTAGTCCTCATCAATGACAACATCTGTAAGAATGTTGCCGTCGCCGACAAGATACCAGCCCACAAAGATATACTTGCTTCTCTTGGGTATTTGGGTGGGTATACCGTTCGTTGCTACGGGGTTTTTGTAAACGGGTTCTTGCACCGCCGCAGCCAACGTATTCTGATAAAGCACATAGACTGTCCTTGGGTCCAAATCACCGTCGCCTTTCAAGAAAGTCACCGAACAATAGACCTTCTGCCACCTTGCAATCAGCGTCGTCGGCTGAGTAAAGGTGTCATACGCTTGTACGGCTATTTCGTTGCCTTCAAGGTCAACAGGGTTGTTGCTTTCGCGGAACCAGCCTATAAAGCTGTATCCCAGTCCACTGCCTACCGGGTCGGCTATATTGCCGCCGATAGCCTCTCCGTTTGGTAAATTTACGGTTTTTTCGATGTTTCCTACATTGCTGCTCATGCTGTTTATGAAAGTAATGGTGCTGACATCATATACAAAATCAGCCTTCATTTCTATCAAGTCGGTATTGCTGTTCGGGGTAAAGGTAATGTAATACTCCAGACTGTCGCCCGTCTGACCTGCCTCAAAAGTAATATCGTTGCCGGCAAAGCCTATTTCTATTACTTTGAAGTTGTCAAAACTCTTTATGTCAGTAACGGTTATGCTCTCCCATGTGCCGTCATACTTCTTTATTTGCCAACCGGCAAAACTTCTCGCCTGCATGGGGTTTGCTCTGATTGTGGCTTCCTTGTTCTTCGGATAATAGCCCTCTTTCGGAATATCCAGAATTCCCAGTACCTCGCCTCGGTTGTTCTTAGTAACTTCTACCTTGACATCTGTCGCCCTCTTTACAAACACAGGGTCAATGGTCATGTTCTGCGTAACCTTATCAAAAGGCAAAGACCATCTGTCAAAGACATAGCCATATACCTGCATCTTGGGGTCGGAAGGAACGGGTACTTGGGTGGGTCTTTCGTTGTATGTAACAATCTCCTCGCGCGCCACTGTGCCGTCAGGATATCTGAATACTACTGTGTATCTTGCTTTCTCAAAATTTGCTATAAGTGTTCTTGAAGCGGAAATTTTTGTGTCTTTGCGCTCTGCGTTGGGGTTGCCGTCGCTCCAATTCTTAAAAATGTAGCCGACCTCGGGACGGGCAATAACTCTGTTGCCGTCCTGTCCGATGGCTACGCTCTGGGTCGTTTCGCCGTCGATGCTGCCGCCTGTGCTGGCATGATATCTCAAAATGCAGTTTACGCTGCGTACTGTAATGGGAATAACTTGTTGGAAGCCGCCGTATGTAAGTGAAACATTTTGTTCGCCTTCCTTGTAGCGGTCAAGACCCTCATAAATCATGTCGCTGAACGCCACATCGACCTTGCGGCCGTTGCTGTAATGCACTTTTACAAATAAATCGTCTAGGTTGTCACCTACTCCTATCTCTCCTTGTGGATACTCTATACTGATTATTGTTCCTTGGGTGTCGGCTTCGGCTTCCATGGCCGGCAAAATTATGAGCATAAAAACCATCAGCGCTGCAGCCAATACGGCTATCACCGCTATACTAATTTTGTAGCCCGAGCCACCCATAACCCGAATGCTTCCGTCGCGTCTTTTCATACCAGAGTCTCCTTTGCGATTCAGTAAAAGGGCATAGAAACGCCCAATACTAAATATATATGTTTATTATAATATAAAAGAAAGTTATTTTCAACACATTAAATTGAAAATAACAGTAAATGTTTTTCCATATACATTCTTAAGGCGACCTTAAAATTTTTTCAAAGAAAACAAATTTTTGCCCACACAATATCAAAAACTGCTTGCCAATCGCACTCAACTGTGATAATATGTTATCACAATTTTGCCGAAATGGTGGAATGGCAGACGCGACGGACTCAAAATCCGTTGATGGCAACATCGTGAGGGTTCAAGTCCCTCTTTCGGCACCAGAAAAAGAAAGAGAGCAAACAGGCTCTCTTTCTTTTTATCGGAAAAATTGGGACTTGAACGGGCGTGTAAGGGCGACACTAAGCGAATAAGGCGATTTGCAAAACTGTGATATTGCCAAAAAATAGTAAATTTGGTATAATCATTTATAATAATCCGCAATGATTTCCAAAGTATCGATATCGAATGCTGCGGCATAATATTCGTCATTGCCAATGAACCCTACATAAAAGAAAGCGTTTGCGCTCATATCGGAAAGAATTTTTATTTGAATACGCTGAAGAAATTTATCATTTTTTATGTGTTGCTTTATTCGCGGCTCAAAATGCGAATAGGCTTTTGCCAACAACTCTTTATGCGGAGTTTGGGCTACCGAAATGAGCGGAATGGTTTGCAATTCGTTTGTTTTCAGCGCAATGCTGGTGTGAGTATTGTCGTACTCGTATTCTGCGAAATATGTGTTTGAAAGGCTGTCATAGTGAAAATTACCCTGTATTTTGCCGTACAAAAAGCCTACGGAGATATCCTCTAACCCCAGCCTTGAGGGAATGAGCGTCAGACGGCAAAGTTCCTTGTCATGCAGCGTAAACAAACAAACCTCAACAAAAAAATCAGATGAAACCCCTCTTAATTTGACTTTTTCCAGCAATTCAACATACGAAAAAAGCTTTGAGGGCAGCGCAGGCTTGCAACCGTACACAACAAACGCAAAGCAAGTAAGGAATAATATTATTAAAATTTTTCGCATAATAATAACTATGACGAAAAATGTCGAATTATAACGAAAAAAGGAGAAATATGACAAGAGCAAAAAAAGGCTTTATTACAGGCGCCATAGGCGCTTTCATTAACTTGTTGCTTGCCGTTACAAAAATTGTCATCGGCACGGTCAGCGGCAGCATTGCCATACAGACCGACGCAATAAACAACCTTGGAGATGTGCTGAGCGCTTCGGCTGTCGCCGCCTCTTTCATTGCCGGCGGAAAGAAAGCCGACAAGGAACACCCGTTCGGGCACGGCAGATTGGAGTATGCCGTCAGTTTTGCCATCGCAATAATTATTATAGTCATTGCCATTGAGTTTATTATCTCCTCCGTAAAAAGAATACTGGCGCCGGTTGCCGTAAGTTTTTCTTGGCCGTTTTTTATTGTCATTGCCACAACTGTCGTAATAAAACTTGGAATGGGCATTTTTTATTACATCTCAAACAGAGGGCTGAAATCCCCTACCGTTCGCGCGTCGATGATTGACAGTTTTCAAGACGCGCTTATTACTTCGGTTACGCTGGTTTCCTTTGGCGTGGCGCAGTACACTACGGCGCCTCTGGACGCAATATTTGCATTGGGCATCGCCGCTCTGATTTTTATAAACGGCATAAAACTGGTAAAAAGCACAATGCATACGATTATTGGCGGTTCGGGCGACAAGCACCTCAACGCAAAAATTATGGCTTACATAATGCAGCAGCCGAACATAATCGGCGCGCACGACCTTTTGCTCCACGACTATGGACCGGGCCGCTCGATAGCCAGCGTACATGCCGAAGTTCCATCTACTATGAGCTTGAACGACGCGCACAGAATAATTGACGAAATAGAAAAAAAGACGCTTGCAGAACTGGGCGTTGATTTGGTGGTACATATTGACCCTGTTGACATGGATGACAAACTCAGCAGAGGCTACAAACATCAGGTCAGAAAAAAATTGCAGGAACTAAACCCTGCGCTAACTTTTCACGATTTCAGAGTTGACACCGTCATGCGTATCATTTCCATAGATGTAGTCATACCGTACGGCGCGGATATCGATGAAAATTATGTCATTGAGGAATTAAAAAAGTTGGATTTTGATGACTTTTGTTTGGACTGTGTGATAGACTATCAATGAACGGAGGTAAAAGACAAATGACAATAGGAAACAAATTGATTCGATGGTTTTGGAACAATGTTGAGAAACAGGATTTGGCAAGAATGTCAACCCAACACTTTCCCGAAGGCATAGCCGTAACAAGCGATATTCAGTACATAAATGACGGCAATCCGGCGCATCTGCTTGATGTCTACACTCCCGAAAATGCCGACTCCCCTCTCCCCGTAATTGTAGTTGTACACGGCGGCGGCTGGACATACGGCACAAAGGAGTTGAACAAGCGCCTTGGAATGTGTTTGTCGCAGGAAGGCTTCACCGTGCTGAACATAAACTACCGCCTTATTCAAGAGGCGCGCTTCCCCGCTCAACTTCAGGACATATACGGCGCATTGAACTGGCTTGAAAGGCGCAAGGACGATTACTTCGCAGATACCAACAATGTGTTTATTGTCGGCGACTCTGCCGGCGGACATCTGGCAAGCCTGACGCTGGCGCTTGACGGCAATCCCGAACTGGCGGAAAAATGGCAGCTCAAAACAGACATTAAATTCAGAGCAGGCGGACTAATCTGCGGCGCCTTCAACTTTAATTCATTGCTCAACCTGCGCAATCCCGTTTCGAAAGCCTTTGGCGAATACTTTTTGGGCAAAGAATACAAAATGTCAGAATGGTATCCCTATCTCCAGTTTTCGGAAGTATATAACGGTGTTTTACCGCCGGTTTTCTTGGCAAGTTCGGCAAGGGATTTCATACGCAATCAAACAAAAAAGATGGCAAAATTCCTCGAAAGCCACAATCAGCCTTACAAACTGCGTTTTTGGGACAAAAAGACAAAGAATAAGCTGTTACATGTCTATCAGGTGACTTTCCCTTATTATGAGGAATCGATAATTACCAACAAAGAAATGACTCAGTTCTTTAAGGAGCATTTGCAATAGATTATAAACGGCTGATAAAGATTACATATCCTTGTCATTTTCAACAAACAAAAGTAGCACATAAAAAAATGTCATCTCGCTCTAAGAGATGACATTTTAATTATTGAGCCAAATTATCTTTTTCTTCTTTCGATTGTAGACAACGCTGTTTTGGAAACTCCAATCAACACAAACGCAATGGCTATCGACGCGCTTGTTTGTATCAGGCTTTCTATTATGCCGATTAGCGCCACGGGGAACCCGTAAAGTATGGCTGTGGCAAAGAAATAGCCAGCCACCATAACCAATGAAGCCGCAATCATGGCTATAAAGTATGAAACAAAAGTAAGTTTTTTGGGAAGAACGTTCACCAGCAATCTTGCGGCAAATCCCACGACAAAACCTTCGGCGCCCTTTATTATCAAGGTAAACGGCACCCACATAAAATAACCCAAATAAGCGTCGGCGACGGCTGAGCCCAAGCCTCCGGCAATGAGCCCGGCAAAAGGCCCGAAAAATATGCCGGTAACAAATATTACCGCATCTCCGAAATTCAAAAAGCCTTTTGTGTCGGGCAACGGAATGGGCAAAACTATGGTAACGACAGCCACCAGCGCCGTAAAGATTGCGCTGAAAGCAATTAAACTAGTTCTGCTTATGCTGTTCTTCTTTTCATTCATAAAAGGTTATATTTCCTCTTTGCTGAAACAATGGTCAACATGCTCTTTGTTCGGCGGTTGGGTAAACATGCTGACTATCGGTGTGATAATCATTGAGAAAGCCATACAAATTACTCCCGTCAACGGCGCTCTTTGAATGCCTGCTTTTATGACAGCGCCAAACCCTGACGCACCTGCGACAAGCCCGAATATTACCGTCAATATGACCGTAAGGGATACGCCGCTGATAATTGAGGTCATGGCCGCCGCAGAGGTTGTTTTTTTGCTGTATAATCCATAAATAAAAGGACCTATGAAGCAGCCTGCAAGGCAGCCCCAGCTGATAGACATAAGCGTTACTATGGCGTCTACTTTTAATATTGCCAACAAAGCGCTGACAATAACAAATACCATGCATACAACCCTCAATATGCCCTTCAGTTTGCTTTCGCTTGTGCTTTTTTTTATATACCCTTTGTAGCCGTCAATAACCAACGCCGAAGAGCCGCTCAACGAAAGAGCCGCAAGCGTTGACATGCTTGCCGAAAGCAGCAAAACCATAATCAACCCAAGCATGGCGCCTGAGAACTTTGCGTCAATCAGCATTTGCGGAATGACGGCGTCAGGTCCGCCTGTGGGATAGCCTGCCGAGAAGAATAGTCTGGACAGGCCGCCGTTGAAATATGCGCCGCCGCCGATAATCAGGGCAAAAACCGTGCTTATTACGGCGCCTTTCTTGATGGCGGAGTTGTCTTTTATGGTATAGAATTTGTGAACTGATTGCGGCAAAGCCCATATGCCAAAAGATGTCAGCAAAATGATTATTATAAGGTTGAACGCAGGAGAATCCATTATATTGCCGCTGGCGGCATTGAAACTCGGGAAAAAGCCATAGCCTGTATCAATAAGCGTACGCAACCCCTCTGCTCCATTTACTTCCGGCGCGCGCATCATAAGCGCCAACATGGCTATCACGCCGCCTATCATAACCAATCCTTGTATGAAATCGGTTAGGACGGATGCAAAATAGCCGCCGAAGAACAAATAAAGCGCCGTCATTGATGCCATAATTATGATGCACCAATAAAAATCTATGCCAAACACCTGTTCAAACAAAAGTCCCAAACCTTGATAAACCGATGTCGAATACGGTATAAGAAAAATAAATATTATGATTGATGAAATGAGTTTTATATATTTGTGGTTGTACCTTTTTTCAAAAAATTCCGGCATTGTACGAGTGTTGAGCACTCTTGTCATTTGTCTGGCGCGTTTTGCCAACACCCACCAAGCAATCAGCGAACCAAAAACTGCGTTGGCTATGCCTATCCACACCGCCGACAGCCCCATGGTCATGCCGAATTTGCCTGCATATCCGATAAAGACCACTGCGGAAAAATATGTCGTTCCGTATGAAAAAGCAGCCATCCAGCCGCCGATACCTCTGTTCCCCAAAAAGTAACTTGATAAAGTACGGCTTTTTTGGCGACTATAAAAAGCAATAGCCACCATCATGGCGACATATGCCACCAAAATAAGAATCGGAGCCAATTTTGAGTGCGTTGCTCCGGCAAATATGTATATCAAACTGTTCATTTAGCTTTGCCTCCGTACTTCAATATTCTTTTAAGTATATTATAAAAATCTATATAAGGCAACTAAATGACAAAAGAGAAAAGATTTTATCAATCTTTAGGCAAGATTTCTCCTGTATCTGCGCTTTGGAAAATCAGCCAATAACCTTGATATCTCGGCATATTTTTTATCGGCAGCCAGTCGCAAATGCACTCTGTTTCCTTGGGCGGGGTTTTCCCCTCATATCCGGGTACGCCGTAAGCAATATGCGTCACCGCGCCCTCGTCGATAAGCACCCCCGCCACATAGAAATCTTCTTTATCATAATTTATACGCACCCACTTTGATGAGGGTATGATTCTTTCCAACAATTCTTCACGCGGATACATGACAAAAAGTTCGTCCAGTCTGTCTTTTACCGAAAAATAAAAACTTCTGGCATCAGGCATTTGCTTGTCGTTGGATTGCGGCATTTCTCCTTTGCGTTCGACATCTTTTTGCCTTGTTCCCGACTCGGAATCTCCCCTCTCCATTGGGATTTCTCTTGAAATGTTGGGTTTTGCCGCAGTTTTGTTTAATCTTTCTTCTTGAAAAGTTGGCGGATTTTCATAACGATTTTTTGCCACAACTCTTTGAGTTTGCTGATAAAATCTGTCTTCTTTGTTTCCGTTTCCATAATTAACCTCCTTGTTTTGAGCAGTTTTGCCGCTTTGACCTGTGCTTTGGGTTTTTTGCGGATTTTGAATCATCTTTATAGCGCTGTTTACTTCTTGAGTTTGTATTCTGCCTCTAGCGCCGCCCTCGGCTACAATCTCGCCTTGGCGCAGCACCAAACAGGATATGTCGTCATTGCCTTTGAAATCAATGTCCTCATGCAGCTCAAATTCCGTCTTTGCGGCATTCAAAGTGCGAATAATAAGTCCGTTCGCGCCAAGTTTCAGCGCAAGCGTCATTTCCTTTTCAAAGCTGTCCAGCACAACTTTTATGCCCACCGAACCGCCGACACGCACCACCGTCACATAGCCCTTTGCGCCGTTTTTAGATAGAATAATGGTTTTTTTTAGCAATGTCATAACCCTCCTGCCTTTTTATACTATATTCTGGGTATATGGGCATTATTCATAAACGCCTGAATGGTTGACTGCGGCAATAAAAGAATTGTATACTAATATTATGTCAAGCGGATTCAGAAGCATCATGCGTCAATCGGTGAAAATAATAGTCGTAATAATAATTATTGCGCTTACTTGCTCGCTTTTCACCGGATACAAACTTTTGGCAAAGAAAAAGGCAATAATAATAATGCCTGGCTTTCTGGGCAGCATGCTTCTTGACGAAGAAAATATATATTGGGTAACCTACACTGTTGACGGATACAACTACAAGGAGCCGTGGCGCTCAAAAAAAGGCGTGCTGACCCGTCTTCTGAACACTCTTACAATGAATGAGGAGGGGGAGCGCAAAGTTGATATGTATCCCCCCTCGCCTTTCGACGAAACGCTGGTCGGAGGCACATACGATACATATCTGGATATTTATCACCACATAAAAGAGCGGTTCAGCCCTCAATACGATGTCATACATTTTCAATACGACTGGATGAAAAGCGACATCTACAATGCCAAACAACTTGACAGATTTATTGAAAAAAGCGGCTATACCGAAGTCGTGCTGATTGCTCATAGCATGGGCGGACTTGTCGGAGATAATTATATTGCGCTCGGTGAAAAACAGCGCAAAAAGATATCATTATTTGCCACTTTCGGCAGTCCGCACGGCGGAGTTGTTGACACGCTATATGCGCTTGAAGCGCGCTCATACACCGGCTTGCCTGCGGTTTTTTCGGAGTTGTTCGGCGATTTGGTTTTTGACATCGTAAGGAACATGCCGGCCGCCCTTCAAATGTTGCCCAATCAGCTGCTGCTGGATTCGCCATATTACAAGAACGCCGAAGGCGGTCACTCCTCCTTTATACGATTGGAAAAAGAAGACGGCGAATACGAATACCTGACAGACTGGCAGGACATAAAGGACTTTTATGCCACAAGAGAGTGGTCAAAATACATAACAGACCAACAAAAGAAAGGACAGCAAAAGAAAATTTTCAGCGACGCCCTGGACATGTTTGATAAACTTTATTATCAAGAAAACGGTAAGTTCAAACATGTCACCAGTTTAGTAAACAGTTATTATTTTGTAGGAGAAATCGGTTCATGGTCAAAGTCATGCATTCAGTACAACCTTGACGGCACCGTCAAAGCGCTCTCGGGCAACAGATATTCAGACGGTACGGTATCCAAACCCTCGGCAGCATGCGGCTTGCCTCTTGACGATGAGCGGGTGATTTTTTATCCCGGGGTAGGTCATGGCGATATTTTTATGATGATAAATGAAGAAAAATTCACGCCTATCGACAAGCTTGAAGAACTTATAAGCGCCCTAAATTCTTAAAAATACCTATATTTTATGCACAACCAGATTTACAAACAAAAACGCTGTATCAACTCCGGTATTGCGCAGGCTTATAAGCGTATTGTTGGTGACAGCCACGACTATACCTGAAGCAGAGAGCGCATTTTTTGTGTTTTGTGTTGCCGTTTGCGCCGATACAATGTTTGTGGCATTGCCATTCAAGATGACAGAAAGAGATACAGCGCCGTCTTGGGAAGGTACGGCAACTGCGCTGAAAGTTATTTTATAGACCCCGTTGTCCAATCTTTTTGCGGAGTTTTCGGCATTCTCTATATTCTTGCCCAAAAACAAAATGTCGTCAAGCGGAAGTTCGGCAGCCGTTGGCAACACTCCTGTGTCATTGTTTGTGAAATATGCCAGACCCGGCAAGGGCTTTACTATTTTTTCAATACAACCGTTGCGCCTATTGGATAATGCTCTATTCCTGCATGCTCTATTAGCCATATACACCTCTTTGATAATAAAACATATTATGACAAGCGCGGCAATATGTCCGAATCCATATAAAAAACGCTATGCGGCTGATGAATTCAATTACCCTGCGGCTGTTATTTTTCTTAAGAATGTTATTTGCATTAAAAAAGGCGCCTTGTCAGCGCCTTTATTGTCGGATAATCATTGATTAGTTTTGTTGTTGAGATTTGTTGTACTCTTCAATAACTTTTTGGGCTGTCGTTGCCGGAGCCTCTTCGTATCTCTCAAATTGCATTGAGAACCGACCTCTGCCCTGTGTCATTGAACGCAAGTCTGTGGCGTATTTGAACATTTCTGCCTGGGGCACCTCGCCTTTTACGACGGTCTTGCCGTTTACGGTTTCCATGCCGAAAATTCTGCCCCTTCTCTTGTTCAGGTCACCCATTATGTCGCCCATGTAGTTTTCGGGAACGGTCACGCTGACGCTCATGATGGGTTCAAGCAGTACGGGATTGGCTTTTGCCATACCTTCCTTGAAAGCCATAGACGCTGCCATTTTGAACGCCATTTCTGAGGAGTCCACATCATGGTAGCTACCAAAGAAAAGCACTGCTCTAAGTCCTACAACGGGATAACCGGCAAGCACACCTTTTGTGATGCTTTCTCTCAAGCCTTTCTCAACGGCAGGAATATATTGCTTGGGCACAACTCCGCCGACAATTTCGTCGCCAAATTCAAAGTCCACTTCGGGTTTTGGCTCAAAACGAATATGCGCGTCGCCGTATTGTCCGTGTCCGCCCGACTGCTTTTTATATTTGCCTTGTTGCTCAACGGTCTTTTTGATAGTTTCACGATAAGGAATCTTCGGCTCGGTCAACTTGGCAACAACGCCTTCCTTGTTCTTGAGCTTTTTGCAAAGTACATCCAGCTGGGTTTCCCCCATGCCGTATATAAGCATTTCAAGAGTTTCCAGATTCTTTTCTAGTTTGAAAGTCGGGTCCTCCTCAAGCAGCTTTGCCAGCCCACCAAAAACCTTGTCTTCCTTGCCTTTCTCGGCACTGGACACTGCCATTGAAAAAACAGGCTCCGGGTACTCAATTGGCGCAATCTTGACCTTGAATGAGGTGTCGCACAAAGTGTCGCCCGTCGAAGTGTAGTTCATTTTTGCAAATGCTCCGATATCTCCGGCATTCAACACATCGGCAGCTTCTGATTTGTTGCCTCTCAATAGCAACAATGCGGAAACTTTTTCGTTTTCGTCTTTGATTATGTTGTAAAGCAAGTCACCGACCTTTACTTTGCCGCTGGCAACCTTGAACATTTGGACCTTGCCTATAAACTTGTCAACCATGGTCTTGAACACTTGCGCGGCAAACTTGCCGTTCTCGTCGCAGACAATGCTGATTTTTTCTCCGGCTGCGTTTTCTGCCTGTGTTTCGGGTCTTTCCGCAGGTGACGGGAAGAATGAAATCATGTTGTCCAAAAGGTTTGTTAATACGGGCTTAACTACCGCCACGCCGGCAACTACAGGAATAAGTTCGGCATTAAGCATTCTCAGCTTGCAGCCAGACTTCTTTTCTTCGGCGGACAGTTCCTCTCCGCTGAAAAACTTTTCAAGCAACTCGTCATTGGCTTCAGCGGCAAACTCCGTCAAAGCGCCGTTAAGTTCTTCCGCTGTCGCAGCAAGTTCGGCAGGAACAGCCATTTCTTTATTGTCATTGTCAAAGGCTTTTTGTGAAAGAATGTCCACATAGCCCACCATATCATAGCCGTTCATTATCGGCAGTTCAATAGGCGCAATTTTGTTGCCGTATTTTTCTTTTATGGCTTCGACTGTCTTCATGTAGTCGGAGTTTTCTTTGTTTACCCCGTTAATGAATATAAGCATCGGAATGCCTTTCTCTGTGCAATAATCTATGGCTTTCTCTGTGCCTACAGATAGGTTGCCGCTGGCGGAGGTGACAATAATTGCCGTATCCGCAACTGTCAGCGCTGCGACCATCTCACCTTCATAATCAAAAAAGCCGGGTACATCTATAAGATTAAATTTGTAATCCTTGTAAGTGACATATGAAAGGCTCATTGCAATACTCATTCTGCGGTTTATTTCTTCTTGGTCAAAGTCTGAAACCGTCGTGCCGTCGTCAACCTTGCCCAATCTGTCGATGGCTTTGGTTTTTAATAGTATTGCTTCAAACAAAGAGGTTTTGCCCTCGCCGCTGTGTCCGATTATTGCTACATTCCTTATCTTGTCTTTTAGGTAAACTGCCATATAAATTCGCTCCTATTATAGTAATTATCAAAAGATATAACACTATAATACTATATTTGCCAATCTTTTTCAACAATAAAATGGTCTTTTTTTAAGGAATGATACAATTGATAACAAATCGTTCAATTGTTAGCAGTCAACTGCGACAAAATCATATGATAGTCGTTTTTTGAGTCGCCTGTGACAATTATTTTTGTCTGCGCTTCGCCTGATTGGGTTTTTAACTCCATTAGGGCGTTTGTCACGCAGTCCAAACAGTCAAAAATTGTAATTTCGGGCAAAATTTCTTTTATTATTTGCTCCAAATAAACATAATGGGTACAGCCGGGAATGAGCGCTTGATAGTCGCCAAAAGGCAGCAGCAATTCCTGCAGATACGGCTTTACGCTCTGAAAATGCGGCGCGGAGCTTTCTACAAAAGTAGCCAAACAACAATCGGCAAGTTTCGTCAGCCTGGGTGAATTTATTGCTGAAACATATTGCGAATTTGTTGTGACGGGCGTGGCAAGCAATAAAATCTTACCCTCAAATTGTGAAAGCGCCTGCGTAAGCTGCGGCAGCACCCGCACGACAGGCAGACAAAACTTTGCGCCAAGCGTGGCGGAGGAGCAGGAATTGCAAGCAAGCACCACAGCTTCAGCCCCCAACTCCGCAAGCCTTTCAACCAGCTGAGTTGTGCGCCTAATCAAAAAATTCCTGTCCTTATTGCCGTAAGGCGCATAAAATGTATCGGCAATGTATATGTAATCCTTTTCGGGAAAGACTTTTTTACACCTTGAAAGCGTAGTCAGGCCGCCTATTCCGCTGTCGATTAAACCGATGCTCATTTAAGCATTATATGCTCATAGCCTGAGGAATTTCACCAAAGTTCAGAACCTGTTCAAGGCAGTGTTTATGGAATGCGCCAGCACATAGCCAAAATCCTCAACAGTGACATCTATTTCTTTCTCCGCAACAACCAAACTGTACAGAAAGCTGTCGGAGTTTATGTTGACATTGTGGTTTTGTTCGACATATTCCCTTATAATATCCTTGACATAAATGACAAGCGGCACCCCGATAGCAATCACCGGCACGCCCAAACTTTGTTTTGAAAGTTTGGTCTTTGCATTGTTGACTCCGCTGCCCGGCTCTATTCCGTCATCGCTGAGCTGCACTGCGCGCCCAAGACGGGACACGCTTTTGCAAGCAAGCGTATCGACAACTATCACCAACTCTGGCTGCGTCTTTTCGACAACACCGCTTATTATGTCAAATGACTGCAATCCCGTAATACCGCTTACGGAACTTTTTATGGCTGAAATGTTTGCGTATTTTGAAAATCCGCCCGCCCTGCCCTCTATCAAGTGCCGCGTAATCTGCAATCCGCCTACGGTGATGGCGCCAAGCGAATCTGCGGTCATTTTTTCATTGCCCAGACCGACAACAAGCGTCTTGTGCCCTTTTTTGTATTTATTCCTTTTTAACAGTTCTACAAGCGCTCCGGTTACCAGTTCCGACAGCGCCTCTTTCAGTTCGTCATGGCAGAACAAACTATCTCTTATTTCATAGGTAAAATACATGTTGTCTTCGGCGCCGCCTTGCAAAAAACCTTTCTTCAAAGTAATCAAACCCTTGTGAAAAGAAAAGGCTTGCTGCGAAAACCTTTTGCCCTCTATTGCGCCCGACTCATCGAACAGTTGCCTGTATATCCGCTCCATAACACTATATTGTTAACTTTTTCAAAATAAATATTACTTTTAGTTGCAATAAAAGTCGGCATATGATAGAATAAGCAAGCAGAAAATGAAAATAATCAGATAATCCAGGAGAAAAAAACCACATGGCAAATATCAAATCACAAAAAAAGCGTATAATCACCTCAGCTAAAGAGAACAAAATAAACACCTCAAAGCGTTCCAGAGTAAAGAACGCCATAAAGAAGTTTGAGGCTGCCATTGTTGCCAGCGACCTGAAATTGGCAGAGGAGTTGCTACCCATCACCTCGGGCATAATCGACAAAGCAAAGAGCGACGGCATTTATCACATCAACACCGCCAGCAGAAAAAAAGCCAGACTAGCAAAGATGCTTAGCGCCGCCAAAGCAGCCGCTTCGGAACAATAATTTTCATATGACTTAACAAAAAACGCCGGACCATTACGGTTCGGCGTTTTTTCGTTTACAAATAAATGTAAACCCCAATGTTTTTTAGAAAAACTGTATTATAATCTACAATTAGTCTATTTCAAAGTGGGATGCTTGCTCGATACGAGTAGGGGGAATTCTATCACCCTTGTTTACACGCACCGTTCCGCAGACTTTGCCTTTGTTATCTATTACATTGTAAGTCCCTGTTTTGGGAGCTACTTCGCCTGAATGCAGTTTCATATTTTGTCCCTCCTTCGATAATATTGTGTGCTGAAGAGTGTATTTAATGCAACGGGACATACGATTAACAAAATTTACATTTATGAGTATTCAGCATATATCAAAATTTCTTTATGCTTGATAAATGAGAGTATTTGTGTTAATATTTATCAATAAGCAACTTTTGTTTTGACAAAATTGTCGATTTCTATTAGAGGTAATATGGCAAACAACAGATACAGGAAAAAAAGGCGTCCGGAAAGCAACTATGTGCCGCCTTTTGCCGAGCAGATATTAAACCAGCCTTTGAGCGACCTTTCTTTTCGTGGCGAGAACACGCAATCCCTATTGGAGGGCGCAGGCATAAAAACAATCGGCGATGTGCTAAAGAGAGAAGAAAAGGACTTTTACAAAATTCACACCTTCAAAAAACGCAATCTACTTGATGTTTTGGGCGCTGTCAGAGCAAAAAAACTCTTTTTGAAACCTGCCGAAAAGCCCCCGGAGAAGGCTGAAGAAAAACCTGAAACAAAGACCGAAAAGCCGCAACAAAGGTCAACGCGCCAAACCCAACAGGACAGGCGCAGAGGGCGCGGCAAAGACAAGGACAACCGCAACAAAGACAAGGACGCACAAAAAAGACAAACTCCGCCGGAGCCGCAGGATATTTATATAAAGGTCAACAAAAGCGGCAAATGGGGCTTTAGCGACCGTTCAGGCAAAATAGTAATTGAGCCGATATATGACGAAGTCTTTTATTTCAAAGAAGACCTTTGCTGTGTCGAAAAAGACGAACTGTTCGGTTTCATAAACCGTCAGGGCGAAGAAGTCATACCCATAATATATGAGTGCGCATTGTCTTTCAGCGAAGGACTGGCATGCGTTTACAAAGGCGGCAAGTGCGGATATATAAATGCCCAAAACGAAATGGTCATTGACTTCAAATTCGATGCAGGCACCTCTTTTATCGAAGGCTCCAGCCGCGTCAAGCGTGACGGCAAATGGGGCGAACTGCGCCTCGAAAGCCCGAATGAGATTCGCTGGATAAACTAAAGTACCGCTTGTGTCATATGTGTCGCTTGAAAAGTTGTCAAGCGACATTTTTTATGCGGAAAATACCTTATATGCATAAAAAAAGGGCATTGCGCCCTTTTTGTTTTTGTTGTTTTTGCTTATATATTGTTGTACCCCAAATCAAATGCACGGATATTCGCAGGAATGACCTTGGGTTTTGCAGCAAATTGCTCCTCTATGACATTTTTTACCGTATCGGGTGTGAACAGTCCGCTGAGTTTGATATATGCGCCCAAAACGACTATGTTTGCCGTCTTTACATTGCCTGCCTGCGTGCCCAGTTCGTTAGCGTCAACATAATAAGCCTTTACATCATCTCTGGTAACCTTTGAGTCAATCAGGCTGCTGTTGACGATAATAATTCCTCCCGGTTTGACCTTGCCCTCAAACTTACTCAATGAAGGCTTGTTCATGGCAATGAGGCAATCTGGAACGGCTATTATCGGGCTGGCAACGGGCTTATCGCTGACGACAACGCTGCAATTCGAGGTGCCGCCTCTCATTTCAGGACCGTACGAGGGTAGCCAAGTGACTTCCTTTTTGTCGTGTATTGCCGAATAAGCTATAAATTGTCCCAGGCTAAGTACGCCTTGTCCGCCAAAACCGGCGATTATGATTTTTTCTTCCATTATTTCACCTCCTTGAACACACCAAGAGGGAATATTTCTTGCATTTCGTTTTTGGTGTAATCCAAAGCCTGTTCAGGGGTCATCTTCCAGTTTGTCGGGCAAGAGGAAAGCATTTCAATGAGTGTGAAGCCCTTGCCTTCTTTTTGATAATTGAAGGCTTTTTGCAAGGCCTTTTTGGCTTTTCTTATGCTTGGAACATCATAAAGTCCGACTCTTTCTATATACGCAGGACCGTCAAGCGTTGCAAGCATTTCGCTGACCCTTATCGGATTGCCGTTCAATACGGCATCTCTGCCGTAAGGGCTGGTTGTGGACTTCTGTCCGACAAGCGTTGTCGGCGCCATTTGTCCTCCGGTCATGCCGTATATGGCATTGTTAATAAAAATGACTGTTATGTTGTCGCCGCGCGCAGCGCTATGCACAATCTCCGCCATTCCGATAGAAGCAAGGTCGCCGTCGCCTTGATATGCAAACACGATATTTTGCGGAGCCACTCTTTTTATTGCCGAAGCCACCGCCGACGCTCTTCCGTGCGCCGCTTGTTGCATATCACAATTGAAATAGTTGTATGCAAAAACTGCGCAACCAACCGGGGCTACTCCGACTACATTGTTTTGGCAGCCCATTTCTTCCAGTACCTCAGCAACAAGCCTATGGGCTATGCCATGGGTGCAACCTGGGCAATAATGAAAAGGCGTATCTGTGAGCATCTCTGTTTTCTTAAATACTGTCGCCATTATTTCACCTCTTTCAAAACTACGCTGACTATGTCGTCCGGACTGACAACATTGCCGCCTGCTCTGCCAAAAAACCGCACGGGTTTTTTGCCGTTTACGCTGAGTTTTACGTCTTCAACCATTTGTCCCATTGACAATTCAACGCAAAGGAATTCTTTTACGCTGTCCTGTGCAGCAACTTTCTCGTATGCCGCCGCCGGGAAAGGATAAAGCGTAATAGGTCTAAGCAGTCCTGCTTTTATGCCCTTTTCTCTGAGCTGATTTACGGCGCTCTTGGCCACTCTGCCGACGGTGCCATAACCTGTGATGATTATTTCGGCGTCCTCGGTCATATATTCTTCAAATGCCGTTTCATTTTTTGCCATTTCGTTGTAGCGCTCAAAAAGCCGTGTGTTGACTTCTTCCAACGCGTCGGGCTGAATGTAAAGAGAATTGATTATTCTTCTGGTCTTGCCGTGTCCCTCTCCCGTCGTTGCCCATTGTTTTTTTGGCAATTTTGAGAGGTCAACCATTTCGGGGAGTTCCACCGCTTCCATAATCTGTCCCAACATACCGTCGCCCAGTATCATTACCGGCAATCTGTATTTGTCGGCTTTATCAAAAGCCGTATAGACTATGTCAACAGCCTCCTGCACGCTTGCCGGTCCGTAAACCAACATGTGGTAGTCGCCGTGACCGCCGCCCTTGACGGCTTGGAAATAGTCGCTCTGTGACGGTTGAATGCCGCCCAGTCCCGGGCCGCTGCGCACCATATTGACGATAACACAGGGCAGTTCGGCTCCGCATATGTAGGATATGCCCTCTTGTTTAAGGCTGATGCCTGGGCTGGAACTGCTGGTCATGGTTCTTACTCCTGCGCCCGCCGCTCCGTAAACCATGTTTATGGCCGCCACTTCGGATTCGGCTTGCACAAATGCGCCGCCAACTTCGGGCATGCGCCAACTCATATACTCCGGCACTTCATTTTGAGGCGTGATGGGGTATCCGAAAAAGGCTCTGCAACCCCCTCTTATTGCCGCTTCTGCTATGGCTTCGTTGCCTTTCATAAGTTTTTTCATTTGTACACCTCTATGACGCAATCGGGACACATAGTTGCGCAAAAAGCGCAGCCGATACAGCTCTCCGGCTGAAATATCTCTACGGCAAAATAACCGTTCTTGTTACTTTCGTTTGAAAGCCGCAAAATCTTTTTGGGGCAGACACGGACGCATAATCCGCAGCCCTTGCAAACTTCCTTTGCAATCTTTATGCTTGGCAAAATGACTGTCTCCTTTGTATTTTTTTATATATCGTTTCTATAAAATAATACTATTCAAAAAGTTAAAAGTAAAGCAAAATGCCGATGCAAATCAATGCCATCGTTAAGAAGCTGTTTGTTTTTCACCTTTTTCTAAATACAAAAAGCTATTTGTTTTTGGCTTTTCTCAAAATCAGCGCAGCAATACCCAACGCCAAAAACAACGCCGCCGCCATATAGACAATCATGGCATATTCGGGAACTACCCAACTGCCTATCTTCATTTCCAGTCCGAATTCCTTTGCCAGCCCCGTAGTCATCTGCTCGGGAATGGTTTGGTTCATATCCGCCAGTACGGTTTTCATGAAATACTGCCGCAACAACACCACAGCGCCCGTTGTCGGTACAAAGGCAAATATATTGCCCACAGCTTTGGGGAACATGCTAAGCGGCATGTATGCGCCCGACGCAAAGCCTATGACTATGCCCAGCAACGACGCAACAATCGAATAAGCGTTCTCTGTTTTTATGGAAAGCGCAATGGTTGTCATTACCATCGTTGATGACAAAGTGGACAGCAAAATTATGCCGGCTATTGCCAACAAATCGACGAAAGCCAGCGCAGTCATGCCGTTTATCAACAAATATACATATACGATAACAAGCATTCCCAAGCTCATCAGAAATGTTATTGTAACGGTGCTGACAAAATAGCTCAGGAGTATCAGCACCCTTTTTGTCGGGGTAACAAAAAAATCCGCCTTTGCGTTGGTCATTGTATCGTGGACCATTACTCCGATTGAGCCGTTTGATATGGTTATGGTACCTATCCCTATGACGCCTGACACCATCCAAGCGTTTGAAAACAACTTTATCAGCGTGTCATCTGCCGGCATACCGTTTTGTAAAAAACTGTTTTTTATGCCCATTTGAATGTTGTTGCTGATAAACAGCACATTCAAAATAAAAACTATCAAAATCGACAAAAATGAAAAGAAAACAGAGGCTCTGTCTCTTATAAACACCTTTGTGTGCCTACTCGTCAATGCTAAAAACTCACTCATTTTCACCCTCTCCGTTTACAGCAATAAACACCGTATCCATGTTTCCTTTCATGACCTCGAAGCTGTCCAACTTTCCGCTCAGCGCATCTATGATAGGCAAGGCATGCAGGCTGTTCTTAAGTCTGACAACAACATAATCGTTGTTTATTCTGTACTCATATTTGTTTTCTTGAAGATAATTTGTAATAGCTGTCAAATCCTCAGAGAATAAATTCAGCGTATCAAAAGAATACTTTTGTTTCAGCACATAAGGAGTATCCATGACGGCAATTCTGCCCTTCTTTATTATGGCTACCCTTGTGGCAATCTCCGTTTCTTCCATGTAGTGAGTGGAAAAGAAAATAGTCATTCCCGTCTGTTCCTGAATCTCCTTTATGGTTTGCCAAACATTGTGTCTGGTCGCCGGGTCAAGCCCTGTTGTCGGCTCGTCAAGGAACAGCAATTTTGGGGTATGTAATATGGCTCGGGCAATGTCGGCGCGCCTCTTTTGTCCGCCAGATAACTGTCCGTACCGCCTTTTTATGTAAGAGTCCATGTTCAGCCTTTTGCTGACAAGGTCAATTCTCTCTTTGATTTCTTTTGCTGAATAGCCGTACAACATGCCCCTGGACGCTAAATTCTCGGCAACGGTAAGCCTGTCGTCAAGATATGAGCCTTGAAAGACTACGCCAATGCTTTTTCTGATGTCGGCGTCATGTTTGTCAAGGTCAAAGCCGTTTATTCTGACTGAGCCCTTGTCTTTTTTCAGCATGGTGCAAAGTATATTTATCGTGGTGGTTTTGCCGGCGCCGTTTTCGCCCAAAAATGCAAATATCTCTCCCTTGTTCACCGAAAAACTGATGTCGTCAACGGCAAGCACCTTGTTATCATAAGTTTTTGACAAATTTCTTACTTCAATCATAATTTCCCTCAAAACTTAATTTATTTTCATACGCATTATAATTATATATCAGCGGTCTTTAACCTCTGGCTTCTATTATGGATTTTACTTTCATCAAACGAATGGTATTTGCTCTTTCGTTTTCGTCAAGTTTCATTGTGATATATTTTATGGTTTCCTCAAGTTGAGGTATCATGACATATTCCAACGCATTAACGCGGCGGCGGTTTTTTTCTATTTCGTCAGCAAGCATATTGCAGGTTTTTTCTACTTCTGCAAGCCGCAACATTTTTACCAGCAGCGTTGACAAACCTGAAATGGAGGAATCTAATTCTGATGTCACCGTAGCAAAAGAGTAAGGATACAGCTCTTTTTGTTGACTTTCTTTGATTCCCAGCACAGGTACCGATACGCTCATGACATTTTTTTCGTCGGTTACAAGTTCAACCTTGTAGCCGGGCATTGCCACCGCTTCCTCGATTACTTGTGACGAAGTTACTGCGGAGGCAAGCAAAAAGGCTTTCAGCGCAAGGCTGATTTCCTGCTCGACTTCTTCCCTAAGACGCTTGTTTTCCTTTATGAAAATCATAAACTGCCTTATGGTCTCGTCGGATTTGTCTTTCAAAAGTTTGTGTCCCCTGACGGCGGTTTTCAGACGGTTTTTCAGCCGCCGAAGTTCCATACGCGTGGGGTTTACATTCAATCTTGCCATTGCTTATTCTCCGACTTTCTGTTTGTTAAAGAACTCTTCAATATATGCCTGCCTTATTCTTTTCAACTCTGCTCTGGGCAATATGCGCATCAAATCCCAGCCCAAATCAAGCGTTTCCTCAATGCTCCTGTCCGTTTCAAAGCCCTGCGATACATATTGCTTTTCAAATTCCTCGGCAAACTGCGCAAACTTCAAATCTACATCTGTCAATGCCGCCTCGCCAAGAATTGCAGAAAGTTCTTTGGCTTCCTTGCCTCTTGCATAAGCCGAAAACAGCTGATTCATAGTGTCGGCATGGTCCTTTCTGGTTTTGTCGGCGCCTATGCCTTTGTCTTTCAGACGGGACAATGAAGGCAACACATCGATGGGAGGTGTTATACCTTTTTTGTACAGCTCACGGGATAAAATAATCTGTCCTTCTGTTATATAGCCCGTAAGGTCGGGAATGGGGTGCGTCTTGTCGTCTTCGGGCATGGTCAAAATGGGTATCTGCGTAATGCTGCCCTCTTTGCCTCTTATTCTGCCGGCTCTCTCATACAATGACGCAAGGTCGGTATAGAGGTATCCGGGATATCCTCTTCTGCCCGGCACTTCTTTTCTGGCGGCAGACACTTCGCGCAAGGCTTCTGCATAGTTCGTGATATCGGTTATGATAACCAAAACATGCATTCCCAACTCAAACGCAAGATATTCGGCTGTCGTAAGCGCCATTCTGGGAGTGGCTATTCTTTCGATAGCCGGGTCGTTTGCCAAATTCATAAAAAGCACTGTTCTGTCAATGGCTCCCGTTGCTCTGAAGTCGCTGACAAAGTAATCTGCTTCCTCGAAGGTAATACCGACGGCTGCGAACACAACGGCAAACTTGCTGTCAGTGCCCAAAACCTTTGCTTGACGGGCAATCTGCGCCGCAAGCTCTGCGTGGGGCAAGCCCGATGCTGAAAACACCGGCAATTTTTGTCCTCTTACAAGCGTGTTGAGTCCGTCAATAGCCGATATGCCCGTTTGAATAAATTCGTCGGGATAGTTTCTTGCCACGGGGTTTATGGGTTGTCCGTTTATGTTTATTCTCTTTTCGGGGATAATCGGAGCGCCGCCGTCCTTGGGTCTGCCCATGCCGTCAAAAACTCTGCCCAGCATGTCACCGCTAACGGCAAGTTCTATGCTCTTGCCTAAAAACCTGGCTTTTGATGTGCTTATTTGGATACCTGCGGAGCCCTCAAAAAGCTGTACCAATGCTTTGTCGCCGTTTATTTCCAGCACTTTTCCATGCCTGATGTCACCGTTTGCCTGCTCAATTTCTACCAGTTCGTCATATTTGACGCCGGCTACGCCGTCCACCAACATGAGCGGTCCTACTATTTCTTTTATGGTTTTGTATTCTTTTAACATGCGTCCTCCCTAGCCTATCAAAGCGGCGATTTCGTCTTTCAACGCTTTTTCCAGATTATCAAAAGCTGCCAAATCGGCTTCTTCGATATACTTGCTTCTGCCTATACTTTCTTTTACTTTCAAATCCAACAAGTCCTCGATATCCACCCTCTTTTGCATGGCCTCATTTGATAGCTTGTATTGTAGAATAATCAACTTCAGCATTCTCAACTGCTTGTTTAGGGATGCATAAGTGTCGGTTTCGTGGAAAGCGTTTTGGTGCAGATAGTCCTCGCGGATTGCCTTTGCGGTCTCCATGGTAAGCCTGTCCTTTGGACTAAGGGCGTCCATGCCCACCAGCCTGACTATTTCGTCCAGCATGGCTTCTTCCTGAAGTATAGCCATGGCCTTTTGTCTTAGGGCATTCCATTCGCCGCCAAGATTCTCCTTGTACCAGTTCGACAGTTTGTCTGCATAAAGTGAATAGCTTTGCAGCCAGTCCACCGCCGGGAAATGCCTTCTATAAGCAAGCTGCGCCGACAAGCCCCAGAACACCTTGACTATTCTGAGCGTACCTTGCGAAACAGGTTCGGAAAGGTCGCCTCCGGGAGGGGAAACAGCGCCGATTGCCGTAATGGAGCCTTGATTTTCTTTGCTGCCAAGCACATTTACTATGCCTGCTCTTTCATAGAATTCCGCAAGTCTGGAACTCAAATAAGCCGGATAGCCTTCTTCACCGGGCATTTCTTCAAGTCTGCCGCTCATTTCGCGCAGCGCTTCTGCCCAGCGTGAAGTTGAGTCCGCCATAATCGCCACATTGTATCCCATATCTCTGAAATACTCGGCTATTGTGATGCCTGTATATATGCTTGCTTCTCTTGCCGCCACCGGCATATCGGAAGTGTTTGCAATAAGCACAGTTCTTTTCATTAACGGTTGACCTGTCTTGGGGTCATGCAGTTCCGGGAATTCGTTAAGCACATCGGTCATCTCGTTGCCTCTTTCGCCGCAACCGACATACACTATTATATCTGCGTCCGCCCATTTTGCCAACTGGTGTTGTACAACGGTTTTACCTGAGCCGAAAGGTCCGGGAACGGCTGCAACGCCGCCTCTTGCTATCGGGAAGAATGTATCAATAACTCTCTGTCCCGTAACCATGGGAATTTCGGGAGGCAGCTTTGCGGCATATGGTCTGCCTTTGCGGACCGGCCATTTTTGCAGCATCGTAAGAGCTTTCTTTTCTTTTCCGTCGGCTATTGTGGCTATGGTTTCGTCAATGGTGAACTCGCCTGAGGTTATGGCAACTATTTCGCCTTTTGTGCCAAACGGTACCATAATCTTATGCCTAATAATTTCGTTCTCCTGAACATAGCCCAGTTCATCGCCCGTGGTTACGATGTCACCGACTTTTGCCGTGGCGTTGAACTGCCATTTTTTGTTGTGGTCAAGCGCGCTGGCTTCAACGCCTCTGGCTATTCTATCGCCCGACATCTGACGAAGCACATTCAGCGGTCTTTGTATGCCGTCAAAAATGCTTTCTATCAAGCCGGGAGCCAGTTCTACCGAAAGCGGCATTTCCGTTGTTATTACATCATCGCCGGGTCCTATTCCGCCGGTTTCTTCATAAACCTGTATAGACGCCTTGTCGCCGCGAAGTTCTATTATTTCACCGATAAGCCTTGATGCGCCGACTCTTACGACATCGTACATCTTGCAATCAGCCATGCCTCCCGCTACTATCAGCGGTCCGCTTACCTTGATTATTTTTCCAGTTGCATTCATCTTTTTTCTCCTTGATAGTCCTTTCGTAGCTTTTTTAGGAATTAAACAATATATCCGCGCCTATCGCCTTCTCGACATCTTTTGACAAACCTTTCATTCCAAAGCCTGTGCTGCCCTGAGCTGACGGTATGGGAATGACTGCCGGGAAAGGACGGGTTTTGTATCTCTTTAGGATTTCGGGTATTTCCGCAGCCAAATCTTCAGTTATGAATATGACAGCGTATTCCCTTGCCAGCATCTTCAGCGTATCCTGCGCCTCAAAGCTGTTTCGCGCGGAGAACACATCGACGCCAATAGCCTTGAACGCCAGTATGCTGTCCTTATCGCCTATTACGGCAATCTTGTTAATCTCAGGCATAAAGCGTCCTCACTCTCTTTTTCATTTCTTCTTTCGGCACCTTGTTTTTTATGCAAACAAGCACTACCCTTATTACTTTTATTTCGTTTTGCTTTGCCAGATAATAGCCTATTATTGGCGCAACCGAAAACATATCGTTCTTGTTAGCCGAAAATATTTTCAACAATAAATTGTCCTGCGCTGTCTCATACACTGGCAGCCCTTGCTCTATCTTTGCGGCAATTTCTTGATACTGCGTCCAACGCAGAGCCGCCGGCAGTTTGTTGTACGGGTCCGAAGCGCACTCCGTGAAGAATGATATGTCCAGACTTCCGCCCTCAATAAAGTATCCGGCAAAAAAGCTCATTTGTCCGTTTATGTCAAACACTCTCAACAAACTCAAAATATTCGTCGTGTCTATGAGCGTAATAAAATATTGTCGCACATATTCGTCACAGTCTTTTTTCAGCCTGTCAACAATGTCCTGGAACATTGCTTTGTCTATGAGTGTGTCAATAATTCTCGGACCGCCCTCTCCGACCTCAAACCTTTTTTCTATGGTTTCAAATGCCTCTGCCAGATAGGGAGTAAAGTCCAGCTTGCCGCTGTCAACTCTTGTTTTGAGCGTGTCAAGGCTATAAATGCCGTCAGGCATTATCATCTGCGAAATATCGGTTATGCCGCCATACTTGGCTTTGAGCAGCGT
Source organism: Christensenellales bacterium (assembly GCA_050309775.1). Classification (GTDB taxonomy): domain Bacteria; phylum Bacillota; class Clostridia; order Christensenellales; family DTU072; genus DTU072. The sequence continues at coordinate 163,873 of JBNRMV010000010.1, read as the reverse complement.
CTTTATGTTGTGATAGTCGTTGCGCAAAAAGAAACATTCAAACCCGATATTCTCGGGCGCCACCTCTTTGACAAAGTCCGTCACCAGTCTTTGCTCTTCAAGCAGCACTTTTTCAAAATCCTTTTCGTCATCGACGATAAGTCCGCCGCCATAGTTGGCTTCATACAAAATCCGAACGGCATCTCTCAATTCTGCGCATTCCATCATGCGCAGCAGTCTTTCTTCGGAGAACAAATTGAGTTCTTTTGCCTTGGCTCTTGTATTGGCAAATATCAAGCCTTCTTTCATTGCTTTTAATCTCCAAACAGCATTGCCGCAATCTCGGGCTCTATTTCGTCCCGCAATGAAGCAAGCTCGACTTCAAGCGTCAGATTTTTGTCGGCATTCTTGCCCGAAAGCAATATGCCGCCGCAAAAATCGCCGTACTGCTTGTTTATTTTCAAAGCAATGCCCTTCTTCTTTGCCACCTTGTCAACAAATTCCTTAGTCAGAATGTTCTTGTCAAGTTTTGAGACCGTCAAAACATCTCCGTCCTCGGCATGGGAAAGCATGCATTCAAGCAACTTCTTGTAGCCCTCTTCATCTGAACGCAAAGCCGTGATGCTTTCTTCAAATGCCTTGCCTATAACTTGCTGTTTTGCGGCAAGCAGCAGCTTCTTCACTTCAAGATTTGCTACGGTTATTCGCCTGCGAAGAATGTCCTCACGCTCCCTTGTCGATTCCTGATGATTTTTTGCGCGGTAAATCTTGGCGTCGTTTTCGGCATCTGCAATGATTTGCTGTGCATTTTGTCCGCCCTCTTCCAGCGTGGAATTGGCTATCTTTTGCGCATCTTTGATTATTCTGTCAATAATCGCTTCTTTACCTTTCATTTTTACCTGCTTATACAATAAATGTCCGGCCGCCCAAGAATACCACAAGGAAAGACACAAGGAAGCCCAACAAAGCGTATGTCTCCACCATGGCTACCATAAGCATACCCTTTGTGCTTTCTTCGGGTCTTTTTGCAATAAGTCCGATGGCTGACACGCCGACCTTTCCCTGGTACATAGCAGAAAATAGTCCGCCTATGCCGACAGGCAAGCAACCTGCCAAAATGAACAGACCTTGGGAAATTGTATAAGGCGCAATAGGTCCGCCCAGTACATTGGCGTTCAAAATGACCAAGAATGTAATAATAAAGCCATAGATGCCCTGCGTAGCCGGCAAGAGCTGAATTATAAGACATTTGACGAACTTGTCGGGGTCTTCGGCAACAACGCCTGAAGCCGCCTGTCCGGCAATGCCAACGCCCTTAGCCGAGCCTATGCCCGAAGCAAAAACAGCAATGGCTGCGCCAAGTAAAGCTAAAAATGCACCTGTGGTAATCATAAATATTTGTCCTCCTGATTAATTGTTTAGATAAGTATATTTTGTTTGTGAGCCAAGGGGCATAAACATATGTCCTGCGCCCTCGTAAAAACGACCAAAGAATTCTATATATTGCAGCCTGCTGTTGTGAACATACACACCCAGCAAGTTTATGCCAAAGTTAAACAAATGACCGAACAAAAGGACGGGTACCGCCAGTATCCAACCCAAGAACGACACCGATGCCGGGAAAAAGCTGACAATAACCGCAGCAAACTGATTGACAACAAAGCCGATAACACCCGTAGTCAATCCCAAGCCGAACAGCCTTGAATATGACAAAAGGTCACTGACGACATTTATTGAGCCATAGGCTTGTCCCAACGCTCCGCCGACCATTTTTATCGGATTCTTTTTGCCCAAAGCTCCGCTTATGAGCAGCATTGCCGCTCCGATAAGAGCCGTATATAGACCTATGTTATTGAGTATTTTTTTGCTGAACAACAATCCGGCGCCAAGAATGCCTAGCCCAAGGAATATTATTACCCAGCTGAACTGTCCGAAAATTCCCTCCAGCACCTGCTTTGAGCGGATTTTGTTTATGCCGTTTAGTACAAAGCCCGTTGCCATGTGCAACGCGCCTATTCCCAGCGCCATACCGAACATAATCAGCGAACCTGTCGAATCAAGAGGGTTTATAAGCGGCTCTTTCGGGAAAGTCATTCCGAACCATCCGCCAAAGATTGCGCCCCAGATTACCGTCGATACTCCGCCCAGTCCGAAAAGAAGCATCATTCTGCCTGATTTCTTGACGGGTTTTTTGATAAAGTAATAAGCAAAACAGCTGACTGCCAACACTATGCCATATCCGGCGTCAGAAAACATAAAGCCGAATATTATGAAAAAGAAAATCGATACAAAGAAATTCGGGTCAATTTCTTTGTAGCTGGGAGTACCAAACATATTTGTTATTCCCACTGCGGTGTCGGCAAAGGCGCCGTTCCTTGTCAATGTCGGCGGAACTTCGTCCTCATGCGGCGCTCTGAATACCGTCTCGGCAAATTCGGATTTTTCGGCAATCAATGCGGCTATTTCGGCTTCCTTTTGTTTGGGAACCCATGCTTCCAGCACAAAAGCCTTTTGGGAGCTTGAGCATTGGCTGATGACATCAATCTTTTTCAATTCCAAATAATAAAAATCATAAAGTATCTTGAATTCCTTGACATATTTCAAGGTGTTGAGCGCATCGTCTACTAAAGCCGCCCTTTCTTTATCGGTGTCAGATAGCTGCGCGTCCAGTTCGGCAAGTTTTTGCGCTGCGGTCATGTCATAATCAAAGGCGCATTTGGCAAAGTCCATCGTCGTAAGCGCGGACCTGACTGCATCCGCCTGCTCTTTGTGGCAAATAATGACGGCAACGCTGAATTTCTGCGCGTCATACAATTTTATGACTGCGCTTTCTTCGTATTCGGCGGCAAAGTGCGCGGCCTTTTCTGTAGGCAGCGTTCCCACCAGCATAACCGTATTGGCGGTGTCTTTTATGTCGGAAAACTTCAATTCCAACGGCTCATAAGGGCGCAGTTGCTCTTGCTGAGCAAAAATTCGTTGACGGCGACTCTTAAGGTCCACCAAAGCGGAGTTTATTCTTTCCAGTTCGCTTATGGTGTTCAGCAGTTCATACTCTTCTTTTGCCGTCTCCTCGTATGTTTCAAGACTTATGAGTTCATTTTCTTTTTTTAAGTTTATGGATACCTTTTTGTCGGAACGCTTGGCTTCATGTACCATTTCTTTTAGGAATGACAAAGCAAAACTGATTTTCAGCAGTTTTGATTCCGTCTCTTCCCTGCGTGCCGTCTCGTTCCTGTAAACCGTATTGCTCAACTCCTGAGTTTTTACGGTTTCCACGCAGCCTGTTTTAATCAGTGCTTTGAGCAGCTTGCCGCGTTCATTGTTGTGCGCGACAAGGCTCATTTTGCTCATTTCAACAATTGCCATACTTGTTCAGTACCTTTTCTTTTATGTTTTTCGCCACTTCTGCGGTGTTTGTTTCGTTCAGAATTTTTTCGGCATGCTTTTTGCCCAGAGCTATTATTTCGTTGTAGCTGTCCTCCGCCTCTTTCTCAGCCGTCATAACCACCATGCGCCTTTCTTCCTTGACTTTCTGAATGGTCTCGGTTCTTATTTTTTCGGCTTCGACAACGGCATTGGCATTCATGGTCTTGGCTTCTTCCAAAGCCTCCTGAATGGTCTTTTCTGCCGCGCGCTCAGCGTCTATGATACTCTCTATTATATTGTTAAGCATTTTTACCTCGGGTATTTTTATTTCGTACCAAACAAACGGTCGCCGGCATCGCCCAATCCCGGGACGATATATGCGTGGTCGTTCAAGCAGTCGTCCAGCGCCGCAGTATATATTTCTACATCGGGGTGTTTGTCGTTTATTACCTTTACGCCCTCAGGAGCGGCAATAAGACACATAAACTTAATATCAGTCACGCCTCTTTGTTTTATGAAGTCAATTGCCATGGCTGCGCTGCCGCCTGTCGCCAACATGGGGTCAACTAAAATGACGGTTCTTTGTTCGACATCAATGGGCAATTTGCAATAATACTCAACCGGCTGCAGCGTTTGGGGGTCGCGGTAGCAACCTATATGTCCTATCTTCGCCGTCGGCACAAGTTCAAGTATGCCGTCCACCATTCCCAATCCTGCTCTCAAGATTGGCACAACGCCTATGCTTCTGCCACCGATGACCTTTGCGGTTATTTTCTTCAGCGGAGTTTCAATTTCGGTGTCGGCAAGGGGCAAAGTCCTTGTCACCTCATATGCCATTAAAAGAGAAATTTCTTTCAACAGCTCCCTGAAATCCTTCGGGTTGGTGTTTTTGTCACGCATCATGGTGACTTTGTGTGTGATGAGCGGGTGGGAAATAATGTTTATTTTCATAGTTTTCTCCTCAGTTATTGTTTTCTATTTCGGTTATTTTATCAATTCGCCTTTGGTGTCTGCCCCCTGCGAACTGCGTGGTAAGATATGCCTTTGTTATTTGTTCGGCAAGTTCGGGAGAAGTAATTCTGCCGCCCATAGATATAATGTTGGCGTCATTGTGTTCTGCCGTCGCCTTTGCAGAAAATACATCAGTGACATGACCGCAGCGAATACCCTTGACTTTGTTGGCGGCAATGCAAATGCCTATGCCTGTGCCGCAAAGCAAAATACCTCTGTTGACTTCGCCGTTCTTCACGGCATAAGCAACCTTTATGGCGTAATCGGGATAATCGCACGACTCTTCATTGTAGGTGCCAAAATCAATATAATCGAAACCCAGCTCTTTTATTGCCTTTATAACCGCCGGCTTCAAAACAAAGCCGCCATGGTCGGAGCCTATTCCTATAACCATAGAACCCTCCCGTATATCTTTTTGACATTATATCATGCTAATTAAATAAAAGAACAAATAAAGACCTCATATGAAAACATATTTACTAAAATTTCACTGTTAATTCCACATATTACCTATTCCGTCAAATTGACGAAGGCTTTGCTCTCTTATTTATATATCAATGACAATAAGGACAAGTCGGCGGAAATAATTATTTTATTATTTTGCTTATGACTTTTTCGGAGAGATATTTATAGATATAAATCAAAACTCTGTCGTAAGCCAAAAACACCAGCGAAAATGCAGTGTTGAAAATTATGTAAAGTTGCGCAGCGTTGAATCTATCAAAGACAACGATTCTGCCATAGTCCACGACAATAACAGCGGTGACTTTGTACAATATGAAAAAAACCAACATTGAATAAGCCAGCTTTATGGGCAAGCCGTAAAGATATTTCCAGCCTTTGTTTTCCCAAAAGATTGTGAATACTGTGTAACTGCCCCCCACAAGTATAAACGGCAGCGCACCGATATTTACTATTAAGAATGACAATCCCGATACTGCGACAAAGGCTAAAATTGCTTCTCTGTAATATTTTTGGGAAAGCGGCAACATCATGCCGCCGGCAGCAAGCGCATTGAGCGACAATGTAATGACTTCAATATAATGTCCCAGCACTACGAACAGCAACGATATTGCTGCGCCGATACCGGCAAGCGCAATTCTTTTTGAACGGTCTTTCATTTTTGTTTAGCAACAGGATATCAGGTCGCCCCCTGCGCATTCGCAGCAGCAGTCGGCGCAAATCAGACTGGAACAACAATCGCAAGCCGTGCAGCCCCTTGCTCCGCCTCCTTGCGGCGGCACTGTGCGGTAAGAGCGCTGGTCTGCATCGGTGTAATTGTAAGAATTTTGCCGTCCCTCGGACATTCTATTGAAAAGCGCTTCTTTTGCTTCGGCGTACTTCGTGTTGTCGGGCTCCATAGAGCAAGCAAATTCAAGCTGTTTGTAAGCGTCTGCATTCCATCCCCTGCGGAAAAATACCACCGATTGCAAATAATGCCACTTTGCCGTACGGTTTGTTTCGGTATCCAAATACTTTTGTGCTTGTTCAAGATTGTTATTTTTTATGGCGTCCTCAACTCTCGACAGGTCGTCGCCATAACTGGAGATTTCAAAGCGTGAACGCAAAATGTCGGTAGCTTCGGAATATGCCGCCTCTATTTCTTCAAGTTTTATGCAAGCCTCGGCGCCTACCTCACCCGGCTCAAAGCGCAGCTTGCTGTATTTGTCACGCAGTTCTCTATAAGCCTCAAAAAGCTCGTTTTGTGTGACATTTTCGCTTATTCCCAGCGTCATAAACGGATTTTTTGACATTTGTTCCCTCTCCCTTTCAAAATTGCTTCAGTACGCGCCTTCAGCCCCATATAGATTATGTTTGACAGTGCGCCCTCGCTGACGGTTATGTCCATTTTGTCATACGCATCGGTGATGGCGGTTATTGCCGAATAAAGCAGATGCCTATGGTATTTTTCTTGTTTATTAAAAAATTCCTCGTCAAGAACGGTATTTTTTGGAGCAAACAGATTGTACCTGCCTTTTGCGGCATCCTCTCTTATGTCATCAAGCGCATCAATAAAGTATATCCATCTGCCAAGATTATAGCACAGGCTACGCAAGTTGTCATCAGATTTATTTGTGACGGCATCGGCGGCGGCTGACAAAATGTCTCCAAAACAGCCCGAAACGGCATCTGGGTCAAGACAATTTTGCTTTTCAAAAAGGCTCAAATCTCCGAACCGCTGTTCGCATATCTTGCAAAATTCCGGATATTTGCCGCGCAATACTTTCATGCGGCGCGCCAAAAATTTCTTTATTAGCTTGTGTTTGCCTTCATCGGCGACATCATCGCATGCCTTGTAATAGCCCAAAATTATGTTTATATCGACTATTTTGCCAAAAATTTCGTTGCTTTTTGCTATTGATTTTTTCTTGCCTACAGGGTGCAGAATGCAATGTTCCTCGGTAAATTCCGGCACTACCTTTTCATAATTGTGCGCCAACAAGCTCAACAGTACTATGTCGTAATTTACGGTCAGCCGCATAAGCTGTCCGTACATACTACCTGTTGTTTTGCACAGTCCGCAATAATAGCTCTTGTAGGTAACAAAGTCTTTAATAAGAATATTCGGTTTATCTATGATTACATATCCGAACATTATCTCTCTACCAGACCAATTTTTCGATAAACTTTGGCAAGGGTCTTGTACGCTATGCGCTGCGCCCTCTCTGCGCCCTCTCTTGCTATGCTCATAAGATATGCCTTATCAACAATCAGTCTTTCGTATTCTTCTTTAACCGGGCGCAATTTTTCGACGACCGCTTCGCCTACGGCGTTCTTAAATACGGCATACCCCTTGTCACGATACTGTGCCGCAAGGCTTTCGATGCTCTCGCCAGTCACTCCGCTGAAAATTGTCAATAGGTTGCTGATGCCGGGCTTGTCCTCTCTGTATTCGACAAGCGGCTGGCTGTCCGTAACCGCCCTTCTTATTTTGTTCATGATTTCTTCGGGCTTGTCTATTATGGATATGGTGGCGTTTTTGTCGGGGTCGGATTTGCTCATCTTCACCTCGGGGTCGCTCAAACTGCATATCTTTGCGCCTTGCTTGGGTATATACGGCTCAGGTACGGTAAATGTCGGAGAATACAAGTTGTTGAAGCGAATGGCTAAGTCCCTTGTCAATTCAAGATGCTGCTTTTGGTCAACGCCCACAGGCACGACATCGGCTTGATAGAGCAGAATATCCGCAGCCATAAGAACAGGATAGTCCATAAGCCCCATATTTATGTTGTCTTGGTGTTTTTGCGATTTGTCCTTGAATTGCGTCATGCGGCTTGCTTCGCCGACATAGGTATAGCAATTCAAAATCCAGGTCAGTTCGGCATGCTGCGGAACATGTGACTGGAAATACAAAATACTTTTTTTCGGGTCAAGCCCCATTGCCAAATACTGTGCAAAAAAACTCAATGCCGTCTTTCTGAATTCTGACGGCACTTGCCGCACCGTCAAAGCATGTAGGTCAGCTATGCCGTATATGCAATCATATTCTTCCTGCATGGTCAGCCAGTTCTTGACTGCGCCGATATAGTTTCCCAGAGTCAAACAGCCTGTGGGCTGAATGCCGCTGTAAGCTACTTTTCTTTTATCCATTGCTGTCTTCCTTTTTTCCAAATAATGCAAGTATGGTATCCTTTATTTCGGTTTTTGATATAACTTTCTCGTGTAATATGGCTTTGTTCTCAAGCGCACAAAGCGCCTCGGGGATATCCATTCCCGTGAACGAATACAGTTTTTTCATGGCTTTTTTTGCGTTGTCCTCGCGGCTCTTAGAGACTGCTTCATAAACATCTTGAGGGAATTTGTAGGGGTTGGCGGTGGATACAATAACTGTGGCGGTGTCGCCGTCTATTGTTTCCGCAAGATACTTGAAGTATGCCGACATACCCACAGCCGTATGCGGGTCAAGCAAATAGCCGTATTCGTCAAAGAAATTGTCCATAACCTCGGCGGTTTCTTCCTCAGTCGAATAATAGCCAAGAAATTGAGACAATTTTTCGTCCAACAAATCTACATCAACCTCATAGCGCCCCATTTCTTTCAGGTCCTTTGACAGCGCCTTTATGAATTCCGCATCTCTGTCGCACATTTCAAAAAGCAGGCGCTCCAAATTGCTGGAAACCAATATATCCATTGACGGCGACATGGTCTTATGGAACTCTCTGTTGGCGTCATATTCTCCCGTAGCAAAAAAGTCCGTCAACACCTTGTTTTTGTTGGATGCAACAATAAGCTGTTTTATCGGCAAGCCCATTCTGCCGGCATAATATGCCGCCAACACATTGCCGAAGTTGCCCGAAGGCACTACAAAGTTTATTTCGTCGCCCTCGCTTATTTCTTCATTTGCCAGCAAGTCAACATAAGCAGATATGTAATAAGCAATTTGCGGTACCAGTCTGCCGAAGTTTATGGAATTCGCTGAGGACAGCATATAGCCTGATTCATCAAGAATTCTGCGTGTTTCGTCGTCATTGAATATGGCTTTTACGGCGCTTTGCGCATCGTCAAAATTGCCCTCTATGCCGATGACATGGACATTGTTGCCCTCTGTGGTTTGCATCTGAAGTTTTTGCATATCGCTGACGCCCTCAGACGGATAAAAAGCCACTATTTCTGCGCCCTCGATATCTTTGAACCCTTCAAGAGCCGCCTTGCCCGTGTCGCCGCTTGTGGCAACAAGTATAAGCGTTTTTTTGTCAATATTGTGTTTTTTCCTTGCGCCAGTCATTAGATATGGTAACATAGTCAGCGCCAAATCCTTGAATGCCTGTGTAGGTCCGTGCCACAATTCTAAGATATAGGTATTGTCATCAACCTTAACTAGCGGCGCAGGGTCGTTGCCGTCAAAGCGGGAGTATGCCTTTTCGGCATATTCGGTCAACTCCTCAATGGTATAATCCGTAAGGAATTTTGATAAGACAAATGCCGCTCTGTCTTTGTAATCCAGCTCCGTCATGTCTTCAATATCTTCTTGAGTTATAGCGGGAAATGACGACGGTACATACAGCCCGCCGTCACTTGCAATACCTTTTAATATAGCGGCGGCAGAACTTTCAACTTCTTCGCCGCGCGTACTTTTGTAAACCATTGTTACCTCATCAGTTTATATATTTTTCAAAAAATTCCGGCAACTCCTCTTTGTCGCAGGATACTGTCAGCACAAATTCCGTACCGAACTCCTTTGCTATTGCGTCCAGTCTGCTAATGAATGAGCCCATTGAGGGTATATCTACGCCCAACATACGGGCTGCACCGTCAATAAATATTTCTTTTATGTCATAGTTGGCGGAAATCAAGCCTTTAATGAAGCCAATCAGGCTTTCTTCTCCGCTTATGCATGTCTCTTTAGTGTTCAAAAATCTTATGGCATACTTTATTTCACGGACATATCTGTTGGTGTCGGCAAGGAAAACTAAATATCCGCTGGTCTTTTCCAGCACCTCGTTCGCCATGTCAATAATCTGTTTGGTTTTGCCCGTTCCTTTTGAGCCATAAATAATTTTTATCATAATTCAGGTACACTCCTTAAAAAATATTTGGTATCTTTATTATAGCAATATCCACCATGATTTACAAGGGGTGTAATGGGTTTGCTCTCGGCGGTTTTTTTAATTCTCGCCGTCCATAGCGCCAAGACTTTCGTTCTGCGCCGCCAGCGCCAACGCCTCCACCATAGAAAAAATATCGCCGTCCATAAATGTATCGATGGAATACAGCGTCATGCCTATTCTGTGGTCGCTGACTCTGCCTTGAGGAAAATTGTAAGTCCTTATGCGTTCGGAGCGGTCGCCTTTGCCGACTTGCGTCTTGCGGTTTTCTGCATATTCCTTCTCCTGTATGGTCTTATAATGGTCATAAAGGCGGCTCTTCATAACCTTAAAAGCCTTATCCCTGTTCTTAATCTGGCTTCTTTCGTCCTGACACTCGACGACTATGCCCGTAGGGATATGCGTCATACGCACTGCGCTGTCGGTTTTGTTGACATGCTGTCCGCCGGCGCCGCCGCTTCTGTATGTGTCAATTCGCAAATCCTTTTCGTTGATTTCGACATCAACATCTTCGACTTCGGGCAAAACCGCCACCGTCACCGTAGAGGTATGCACTCTGCCCTGCGATTCCGTCTCCGGCACTCGCTGCACACGGTGAACGCCGGATTCATATTTCAGCTTGGCATAAGCGCCCTTGCCCGACACCAAAAATACAGCCTCTTTTATGCCGCCCAACTCCGTTTCTTTTATATCAATATCCTCGACTTTCCAGCGCAGTCTTTCGGCAAAGCGCTTGTACATACGCATAAGCGCAGCTCCAAAAAGGCTGGCTTCCTCGCCGCCTGCGCCGCCTCTTATCTCGACAATGACATTTTTGTCATCCATGGGGTCAACGGGAATGAGCATAATTTTTATTTCTTGAACCAAAGCGTCTTTTTGGTCGCGCAGTTCATAAAACTCCGCCTCGGCAAGTTCGGCAAGCTCCTTGTCGCTATCGTTCATTAAGGCTTGGCTTTCTTCCATATCCGCAACAATTTTCAGATACCTTTCATACGCTTGTACAATAGGCTCAAGCGCCGAATGCTCTTTTACTAATTTGCGCCACTCGTCTTGACGGGCGACAACTTCGGGCAGCCCGATTTGTCCGTTGAGTTCGTGGTATCTTTTTTTCATCTGTTCAAGTCTTTCAAACATAAATCTTTCCTTGTTATTGGTCTTTCAGTTGCGCTACCAGCACTCTGGCAATAGGAGGATTGTTGAGGTCGAATACAAACTCCACCTCAAACTTCTCGTCAAGCATTCCTTTTATGATTTCCGCCTGTCCGGCGCCTGCTTCAAGCAACAGATAGCCTTTTGCATTCAAATAATTGGGCGCAGCCGAAACAATCTTTCGATAAAAATCCAATCCGTCCTCTCCGCCGTTCAATGCAGAGAGCGGCTCAAAATCTTTTACTTCGCTGTCAAGTTCGGCAATATCCTTTTCGGGGATATAGGGAGGGTTGCAGCAGATAATATCATATTTGCCCTCAACCGACTCAAAAATACTGCTTTGCAAAAAACTAATTTCACAATCATTGTTTTTTGCGTTTTGGTGCGCCACTTCAAGCGCCGCCCCCGATATATCGGTAGCTGTCATGCTGCAATCGACGCTCTTTCTTATGGCGACGGCAATGGCGCCGCTGCCTGTCATAAGGTCAAGTATTGCCGGCTGCTGCATCTCTTTGGCTATGTCTACCGCCGCTTTGACAAGGTGTTCTGTGTCAAATCTCGGAATTAACACTCGCTCATCAACAAAAAAATCATATCCATAAAAACAAGCGTTGCCTAGCACATACTGCAGCGGCTGACCTTTTTGGCGCTGTATGGCGTACTCTATGGCTTTGTCTTTTTCCACCGACGAAATTCTCTTGCGCTCATACAGTTCGGGAAAAGTCTTTGCACCCGTCGTATGCATAAGGATAAGTTCCGCCTCATTCTTTGTCGGCGCAATGCCCGAAAGTTCCTTAACGGCTTTTTCCACCGTGGTATATGTGACAAAACTCTCCACGGGTTTGTCGAGATTATCTTCCAGTTCCAGAACAGTTGTAAAGGCTTTTAGCGCCACTTCGACCATGCTGTCGTCGGGAGGCTGCGTCGTCAGCTTCTGAAGCATCAGACCGGGGAACTTCATTATTCTTGTGAAGAAGTTGTCATATTTTGCAAACAACTTCAACAGTTCATAAGATATTCCGGCCACAAACGGTATAAAAACTATTCTAATGAGAATTCTCTGCCAGAAGTTTTGGGAGAAAACATCGAACGAAAAGAATATGATACTGAATATCATTATTATGAAAATAAAAGTTGTGCCGCATCTGTCATGCACTGTCGTCATTTTCTGGACATTCTCTACCGTCAAATCCAGCCCATGCTCATAACAGCTTATGACTTTATGCTCGGCGCCGTGATAACGGAAAAGCCTTTTTATGTCTTTCATTAAACCAATCAAAAGAATGTAAACAATGAATATTGCAATGCGTACTGCGCCGGCAATGAGGTTTATGAAAATGGGTTTGGGCGCAATGCGAAAAAGTCTTATTATGCCTTCGGTGGCAAGGTGGGGCAGCACGACAAACAATCCAATCGCCAGTGCAAGTCCTATGAACAAACTTATAAAAATAAGCACGCTCATAATGTCGACATTAAATTTCTTTGCCAGCCATTTTTCAAATTTTGACGGCTCCTCGTTCTCCATTCCCGTAAATACTTCGCTGGAACGGTTGAGGGTTTTTATGCCGCTTGCCATACTCGAAACAAAGTTCAGCACGCCCCGAATTATAGGAATCCTGTAAAAAACACTTTTTTGGTCATTGGGTACAAATCGGCTGGACTCCACGACAATGTTGCCCTTGGGGTCACGAACGGCTGTCGCCATACTGCTCTTGCCGCGCATCATCACGCCTTCAAGTACAGCTTGACCGCCAATTGTTGAACATTTTTTATTTTGCATTCTTTCGCCCTTTGGATACAAAAATAGTGCATACGGAATCCCCCGTTTGCACTACTTCGGTAAACTTCATAAAAAATCAGTTATTTCAGCTCGCTTTCGCCGAAACGCTTGTAGAATCTGTCGATTCTGCCGCCGGTGTCGACCATCTTTTGTTTGCCGGAATAGAACGGGTGGCACTGGTTGCAAATCTCAACTTTTATGGTGTCAACCTTCTTTGTGGTACCCGTCTTAAAGGAGGCGCCGCAAGCGCAGGAGACATCAACTATCCGATAATTCGGATGTATTTTTTCTTTCATTTTTATCACCTCTACATTAAATGCAAGTTATATTATATATACCATCTTGTCTGTTGTCAAACATTTTTCCATAAAAAACGCGAAATAAACAATCGGCAACAAAGTTATCTATGAATGCGGAGATAATATGTATTCAGTTGTGTGCAGAAGAAAAAATCAGTCTTGAGCTTCTTCAGCGGCATCTTCCGTTTGTTCTTCAGCCAACAGTTTTTTGTATTCGTCGATTATGAGGGTTTTTATGTTTTCCCTCACTTGGCTGTTCAGCGGATGCGCCACATCTCTGTACTCGCCGTCGGGCCCCTTCCTTGAAGGCATAACCACGAAACAATCCTCCCCTGTCTCTATGACTTTTATGTCATGTACCACAAAAACATCGTCAAATACAATGCTGGCTACGGCTTTGAGTTTTCCCTCTCTCTTCTTGAGCAATTTAACTCTAACATTTGTAATCGTCATGGTAAACTCCTTTGACATTATTTGTCTATTATTTATATTATACTATAATTAAATATAAATTTCAATAAGCAAAATATTTCTAGTCTTTTTTGCATCTAAGGCACTATCAAACAATTGCCGGCATATCATAGTGACATATGCCCGAATTTAATGTGCGCAACATTCATTTTATCGGTATCGGCGGCATAAGCCTTTCTGCCATGGCAAAACTTATGCTGAAGTTTGGCGCGCGCGTAAGCGGCTCCGACGCCGTATTCTCCCCGATAATAATTGACCTGATTGAACGCGGCGCCGAGGTTTGGATAGGCAGTCGACCCGAACTTATAGGTGTTCCCGACATAGCGGTGTATTCCTCCGCCATTCCCGAAAACGATAGAGAACTGCGCTATTGTCAAGAGAGGGGCATTCCCGTCTATGAACGGCATGTATTTTTGGGAAAAATCTCCGAATGTTTTCCCAACACCATAGCAATAAGCGGCACCCACGGCAAAACCACCGCCTGCGGTTTGCTGTGCGCTGTCTTAAAAGAAGCCGGCAGAGCCTTTTGCGGACATGTCGGCGGCGATGTCGGCAACGGCATCGGCAACCTTTATCACTCCGGAGATGACTTTTTTGTTACAGAGGCTTGTGAATACCGAAAAAGTCTGCTGAGTATAAAATCAAACATTTCTGTGGTGCTGAATGCCGAAAACGACCACCCCGATACATATAAAACCCTTTCGGAAATATACGATACTTTTGACAAATTTCTTTTTGATAGAAAAGATAATCTCGCCTTGGTCTGCGGCGACAGCGAATACTATACTTCTCACCTGCGTTATTTGCCGCATTGCCCTTTGACTTTCGGCAGTTCTGTTGCCGATGATTATTATATAAACGCCGTGGAAGAATACCGCAGAGGGTACTTCTCATTCTCAATGAGTTATTTGGGAGAGCATATAGCCGATATCCGCTTAAGCATACCGGGACGGCACAATGTCTATAATGCGGCAGCCGCTGCGGCGGTGGGGCGCCTGCTGTATATTGACGGAGCCACTATTAAGAAAGCCATAGAGAACTTTGAGGGCATAAGGCGGAGGTTTGAGCGCAAAGGTATGATAAAAGGCGCAGATGTCATTCATGATTATGCCCACCACCCGTCAGAAATAAAAGCTGTACTGACCAGCGCAAAAAAACTGACAAACGGCAGACTTATTGCCGTATTTCAGCCGCATACTTACAGCCGTACCGCCCTGCTGATAAACGACTTCAGCAAAGTGTTCAACGACTGCGACGAAATATACATAGTAAAAGAGTATTCCGCTAGGGAGATGTCCTGTTGGGGAATGAGCGCGTTGGACTTGTTCAAAAAAATCGAAAACAAGAATTCCTATTATTATGACGAAATAATTACGCTTGCAAGAGATTTAATAAAAAAATCCCGCGCTTCAGATATGATACTTGTACTTGGCGCGGGGGATATCGAAAAATTATGCGATTTGTTGGTTTAGTCCATTTGAATCAGGTTGGCCATGCCAAATCCTTGTTCTTTCAAGTTTAGGAAAAGCTTTTCGGCGTCGGCTATGGGGGTGACACTTTCAATCAGCGGCGAAAGTTTCAGCACTTTTTGCGCAAGCAAATAAATTGCGGAATTGAATTCTGTCGCTCCGTTGGATACGCCTTTTACGGTAAGTTGTTTTTGGTTTATGAGATTTATGTCCGTTTCAAGCGGATTGGGGTATCCATGCACACTCATAATAGTGCAGTCACCGCCGTTTCTTGCAAGCGCAAATAAATAATGCGGAGTTATGCCCTGTTCGCTATGCAATATGGTATGCTCCGCCATTCTGCCGCCGGTTATTTCCAGCACTCTGTCAATGGTCACTTCCTTGCTGGAATTTATGGTGTAATACACGCCGCATTCCTTGGCGATAGCCAAACGGTCGGCTTTGTGGTCAATAACTATGGGTATAGCTTGAAAATACATAGCAAGCTGCGCAATGATATTGCACAGCGGCGAACCGCCGATAATGGCAACATAGTCGCCTTTTGCAATTTCAAAATTGTTTATGACCGCAAGGCTGATTGCAATATGCTCTGCAAATATGGCGTCGTCTTCTTTTACATCTTCGGGCAGAGGAATTATGTTTTCTACAGTCAGACAGACAAAATCAGCCAGAAAGCCGTTCTTGTTGACGCCGTAGGTTTGTATTTCCGGCAGCGTCTGAGACTTATCTGAATAAGAGATGATATAGGGGTTGAGTACGACTCTTGCGCCCCTTCTCAGTCCGTACTCCGGTTTGTCCTCGCTGACATAGCCCACTGCTATATGACCGGGCACAAAAGGGTATGCAATGTCGGATTTTCCAGAAAAAATATCAAGGTCTGACCTAGTGGGAAAAACTTTGGAAATCTTTATTTTTGCGATATCCTTTTCGCTCGAAGAAGTAACTTCTTCTACAATAAATTTCTCGTTGCCGTTTGCTTTGTATTGTTTCATCGTGCAACTCCTTTAATAAGTGAAAACATTATATCACATTCTTTTTCTTTTAGCAAGAGTACAAGCGCCGTATAAATTTGATGCCGCTTTATAAGAGAACAGTCTGTTTATATTCATGTCAAGCAAAATCTGCGAACTAATTTTGTCGAAAAAAATACAATGTTGACATTCGTTCGGGTATAGCTTATAATAACAAAAGTTTGTAGTATTATAAGGAGCGCATCAAGATGAAAAAAACCTCAAAAATCATAATATGTCTCCTGCTAATAGCCTTGGCTTTCACTGTGACTTCATGCACCCAAACAGCGGCTACCGAGCAGGAAGTGAGAACCTTCAATAAAGACGGCTTTCAATATTCAATTATAGAAGTGCTGGAAGGAGAAAAGGTTGTTGACACCTACGCAAAGATGACAAAATACCTAGGCGCCGCAGAGAATGTCACAATCCCCGACAAAGTTGATTCCATAAAAGTCACAACAATAAGCAGTCTGGCTTTTTATTCAAGCAAAATAAAGTCCGTCACAATCCCCGAGGGCGTGACTGTCATCGAAACCTTTGCTTTCGGTTATTCCGATATCATTTCCGTCGACATTCCCTCAACAATAAAGAGTATCGGCGATTATGCTTTCATAAACTGCTTAAGGCTCAAAGAGGTAGTTATTTCCGCCGCAACAAAACCCACAGTCGGCGCATACAGCTTCAAATATTACAACACCGAAACCAAGGACTATGCAGTCAGCGACGCTCTGGAAATCAAAGTGCCTTCGCGCGCGGTTTACAAACCTGACAGCAACAACGACCATTGGACGCAATACCAAAATAACATAAAAGAGGTGGCATAATGACAGACAAATTAGTATCAGCAACGACAAAACTGCGCACCTACACCCCCAAAGAAAGAAACATTTATCTTATTTCTCTTGCCGGGCAGAATGTTATTTACAACATTATTGGCGCCTGCTTTGCATATTATCTTCAGTTTACCATACTTATTCCGGCAATGTCTGTCAGCTTAATAATGACTCTTGCCAGAGTTTGGGACGCTTTCAACGACCCCATTATGGGAACTATTGTCGACAGAACAAGGACAAAAATCG
Organism: Christensenellales bacterium; assembly: GCA_050309775.1. GTDB lineage: Bacteria > Bacillota > Clostridia > Christensenellales > DTU072 > DTU072. The sequence continues at coordinate 146,714 of JBNRMV010000010.1, read as the reverse complement.
GCAAATGCCGCCCTTATCTGATTGCCGTTCCCATACCGATTCTGATAATCACACTGTTGTGCTTCACCAACTTTGGTTTTTATGGCGACGCCGCAAACTCCAAAGCCCTGAACAATTGGATAGTTGCTTGGGCCGCCATTACATACATACTGTGGGGTATGACCTACACCGTTGGCGACATACCCCTTTGGAGCGTAACGGCGCTTATGACGGAGGACAGCAAAGACCGCAACAAACTGCTTAGCTTGGCGCGTATATTTGGCGGCATCGGAGGCGGCGTAACTCTGCTTGCCATGCAGCCGTTGGCTTTGGGTCTGGGTAAATCATTGACCAATACAGCACTTGCCGGCGGCAATCCCGCCATGGGAGAAAAATACGGCTTTTTGCTTGCGGCTGCGATATTTGCCATAATCGGATGCGGACTTTTTCAAATGTGCGGCTTTGCCGTAAGAGAGCGCATTTCCGCCTCAAAGACAAAATATACGCTTGTCGACAATTTCAAAATCATGTGGCGCAACAAACCCTTCCGTCAAGTATTGCTCTCGGGCGTGTTGGGCAGCCCAAAAATGCTGCTTGCCCTTGCCGCAATGCCGCTGGTTACATATTATTTTGCCAGTAAGAGCGCCATTCTTGCGTTGCTTTATATGGCGCTGTTGGGCGGCGGTATGTTTGTCGGGCAGTTCGTTGCTATGGCGCTTACGCCAAAACTTCTGACAAAATTCACAAAAAAGAAACTATACAATTATGGCAACCTTGTCGGCATAGTGCCTTTCCTATTGATATATGGAGCGTATCTTGTCGCCCCGAACAACCTGACGCATCCGTTGGCGTTGACATTTTGTTTCATAGTATTCCTATTCAGCGGCTGCTCGATGGGCTTGACGACAGTGCTACAATCGCTTATGATAGCCGACGCCGTTGACTATGAAGAATACACAAACGGCATTCGTCCTGACGGCGTATTTTTCAGCGGACAAACCTTTATCGCAAAGCTGACAACAGGTATTGCCACCATTATTTCCGGAGTTGCCTATTCAGTTGTGCGTTTCTCCGACAGCAGAGTTGCAGAACTCAACGCATTTATTTCTGCCGGCGGCATTCCCAGACTTGAATCACACTTTTCAAGTTTTATGGGCGTACTCTTTTTCTTAGTATCCATACCCCCCGCAATCGGCTGCATACTTTCCGTCATTCCTACATGGAAGTACGCTCTTGACGATGACGAACATAAGCGCATACTTGGCATACTAAACGAAAGACGCCACCAAAGGACGCTTGATGAAGAAGTCGAAGTGCCCGAAGCGGCGGAATAATCGTATTTGCTTTCAACCACAAAAAAAAGGACTATTGCAACAAATAGTCCTTTTTTGATATATAGAATTGCTGTATTATTTCTCTGCCTTAGTCTTCTTTTGTCTTTTCTTGGGATAATTAAAGTTCTCTTTCTTAGCGTCTAGTAGTAAGTTGTAGTACATTGCGGCATGCGTCTTTGCGCCGTCCAGGTCCATATCAACGCAATATCCGCACTCTATCGGAGTGGCGCCGGGTATTTCGCCTTCAAAATCAGAGGCAAAATCAAATGTCCTCTCTATCAGCGGCAAAATCTCCTCTGTTCCCAAATCTCCTACTACAACAAGATAAAACCCCGTTCTGCAACCCATGGGTCCGAAATAAATAATTTTGTTGCCCCAAAGTTCATCATTTCGCATATATGCCGCGCAAATGTGTTCCAACGCATGTATGGCTCCGGTATCCATGACATCCTCGTGATAAGGCCTTTTCATTCTTATGTCAAAGGTAGTGACGGTATCATAGCTGACTTCGTCCTTTCTTGACACATAAAGTCCGGGTTTCAAGCGCAAATGGTCGACCTCAAAACTTGGTATTTTTAGCATGTTGTACCTCATTGAATTTTTGTGTATTCATTGTAATACAAAACGCTTTGCTTTGCAAGTTCTTTACAAAACCTTATGCCTCCGAATTGGCAAAATCATAGATTTGGCTGCGCAAGCATTCAAAAAGCTCTTTGACCTTTTTGCGGTCGTTTTCCGTACCATAAATAGCCGTAGAGAAAGTTATGGCATTTTTATATGTGGTGAGCGCCAATTGATAATACGGCGGATACTTTATTGAGCCGGTAAAATAGACATAATCCGGCACCATCTCGCCAAAACTCAGCGTTTTTTCATTTACAATGCCTATATTGCTTATGCCAATGAGCGGATTTTTGAAAAAAGTGCCGATAAGGAACTTTGCCAACGCATAAGGCACATACTTGAACACGCCACGCAACAGCGGCAAGCCGTGCAAGCCGGGATAATTGCTCTTAAGCTCCGACATGGCGGCCTTGACTTTTTCAAGCGTTTCATAAATGTCTTTGCCTATGTCGTTGCCTATATTGCACACCACCATAGAGGTCAGATTTGTGGCGCCAAGACTGTCGCCGCCTGCCATGTATTTGCGCAAATCTACCATGCAAGGCAGTCCCAAACTTTTTCTTTTGTCAATGTCCATAAAGGAATATAACGCGCGGTAAAAGCAAGCGACTACAAGGTCGTTGACAGTATACCCCCCTAACTTTGCCTTTTGTTTGACCGCAAGAAAAATGTCCTGCGGTATAATCAGCCGTTCAATAAAGGGAAAAAGCTCTTTCCTTGAATTGTGTTCAAATGGAAAACAAATTTTGTCTTTACTCTTTTTTGAGTATGAAAGCAGGCTTTCGACTTCTTTTCGCTCTTGTTCTGAAAAATTTTCCAGTATCTGCGCCTCGTCCCGTCTGCCGTTTTTGAACGGCACTCTGCCTCTGCCCCCGTTCATAATATCGCTATAACCGGCGGCAACAAGCGCCATAAACTGTTTTATGTCGGCTCCGTCCATTACCATATGGTTGAGTACGACATTCAGCGTATCTTTGCCGCAACTGCGCACCAACAGTACTTTTAATTGCTCTTTGTTTTCGTCAAGTTTTTGCGTAAGGAACTTTTCGCTGACCTTTTTCGGTTCGTCAGTTTCCACAAGCGACACTATGTCGTCTATGTCGAAATGCCTGCGTTCTTGCCATTTTGCCGTAAATAAGCCATGTTTGAAGGCGCTCTTAAATATGGGTATTCTGTCGCAAGCATTGTTCAAAGCTGTTTTTAACGCCGGAAAATCCAGTTGAGCATCAAACTCCAAATAGCAATGCGCCATATGGTCGTTGTATCTCTCCATTATATGTTGCATCTTATCCCAAAGCTCTGCTTTGTAAATTTTGCTGTGTTGCACCGCGCACATAATCATAATTATTACCTCACTGTTTTATGTATCTAAACACATTATATACATAAACAGTTATGTTGTCAACGGTTTTGTAAATTTTTTTATTCCATAAGTAAAAAACTTATAAACATAAAAAAGCTGCTCCATACGGAACAGCTTTTTTATACTTGTTTTTTGTCAATGTAATTAGCTTACTGCCTCAAGTTTTACTGAAAAGCCGGGATATAGCAACATGTCATACTTGACTTTTTCGTTTTCGTCTACTTTATATTTCAAGTCAATATCAATATACCAGCCCTCAAAGGTGTAGACATACCTTCTTATCGAGCCGCCGGTGCCGCCTTCCGAGGTCTGAGGATCAAGAGTTAGTTTTCCTGCGTTTCCGGTGAGAAAATCTTTTTTATCTTTGCTATCAGCCATGGCCTCTTTGAGCGTTTCTCCTGCCTTGAAAGTCATGTTGTCCAGTGTTTTGGGATAGTTGTAGGTCACGGCGCCGTCGGGCATTGTTCTTCCCTCAAGGTTGTTGCCGTTGGTGTAGGTGCCCAGTGTGTGGTTGGCGGAGGTGGTTTTGAGGTCATATGAAGTGTTGACCTTTGCATGTTTTCCGGGCGCTCCTGCCAATTGAACATCTACTTGTCCTATGGAATAGCGCAATACAGTTTCGTGTTCGTTCAAGAAACGGCTGATTTGATGCTCTACATCATAATCCTCAGTGCAAGTTAAGTGGCCGTTGCCTTCCCTGCAATCAGCTTCGTCAAGGCCGCCGCAGCTCCATTTTTTCTTGATAAGCAAGTTGTCAAAGGCTTCTTTCTTTTGGGTGCCGTCAGGGTATACTGAGTAATCATGCTCCAAGGCTGCCTTAACTTCGGGTCTTATGCCCTTCCAGTTGGTGCTGTTTGCAGAGGAGAACTGCTCTTCCGGACCGGCTTCGCCATAATTTCTTCTCAACTGAGCAATAATTGCGGCTGTTCTGCCAATCTTTATTTCCGACGCTTTTCTTTCGGCTTCGTGTATAAGACCTTCCTCAATACCGGCAAGAGCAACTTCCTCAAGTTTTTTGTCTTTGCGTTCACTTTGAATGTTGCGTATCATGTCGCCGCTATATGTTTTTATGTGGTACTGTAATACTCTCGAAAGCTGTTGGTCATTCATCTTTGTTAATATATAATCAACTATTTTGAGTTGTTCAATATTGAGCAGCATTTCTTTCTCGTCGCGTTGTTCGACTCCGCCGCCGGAGTTCTTTACATTTTCATAAGCGCTATTTGCGGCATTGTATGCCTTCATGGTAGGTATATCCGCCGAATAGATATATAGATGGTCAGTGAGTATCAATTGTTGAGTGAAGCCTGCGTCCATACCGGCTTTCATTTCCGTAGAGTATTTCAGGTTCGGCTCTCCAAGAATGGCAGGCTCTATCTCGGGGAACTCATAAACAATAGTGTCGTATTGTTCAAGAAGTCCTTGGAACAAGAAATGCACATCATAGAACTTTTTATAAAAAGTGTCTTTGTAGCGATATGACTTGATATATGTGTTGCGCTGTATGTTGATATAATCCAAGAATTCTGAATCTGAGAAGACTGATTGGTGGCTGTATTTCAGCTGTTTTTCAAAGGTTGTGTCGTCTGTGGTGTCGTATACCTTTTTGTCATAATCATAATAATAACCATACAATTGAACTGTTCTGGGCTTGTTGTTGTCTTTTGAAAATTCGTTGAATGCCTTGAAATAAACAAGCGTGTCAAAACTCAGTTCGTACTTTACATACTCGTCGTATGGCTCATTGACCCATTCTGTGTTGCTCAGATGCATGGAGCGTGTGACATCTTGGGCATAATTCAGCTCTTCATAAATAAATCTGCCGAACTCATCGCCGGTCATACCAATCTTAAAGACCTGTCTCATTATTTTTCTTTTTTGGCGCTGCAAGTTGTCGGAATCTCTGTCCGTGCTGTCGGACGCCTCGGCCTTGTCTTCAAGTTTTTCATAATAATCCCAGTCGTCGAAGAATGACCAATCGTCATCATCTTCCCATATTCCTGTTGCTACGATGGCATCAAGGTCCAAAGCTTCATTCTCTGCGCCGGCAAGATACTTCACAGTCTTGTCCATTTTTTCAAAGCTCAGCCCTGCTTGGCTCATTGCTGCGATTATATCATCAGGTGAAGAATTTATGAAAATCTTGACCGGAACCGAAGGCTCGTCGTCGCTTTCTTCTATTCGTCTGTTTCTTTCTGCTATGCTGTCTGCCAACAAAGCTACTTGCTGCGCCGTGTCAGCGTAGACAACCGGAGCTACATTGTAGTACTTTGTGTTTGAGCTGTAGTCAATCAAATCGGCAAGCGTGGGAACATCGTCGCTTTTCCCTCCGCCGTTCTGCTCCCCTGTGGGATTACACGCAAATAGCGCAACGGCTACTAGCAAGGATAGCATAACTATAAGCAACCTTTTGAATTTCATGATTTGCATACTCCTTTTTCTCATAGAATGATAAAACAATTCTTTACACTACAAGTATATCAAATTTGGCTCTCTAGTGTCAATATATAATAAAGTTAAATATACATAAAAGAAAATATGGAAAAACCGCCCTTTAGGGGAGATAATGAACAACAAAACTATATCTTATATCAGATTCAGCGGCAGCGCCAAATGCTTGTAAAGAAAATCGTCAAGCCCTCTCATGCGGCTGCCGCCGCCAAGCGCAAAAATGCCGCGGCTGTTCAGCCCCTCAATGCACTCCAAAGGCGCAACAACCAGCAACCCCTCAACAATCTTTATTATTCGCTTGTAGCAATGCGCAATATCCTCATAAATGTCGCTTGAATAAACCTCAACGCTTTTTGCCGCACCGGTAATGATATCTCTGCCCGAAACCGTCATAGACGAGGTGTCGCATTCATATAAGCTGCCAATGCCCAATTTAAGTTTTTCTGCCGCCGCAAAGGATATGTTAAGGTTATAGAGCCGTTCTACGCTGTTTATAATGCGTTCCGTCACAGTTACGCCGCCGATATTTACGCTGTACGCCGCCACTATGCCGTCCTCATTTATGATGCCCACATCTGAACGGTTGCCGCCTATGTCGACTACTGCCATATTGCGGTATGTGGCAATATGCGGCTTCAATGACAACAATATCTCGCTGAGCGCTATGTTGCGGTATCCTGCGGCAATGAATACCTTTTCGATGTCCTGGCGCTGCTGTACGGATAATGAACAAGGAAAAAAGGCTGTTATTTCACTGTTTTTGCCTACGCCAGCTCTTTTCAAATACTCTTTGAGCATAAGCACGGCGGCGCCAAAATGCATAACGGCGCCTTCTTTTATGGGGTTAATAAACTGCTCATCTTCGGCAAGGATATGTTTTTTTAGTTCGGCAAGCCTGCCGCAAGCCACTGCTTTTGGGCTAATACCGCCTGCGCGGAGAATAATGCAAGTAGGTTCTTTCAGCAAAAGAATGTTGCTGTATACTTTGGTATATACGCTGCCGATATCGACATAATATTTATTCTTTAACATGTATACCGTTCTCCATAAAAATCTTCCGTAATTTTTCTAAAGGCAATCCCACAATGTTGTTGTAATCGCCTTGAAAGTCTTCCGCTACACCGTCTTGAATGCCATATGCTCCCGCCTTGTCAAAAGGTCGGTACTGCTGAATATATTCGTCTACGCCACTGTCGGACAAGTCTTTTATCCACACAGCCGAACGCTCTGCAAAGCAATATTCCTTGTCGGCAAGCACGCATACGCCGCTAAACACTTCGTGCCACCTGCCGCACAACACCTTCAGCATGCGCTTTGCGTCAGCCGCATCTTGCGGCTTTCCCAGTATCTCTCCGTCACAAGCAACAACGGTGTCGCAAGCAACAACTATCGTGTCGGCTTTGCGCTCTATCGAATGCGCCTTGCTGCGCGCGTTGCTTATTGCCGTTGCTTCCGGACAGTCGCCGTCTTTCTCTTCGGCTTCGGGCGCGCATATATCAAAATCCCAAAGAACAGAACTCAAAAGCTCTTTTCTTCGGGGTGATGTCGAGGCAAGTATGACTTTTTTGTTCACTATTTATAAAATCTCTAGGTTTTTCTTGAATGCGCGGCGGAAATCATATACGGCGCTCATTGCGTCCTTGACTTCCAGCGTGCAATCGCTGTTGCACTCTGTTTTCAGAATTACGCTGTCACCCAGCACATCGCAGGAAATGCCTTGTATGACGCTGCCCATGCTTCTGTCAAAGCACTCGGCTATGCGTACTATGACACCAAGCTTTTTTGCCGCGTCGATGTCCTCGTCACTAAGCATTGTTAAGTACTGCTCAACCTCCATTCCCTCAAGCGCAGTCTTGCTGTGCATGCCTGCAGCTATGGCGGCAATGACCAAATCTTTCTGCGGAATGCCATACAGATTGCTGTTCAGAATCAAATAAAAAGAGTGCCTTGGGTGATCATAAAACTTAAAGCTCGAACCTATGTCGTGCAACTGCGCCGCCACTCTCAGCACTTTTATGAATGACCTTGGCAACTTATGCAACACCTTCAGTTGACGATAAAGTTGTAGTGACAAGTCAAAAACATGTTCCGAATGCGGCACATTCATGTCAAAATGCGAAAGCATGGTATATATGCTGTGTCCCAACACATCGCTTATGGGTTTTTCTGCCGTTGACGGTACTGAATATCTGAACAATGCGCCCTCTCTGAATCCTGCGCCGCTAATGGTGATGGCTTCAAAATTCAGGCTCTGTTTCAAAGTGTTCAGTATGGCAAGCGCGGCAGGGAAAATATCGGCTCTCGTTGAGGAAAGACCTTTTATGCGCGCGGCTTTGTCTATGTCCAGCACACGAATTTTTTGATAAATGCTGTCAAATTCTTCAAAAGGAATCTGATAATTATGAGCCATATCCAAGGGATATCTCTTGAAACGGCGGCTTATCTTGCCCAGATTGCGCAGCGAACCGCCGACGCCGATAAATCTTGCGTCCTCGTCAATCAAATCAAACCAATTGAGTTTTTTTATTTCTTCGGCAACATACCTCTCCATAAACAGCGTTCTTTCCATGGCGTCTTTTGAGCTGTTCTGGAACTTCTCCGTCAGGGTAACGGCGCCGAAAGGCAATGTGTCCTGCGCAATAAGCGTGCGTCTGTTGTAATAAATAATCTTTGTGGAGCCGCCGCCAATATCCACAATCAGCCCCTTTGGCACATCCATGGAATTTATGACACCTGTATATGCAAGCGTAGCCTCTTCTTCCTGCGTGAGTACGGTAAGTTTTATGCCGCAGCTGCTGAGTACCTCGTCGACAAAATTCTTTTGGTTTTTTGCGCGCCTGACTGCTGCCGTGCCGTACGCAAACACCTTTGTGACCTTGTGGCTCTCATAAAGGTTTTTGAAGGTATTCAGAGTTTTTATCATTTGTTGTATGCGCAGAGGACGCAAAAATCCGTCAATTTCCATATCCTGCGCCAACCTCACCGGTTCTTTCAACTCATCAATGACTACAAAGTATCCCCCATCTAAGATGTTTGCTATAACAAGTCTTGCCGTGTTGGACCCAATATCAATAATAGCAATTCTTTCCATTTATCATTCTCCAAATCATTTACTGTTTATTTTCTTAAGGTATTTTATCATATCGAATTATAACACATTTTATCTTAAATGCAAGCGCCATGCCGAAAAATCACTATTTATTTACTACATTTATTGGCTTGCCCGCAAGAAATGCGTTGACATTGTTTACGGCTATCTCCATAAGCCGAGTCCTTGCTTCTTTTGTTGCCCATGCAATGTGCGGCGTTATGACTATGTTGCGCGCTGAAAGCAAGGGATTGTTGCTGTTTGGCGGCTCAACGGACAGTACATCGACGCCGGCGGCGCGTATTCTGCCGCTGTTCAATGCCGCCGCAAGGTCGGGCTCATTTATTAAGCCGCCGCGAGACGCATTGATGATAATTGCCGAAGTTTTCATAAGAGCAATGCTTTTTGAATTTATTATGCCCTCATTTTCTTTGTTTAACGGGCAATTCAGCGAAATTATGTCACTTTCCTTAAATAATTCTTCAAGGGAAACATAACGAAACCCTTCCCCCTCTCCTGTCCTGTCTTTGTTGTTTGCTATGACTTTCATTCCCAGCGCCACAGCCACATCTTTTACTCTCTGACCTATTCTGCCCATGCCGATTATGCCCAGAGTTTTTCCTGCAAGTTCCATGTTGTCTTTGTTGTAATAGCAGAAATCCTGGCTGCGCGTCCATTCGCCGTCTTTGACGGTGTTGTGATGCGCTCCTATTCCCGAAGCAAGTTCTATCATCAGCCCGATAATATGTTGTACCACCGACTCTGTCGAATAAGCCGGAATGTTGGTTACGACAATGCCTTTTTTCTTGGCATACTCTATATTTACTACATTGTATCCGGTAGCCAATACGCCGATATATTTCAGTTTTGGCAGGCTATCCATAATCTCTTTGTCTATGACTACTTTGTTGACAATGACGATGTCGGCATTTTGCGCTCTTTCTACAACAAGTTCTTGCGGTGTTCTGTCATAAATAATCACATTGTCTGTTATTCCGCCAAAGCCCCCCCAGCTCAAGTCCCCCGGATTCAGACAATATCCGTCCAGCACGATTATTCTTATCATTGTGCCTCCTTGGCATTTTATTCTATCTTAATATTACTACCAAATGGAAGGTTAGTCAATACCGCATTTTCGGCATATATCAAAAAAAACAGTGTTTTTATTGACAAAACTCTGTTTTTTTGTTAAAAAGTTCTGTTCGTAAACAAAACGGTAGCCGCAAGGCTTTTTTGAAAGACTTATTTTATGAAACCGTTTATTTGCGCTATGGCAAGCGTATTATTATTCTCGTCATACACAGTGACTTTGTGAACGCAATTGTGCGCAGTGGCTGAAAGTTCCTCAGAACGCGCAAAGATTTTTTTGCATGCCGCCGGGCGCAGGAATGTAATAGTTGCCGATTGCGACACAGCGCAAGAATGAATATAGTTTGATAACACCGCAAAAGTAAAGTCGGCTATGGTATATATCATTCCGCCTTGCACTACATCGTTGGCATTCAGATGGTTTTCATTTATTTGCGCCGAACAAATGGCATACTCTGTGTTGATTTCTTCAATCTCAATGGCGTTGTTTCTTATGTAGCGGTCTTTTACAAAAAACTTTTTCAGCTCCGCAACATCTTTCATTATCTCACCTCGTATTTGTTTTTGCAGGGCTTTTCAGATATTTCTATGGGGTACTTTCCGCTGAAGCAGCCTACGCAAAAGCCGGGATTCTCCTCTCCGGTAATGCGTTGAAGGTTTTCGACTGTCAGAAATTCCAAGCTGTCTGCGCCTATGTGGCGTGTTATCTCGTCTATTGTCATTTGGTTTGCTATAAGGCATTCCGGCGAATCTATGTCGGTGCCGAAATAACAAGCGTATTTGAACATCGGCGAAGTAATGCGCATATGTACTTCTTTGGCTCCGGCGCTGCGCAGCTCTTTTATGATTTTTGCCGAAGTCGTGCCTCTTACGATAGAATCGTCAACAAGCACAATCCTTTTACCTTCAAGTGCGGCTTTAAGCGGATTAAGTTTCAGGCGCACAGCTCTTTCTCTGGCTCTTTGCGTCGGATAAATAAAACTCCTGCCGATATATCTGTTCAGAACAAAGGCACTGCCATAGGGGATTTTTGACTGTTCGGCATAGCCCTTTGCGCCCTCAAGTCCGCTGTCGGGAACTCCGCAAACCAAATCGGCTTCAACGGGCTTTTGAATGGCAAGGTACTTGCCCATCTGCTTGCGCATCTCATAGACGCTCTCGCCGTCAATTATCGAATCCTGACGGGCAAAATACACATATTCAAAGCAGCAAAGCCCCTTGTTGGCTTTCTTTTCGTCATGATACACGGTTGTGTTCAGATTCTTGTCAATAAATACAATTTCGCCGGGGGCAATATCTCTCTCTATTTGGGCGCCGACGGCGTCAAGAGCGCAACTCTCTGAAGCCAACATGACGCAATTCTTTGTTCTGCCCATGATTAAGGGACGGAAACCCACACGGTCACGCACGGCAATGAGGTGGTCCTTTGTCATGATGACCAACGAAAAAGCGCCTTCCAGCCTGCCAACAACATTCCGCAGTGCCGTAACAAAGTCATTGCCCTTTGTCATTTCGTTGATTATCATCATATTGATGACTTCGGAATCATTTGTCGTTGAAAAAACCACGCCGAATCTCTCCTCAAGGTCATCTCTTATGCTGGCGGCGTTCAAGAGATTGCCGTTGTGCGCCAATGCAAAATTTATTTTTTTGTGGTGAGTGACAATGGGTTGCGCGTTCAGAAAACTGTTGTTGCCCGTTGTGGAGTATCTGACATGTCCTATGGCTATGTCATTGGCATTAAAGCGGTCAAGGTCCTCATTCGCAAAGACTGTGTTCACCAGCCCTTGCCCTTTTTGGTGCAGAATGCGGTCGTCACAGAACGAAGCTATGCCGGCGCTTTCCTGCCCCCGGTGCTGCTGTGATATCAGCCCGGCAAAAACTATGTTGCCGCATTCGGTATTTCTATTGGAAATGATGCCAAAAACCCCGCATTCTTCTCTTAATTTCATCTTTACCTCATAAAAAATAAATACACTACAATTATAGCATAGTCTTTTTTATAGTCATAAGACTTTGAAGCGGTTTTGAAAAAATTCATAAAAAATATTTACTCGCTCGGCAAGTTTTTGCAAGATAAAAACAGCGCCTTGCAAGTAAATCAACTTTGACGGTGTTATCCCCTCGAACTATTGGGGATTTTCGGTCGGCTTCGGCAATACATCATATGCCATTTTGCACAGCCCTGCGCCCCTTATGACTTCATAAAAACCGTATTTCTTGTAAAAATTTATGCCCTTCTCGTTGTCGGCGCCTACGCCCAACATTACGGCAGGCACTCCCAGTTCCCGAAGATGGGATATCAGCGCGTCCATAAGTTTGTGCCCCAGCCCCTGCCGCTGATAGCCGTCAAGAATGTCTATATGCAAGAACGCCGGATACTTCTTTGAGTAATGAGTGTCAAGAATGAACTCAAGCTGCGTCAGCAGCCATTTCCACTTGCTGAGTTTCCACACTTTGGGCATATAATGCTTTTTCATCGTGGTGCGGAACTTCTTGTAGTCTGTGGAACAGAGTATATATCCTATGGCGTCATCATCGCCGTTTGCGGCGACAAAAATGTTCTCGCTCTCGCATTCCGTGAAATAGTCATTGTATAAAGTCGTCAGCAACTCTTTTTGTTTTTCGGACTTGGTGGGCTTTGCGGTGGCAATGCATATGTATTGCAAATTCTTTTTATCTTTTTCTTGATATTTCCGTATTTTCATAGTATAATCCTCGTATATAGGTTACCATATACGCATTTTCGTGTCAATATACCAAACCATAAGCGGAGGAGATTTTTTTGAAAAAAGCGGCTGTTATCGTACTGATAATAATTGTATTTTTGTTCTGTATGAACGCAGCTTCCACGCGCGCTCTGCACCCCGGCACTCCGATATTTGAGGAGGCGTCTTTTTCTTCCGCCGTACTGTTCCACATTCCGCAGAACGCGTCTGTCATAACACTTGAGGAGCCTTTCACAAAAGACAATACCGTCTGGCAAAAAGTTCAATACGGCAGCTATGCCGGTTATGCCGACGCCTCGTCCCTTTACGAATTGGACGACACGGTATTTTCAATCAAGCTGTCACGCATAAAAGCCACCTCAACAAAGATGGGCGAAAAAATAACGCTATATTCCGCCAACAGCGCAGACAGCGCAGTCACCGCCACCATAAAAGACGGTACCCGTCTTCAGCTTGTCGAAAGCGCTGTGGAATATGGTGATTTTTATGAAGTTATATACAATCAACAACGCGCGTTCATACACAAGAACAATGCCACCGCATCCCTTACCTACAACGAAAAAACCGCTCTCATAATCGGAGCGGCTACGCTTGCCGTATTGTCGGCAATGATTTTTTTGTCAGTATTCGTCATAAAAGCCCGTAAGAAAAGGCTCAGCCCGCCTGAAGAAAATTGACCACATTGCATTCCTCGGGGTCATAGCTGAGATATTCTTCTTTATTCATTTCTGCGGCAATTTCCATACCCATAGAACCCATAAGCACATATTCCACGCTGTACCTTTGTTTTGTTGCCCAATAAAACATATATCCGTTTTCATAAACCGAAAAATTTATGTCTAAATAATTGTAGACAAACTCACGGGTATTGCCCATCTTTCTTTTTATCGCCTCCGCCTCATAGTAGGTGGCGCTGCCCAAAGAAGAAGTCGAACAGTCAAGTTTGAACGACACATCATAAACCTTTTCGCCGTTGACGGTCTTTTGTTCAACTTTTACGCTGTCAGGCAAAATGGTGTCAAGGGATACGATGAAGTTGGTCTTTTCGCGCAATTCGCCGTCCTGATAGCCTCTTTCAAAATCTTTTTCCAGCACTACATAGTCGCTGCGCCATTCGGCTACAAATATGTCGTTCTCATCCTTTGATAAGGATTTGCTGCGCTGTTCATAGACCTTTTCGCCGTCAAAATAGCTCCGCACTCCCGACATCATCATAACCTGGAATATGGCGACAATTGTGTCGTTGCCTTTTCCGTCAAGACTGAAATTTATGTCATAATTGCTGTACAGCCTAGGCTGATTGGCGTCAAGCGTCGGCTCTCCGATTACATAATAATGCTCCTCTCTGTTGGACACTCCCGAAGCAACTATTTCTCCCGACATAAGGTCAATATAACCTTTTGCTCTCACGGAATATTCCTTTGACAAACTCAGCCGTTGACAAGCAAGCACATATATATCATACGCCGTTTGCAAAGAGCCGTTTTGCGGCATTGCCTCAAAAATTTCTTTGGCCGCTGTTGAGTCGGCGTCAGCAAGCCAAACGGGGTTTTTTCCATAGTTCCCTGTACGCAAACTAAAGCTGTCCTCTCCCATTTGTTGCTTTGACCCAGCCAAAAGCGTATATGCAGTGACCGCAAGAATGGCCAGCACCATAAGCACCTTGGCTGTTCCCCAAAGCGCCCTGCCCAGCTTCTTTTTCTTTTTTGGCGGCGGCTGGGGCAAATCCGGCTCTTTCGGCGCGTCATGCGTGGCAAACAGAGTGCGGCTGTCAAAAAAATCAAAGGGGGCATTGTTATATTCTTTAGAGATATTTAACAAATCGTCACGGTCAGCGTTCATACGGAACTCCTAATAATTAAATCTTTTATATTATACATAGAAAACATAAAAAATGCAATATCAAAAAGCTTTGCGGCTTTTGCCTTGCTGCCAATTAAGTTCTTTGGGGAACTTTGTTATATAACTATGTCCTAAAAGAAAAAACACCGTTCTAAAAACATTAAAAACGGTGATTTTGTGCCTTTATTGGTCTGGGTAAGAGGATTTGAACCTCCGGCCTCTTGAACCCCATTCAAGCGCGCTACCAAGCTGCGCCATACCCAGATATTGTTTCTTGCTAAAAGCCTTTATACATTATATTATCGTTCGTGGCTTTTGTCAATTATTTTATGGAGGTTCTGCCGGCGCGATATTTGTTCTTCAAGCAACATACCTTTGTTTGCAAGAAGGGTATCATTGTGGCGGTCGACGACGACAAACATATATGTCATCATAACGACAAAGGGCAACGGCACAAAATATCCGACATTTACCATAGAGTAACCAGCAAAGCCGATTATGGCAAGCGCAGCAAAAAGATTGAACTTGCTGCGCACCCTAAACAGCGCCTTTGCTTGCGCAAATGCCTGGTATGCATACGCAATCAAGCCGACTGCGCCCAAACTGCCTATTATTTGAAAAATTGTCGAATGGTACCAATACATAGCCATAGGCTGAGGGTGATAATATGCGCCTCCGTTGAAACCCAGTCCCGTTCCGAAAACAGGGTAGCGCAAGAAATTTTCCCATGCCAATTTGTAAAGATTTACGCGCGCTTCATCGCCGCTGACTTCGACAAAGGCTTTCAGGTTGTTTACAAGCGGCGCCATCCACTTGGAAAAAACAAAATATAATGCCGCCAGCATTGCCGCCAGCGCAATCAGGAACAGTATCCTATTCTTTTTTGCCGCCACAAAAGTAGCTATCAATACAAACGGGAACATTAAACTGCCGAATATTATGCCTCCGCGCGACAAAGAAAGCACCAGTGCGGCATATTCCACCACTCCGATAATAAAATAAATCAACGAAAAACGCTCTTTTGTCGCAAGATAAAAAGCAAAGGGCATGGACAGCAAAAGATTGTTGGAGAGATTGTTTCCCCATTGAAAGTGTCCGACAAATAAATAAAAGCGGTTTTCTATCAGGTCGCCGTATCTTATATAATTGCTGAATATCATGGCTATACCCATTATGCCCACCGCCACCATCATTTTTGAAAAATGCTGCGCAATGTCCTTGTTTTTGCGTGAAATATCCGACTCCAAAAACATATAAATTCCCAGCATAGCCACTCCCAACCCAATGGTATAATACAGCGACGGCATGGAGAAATAGTCGGATATTTTTATAGAAAAAAGACCTCCCAGCGTTATGGCTATTGTTACGGCAAGCGTCGGCGCAAAAAACCTTCCCAATCTGAACCTCGGCGGAAACAAAATCAAACGCGCCACAACGGCAGGCACAATAAAAATCAGCGCATAAAATAAGTCGGGAACAAAATATGACACTTCGCCGTATCTTGCAAGCGGCGTCATGGCTATTATGGCAAGCGACAAAAAACTGGGCAGCAGCTCTCTGCAAAACGCCCAGCTCAAAGCTCCGAAAAACGCCATAACATATATGGCATACAACTCCAGTTTGAAAACAAACCCCACTATTCCGATTGCTGCAATTATTGCTATATATAAATCCGAAAGAAAAAACCTTTCGGCAGCTTTCGACACCGCCACAAACTTTCGGTTTTGACTTATATTCATTTTTCTCTCCTATCGTTGTCTATCATAACACCGCCCAAATATAAAGTCAAAACATTTATACTATTAGCTTGGCTCACCTTTTATAAGGTTATGCAAATTTATACGCCACCCACGATGCTATATTGATAGGTTTTGCCGCAATGATAAATTTAATCATTTTTTCACGAATCCGAGCATATTTTGGCGTAACATTGTTGTAACAAACAATTGTCAAACGGCTTTTGATGTCTTCGCCGTCATAATTGCAAAATACCTCTTTTTTGACATCTTTTGACAAATCAAAAAAGTTGTCGCTGAAAGGCTGCGTCATACCCTCAATGCTCAACATTACATTTTTCGCCAAAGTATTGCTTGACAGCGTCAGCTTATGCCCATTTTCCGTCTTTTCCGCAACAACGGAGATATTTGCATTTTGTAATTTCAGCTGCCGTGTTTTGACAAAATAGTGTGTATTGCTTGATACTATATTCCCCTCATTGTCGACAAGTTCTGCCACAATGTAGCTGCTATTTTTTCTCTTATTGAAAAGCATTTGAGGAATTTTTGCGGTTATTTTTGCCTTTCCGCAACTCTCTGCGATTATTTCCGCCCCTCCGTCTGCCAGCGTTTCGTTGTCAAAACCTAGCAACCGCCATTTTAGCTTTCCTTTGAAATCCGTATCAGTTTCGTTGACGGCAAATACGGATATTTGGTTTTTGTCGTTGTCAACAGATACCGCCAACGGCGCAAAAAACCTCTTTGCAAAATATTGCAGCGCTTTCCAGCCGCCTTGATAATCCATGCTGGACCAGCTAAGCACCGGCCAACAGTCGTTTATTTGCCAGTATAGCGCTCCGTTGCATCTGCCGCCGTTTCTGCGCCAATGCTCCACAGCGTGTCTGATACTTTCGGCTTGCACCAATTGCGATATGTAAATCAACTCAAAAAACTTTTCGGGAATGCAATAGTTGTCAACCATATAATACATCATTTTACTGTTGCCGCTGCGGCACTTCTGATGCCAAAGCATGACTTCCGAAAAAAGTGAAAAATCTTTGGGTTCGGCAAAGGTCTTTATGGTATCAAATGAAGGCAACGACTCAAAACCAAACTCGCTGCAAAACCTGGTGAAACGCTTTTTGTAATAAGTGAAAGGCATAAGCCCATGCCATACATGCCACAAGTGCGTGTCGCCGCGGTTGTCAGAGTTTATGTCTTTCAGGAATGCGCCTCCCGACGGCGAACCGTACCAATACGGCGTTTGTTTGTCAAGTTTTTCCACCCATTCGGGGAGCGTATGATAAAAGAATTTCTCCATACCGCTGACATATTTGCTATTTGTTCTCCACGCAAAAGACAATGCCTCTATTTCATTGTTTCCGCACCAAAGCGCAAGAGAGGCGCGGTGGCGCAATCGCTTGATGTTGCTGAAAACTTCGGTTTTTACATTCTCGACATAATCCTCATCAAAAAGCGGATAAGGCTGACATGCGAAAGCAAAATCCTGCCAAACCAGTATGCCGTACTTGTCGCAAAGCTCATAAAATTTGTCGCTCTCATAATATCCGCCGCCCCAAACGCGTATCATATTCATGTTGGCATCGGAGCAGCTTTTTATCAAATAATCAAGTTTTTCGTCGCTTGTTTGGGAAATAAAGCTGTCGGAAGGAATCCAATTGCCGCCCTTTGCAAAGATTCTGACTCCGTTTACGATGAAAGCAAACTGATTGCCGTATTCGTCAGGCTGTATGTCCAGTTCTATCGTACGCAATCCAACGGCATATTCCTTTGTGTCGATTGCGCTGTCCAAATGCAATATGGATACTTCAACGGTGTACAACGGCTGAATTTTTTTGTTGTTGTATCCGTTCGGCATCCACAATTGCGGTTCTTCGATTTCTATTTCGGCTATTGTGCGCAACTCATTGATAGGCACTCTCTCTTGACATACAATGTTGCCCTCCGAGTCACTGACTTTCAAAAGCAATTTCAAGCCTTTGTAGTTCAGACATTGAATATCCGTCACGACTTTCAGCGTAACGCAGTCGGAATGTTGTTGGGTTATTTCGACTTCTTCAATATACGCCCTTGAGAAACCCTCAATAAATATGTCGCCGCTCACTCCCGACGGCGGCAATATCGGACCCCAGTCCCAGCCAAACTGATAGGCAGGTTTTCGCATATGCATAAATCCGCTTATACCCATCATACTGTGCGGAAACCTTTCTTCTTTTTGGCGCCGCTTGACAAAATTTATTGGGGAGCAGATATAAATTCTTATGCTGTTTTCCCCTTCAATAAGAAGGCTCTTTATGTCAAAACAATAATCTGCATGGGCGTTTTCGGTATGAGCCACAGAATTTTCATTGATAAATATATCCGCCAATGTGTCAACACCGGATATTTTCAAAAAGATATAGTCCTTGCTTAACAACTCGGCATCGGCATAAAATGTTCGGCTGAACTGCCAATCCCTCTCACCCACCCACTTTGCGTCCTTTTCATTCATTCCGAAAAAAACATCGGGCAATGCGCCGCTCTCAATGAGAGCCTCATAATTGGTACCCGGCAGTTTTGCGCTAAAAACCTTCTCTTGGCCCCTTTGGCTCATGTTCCATATTCCGTTCAAACATATTTTTTTCAGATAATTCATAAATTCACCTTGTACATTTTTTTTCAACTACCTACGCATCTAGAATTATTAAACCTTTTTTTTACTTATAAAACTATTGTTCATATGTACAAAATTCTCTCATCCCATCCCCTATAAAAAAGGGGTTCCATAAATAGAATCCCTGCCGACTCTGGACTCCCAAAGTTCTTTCAATAATTAAATGTTATATTATGTGCTACACGATGTCAATAGTTATTTAACAAATTTATAACAATTTATAATGAAAAAGTCCTTTTTTCCCTTCGCGCCCTCTCGGGTCCGAATCCCGATAGACTACTTTATATGGTAAAAGGCACGAATAATCGTGCCTTTTTCATATGGAGCGGGAGACGGGATTCGGACCCGCGACATTTGCCTTGGCAAGGCAACGCTCTACCACTGAGCCACTCCCGCATATTGGTTGTTTTGGTGGTGCGACCGAAGAGACTTGAACTCCCACATCTTAGATACTAGATCCTAAGTCTAGCGCGTCTGCCAATTCCGCCACGGTCGCATGTTGGTTCTGTGTTATGGTGATCCATCGGAGATTCGAACTCCGGACACCTTGATTAAAAGTCAAGTGCTCTACCGACTGAGCTAATGGATCATATGTTTGGCTGGGGTGGCAGGATTTGAACCTACGAATGCGGGAGTCAAAGTCCCGTGCCTTACCGCTTGGCTACACCCCATCATGTGTCTTTTTGGGGTGAGTAATGGGAATCGAACCCACGACCTCCAGAGCCACAATCTGGCGCTCTAACCAACTGAGCTATACCCACCGTAATATGGCGAGCCAGAAGGGATTCGAACCCCTGACCTACGGCTTAGAAGGCCGTTGCTCTATCCAGCTGAGCTACTGGCTCACAATTAGTTACTATTCATTATTCTGCTTTTCAAGGTGCGCTACTTGTCTTTATTGGAGCGGGTGATGGGAATCGAACCCACACGGCCAGCTTGGAAGGCTGGAATTCTACCATTGAACTACACCCGCGCTTCCTTAAGACGCTAAACTAGTATAATAAAAGCCGCCCTGTTTGTCAACCGAAATGATACAAAAAATCGAAATTCTTTAAGTCGGGCTGTCTGCTATGATTTTATAGTTCTTTTATCGTCCGAGAAGTTTTTGCCGCACCGCCAGCAAAGCCCTGCTTCTGTGCGACACTGTGTTTTTTTCCTGACTGCTTGCCTCGCCGAAAGTCTTTTTCAAATCATATGAATAAAACAACGGGTCATAACCAAAGCCGCCGGCCCCTTTCTCCTCAAGGATTATTTCTCCCTCTGTCCTGCCCTCTGCCGAAATTATGTCGCCGTTTGGAAAATATAATACTATACACGACACAAAAGCCGCTTTCCTGTTTGTCACGCCTTCTAGTTTTTTCAGCAAGAACGCATTGTTCTTTTTGTCGTTGCAAGGCTCTCCGGCAAATCGTGCCGAAAACACACCCGGCGCTCCACCCAGCGCCTCAACTTCAAGCCCTGAGTCGTCTGCAAGCGCCGTCATGCCCGTTATGCGTGAAATTTCTTTGGCTTTGAGCAGCGCATTTTCATAAAAGGTTGAGCCTGTTTCCTCAACCTCTATATGAATGTCCAATTCTTTCAAGGACAAAACTCGGTCAAAAAAACCGCCGAGCATGTCCTTGATTTCGGTTATTTTGTGTGCGTTGTTGCTGGCAATAACTATGCTCATTTCTTATATATGTCAACTTTTTTTGCCGGCTTTTTCTTGCCAAGCGCTTTAAGCGCCATAAAGATTCCTTTGAAGAACTTTCCGTTGAACGCCACTATCAGCCCGTCAACGGTCTGCCGTGAAATTTGTCCGTTTGTCATGGTATACATACTGCGCAACGGCATAACCACAGATGACATCTTGACCATCTTTTTCAGATAAAGCGGTGAGCCTTTGGGAAGAACTACTGCGGAAAAAGTATATACCGCCCAGCGCACCAGTCTGCCAAATGCCGTACATCTGACATCTTCAAGCGTGGAGTTGTAGTCTATTTCGCCTTTCTTCAGTGCTCTGTTCTCTACAAGCTCATGACCCAAAAGCGCCTCAAATTGACGGTCGGGAATGTTGCTTGCTGCGCCGATATTGTAATATACGGGCGCCGATTCTTTATAGTCCGGAATACGCAACTCAACCTTTTCTGCCTCTACGGTGTCGGAAAGTCTGATATCATTGGACGCTGCGCCTACAAGTATTTCGTATTTGCCTCCCTCCACCGTCCAGTCCTTTTCTTCAACATTGTAGAAAGCAAAAGCTCTCTTGTCCAACGATACCGTAACAGTCTTTTTCTCGCCTTTTTTCAAAAATACCTTCTCAAAGCCTTGCAGAGTTTTTTCTTCCCTAAAGATTTCGCTGTCAGCTGCCTTTACATAAACTTGCGCTATTTCTGCGCCGTCATAGTTGCCGGTGTTTTTGATATCAAACGAAACCGTCAATATGTCATTTCCGCTGATTTCCTTTTTGTCAAGCGTCAGGTTGCTGTATTCAAAAGTCGTGTACGACAATCCATAGCCGAATGGGAACAGCACCTCTTTATTTGCGGTGTCAAAATAACGATATCCGACAAAAATGCTCTCTCTGTATTCCACCGTCTGCGGTCCCATTTGGTAATAAAGGTATGCCGGGTTGTCCGAAAGGCTCAGAGGGAAAGTCTCTGCAAGTTTGCCGCTGGGACAGGTCTTGCCAAACAACAGGTCATAACATGCCTCGCCGCCGGCCTGACCGCTTAAATAAAGGTTCAGCACGCCTTTTACTTTGCCCAGCCACGGCATTGTGACGGGAGAACCGCAAGACAGCACTACTATGACATTTTCGTTTGCTTCAATAAGCTTTTCGATTAACTCATTGTGTCCCTCAGGCAAATCAAGGTGAGTACGGTCAAAGCCCTCTGACTCGTATTCGTCGGTAAGTCCGATAAATGCCAATACATAGTCTTTGCCTTTGGCTTTTTCTACGGCTTCTTTCAGCAATTTTTTGTTTCTGCCGTCGCCCTCAGGAATATATCCTTGCGCATAATCATAACTCTTGCCTATCTTGTCCAGATAGTCGGTGAAGCTGACAAGCTCTGTGGGGTTTATTCGGCTGCTGCCGCTGCCTTGATACCGCATAACCTTAGCCATGGAACCGACAACAGCTATGTTTGCATCTTCCTTTAGCGGCAAAATATCCGCCGCATTCTTCAGCAGCACAGCGCCTGCCGCCGCAGCTTTTTTTGCTATTTTGTGGTGGGCTTTGTAGTCGCATTTTTTGCCGCCGTTTTTCTCTCTGTTTTCGGCGCATTTCTTTACATATTTCAGCAATCTTTCTACGACAATATCAAGGTCTTTTTCGTCCAACTTGCCATTCTTGACGGCAAGCGCTATCTCATCATCGTTGACGCCGTTGCTGGAGGGCATCTCAAGGTCAAGTCCTGCCTGTATGCCTTTTATTCTGTCGTTGACTGCACCCCAGTCGGATATCACAATACCTTCATATCCCCACTCGTCGCGCAAAATGTCGGTCAAAAGTTTTTTGTTGTCGCTGGCGTGTACGCCGTTTATGGGGTTGTAGCTGCACATTATGGTGTACGGTTGCGCCTTTTTTACGGTGATTTCAAAAGCCGGCAAATATATTTCTCTCAACGCTCTTTCGTCAACTTCGGAAGAAGTGACAAGGCGGCGGTATTCTTGGGAGTTTGCCGCAAAGTGTTTCAACGAGGTGCCTACTCCCCGTGCTTGAACGCTGTTGACAAACGCCGCGCCCAGTTCGCCTGCAAGCAATGGGTCTTCGCTGAAGTATTCGAAATTCCTTCCGCACAGCGGATTTCTTTTTATGTTGATTCCCGGTCCTAGGACTGTGGTTACATCTTGGTCAATACACTCCTCTGCAATGGCGTCGGCTACTTCGGCAACAATCTGTCTGTCCCAGCTGCTTGCAAGCGTAACGGCCGTGGGGAAACAAGTCGCCGGCTGGCTCTCCTGCATGACATTTGCTACATCGCTCTTTATGACTTCTTTACGCAATCCGTGGGGTCCGTCCGCCATATTGACTGACGGAATGTCAAGCCGTTGTATTGGGGTGGTGTCCCAGAAACTGACTCCGGACGCCAACGCGCATTTCTCTTCAAGTGTTAATTTGCCGATAAGGTTTTTTATATCCATATCTTCCTCCATGGCTATTTTTTTAGACTTATTTATTATAACAGAGAAAAAGGCATTAATCAAGGAGCAAATAAGCGGTTTTCGCATATTATTGGCATTGACATATCACAAAATATGGTTTACAATATTTTTGATAAATCTTTGGGGGGATTATGAAATTTTTAAAAACTGTTTTAATAATATTATGCGCGCTTCTTGTCGTTTCGGCAATTCTTTGCGGTTTGCTTTCAATAGAAGTAATAAAACGAGGAAGAGAATTCGGTAACGGAATCGAAATGGGTGGATTTATGGATTTCTTGTTGTCCGCAGGTATCACCTTTTTTGTTATCGTTATAGTGTACACATTGATTTATGCTTTTGTTCTTTACGTGAATTTCCGTTCTGTAAAAAAAGGCAGAGGCAGATTTTTCAACATTTACTCTTTGGTCAGTAATATATTTTTAACGATCTATTGGGTACCCTTTTCCATAGCAGCGCTGGCGACTTATGACTGGAGTCTGGCTTACATCACAAACTTGTTTGTTGCCCTGATGATTTGCATAGGGTTTATTTTGTTGATGCGTTTGGTTTATTCGATTGCCGCGTTGGTCTGCTCGAACAAAAACGAGCGTGATCTTGACAAAGAGAAGGAGGACAGATTGGTGCAGCGTATTGCCGAACTCGGCTATCACAATCCGTATGCGCAAAATCAAAATCCAAACCCACAAAACTATTTCGCGCAATATCAGAACCCGGTACCGCAGTATCCGGATAAAAAGAAAAAAAGATAACAAAAAAAGAATTCTTTGTTTTTCATAACAAAAAACCTCTACAATATATTATAGCGTGAAGAATTTGCGCGCGGCTATTATTTTTATTGTATTGGCATTGATGCTTGCTTTGGTGATATTCCCCGACAGATATATCGCTTCGGTATCCTACGGTTTACAGCTTTTTGCCGTCACAGTGCTGCCTGCGCTGTTTCCTTTTTTCTTTTTTTCAAAAATTCTCACTTCAATGGATATCGCTTCGACACTTGAAAAGCCGTTGAAAAGACCCATGATATTTCTTTTCAACGCTCCTCCCGTCGGCGGTTATATTTTGGTGCTATCGTTGCTCAGCGGCTATCCCATAGGCGCAAAGCTGGTAGCCGATTGTTACAAGATGGGAATAATCTCCGAAGCCCAAGCAAAAAATATTGCAACCTTCACTTCGACTTCGGGACCCCTATTTATCGTCGGAAGTGTCGGAGTCACAATGATGGGCAACAAAACGGCGGGGTTTGTCATACTTTTGTCGCATTATCTTTCTGCGCTGATAAACGGACTTATACTTGTGAAAAGAGGCGGAGAAGGTAAGTATGCCTCAGTTCCGCCAAGGTTCTGCGGCTATGAAAATTTGCTCGGCGACAGCATCACCTCGGGAATTATTTCCGTAGCTATAGTCGGCGGTTATATCGCCATATTCAGCATGCTTGCCGATGTGCTGTATGATTTCAAAATACTTCCGTTCTTCAGCGGTATATTCAAATTTATAAGAGTGCCTGCCCCGCTTGCCGAGGGCATAATCACCTCTTTTGTTGAAATAACAAGAGGCTGTCAGATGCTGTCCAAAAGCGGCTTTCCTATGCGCGCCGTTGCGCCTATCTGCTGCGCCGTAATTTCTTTCGGCGGACTGTCCGTCACATTGCAGTCCATGACTTTTCTTTCGGAATGCAAAATAAAACCCCTGTTTTACTTGAAATGCAAGCTGTCACAGGGGATTGTAGCTTTTTTTGCGGCTACTGTCTTGTCAATAATTTTTCTCTAAGCCGTCAATATGGGATTTCTGGCCGCCGCAACCTCGTCGGGTCTGCCTATCGGCATTTTCTGCGGTTTGTTGTGGAATTCTTCGGGATTCTCATGCGCCTCTTTATAAAGCGACAAAATAATCTCCGCCGCCTTGTCAATGGTTTCTTTGCTTTCGGTTTCGGTCGGCTCAAACATAAGAGCCTCGTGGACAATTAGTGGGAAATACATTGTCGGCGGATGCATGCCGCTGTCGATAATAGCCTTGGCAAAATCCAACGCCGACACTCCTTTTTCTTCTTTAAGTTTTTCGCAGCTGACAACAAATTCGTGCATGCAGGTGTCGGAAGAATATGTCGGGAAATAATCTTTGAGTTGCGACATCATATAATTTGCGTTCAATACAGCCAGTTTTGCCGAAAGCGGTATGCCCTCTTTGCCCAGCGTTTCGATATATGACAGCGCTCTCACCGCCACAAGGAAGTTGCCGTAAAAACTCTTCATTCTGCCAATACTCTTGGGCGCCTTTGCAAACTGCGCCTTGCCGTCTGTGTTGACAACAATCGGCGAGGGCAAATAATCGGCAAGGAAAGCCTTGCAGCCTACAGGTCCGCTGCCCGGCCCGCCGCCGCCGTGAGGCGTGCTGAAAGTCTTGTGCAAATTCAGGTGAACGACATCAAAGCCCATATCGCCGGGGCGAATAACTCCCATAATAGGATTTAGGTTTGCGCCGTCATAATAAAGCAATCCGCCTGCTTGGTGTACGATTTCGGCTATCTTTTTTATGTTTTTGTCAAATATGCCCAGCGTGTTGGGATTTGTCAGCATAAAAGCCGCCGTATCTTCCCCAACGGCATTTTTCAGCGCGGCAATGTCCACGCAGCCGTCTGCCGAAGAAGGAATATTCACCACTTCAAAACCTGCCATGGCGGCGGACGCCGGGTTTGTGCCGTGCGCGGAATCGGGAACGATAACCTTGGTCCTCTTGCTGTCATTTCTGTCAAGGTGATAGGCTCTTATGACAAGCAAAGCCGTGAACTCCCCGTGCGCGCCGGCGGCAGGTTGTAGCGTAAAAGCATTCATGCCGGTTATGGCGCACAGCCTGTCCGAAAGCATTGACATAATCTCAAGCGCGCCGTCAGCTTGCTGCAACGGGTGGATTTTTGACAGTCCTTCAAGCGCAGCAACTGCTTCGTTTATTTTTGGGTTGTATTTCATTGTGCATGAGCCGAGAGGATAAAATCCGTCATCAACGCCGTAAGCCTTTTTTGACAAGGCGGTATAATGGCGCACAAGCGTCAACTCGTCTGTTTCGGGCAATTCGGCTGCATTGCTACGCAACAAATCCTTGTTTAATTTATATTCGGCAACATCGATTGGAGCAATGGGACATGCCGTTCTGTTTTCTTTCGAGATATCAAATATAGTCATTATTGCGCCTCCCTGAGAATGTTCAACAGTCTGTCCATATCCTCTTTTGTGTTGGTTTCGGTGGCGCACCACAGTATTTCGTTGTCAGAAAGTTTGAGCCCGGCAAGTATGTTGTGCTGCGCGCACTTTGCTATTATGCTGTCGGAGGGCACCTTGCTTTCTATGACAAACTCATTAAAGAATTCTGCGCTGTATTTCAGTTTGAAGCCGTCTATCTCCGTCATTTTTTGCGCCAAGTAATGCGCCTTTGAAAGACATTGTTTAGCTATATCCTGCATGCCGACTTTGCCCATTGCCGCCATATATATTGTGGCGGTCAGCGCGCACAGCGCTTGATTGGAGCAAATTGATGACGATGCCTTTTCTCTCCTTATGTGCTGTTCCCTGGCTTGCAGCGTCAGCACATAGGCATCTCTGCCTTGCGTGTCGGTGGTCTTACCGACTACCCTTCCCACAAGTTTGCGCATATGCTTTTTTGTTGTGGTTATGAACCCAAGGTAAGGACCGCCGAACGACAACGGTATACCGAGGGGCTGCGCCTCTCCCACCGCCACATCTGCGCCGCACTCACCTGGTGACTTCAACAGCGCCATGCTTATCGGTTCTGCGGATATGACATATCCCGACATGTTGCCCTTGACTATTTTTCCGATTTCTTCCGTCGGCTCTATAATGCCGAAATAGTTCGGCTGCGCTATTGCCACAGCAAAGACATCTTGGCTGAGTTTAGCTTTCAAATCATCAATAGATGTTGTGCCGTCGGCGTTCAAGTCGATATATTCTATCTCAATCTTTTGCGGAGTAAGATAAGTCTTGACGACTTCCAGCGTCATAGGGTTTATGCCGCGGCTTATCAGCACCTTGTTTTTTTTGCGTTCAGCAAGCATAAGTATGCCGTCTGCAAGCGCCGTGCTACCGTCATAAACAGAGGCATTTGATACTTCCATACCGCAAAGTCTGGATATCATGGATTGATATTCAAAAATACCTTGAAGTATTCCTTGCGACATTTCGGCTTGATATGGCGTATACGCCGTCAAATACTCCTGACGGGAAGTAAGGCTCTTGACAACAGCAGGAATATAATGGTTGTATGCGCCTGCGCCGCGATATATGTCGGTATAGACCTTGTTTTTTGCCGCTAAAGCAGAAAAAAGCCGTTCGACTTGCTGCTGGCTTTTTCCTTTCTCTAAAGACAATTCTTTTGTTGCAAAAGACTCCAACCCTTTGTAAAGTTCATCAAGACTTGACTTGCCCAGAACGGCAAGCATATCCTCTATGTCGCTTTGGGTGTGAGGAACATAATTCATCTTTAATTTACCTCTTGAGTTTAGTTCAGTGAGTTGTTGTAGTCGTCCGCGCTCATCAATTTTTCTTCGCCGGACACTCCGGTTACTTTTATCATCCATGCTTCAAACGCGCCGTCGTTTATCAATGCAGGATTGTCCAAAATCTCTTCATTTATTTCGGCAACCTCACCGCTGACAGGAGAATAAACCTCGCTTACGGCTTTTACTGACTCTACATTTGCAAAGGGCTTGCCCTGCTCTACTTTGTCACCGATTTCAGGCAGCTCTACAAAAACTATGTCACCAAGCTCCTTCTGCGCAAAATCCGAAATACCCACAGTAGCATCCTTCTTGTTGTACCACTCATGCGAGGGCAAAAAATAAAAATCCTTCATTGTCATCTCCTTAATAATTTTTTTTATAAAAAGGCATCAGCACAACCTCTGCCTTGAGTTTTTTGCCGCGAACATCAATGAACACTTCTTTACCGTCAAAATCCCTGTCCACCCTCAACATAGCTATGGGATAGCCCAACGACGGACTGTGCGTTCCCGAAGTGACGCAACCTATTTCTTTGCCGCTTTCATCAAATACAAACGCCTTTTCTCTGGCTATTCCTCTGTCAACCAGCCTTACTCCTATGCGCTTGCACAGCGGCGCATTGTCTATCAGCGCTTGCTTGCCTACAAAATCCTTGCTGAACTTAATGAAGAAGTCAAGCCCGATTTCTGTCGCCAGCGTATCCTCATTCATTTCGTGTCCATAAAGCGGCATGCCTGCCTCCATGCGCAAGGTGTCCCTTGCCCCAAGTCCGCAAAGCACCATGCCGTGCTTTTTTCCCTTTTCGACAACAAGGTCAAAAACCTGTTCGGCTATTTTGTCGCTGCAATAAATTTCAAAACCGTCCTCGCCTGTATAACCTGTTCTGGAAACAATTATTTCTTCGCCAAAAAGTATTGACACTTTGAATGTATAATTCTTTTCGGGAATATTGTATACTGTGACAAATTCGCGGAGTATGGCTTCGGACTCTCTGCCCTGCAAAGCCAATTGCGCTGTTCTTTGGCTGATGTTTTCAAAAACAGTGTCGCCTATCAGCCTTGACGAAATCCATTCGTCATCTTTGGCGCAGTTCGCCGCATTGACGACAAGCATATATTTTTCTTCATTGAAACGATAAACCAAAATATCGTCAACTATGCCGCCTCTTTCATTGGTCATCAGCGAATATCTTGCCTGCCCGTCCTTCATTGTGGTGATGTCGTTGGTCGTAAGGCTTTGGATTGTGGCAAATGCGTCCTTGCCCGTCAGCATAAGTTCGCCCATATGCGACACATCAAACAGTCCGGCTTTTTCTCTGACTGCCCTATGTTCTGCCATTATTCCTGTATTTTCAAACTGGATTGGGAGAAAATATCCCGTAAATTCCACCATCTTTGCGCCGTTTGCCGCCATTTTTTCAAAAAACGGAGTAAGTTTCATTTTTTCACCTCTTATTAAAATACGACACTATGATAATACTATAAAGCGCCAAAGTCAAACCTATTTGACACCATTCTTCATTTTCTATAAATGGTATGCACTGATTTTTTTATGCTGTCCTCTACCGCCTCAAAAAAACCTTCGCTTATTGACGGGTGAGGATAAATTGTAGACAATATTTGCTCCCTTGTGGCGCCGATATCTATCAAGTTGGCGACAAAGCCCGCCAACTCTGCGGCAGAATTGCACACCATTTCAACGCCCACAAGTTTTTGGCTGTCTTTGGAGAACACAACTTTTATGTAGCCTGCGCCGCCGCCCTCTGCCATGGTTTTGCCGTTGGCGGCCATGCCAAACCTCCCCGTTTGCGCTTCAAATCCGCATTCATCTTCCCTCATGCCAACCAATGCCGCATTGGGAGAAGTATAAACACAAGACGGTACTGTACGCAATTGTTTGGCGGCGCCGTTCAGCCCTTCTACTACTCTTGTGGCGTCTGCGGCGGCATAGTGCGCCAATTGGATATTGCCTTTGACACAGTCGCCAATGGCATATATGCTTTGCTCTGCTGTTCTGCCTGCTTCGTCTACGATAAAGCCCCGTTCAAACTGCGCTTTGGTATTTTCTATGCCCTCAATGCCGTTCGGCGTTCTGCCGACGCAACTTATTACCATATCCGCTGTGATACTTTTTTCTTTTTCTCTTTCGACAAATCGGATTTCAATTCCTTCTTCTGTCTTTTGCAGCGCTTTTACGCTGGCTTTCAATGAAAATTTTACGCCTTTCTTGCGCAGCGTCATGCTGATATATTTTGCTATGTCGCCCCCCATTGTCGAAAGTATGCTGTCCATTGCGTCTATAACCGTCACTTGACAGTCCAGTTCGCTGAAAAATGTCGCAAACTCTATGCCGACTACTCCGCCGCCTATTATGACAAGGCTTTTTGGGCTTTCAAACTCCTTGCGCAATATTTCGTCTGAGGTCTTTGCCTGTTCTATGCCCTCAATCGGCAGCCTGACGGGTCTTGCGCCTGTGGCAAGTATTATTTTGTCGGCAAAAAGCGCTCTGCCGTCGGCAAGCTCCACCGAATGCGCATCTATAAGTTTTGCGCGCGATTTTATATATTCAATATTATTTGCTTTCAAAAGTGACGAAATGCCGTTGCCCAGTTTTTCTACAATATCAAAGGCTCTGAAAAAAATGGCGTCAAGGTCTGCACAGACTTCACTGGCGGTTATGCCAAAAGTGTTGCTTTTAATTGCAGAATACAAGTGCGAACTTTGCAACAGCGTCTTTGTCGGAATGCAGCCCCTGTTCAGACAGGTGCCGCCGGGTTTGTATTCCTCAACAAGCGTTACATCATATGACAGCTGCGCGGCTCTTATTGCCGCCGTATAGCCGGCAGGTCCGCCGCCTATTATGATTATTTTTTGCATAACTCCTCCATTAGCATAACATTCAAGTCGTCAATTATTTCTTTTTGCAACGGCGAGGCGTCTTCGATTGAGATTGTTGTTTTTCCCTCCGCCAGTTGTTGTTTTATGCGGTCAATCAGGCTGACATCTAAGCAGTCGCTGAAAACCGTAAGGTTGCCCTTTTCTTTAGCCAGCATAAGTTCACCGTACGGCTTACGCCGCCTTTCCAAAACAATGGGGTTGTTGCCCAAAAGAAATTCTTCAGAGGCATATTGCCGCTGAAGCTGTTCGAATTCTTCCTTTATGATTGCAAGGTCATATTCTGCGGCTTTTTGCGCATATTCTTCCTCAAATGCCCTGACAAGCGCCTCCTTCAAGCCATCAATGCTCATATGCGGCGCAACTGTTTTTAGGTTTATGACGCAGGCTTTGACGGAGGCAACACCCTTATTGAGCAGTTTTGACGGGTCAACCGTCAAATACTGTTCAAGTCTGGTCAAGTCTACATCTAGCATAATGGTTCCGTGGTGAATGGCATAGTCCTTGCCCATAAAAAAAGCGTTGCCCGAAAACTTTCTGCCGTCAAAACTTATATCGTTCCTGCCGCTTATTTGGCACTCCAGCCCGAAATACGACATTGCTCTTTTAATAATACTTTGATTGCGCTGAAGGTCATAATCGGCGCGGTGGTTAATAAAGGTAAAATTCAGATTTTTGTCATCATGAAAAACTGCGCCGCCGCCGGTTTTTCTGCGCGCAAGATATACGCCATGCTCTTTCATCAGCGTATAATTGCATTCCGAAAAGACATTTTGGTGCTTACCGACGACGACTGTATCTGAATTTTGCCACAGATAAAGAATGGCCTCATCTTTTTTTACGCTCTTTGCCAAAAGCTCTTCCAGCGCAAGATTGTGATAAGGGTTTTTGCTGTGGCTGATAATAAAACTTATGCTCTTCACGGGTTATATCATGAAAATGAATGTTGCTATACAAATCTGCGCGCCATAATAAAACGTATGGTTGAGTATGCAAAACATTTTGTCGTCTTTTTTGTCGCCGAAGTACATCGGAGAAAGTACCAGGTCAGACAACAGGAACAGCACCATACCTGCGGCAAACAGCCAATATTTGGGAGCGGATATCGATGTTGCTATGGTATATACCGACATAAAGGTCAATATAACGGCATATGACACGCTGTGAATGAGGAACTTGCCAAAGTTAATTTTCATAAACTTGGAAGCAAACATAATCAAAGCAGTCAACGGCAGCGTAATTGCTATTGATACCAAAAGCGTCGTCAGATTAAATCTGATAAGCAACAGCAGCGCAACAAGATAGAAAAAGTGTCCTATGCCAAAACTTATCATACCGGCATTGAGATACAAGTCATTGGACTGTGGGTATACAACCTTCAAATCCAGCACTATGTCGCCGACAAGTCCCATTACCAGTCCAAAAAGTATCAAAATCATTGATTTGTCGATGGTGTCTGCCGTCATTGCTCCGGCAACGCCTATTGCAATAAAGCACAAGGACGCTAATGTTTTTGTCAAGACTCCGGGAACTCCGCCCTTGGTTACTCTCACCACCAAAAAGACCGCTGTCGCAATGCAAGCAAGCACGATAAATACTATCATTGTAGCCATCATAATACCTCCAAATATATTTATTATTATTTTTGTTATCAGAAACCGCTTCTTTTTAGGAAGCCTTGTACGGTTTTTGTAAATTCCTCGCCATGGTTGAGCATGACGCGCGCATGAACATCGCCTTCAAAAAGCAACACTTCTGCATTTTCGTTGGCGGCTATGAGTTTTTTGGCATGGTTTATCGGCACCAACTCATCACCGTATGAATGGGAGATTAAGGTAGGAATCTTAATTTTTGACATGGCCTTGACTATGTTGACCTGAGATACCCTTATGCCAAAAAACAAAAGCATTGCGACATAATATGCAGGCAAGAAATATTTCAAAAAAGACGGCGCTTCCTTGCCCGTATGGCTAAGCACAATGTCCCTCACTGAGGAAAAGGAACAATAGGATATCAGCGCTTTTATGCGGTCGTCCATCGATGCCACAAGTGTGGCGGTGGCTCCGCCCATAGACTCTCCGAAAAGCGCAAACTCGGCTTTTTCGTCCTTTTGTTTCAAAATGGTTATCCAGCTCATTATGTCATGTTTTTCATAAAAACCAAAGCTAAAGAACCTGCCGCCGCTCTCGCCGCTGTAACGCTGGTCGGGCAGCAATACATTGTACCCCATGTCGGTAAAAATCTTCAGATACTTCATTTGGCTGATAGATGAAGAACTTCTGCCGTGAATGTCTATTATGTATTTATGTGTGGGTTTTTCGGCTTTATAGAATCTTGCATGCAGGCGGTAACCGAATCTGGAATGAATGAAAAAAGATTCATGAGGAATGTCCAGCAGTTTTATGTCAAAGCCTTTTTCTGCCACTTCATATTCAACTATCTGGTCATTTGTTCTTTTGCCGTTCAGGTGCATATATACGGAAATTGCCAGCCCGCCCGACATATACAGCACGGCTATGATTGCCAATAATATCAATAATACATATACTGCCGTCATTTCGCCTCCATTTCTTCCTGCTCGTATTTTCGATAATCTGCCTTGCCCAAAAGCGTCTTGTGCAGATTGTCCGTAACTACGATTTCTCTCGGCACAGCATACTTTATGAATTCTTCGGCAATGGTACTTTTTATTCTTTGCTCAATCAGAGTTGAGTACTTGAACGATTTGTTCATTTTTATGACCAACTTTATGCAGGGCTTGCCGTTGCGGTGACAGCGCACCACGCATGCCTCATCAATCTCGCGCAGTTTGCGTACGCAATCCTCTATTTCCGTGGGGAATATATTTACTCCGCCAATTTTTATTATGCGTTTTTTTCTGCCCCTGAAAATAAAGTATCCGTCCGCGTCAAGACTGCCTATATCTCCGGTTTTCAGCCATTTTTCACCCTCATCGTCAAAATAAAAATGTGCATTGTCTTCATAATTCAGATATCCGTTCATCATAGAGGGGCTTTTCATCAACACTTCGCCGTCCTCGCCGCAGGGCAAAGGCTGCATGTTTTCATCTACAATCCTTATTTCCGTTCCGGATATGGGCTTGCCTTGCGTTCCCGCCTTGCTCTCGCCTTTTACATTTACCGTTGCCACAGAAGCCACTTCGCTAAGCCCATAGCCCTCGTAAATCTCGGCAGAAGAATTATTCTTTTTCAAAATTTCGTCAAACCTTTTTTTCGTTTCGGGCTTGAGCTTGTCTGCTCCGCAAAAGATATAATGCAAACTTGAAAGGTATTTGCCGTCAAATTGCTTTTCGCGCAGCATCTTTTCAAACATGGCCGGGATACCGGCAATGACGCTTATTTTGTGTTTTTTTATCAACTTTATGGCTTCGCCGGCTCTGAATCTCGGCATCATTATTATCTTAAAGTTGCTTAGCGCCAAATGCAAACAAATGCCCAGCCCAAAACCATGAAAAATAGGCAGCACCATAAGCATAGAAAAGTCGTCAGGCACTTCAAAATTCAGCGTTGTTCTGTACATAACATTGTGCGCAAGCATATTGAACGCATAGCTTGACAGTACCACAGTTTTTGGGTCTGCCGTCGTTCCGCTGCTATGCAGATATACGGCGTCGTCAAATGCCGAAACCTCTCTGTCAACCTCTCCGTTTTCGGTAAGCGTGCCAAAGAAGTTTATGATATTGTTGTCCATATGCGGCTCAAGTAATGATGCAACGGCTTTTTTTATGCCTTTCAGGTATTCGCTTGCGGAGCAGGATATTATTTTTGCGCCGCTGTGAACTACCTTTTCAAACTCCGCTATACTCCTGTCAAACAAAAATATCACCTTTGTTTTTGTTTCTTCAACTATCCGCGCAAGAGCGTTTGAGCTGATTTTTGGGTGAATGACGTTTGCTACGGCGCCAATTTTGTTTATTGCATAAAAAGATATGGCAGCTTGAGGTATGTTCGGCAGGCATATGCCGACGGCATCGCCTTTTTGCACGCCAATTTTTACCAAATAATAAGCCAACGAGTCTATCTGTTGGAGAAGTTTTTCGCCGCTTATTTTGTTGTTATAAAAAATGATTTTTTCTTTGTCCAGTGCGCCTTCTTTCATGTAGGCATACATGGATTGCTCACAATTCATACACCACCCTGCTTCTTGGCGCGCAGTTTTTGCGCCAGAAATAGTATGAGCCACCTTGCAAAAAATACAGAGCCTACGGTTGTTGCTCCGCCGACAAGCACATCGCTCAGGAAGTGCGCTTCGACAATCAAGCGAGAGAATGCCACCAGTACGGTGAACACCGCCGGCACAATGTAAAACCAAATCTTGTGCTTTTTCAGTTTGTCAAAAATGTCGGGCAGCGCAATGGCGCACATAGTAAGCGCAGCCGATGCGGTATGCCCTGACGGGAAAGACTTGAAAGCATCATCGTCGGGGTGGTGTGGGTGGGAAACAACCAGCGCCTCTCTGCCGCTTGAGCCAAAGTTCACCTTATACCAAGGAGTGAAGCCCTCATAAAGGTCGTTCATGTTGCGGAAACGCAGCCTGCCCCACATGCCTTTTGCTATCGTCACGATAATCTGACTGACAGCCAGCGCCACAATGAGTATCAGCGCAAACAGCGCCAGTTTTTTCATTATGTCTTTGTCTATGCGGTCAGTAATCTTGATTGCAAGCAGCGTTGTTATGACTGAAAACAAAATCAAATACACATATTTGTACATCAACTCTTCAAAGAAGAATTTTCCCATAAAATAGTTTGTAAAAAAAGCTATGCCAACAAAGCTCATAACGCCGTAAATAATCTTGGCGCCTTTGTAAAATTTGTTTTCTTTTGTCGTTGCCTGATAAAGTATTATGAAAGCCGTTGCAGGCACAAGGTATGCCGGCGAATCCCCAAGATATTCCATAAATTGACCCAACAAACTTTCGGGATTTGACAGCGCCATATTTATTTGTAAATCAAAAAATGCCGCAACCACCATAAGTCCGACAAAGGCTGCCGAGCAGCTTATTATTGTGATAAGCGCATTCTTGCTGATTTTTCCGTTCATATTCCCTCCGCGCGTTACTTTGTTTTATTGTATTATATCACCAAGACGCCCACATATCAAGCCTACATCTGCATTACAATAACATTTTGGCAGAATACTTATTGCGCGTTTTTATGTCCGTCTTTATTTACTAAAATATGAGCCATTTTGATACTATGTGTATAGCCGCAATTTTGTTGCAAAACAGCTATAATAATGGTACAATATAGAAAATTTTTATGGAGGACTGGATCGTGCAATATACACATGAAGTTGAACAAATGGTATGCGTAAAGAAAGGACCAAACCACGGGCCTGCTCCCATTCCTGAAGAAGGAAAATGGGTTCAATCAAAAGAAATAAAGGATATCAACGGACTTACACACGGCGTAGGCTGGTGTGCACCTCAACAGGGCGCATGCAAACTTACTTTGAATGTTAAGGACGGCATCATAAAAGAGGCGCTTGTCGAAACTATCGGCTGCTCCGGTATGACTCACTCTGCGGCTATGGCGGCAGAAATTCTCACCGGAAAAACTCTGCTTGAAGCGCTGAATACCGACCTCGTTTGCGACGCAATCAACACCGCAATGAGAGAACTTTTTCTCCAAATAGTATACGGCAGAACACAATCGGCTTTCTCCGAAAATGGTCTTCCTATCGGCGCCGGACTCGAGGACCTCGGCAAGGGCTTGCGCAGCCAAGTCGGCACAATGTATTCGACCGAAACAAAGGGCGTGCGCTACCTTGATATGGCTGAAGGCTACATAACCCGTCAGGCTCTCGACGAAAACGGAGAAGTCATCGGATACGAATTCGTCAAACTCGGACAAATGATGGAAATGATTACGCAAAAAGGCGTCAGCCCTGAGGACGCCCTGAAGAAATGTACAGGCAGCTATGGCAGATTTGCCGACGGCGTCAAGTACATCAACCCCAGAGTTGAATAGGAGGCAAAAGATGATTAGATTTGAAGGCTATGAAAGAAGAATAAACAAAATATCGGCTTTTCTTGCCGAAAACGGTATAAAGAACCTTGAAGAAGCAAAAGAAATCTGCTTAAAAAAAGGTATCAATGTTGACGCCATAGTCAAAGGCATACAGCCCATAGCGTTCGAAAACGCCGTTTGGGCATATACCCTCGGCTGCGCTATTGCCATAAAGAAGGGCGCCACAAAAGCCGCCGATGCCGCCGAAGCCATCGGTCTTGGTTTGCAGGCATTCTGCATTCCCGGCTCCGTAGCCGAGATACGCAAAGTGGGTATCGGTCACGGCAACCTTGCGGCAAAACTCCTCAGAGAAGAAACCAAATGCTTTGCTTTCGTGGCAGGGCATGAATCATTTGCTGCCGCCGAAGGCGCAATCGGTATCGCCCGCTCGGCAAACAAGGTCAGAAAAGAACCCCTGAAGGTCATTCTGAACGGTTTAGGCAAAGACGCTGCATACATAATTGCCCGTATCAACGGATTCACATATGTACAAACAAAGTACGACCCCTTTACCGACAATCTTGAAGTCGTCAAAGAGACAGCCTTTTCAAAGGGCGAAAGAGCAAAGGTACGCTGCTTTGGCGCAGACGATGTCAGCGAGGGCGTAGCAATAATGAGGCTTGAGGGCGCAGATGTCGGCATTACCGGCAACTCAACCAACCCCACCCGTTTCCAACACCCCGTTTCCGGTACCTACAAGAAGTGGGCGCTCGAGAACGGCAAAGTATATTTTTCCGTAGCCAGCGGCGGAGGCACAGGCAGAACGCTTCACCCCGACAACATGGCGGCCGGTCCGGCTTCATATGGCATGACCGACACCATGGGCAGAATGCACTCCGACGCGCAGTTTGCAGGTTCCTCATCTGTTCCGGCGCATGTCGAGATGATGGGACTTATCGGCATGGGCAACAACCCAATGGTCGGCGCAAGCGTTGCAGTCGCCGTAGCAATCGAAGAGGCAAAATAAACACGCATAACAAAATTTATTCAAAAACCGCTCTTCTTTGGGGCGGTTTTTTATGTAATAATATAAGCATAAAACTCTTCTTAAGTGTCAAAATATAAGAGTAAGTGAGGTGACCTTATGACAAAGTATTCAAATTTATTCCGTCCTATCCGATTTCGCAACATGGAGGTACGCAACCGTATTTTTGTGCCGCCCATGCATTCCAATCAGGCTTCGGACAAAAGCCAAGTAACCGATGAAATGGTGAGATATTATGA
The DNA here is from genome assembly GCA_050309775.1 of Christensenellales bacterium. Classification (GTDB taxonomy): domain Bacteria; phylum Bacillota; class Clostridia; order Christensenellales; family DTU072; genus DTU072. Next base: position 109,024 of record JBNRMV010000010.1, on the reverse strand, counting down.
AAACATGGCCAAAGGCGGCGCAGGGCTTATTACAATAGAGGCATGCGACATTGACGGTTTGCGCCGATATATGCCAAAAATGTTCGGCATTTATGACGATGAAACGGCCGCAGGACTGGCGCGCATTGTGCAAGCCGTACACAAGCACGGCGCAAAAGTGTCGGCGCAATTGATTCAGGCCGGCGCTTTTGCCTCCTCGGCAATCAGCGGCGTTCAGCCGCTGTCAGCGTCTCCCATTCCGCATATTTGGAACCGCGGAGATGTGCCTATTGAAATGACGCATGCCGACATTGCCGAATATGTACAAAAATATGCCGACGCTGCGCGCAGAGCAAAAGATGCCGGCTGCGATTCTGTGGAAATCCATTGCGCCCACACTCATGGTTTGCTTGGAAACTTCCTCTCTCCCACCATGAATAAGCGCACAGACGAATACGGCGGCGACATAAACGGGCGCTCTCGCATATTGCTGGAGGTAGTGGCGGCCGTACGCAAGGTTGTCGGCGAAGATTTCCCCGTCAGTGTGCGACTTTCCGCTGACGAAATGGAGCCGGGCTCCAACCATTTGATTGACACCATTTATGTGGCGCAGTTGCTTGAAAAAGCCGGTATTGATTATATAGATTTTTCAAACGGCTCATTGTTTGATTCAGGCACATTGCTGCCCCCTGTCGGAAAGCCTACTGCGCTCAATGCCCCATATGTAGAGGCTATCAAGCGCGCGGTGTCCATTCCCGTAGGCTGTCCGGGTCTTATCAAGGAGCCATGGATAGCTGACTTGCTTATTGCAACCGGCATGATGGACTTTGTGTACATGGGGCGCGCCATAATGTGCGACCCCGAATTACCCAACAAGGCAAAAGAAGGCAGAGAAGACGAAATCCGCCCATGCATAAGCTGCTTGACTTGCTTTGCGCAATCCCTTATCGGCAACTCCATTCGCTGCGCAATGAATCCCGCTGTCGGGCAAGTTGTTCTCAATGACATTCTCCCTGCCCAAACAAAGAAAAAAGTTCTTGTTGTCGGAGGCGGTCCCGGCGGATTGGAATGCGCCAGAGTGGCAGCGCAGCGTGGTCATGATGTAACCCTTGTTGAATCCTCGCAAAAACTAGGCGGTCAATTCGTGTTGGCAAGCTATCCTCCTGCAAAGCAGGCATTTGCAAGCGGAGTAAAGTTCCTAATCAACGAGTTGAAAAAAACCAATGCCAAGATAATTACCCAAAAAACTGTAACGGCTGAAGAAATAAAGCAAATGGATGTGGATTTTGTAGTGCTTGCCACAGGCGGAAAACCCATTGTGCCGGAATGGCTGGACCAATGCCGGCACAAAAATGTCATGACCGCATGGCAGGCGCTGAACAGTGAAAAACCCGTCGGGCGCAACATAGTCATAATCGGCGGCGGCAATGTCGGCTGCGAAACGGCGGATTTTTTGGCTGACGCTCATGACTTCCGCACCATAGGCGGACGAAAGGTCACCGTTATCGAACAACTTGAAAATGTTGTATCTGAAGATTTTACTCCCGTACGGGATTATTTAATGACTCGCTTGAAAGATAAGTCCGTAAATATTTATACAAACACCAAAATTATCGGCATTACCGAAGACAATCTCGTATGTGACTGCAAGGGCGACAAACTCTCGCTGGATGGCGTGGATACAATAGTATTGGCTGTCGGCACGGCATCCTACAATCCTTTGGCGGAAGAATTGCAAAAAATGTCAATTCCTTATACTGTTATCGGTGACGCCAAAAAGGTGGGAAAAATCTTTGAGGCAGTAGCTGACGGACGCAAAGCCGCCATAGAAATTTAGTGACCTATTCCCGACGGTAAATTTGCCATTATGTTAGCGGCGGAAGCAAATGCCCAGTGCAGGTTGTGTCCGCCGCACTCTCCGTCAACATTCAACGCTTCGCCTGCGGCATAAAGCCCTTTGACAAGTTTTGATTCCAGCGTTACGCTGTTAAAATCCTCCGTAAGCAAGCCGCCGGTGCATACCTGAGCATGCTTGATATCCCCCAATGACAGCACTTTTATGCGAAAATCTTTTATTATACTTTCTTTGCTTCTGCCTGTGTCCTTTGCCTGACGAATGACATTGGCGGCTATTTCTCTGCGCAACAGTCCTTCTATCGGATAATCTGAAATGTGCTGCGAATTTATGTCATACGCCATATCAAGAGATACGATATAGTCGCTCGGCTTTCTGGAAATATATGTCGACAGCATAAATATGGCAATACCGCTGATGCCGTTGTCCTTGAACAGCACTTCTCCGTCCTCTGAGGCAATTATGTTGTTGTCCTCAATAAGTTTTGCCCTTGCCTTTACTCTAATGCCCGACAGCCCTTTCAGGTATTTTGTTTCCGTTACCAACGGCACCAGTGCAGGAGAAAACGGTTTTATTCTATGCCCAAAATGCGTTAGCACAGAAAGACTGTCAAAACCAAGAGTGGCATTTGAGCCTGTGCAAAAAATGACATATTCGCTTTGGTATTCATCGTTTATGATAAAAACGCCTTGCTTTTTTTCTATCTTTTTCACACGATAATTCGTCACAATCTTTTTTTCGATACCCTTTAACAGCATATTTACCAAAGTCGCACTGCTTTCGGTATATGGATATACCCTCTTTTCCATAACCTTTGTTTTAAGCCCGATATTGTCGAAAAAATTTATGACAAATTGCGGATTATAATTGTTAATGACATATTCTACAAAATTCGTATTATAATGCTGCTTGCCCCACTCAATGCTGCAAATATTTCCTTTGCCGTTTCCGGTGGCAAGCAACTTTTTGCCGGGTTTGGCGGCGGCCTCCAGTACGACAAAATTTAAGCCCATGTGGGCGGCTTCGTTTGCTGCGGCAAGCCCTGCGGCTCCTGCCCCGACAATAATCAAATCATATATCATTAGTTTATTCTCCGATAATATCTTTTATTACCTCTGCTGCCAGCAACAAACCTGCGCTGCTGGGAACAAATGAAATGCTTGCTGGTATTCTGCTTTTTATGACCGGCTCTTCTTTGGAATATACTACTTTCAGGTTGCTTATGCCCCTCTTTTTTAGTTCCGTTCGCATTACTCTTGCCAACGGACAAACAGAAGTACAATGAATGTCGGCTATCTCGAAGCGTGACGGATTCAGCTTATTCCCGGCACCCATACTGCTTATTATAGGAATCTTAAGCGCATGCGCTTGCTCAATAAGGATTATTTTTGAAGTCACCTTATCTATAGCATCGATTACATAATCGTATTGGCTCAAATCAATCTTATCAGCCGTATTTTTATCAAAAAACAAATCATACTTCTGAACATTGATTACGGGATTTATATCAAAAAGCCGTTCCGCCATGACATCAACTTTTTTTCTGCCTAATGTGGAATGCAATGCTATAAGCTGTCTGTTTATGTTGGTGACATTTATGGCGTCGTTGTCAACGATGCCCAATGTGCCGACTCCAGCGCGCGCCAAAGCCTCAGCGGTAAAGGAGCCTACTCCGCCTATTCCGAACACTATTATTTTGGCTTGGGATATCCTCTCCATCGCCAATGAGCCGATGAGGCTCTCTGTTCTGGTTTTTATTGTATCCATGCATAAATTATATGAAAAAACCCTTTGTTTGTCAATATAGGTATAAGGGCTCAAATGCCATTAGTCGTCTTGCGTCCCATAAATATATCGGGACTCGCTGTTTTAATAAGGCCCAATTTATTGCAATTCGTTTATTGCAAAGATAACTTGGTCTTTGCTCTTTGTTTTCAAATAAAGAATCAACACTTGATGAAAGTTCGGAATTGTGTTTTATCCTTTCTGCAAATGCAAAAAGCCCCCTTAGGTTTCTGCCAAAGGAGGCTTTTTATTAGCGTAAGATTTATGGAGTAAGAGCTATTACAGGGCCTTTACTCTCTTCTTTAGTTCTTTCAGTTGTTTGGTAAGCTCTCTTGGCAGCTTGTCGCCGAACTTCTTGTAGAACTCTGTAATGTTGGCAACTTCTTGCAGCCAAGTCTCTTTGTCCACATCAAGTATGCTCTTCAACTTTTCGATTGAGAAGTCGAGCCCTTCAAGGTTTATGTCCTCGGGTTTGGGAAGGAATCCAATGGGTGACTCAACGGCATCAACTGTGCCTTCGCAACGCGCGATAATCCAGTCAAGCACTCTCATGTTGTCGCCAAAGCCCGGCCATATGAACTTGCCGTTTTCGTCGGTTCTGAACCAGTTGACATTGAATATCTTGGGTTGGTTCTTTACTTTTTTGCCGACATTTAGCCAGTGTTGGAAATAGTCGCCCATATGATAGCCACAGAAAGGCAGCATTGCCATGGGGTCGTGTCTGATAACGCCGACTGCGCCGCTGGCGGCTGCCGTCGTTTCGCTCGCCATAATTGAGCCTACGAATACGCCATGTTTCCAATCTCTTGCCTGATATACAAGCGGAGCGGCCTTGGCTCTTCTGCCGCCGAATATGATAGCCGAAAGAGGCACGCCTCTGGGATTCTCAAATTCCTTGCTGAGGCAAGGGCAGTTCTTTATGGGAGAGGTAAAGCGGCTGTTGGGGTTGGCGCCGGGAATCTTCTTGCCGTTCTCGTCAACCATGCCGGGCTTCCATTTGTTGCCTTTCCAGTCCAAAGCGTTTGTGGGCGCCGGCTGGTCCAGCCCTTCCCACCAAACCGTCTTGTTGGTCTTGTTGTATGCCACATTTGTAAATATGGTGTTGCGCATTGTTGAGGCAAGCGCATTGGGGTTTGTTTTGCTGTTGGTGCCGGGAGCAACGCCAAAGAAGCCATTTTCGGGATTTATGGCATAAAGCTGTCCGCCTCTGCCTCTCCTTATCCACGCTATGTCGTCGCCGACTGTCCAAATCTTGTAGCCTTTCTCTGTATAATATGCGGGAGGAATGAGCATGGCAAGGTTTGTTTTGCCGCATGCTGAGGGGAAAGCTCCGCCGATATACTTTACTTCGCCGTTGGGCTTTTCGATGCCAAGTATGAGCATATGCTCAGCCATCCAGCCTTCTTTCCAGCCTTGGAAAGAGGCTATGCGCAACGCAAAGCACTTCTTGCCAAGCAACACATTGCCGCCATAGCCGCTGTTGATGGAATAAATGGTGTTGTCTTCGGGGAAATGGCAGATATATCTGTTTTTTTCGTCGATATTGACTTTGGCGTGAACGCATTTGACAAAATTGTCACTGTCGCCTATCTTGTCATATACCTTCGGGGAAACTCTGGTCATAATCAGCATGTTCAATACAACATAAATGCTGTCTGTCAGCTCAATGCCATATTTTGCAAACGGGGAGCCGATTTTGCCCATTGAGAAAGGAATAACATACATAGTCCTGCCTTTCATAGAGCCTTTTGCTATGGCGTCCAGTTTGGCATAGCATTCTTGCGGGTCCATCCAGTTGTTGGTGGGACCTGCGTTCTCTTTTTCTTTAGAGCAAATGTATGTGGCATGCTCTACTCTGGCTACATCGTTGACTGCCGTTCTATGATATAGGCACCCCGGGAGCAGCTTGTTGTTCAGTTTAATGACTTCTCCGGTGGCTACGGCTTCGTTTGTCAGCTCTTTTGTTTGTTGTTTGCTGGCGTCAATCCAAACTACTTGGTCAGGCTGGAAAAGGTCCTGATACTTCTTTACGAAATCCAGTATAAATTGGTTGTTTGTCATGTTTTTATCTCCTTTTGCAAAAATTCCCATTATGTTTAATGAATTGAATTGATTATACCACACCATTATGGTTCGTGCAATTATTTTTATTAGTATATGTCATTTGAAAATTTTTTGTTGCTTTCTTTTTGCCCTAAATTTTATTGACAAAGTTTTATCATAGTTCTATAATTATACAAATATCTAGATGAGCAAAAGGAGTACAAAATGGCGAAAATTTTGAAAGAAGGACTGACTTTTGATGATGTGTTGTTGATACCCAACCATTCTACAGTGCTACCAAAAGATATCAGTCTATCCACAAAGCTAACAAAGGATATTACTCTGCAGATTCCCATTCTTAGCGCGGCCATGGATACCGTCACAGAATGCAAGCTGGCTATTGCCATGGCCAGAGAAGGCGGAATCGGCATAATCCATAAGAATCTCAGCATTGATGAGCAGGCTATTCATGTCGACAAGGTCAAGAGAAGTGAACATGGGGTCATTACGGACCCTTTCTTTTTATCTCCCGAACACCAAGTCAACGACGCTTTGGAGCTTATGCGCAAATACAAAATCAGCGGCGTGCCTATCACAAAAGGAACAAGACTTGTCGGCATTCTGACAAATAGGGATTTGCGCTTTGAAACAAACTTTGACCAACCCATCGGCAACATAATGACAAAGGACAACCTTATCACAGCCCCAGAAGGCACGACTCTTGACGAGGCGCAACGCATTTTGGGCAAGCACAGGATAGAAAAGTTGCCCATTGTCGACAAAGACTATAATCTGAAAGGTCTTATTACCATAAAAGATATTGAGAAATCCATTCAGTACCCCAACTCCGCCAAAGACAAAAACGGCAGACTGCTTGCAGGCGCCGCTGTCGGAGTAGGCGCCAACGCATTAGACAGAGTCAAGGCGCTGCGCGACGCAAAGGTCGATATCATAGCAATTGACAGTGCGCACGGACATTCGCAGGGAGTGCTGGAGACCGTCCGCAAAATAAAGAACCTTTATCCGGACTTGCCCGTTATTGCCGGCAATGTAGCCACTGCCGCCGCCACAAGGGATTTAATCAAGGCCGGCGCAGATGTCATAAAAGTCGGTATGGGTCCGGGCTCAATATGCACCACCCGTGTCATAGCCGGCATAGGCGTGCCGCAGGTCACCGCCATTATGGATTGCGCAGAAGAAGCCGACAAATACGGCGTCAGAGTAATTGCCGACGGCGGCATAAAGTTTTCCGGCGACATCGTAAAAGCATTGGGCGCAGGCGCAGGCGCCGTCATGATAGGCTCGCTGATAGCTGGCACCAAAGAATCGCCGGGCTCGCTTGAGATTTTCCAAGGCAGAAGTTTCAAGGTATATCGCGGAATGGGTTCCATTGCCGCCATGGAAGCAGGCTCAAAGGACAGATATTTCCAAGAAGACGCCGCAAAACTTGTACCCGAAGGAGTAGAAGGCAGAGTGCCTTACAGAGGCGCACTCAGCGAAATAATTTATCAGCTTGTCGGCGGTTTGCGCTCAGGCATGGGCTATTGCGGCAAAGCAACAATTGAAGAATTGCGCACCTCTGCGGAATTCATAAAGATTACAAACGCATCGCTCATCGAATCGCATCCTCATGACATCTCAATCACCAAAGAGTCCCCGAACTACTCAACAAAAGCATAACAGAGGTAATATGGAACATCAAACAGTAATAGTTTTGGACTTTGGCGGACAATACAATCAGCTTATAGCCCGCCGTGTAAGGGATATGGGCGTATTTTGTGAACTGATGCCCTATTCCACCCCTATTGAAAAAATTAAAGAAATCGCCCCTATCGCGCTTATTCTTACCGGCGGTCCCAACAGCGTATTTGAAGAAGAAGCGCTTGTTATAGATGCCGACATCCTGAAATTGGGCATACCCGTGCTGGGCATATGCTACGGGGCGCAACTGTTGGCGCATTTGAGCGGCGGCAAAGTAAGCACGACCGACGGAGCCAAAGAATATGGCAAACAAAATATTGCCTACAAGGACTGCGACTTATTTGACGGCATTGCCCAACAAAATGTCGTATGGATGAGCCACACCGACTATGTCAGCAAACTTGGCGGCGACTTCAAAATTCTTGCCTCAACAAAGACCTGCCCCATAGCGGCATTTGGCGACACTGACAAAAAACTGTACGGCGTACAGTTCCACCCCGAAGTCGTCCACACTGCCGACGGCAACAAAATATTGCATAATTTTCTTTATCGCATAGCCAACGCAAAAGGCGACTGGACGGTATCGTGTTTTGTCAGCAACATGATAGAACGCATGAAACAAAAAATCGGCAACAAAAGCGTACTATGCGCCATGAGCGGCGGCGTTGACAGCGCCGTGGCGGCAACTCTCATTCACAAAGCTGTCGGCTCTCAGCTGACCTGCATATTGGTTGACCATGGACTCATGCGCAAACACGAAGTGTCGCAAATAATGAAAGTTTTCAAAGACGGTTTGGGCATGAACCTGCATATGATAGACGCTTCCGAACGCTTTTTGAGCAAGCTGGCAGGTATAAAAGACCCCGAACAAAAACGCAAAATAATCGGCACGGAATTCATAAGAGTATTTGAAGATGCCGCAAAACAAATCGGCAGCGTTGACTTCCTTGTGCAAGGCACGATATATCCCGACATCGTCGAAAGCGGTTTCGGAAATGCCGCGCTAATAAAATCCCACCACAATGTGGGCGGACTGCCCTCTGTCATAGATTTCAAAGAAATTATTGAGCCTTTGCGTGATTTATTCAAGGACGAGGTACGCAAAGTCGGCTTTGAACTGGGGCTTGACGAGAGTATCGTAATGCGACAACCTTTTCCCGGTCCGGGACTGGGCATAAGAGTTATCGGCGATATCACAAAACAAAAACTTGACATACTCCGCGATGCCGATTATATTATGCGTGAAGAAATTGCTCTTGCAGGACTGGACAAGGATATCTGGCAATACTTTGCAGTGCTGACTGACTTGCGCAGCGTGGGAGTTATGGGCGACAAAAGGACATATGATTACACGCTTGGTTTGCGCGCCGTCACAAGCATTGACGCCATGACTGCTGATTTTGCGCGTATACCTTATGAAGTATTGGAAAAAATATCTACCAGGATAGTAAACGAGGTACGAGGAATAAACCGTATAGTATATGACATTACCTCAAAACCCCCTGCTACTATCGAATGGGAGTAATGACAGCAGAAAGAATTCACCTCACAAGAAACGCACTAAAATGCTGGTACCTTCGTTGGTTGCTGGCATTTGTTTTTTTATTGGCTTTTGAAGTGGCAACGGTGCGGCTTGCAACAAATATTTTGTACGGTATCACGCTTTCGGCAATTCGCATTTTTGCGCTATCGCTGCCGGCGCTCTTTGCCATTGTCGTAATAGTTGCGCCCTATTTGCGTTATAAGGGTTTTTCTTATATCTTTATCAATGAGCAGCTGCTTATTTTTAACGGCGTGTTGTCGAAAAAAAAGGAAACCGTGCCATTGGCAAACATTCAGCACATTGAATTACGAGCTCTGCCATTTGAGCGGTTCTATAAATTGGCTACGATACGGCTGTATACCGCAGGTTCGGAACACACGCTGCCTTCAATTACTTTTGAAGAGGCGCAGCGCATTCAAAGCATAGTTTATGATGAAAGATATTCAAATCGTTAAAAAACAACACTTTTTGTGGCTGCTGAACAACCTGTTCAATCTGATGATCTTCTTGGCGGCGGCGCTGTATTTTTTAATTAAGCTGTTGTCGCATGACATAAGCCTTTCCAGCCGTTTTTTGTATTTCCAAATTCCCGCTCTGATTGTCATTCTGGCGGTTGCGGCAGGCTATCTTGTATGTATTGTCGGCACTTTTTTTAGTACAAAGATTGTTGCAAGCCGAAATAGCATAATAGTTAAGAGCAGCTTTATAAACCGCAAAGAAACGGCATTGGCTTATACAAATGCGCATATGTTCATTTCCGGACAAAACATATTGCAGCGGTTGTTCAATGTCAAGCGCTTAAGGCTGAGTTCAGGCAGCCGCAGTTTGGGAGCGGAAATAGATATTACAACAGATGCGCATACTGTGACAATGATAGAAAACGCCATAAAAGCCATTCATTGCGCTCAAGACAAGCCCCAAGCCGATATGACCGTCAACGGCAAATGGATAGCCTTGTATTCCCTCCTTATTCCTTCAAAATGGCTGCGCCCGGTGGGCTTTACGCTGTCAATTGTCATAATAATTATCGGACTGCTACGGCGCGCGCCTGCATTGCCGCTTGTCGGACTTTATGCGTTGGCAGTCGCCATAAGCATTGGCGGCAACGCGCTGTCGGCGCTGATAAAGTATGACAATTTTTGCATAAAGGACTATGACTGCGCCTTGTCAATAAGCTATGGAAAACTTGATAAATACAGCCATTTTATTTTGAAAGACAGAATAAACGGCGTTATTGTCAACCGCCACCCTTTGAACGCTTTGACAAAAACGTGTACGGCGTATTTACTTGTTGCAGGCTGCAAGGATACTTTGGAGAATTTTTCCCTGCCGTTCTTACCCATTGCCGACGCCGACAGACTGCAAGTCGCCTTAAAAAGATTTTTGCCGCAACTACACACTTCGAAAAAAAAGCACACACCCCCGACACGAGCAAAAAAAACCTATTTCTTCAGGTTGCTTTTGCCGGCTGCAGCGCTCTTGCCCCCGACTATATATTTTTCCTTTGTCGGGTTATACTTGGCAATGCCTGCATACCTGCTCATAATTGCAACTGTTGCCGCTGATATTTTTTTGTCTTATCGCCGCTCTCATTTTTATTGCGACAGCAAGGTGTTTTGCTGCGCAAAAGGCGGACTGTTTTCAAAAAGCATTTTATGCAAGACCGACTCCGTACAGGCTTTGCGCACGACTTATTCAGTATTTAATGAAAAAAAACGCATAGCTAAGTGCCGTCTGTTTATCCGTTCATTGCAGCGCCCCTTTCGCCTGCCGTATTTTGACAAAGAAGCATTTGGCGACAAGTTCATAAACAATTAAAGGCGCTGTTTTTCGCAGCGCCTTTTGAGTGCATATGTCATCATAAGCAAGACTTATTCTTAGCTTGATATCTCAAATGCAACAAACCCTAGCGAGTATTCCGCGGCAAAAGCCTTTTATCTCCGGGTATTTGCACTCACTATATATTTTATTTTGTTTTATACTCATTTGTTACAATATCCGGTAAAAAATCTATTAACATTTCCTCGGCATGGCGCATACAATAGAAAAAAAGGTGTGCCATGAATATTCGGGATTTCATAAACAAAAAGCAGGCGTCAGTTGAGCCGCAGTCGCCGGAGGAGGCTCTCCAGATGTATTCAAATATGAGTGAGGAAGAACTTATGCATCAACTGCTGAATGTGGGCGCTTGCTCAAAGGGCGGCACTTCGGCAAAGGAGTTGGACGCTTTTTATAACAATGTTCAGGGTTTTCTTACCGCTGAACAAAGGGAAAAGATGCAGCAGCTTATTATGCAGCTGAAAATGAGCTGACTATGGACAATAATTTAATGATGCTGTTGCCTCTTATCTTTGGGCAAAAAAATCCCGATATGATGAACATGATGCGCGCAATGGGAAACATGGGCGGCGCCGGTTTTGCCAACGCCACAAACGATGGCGAAGCGTCAAACGCAAACGGCGGCGCCAATAACATAATGTCAATTTTGTCTGCAGTGAATCAAAACAAAGGCTCGTCGGATATGGCGTCAATGATGATGTCAATGATGGGCGGCGGTCAGCAAAATACAAACAACGCCGAACCGCAAAGCCAAAATGTCGGACATGGTTTTATGCCCTTGAACGGCATATCCACCGACTTGATAAATCAATTGATATTAAATTTGATATTTACGGCAAAAGTCAAATAATCTCAACCTTTTCTTTTTGCCCCCTTATTCAAGACTGTCGTATTTTTGTATTGCCACGCCGGCTTCGTTAAATAACCTCAACGAAAATTCGTCGGGATAGCCTTCCTTAAAGACTACTCTTTTTATTCCGCTGTTTATTATCATCTTTGCGCATATGGTGCAGGGCTGATGTGTGCAATACATTACCGCGTCTTCAACGGATACGCCTATTTTTGCCGCTTGTATGATTGCGTTCTGTTCGGCATGCACAGCATAACAAAGCTCATGTCTTGTGCCTGAAGGTATGCCCATTTTTTTGCGCATACATTCGCCTCTTTCCTTGCAGCTAAGTATTCCGCTACTGGCTCCATTGTATCCCGTCGTCAGAATCCTTTTGTTTCTTGTGATGACTGCGCCGACTTGTCTGTTCTCTTGAAAACAGGATGACCAGCTGCTGACAAGCTCCGCCATTTCCATGAATCTCTTGTCCCATTTGTCCATATGTACCTCGCATGCTTTTTCAAATATAATAAATATACCATACGCAAATGGCTTTTGCAAGGTTTGCCTTTCGACCTGGCAATGAAAAGTTATATCATAACAGCAAGTTCATATATTATAGTATGTCAAAAATTGATTATTCGCAATTTTATGTCAAAAACTATCTGCAAAAACCTCCCCCAAAACCCCCCGTACAAGCTGACCCGCAAAACAGCAAACCAAAAAGAAAAAAAAAGGTTTGGTTCTTTTTCATAATTGTGCTGCTCATTGTGTCGCTCTTTGCAATGAACTTTTTATATGAAGGCGCAATTTTTGATACCATGCTTGCGTGGATAAAGCAACAAAAGACCTGTGACTTTTATCTTTTGACAAAGAATTTTCAGGAACGCGAAAAGGCATATGCGCAGTCGCTGTTGGTGCGCCAATCGGGCGCCGGCGGTTATATTTTTCAGCAAGATGACTATGTAGTCATCTATTCGGTGTATCTCAATGAGGAGGACGCCCGTTCGGTATCGGCAAAAAACAATCAGACAAAGGTTGTGGCAAAGAGAATAATTATCGAAGACGCAATATATGAGCATATCTGCGCCACGCTGCAACAACTGATAATAGCCGCCGCGCAGCTTGAGGACAGCTCAATTTATGAAGCAAAGTTTCTGGAAATCTGCGCTACATGCCGTCAAGGTCTTTCCGAACAAAAACTAAAGCTAATTGCCGACGGCAAGGCAAACGACGCGCACTTGGGGGTGCTTGATTTGCTGATAGGCGGGCTTTCCTCGCTCAACACGCCTGCGCCCTCAAGAACAAAGCTAATCGGAGATTTGCGTTATATCGTAAGCTCCGCCTTGATGAGCATGCCTTCCTTATAGAGAATAGCGTTAAACTACATTCTGAAATCTGAAGCTATATACATCTTGAAGTCTTTCCGAATACTCTTTCAGCCTGAAAAGCAGCGTAATTGCGCCCTCGTCATCGCCTGCCGTTACGGCGCCTAAAATTTCATTGTACAAAACAGAAAGCTCGTTAAGTTCAAAATGCGGAATAAAAAGTTCCAAACCTTTGTGCCTTTTTTCCAACCATTGTTTTGTTTCATAGACCTTTTGATAATTAGGTTTGTCGTCTGCCAAGATGTCGTCTATCCTTTCCTCAAGTTTATCAAAGGACTTATTAATATATATAAGTTCAAGTATGCCGCCGGCAAGCATCAGAATGCTGACGACTATAACCACAATCATTTTAGATTTCATCCGCCACCTCAAAACTGATATACTTGTCATACTTTGGCTGAATAAAAATCTTTTTTGACTCGGCAGTGAGCAGCAATACATCCTCAATTGCCAACTTGTGGTTGCGTAAAATCTTGTCCAAATTTTGTCGTTTGCCATTTATCATTTCAAGGTTTTCGTCCAGCACCCTGCCTTCGACAATCAGCGTTGCCGGCACGGCTTTCGGCGCTTGCGCATCGGGATTTTGCAAAACAGACAGCTTGCCGTTGGTTTCAAGAATGGCATAACTGACTTCCTCAACGGAAAAATAACCTTGCTCCCTTATCATTTCAAGAATGTCGTTGACATCAAGGCTGAGTTTTTTTATTATCTCATAATTTATACCGTTGCCGTCAATAACAATCATGGGCTTGCCGTTGAAAAATTTGCGAAACCGTATTGATTTGGCGCTGATGCGCGTCAGGACATAATGCGCTATAAAAACCGTAACAAGCGGTATGATACCATACAATATCGGCGTGGAAATATCCTGCATGGGCGTGCTTGCCAACTCCGCAACCGCAAGTACGATGACGAACTCAAAAGGTTGAAATTCTCCTATCGTGCGTTTGCCCATGAAACGCAACCCTATCATAAGGAATGTCAAAATAATTAAAGAACGGACTATGATTACTAACATAGCCCTAGCATAAGAAAAATTCTTTTTTTTATTCCTTAGGCAAGACCTTTCTTAGGTACTCTCCGGTAAAACTGCCCTTGCATGCCGCCACCTGTTCGGGCGTACCTGCGCATATCAGTTCGCCGCCGCCGTCGCCGCCCTCTGGTCCAAGGTCAAGCACATAGTCTGCAACTTTTATGATGTCCAGATTGTGTTCTATCACAATAACCGTGTTGCCGCCCTCCACCAACCTTTGGAGCATATATATCAACTTCTCTATGTCTGCCATATGCAAGCCCGTTGTCGGCTCATCAAGAATATAAACTGTTTTTCCCGTAGAACGGCGGCTGAGTTCTGTCGCCAACTTTATGCGCTGCGCCTCTCCGCCTGAAAATGTCGTCGCAGGCTGTCCAAGTTTTATATAGCCCAAACCCACATCTTGTATGGTCTTGAGTTTGTTAAATATTCTTGGAATGCTGGAAAAGAAATCACATGCCTCATCGACGGTCATTTCCAGCACTTCGTATATGTTTTTGCCCTTATATTTTACTTCCAGCGTTTCTCTGTTATAACGGCGGCTGCCGCACACCTCACAAGGAACATAGACATCGGGTAAAAAGTGCATTTCTATCTGAATAATGCCGTCGCCCGAACAATTTTCGCACCTGCCGCCCTTGACATTAAACGAAAATCTGCCGGCGCTGTATCCCCTTGCTCTGGCTTCGGGCGTCATGGCAAACAAATCTCGAATATATGTGAACACCCCCGTATAGGTCGCAGGGTTGGAACGGGGCGTTCTGCCAATGGGGCTTTGGTCTATGGCTATGACTTTGTCGCAATGCTCCAGCCCTGTTATGGTTTCAAAATCGCCTTCAATCAACCTTGAGCCATTGAGTTCGTTTGATAAATGCGGATAAAGTATGCCATTGACAAGCGACGACTTGCCGCTACCGCTGACTCCCGTCACCACATTTAAGCACCCCAGCGGAAAATCTACATTTATGCCTTTCAGATTGTTTTGCTTGGCACCTGTCACGCTGAGAAATCTGCCGTCGGCTTTTCTGCGTACTTCCGGCATGGCAATGGCTCTCTGCCCTGAAAGGAATTGTCCGGTAAGCGACCTTGGGCAGTCTATTATTTTTTCAACGCTACCTTGCGCCACTATCTCTCCGCCGTGTATGCCTGCATACGGGCCTATGTCAACAATATGGTCTGCCGAGCGTATTGTTTCTTCGTCATGTTCGACAACTATCAGCGTATTGCCCAAATCCCGCAACCTTTTCAGCGTGCCTATAAGCCTGCTGTTGTCACGCTGGTGCAAACCGATACTGGGTTCATCAAGGATATAAAGCACCCCCATCAACCCGCTGCCTATCTGTGTGGCAAGCCTTATTCTCTGCGCCTCTCCTCCGCTCAAAGTACCGCTGGAGCGTGAAAGCATCAAATACCCCAACCCCACATCTATTAAGAAATTTATCCTTGCCAATATCTCTTTCAAAATGGGCGCGGAAATTATTTTCTCGCGGTTTGAAAGTTCAAGACCATTGAAAAATGCCGGCATTCTAGAAATGGGAATGTCCGTAACTTCGCTTATGTTCCTGCCGTTTATGCGTATCGACAACACTTGCTTTGTCAACCTTTTGCCGCCGCACTCTTCACAAGGCATAGTCGTCATCAGCCTTTCGATATCTCTCTTTACACCCTCAGATGTCGTTTGGGAATACCGTCTGGTCAAATTGTTTACGATGCCTTCAAAGCTGGAATTATATTCAGCGGTAAACCTCTCCGACTGCCATGACATGGACAGTTTTTCCCCGTCGTTGCCGTACAAAATAATTTTCTTTATATGTTCGGGTAAATCCTTATATGGAGTATCCATTGAAAATTTATATCTTTTTGACAGCGCCTGGAATTGCATATGCGATATTTTTCCCATGTCCAGATTCCAACCACCTACTTTTATGGCGCCTTGATTAAGGCTGAGTTTTGGGTCGGGTATCAATTTCTGCACATCTATTTCGCTGCGGAAACCCAATCCCGTACAACTGGAGCAGGCTCCGTACGGGCTGTTGAACGAAAACATTCTTGGGGTAATTTCGCCAAGTGAAATGTCGCAGTCGGGGCAGGCGTATTTTGTTGAATACAACTCCTCTTTGCCCTCATAGTCCACCGACACAAGCCCATCGGCAAGTTTCAGCGCAGTTTCTACGCTGTCGCTCAAGCGGCGGTTTATGCCTTCCTTTATGACCAGTCTGTCTATGACGACGCTTATGTCGTGTTTTTTGTTTTTGTCAAGGCGTATTTCTTCATCAAGCGACACAATCGCCCCGTCTATTTTGGCGCGGACATAGCCGTTCTTGCGCAAGTTGTCCAATTGCTTGGAATATTCGCCCTTCCTGCCGCGCACAATCGGCGCCATAACCATAATCTTTGTTCCCTCATCTCTTGAAAGTACTTTGTCTACAATCTGATCTATGGTTATGCTGTATATCTCCTTGCCGCATTCAGGGCAATGCGGCACTCCTATTCGTGCGTACAAAAGCCGCAGATAGTCATATATCTCCGTCACGGTGCCTACTGTCGAACGGGGGTTGTTTGATGTTGTTTTTTGGTCAATAGAAATAGCTGGGGACAGTCCGTCAATGCTTTCTACATCGGGCTTGTCCATTTGCCCTAAGAATTGTCTTGCATATGAGGAAAGGCTTTCGACATACCGTCTTTGTCCTTCGGCAAAAATAGTGTCAAACGCCAACGAAGACTTGCCGCTGCCGCTAAGTCCCGTAAACACCACCAGTTTATCTCTGGGTATAGTTAGGTTTATGTTTTTGAGGTTGTGCTGTTTTGCGCCCCTTATTATTATTTTATCGTTCATAAAAAATGCTCCTTAGCGGAAAGCTCGTCCTTTGTATCTATTATTATAATCTATTATCAATCATTAAACCACCAACAGCAGTTATTTTCTGGTTGGTTTTTCTTTTAATTTCTTTTTTAGCAGCGCAATTTCGTCTCGCAGTTTTATGCAGGTTTCAAATTCCAAACTTGTGCTGGCAACCGCCATTAGTCCTGTAAGATGTTCGATTTCTTTTACTATCTCTGCGCGCGTCATAGCGTCTATTTCAGTGGTATCCGACGCCTTTTTGCTTATCATTAAGGTGTTTACTATCTCTTTCTTAATGGTTTTGGGCGTAATGTTATGCTCTTTGTTGTATGCCAACTGATATTGACGGCGGCGGTTTGTTTCGTCAATAGCGCTCCGCATGCTGTCGGTAATCGTATCCGCATACATAACAACCTTTGCCTGACTGTTTCGCGCAGCCCTGCCTATTGTTTGAATAAGCGATGAGCGGGAACGCAAAAAGCCCTCTTTATCAGCGTCAAGTATGGCAACAAGCACAACTTCAGGCAAATCCAAACCTTCACGCAGCAAGTTTATGCCGACTATTATGTCAACCTCGCCTTTTCGCAGGGACGAAATTATTTCAATTCTTTCCAGCGTTTCTATCTCGCTATGCATGTAGCTTACTTTGAACTTATGCTCTTTTAGGTATGCGGTCAGGCTCTCCGCCATACGCTTTGTAAGCGTCGTAATCAGCACCCTGCCTTCAAGTTCAATTGCTCTGTTTATCTGGCTGATAAGGTCGTCTATCTGTCCTTCTGTCTTTTTTACTTCTATGACGGGGTCAACAAGGCCGGTAGGACGAATCAGCTGTTCGACTACCTGCGACTGCTCCGCCATTTCGTAATCCGCAGGCGTTGCGGAAACACAAATCATCTGCGTATATCTTTGAGAAAATTCATCAAAGTTCAGCGGTCGGTTGTCGTATGCGGCTTTCAGACGAAAACCATAGTTGACTAGGTTTTCTTTTCTTGCCCTGTCGCCGTTGTACATGCCTCTAATTTGCGGCAGCGTCATGTGCGACTCGTCGACAAAAAGTAAAAAGTCCTCTGGGAAATAATCCAAAAGCGTAAAAGACGGCTCTCCCGGCTGTCTGCCGTCAAAGTATCTCGAATAATTTTCGATGCCGCTGCAATATCCTACTTCGCGTATCATCTCAATGTCATAGTTTACGCGTTCCATGAGGCGCTGCGCCTCAATCAGCTTGTTTTTGTCTTTGAATGCCTGCACTTCAATAAGCATGTCCTGCCTTATTCTCTCCAAAGTGTCTTCCAGCGACTCGCCGCCCACCACATAGTGGCTTGCCGGGAATATCGCCGCATGCTCAAGTTCTGTAACGGCTCTGCCTGTAACCAAATCAAACTCGCACAACCTTTCTATCGTGTCGCCAAAGAATTCAACACGCAACGCAATGCTGGAATAGCTGGCAGGAAATATTTCAAGGCTGTCGCCTCTGACTCGGAAAGTCGACCGCACAAAATCTATGTCGCTGCGCTTGTATTGCAGAGAAACCAGCCTGTCTATCAGTTTGTCCCGCTCAAAGTCGTCGCCCGGGCGCAGCGAAATAGAGTTCTTATAATAGTCCTCCGGGGCGCCCAAACCGTATATGCAGGATACCGAAGCTACGACTATAACATCTCTGCGTTCTCCCAGCGACGCCGTGGCGCTGTGCCGCAGTTTGTCAATTTCGTCATTGAGAGAGAGGTCCTTTGCAATATAGGTGTCCGTGCTTGGAATGTACGCCTCAGGCAAATAATAGTCATAATAGGACACAAAATATTCCACTCTGTTTTTGGGAAAAAGCTCTCTGAACTCATTGCAAAGCTGCGCCGCCAGCGTCTTGTTATGCGCAATAACAAGCGTCGGCTTGTTTATTTCGGCAATGACATTTGCCATTGTGAAAGTTTTGCCGCTGCCGGTGACACCCAAAAGAACCTGCGTGCGAAAACCGTCGCGCAAGCCCTCGACTAATTTAGAAATAGCTTGCGGTTGGTCACCGCAAGGCTGATACTTTGTGGTAAGTTGAAATTTATTCATTTTGTTTTTAGAAAATCAGAGGGAGTATTAGTTTTATGACATAGGACATTATTGCAAGAAGAATACCCGTAAGAATTCTGATATACAGCTTTCTTCTGGCTTTCTTTTTGTCGCGAATATATGACAGTCCTTTTTCTTTCAAAGTTATGACATAATACAGTTCGCCATGGTGCTTGGCTTTCTCCACACTAAAGTAGTTGTCCAAAGAAAGGTCATTTAATACCTTGTCCAGGTCATTTTCGGTGAACTCTAGTTTGTACGGTATCTTTTCGAGAATTTCTATCGGTGACAAAAGGCACTGCCCATTCTTGTTGACGGCAGTTTTATACACTACATTGAGCAATGCTTTTTCTTTTTTGTTAAGCACCATTTTTTATGAAAACCTCGCAACAATAAAAGCTATGGCGGCGGCAAACAATCCGCCTAGGAACGCCCAGAATCCAGCAACAAAGGATATCCTTTTGTAGTCAAATTTGTCCTCAGTAAGGGGTTTTCTTATCAGTTCCCCCATCTGCGAAATACGAACTTGTTTCTCCGCGGCTACCCTGCCCTTTGCCATGGGCGTGACTACATACAGATTGTCGTCGGAATACTTCAAAGAAATCATTTCGTTGAGCGTCAGCTCTTCTATGCAATAGCCAAGCTCTTCTTCATTTACCATATGGTCGACAGCGGCAAGAATCTCTTCTTTTTCCAGCACGACAGACTCACCGTCTTTTGATGCATTGACGATGGCCTCCAATACCAGATACGATTTTTTATCAAGCATACTTGCCTCCAACCTGACTTATTTTAGCACACAACTATACTACTGTCAATATAAAAACCCACAGCTTGACCAAAGAGCAATTCATATGCTTAATCCAAAAAGCCTCCCTTTTTGGCTAGGAAGACTTTTTTTGGGTTATGGGATAAAAGCAAGATTTATGCGAATGGCTCTTTCTTTTATTCCTCTACACGAATGAGCGCATCTATGCTTTTTACCGTGCCGATATCGGCTATGCTTTCAAGCGCTTTCTTTATGCCGCTCTCGCCAGTTTTGTGAATCATAAATATTACAGAAGCGTCTTCTCCCTGAACCTGCTGCTGAATAGAGTTTATGCTGATGTGATATTTTGCAAATACTGCGGCAACAGAGGCTATGACGCCCGGCACATCTTTGACGGTCATGCGAATATAGTATTCACAGCAAAAATCCTTCAAAAACGCCCTGTCGGCCACCTTATTGGTGTTTTTGAAGCTGGTGTGTTGGTGCTTGCTTTGTTTTGCGGCAAACACAATGTCCGAAACTATGGCGCTGCCTGTGGGCAAGTCGCCTGCGCCTCTGCCATACAGCATGATTTCACCGACATTGTCGCCGACAATATGAACGGCATTAAAGCTGCCCTTGACTGCAGCCAGAGGGTGGGTCGACGGTATAAACGCGGGGTGTACACGCGCTTCAATTTTGTCGCCCTCTTTTTTGCCAATCGCCAACAGTTTCAGCGTGTAGCCAAATTTCTTGCCGTATTCAATATCGACCTTGCTGACTTTTGAGATACCTTCACGGTATATTTTGTCTATGGGCACTTTTTTGTGGAATGCCAGCGAACTCAAAATACTCAGTTTGTACATGGAGTCAAAGCCCTCGACATCAGCCGTAGGGTCTTGCTCGGCATATCCCAGACGCTGCGCCTCTTTCAGCACATCGGCATATTCCAAGCCTTCGTCTGCCATTTTCGACAAAATAAAATTCGTTGTGCCGTTTACGATACCCATAAGCGACTCAATGTTGTTGCCCTGCATGGACTGCGTAAGCGCGCGAATAATCGGCACACCACCCACGCAACTGGCTTCAAAATAAAGCCCTGCCTTGCCCTTTTTTGCGGCAATTTCCAGTTCGTCCCAGTGTTTTGCAAACATTTCTTTGTTGGCGGTGACAATGCTTTTGCCTGCCAACAAACATTTTATCAAAAAGCTCTTTGCCGGCTCTATGCCGCCAAAGAATTCGGCGACTATGGATATCTCAGGGTCGTTTATGACATTGTTGATGTCGCAAGAAACCAAACTTTCGTCGACGCCCAACGCCTTAACTTTCGTCATGTCTTTTTCAAGAATGTGACGAATTTCCACATCAACACCATAGTTCTTTTTTATACTCTCATAATTGCTCCGCAAAATTCTGTATGTTCCGCCGCCTACCGTTCCCAGTCCCAGCAACGCTACTCCGACTTTTTTCATTTGCCCTCCTTGATGTTCATGTTGTAAAGATGTTTTAGCCCTTTCAGAGAAAGTGATCTGTCTATAATATCTATACCGGCTATTTTTTGGTCAACAAGCAGCGACAATCCGCCCGTTGCAATGACCTTGGCATCTTTGTTGCCGTTTGTTTTCTTTATGGTCTTAATGATATGCGCCACAAGTCCGGTAAAGCCATATATAACGCCGGCTTGCATGTTCTGCACAGTGTTGGTGCCGATTATGCTTTTGGGTTTGATAAGCTCAATCCTGGGCAGTTTTGAGCCTGTCCTTACCAATGCTTCCGTACTGGACTTAATGCCGGGAGCAATGGCGCCGCCCTCAAAATCCCCGTTCTTTGAGATTACTCCAAAGGTCGTTGCCGAGCCGAAATCAACGGTAATTGCCGGGCCGCCGTATTCCTTATATGCCGCCACGGCATTTATTATTCTGTCAGCGCCCAAATCCTCAGGCTTGTGATAATTTATTTTTATGCCCAAATTTATTTTTGGCGATACCATGATAGGTTTCATTTTCCAATAATAATCGCACATATGTTCCAAAGTATAGTTTATTGACGGCACTACGGAAGAAATAATGATGCCCTCTACATCGGAGAGTTTGTAGCCGTTTTGGGTGAGCAAGTCAAAAATAAGCATGCCGTACTCATCAGCGGTTTTTGCATAGTCTGTGGCTATACGCCAGGTGTACAGCGTTTCGACGCCGTTGTCCAGCCCAATCTTTATATTTGTGTTGCCCGCGTCCATTAAGAGTATCATATTTCACCAATTTTCTCGCTATTTTTTGCTATAATATCATAAATAATATGGTATGTCAACTTATCTCAACAGCCTTGCCATTCAACAGCTTTTTGGCTGTCTTCCAGTCGCAAAGGTAGTGTGAAAGCAGCTGATAAAACCTTTTGTTGTGCCCTTTTTCCGCAAGATGCAGCAGTTCATGCAATATTACATAGCTTGCGCATCTTTCCTCAAATCTTGCCAGCCTAAGGCTGAGCCACAGCCTTTTTGCCTTTATGTTGCAGCTGCCCCAACGGGTGCGCATATCGCGTACGCGCAGTTCATTACTTTTCAGTCCCGTAACGCTCTGCCAGTGTTGCAAAAACTCCTTGCCTTTGCATAACAGTTCTTTGCGGTAAAGCGCATTCAGCAACTTCCTTCTTGTTTCCAAGCTGCCGTCTTGCGTTTGCAAATAAATATAGTTTTCATCAAATGAGCATTTGTTGCCGCCAATTGAAGTTCTCAGCACATACTCTCTGCCCCACAGCGGCACAATATCGCCGTCAGCCAGTTTTTCTTCTTGTGGCGGTGCGCTGCGTTCAAGGTGCTTTTTTATCCAGTCCAGCTTTTGCAGAATAAAAGCCTGCGCCTGCTGCTGCGGCATGAATTGCGGTATAGATACTATGGCGCTCCCAGCCTTTACGGTAATGCGAAGATGCTTGACCCTCTTGAAAACCAAGGTCAATTCAATACCGCCGACAGTAACAATTTTTTGTCGAATCATATGAATATTATACCATAAAATTTCGGCATTGTATCGGTATGACATACATCTCATTTGAAGTGCAGCATTATACCATTTCATCATTATAAAAAAAACGCTCTTACGAGCGTCTTTTTGTTAAACTAATTCAAGAATGCACTTTATTGCGTCGTCTCCGCGTCTGTTGCCCAGTTTTATTATTCTGGTATAACCGCCGCCTTGACCAAGTTCCTCTGCTCTTTTTTCGTATTTGGGAGCGTACTCGCCAAATATCTTCTCAACAAGGGGATACTTAATGTCCTTGGTTCTCTCGCGGAAGCTCTGGTTTGATTCCTTTTCGGCCTTTACTTCCTTTATGTCTGCAAGGTCTGCAAGCATTCTTCTGCGCGCTGCCAGCTTCTTGGGTCCGTCGTTGGTGTATTCGACGGGAATAAGCTCGTCTTTTTGGTTCTTTTGCATTTTTGTCACAGTGACGGTGTCCTTATATGACCTGATTGCAAGAGTTATCATTTTTTCGGCAACCTTGCGTACTGCCTTGGCTCTGGCTAGTGTAGTTTCTATTTTGCCATGCCAAAGCAATTGGGATGCCTGACTATATACCAGTTGTACCCTCTGGTCGGTTCTTCTGCCTAATTTGTTGTGTTTTGCCATATTGCCTTTTCTCCTTACTCGTCTTTATTTAGCAGCCCCAATCCCAATGCGTCCAGCTTGCTGATAACTTCTTCAAGCGATTTGCGTCCGAGATTGCGAACCTTCAGCATATCTTCTTCTGTTCTCTTCACAAGGTCTTCGACGGTGAATATGCCGGCGCGCTTCAAGCAGTTCAGCGGGCGAACCGATAAATCCAACTCCTCAATGCTCATCGACAGTACCTTGGGTCCGGTGCCTTCGTCGGGATTTACGAGGATTTCAAGCGAACTCATGTCGTCAACAAGGTTGATAAACAGTTTCAGATGGTCGCTCATAACCTTTGCGGCAAGGCTGATGCCTTCTCTCGGTGATGTCGTGCCGTTGGTCTTAACCTGCATTGTCAATTTGTCATAGTCAATCGACTGTTCCACACGGGTGGCTTCTACGGAATAGCTGGCGGATACGATTGGTGAAAACAGCGAATCTATGGGAATATATCCGATAGGCGCCTTTGCGGGCTTGTTGTAGTTTGCGGAGACATAACCTCTGCCTACACCTATTGTCAAGTCCATATTAAGTTCATAGCCGTCTTCGAGTGTGCAAATATATGCCTCCGGGTTTTTGATTTCTATATCGCTGGGAATATCGATATCCTTGGCTCTGATTTCGCCGCCCTTGTTTGCGCGCAATTTGACCACATGTGTGTATCCGGGGTCGCTGGAGTATACCTTTACGAAAATGCCTTTGAGGTTGAGCACTATTTCGGCTACATCCTCTCTTACTCCGGGTATGGTAGAAAACTCGTGGCTTATTCCTTCGATTTGCACGCCAATAATGGCGGCGCCGGGAAGTGCCGTGCAGAGTATTCTACGGAGGCAGTTTCCTATTGTTATTCCATAACCTCTTTCAAGCGGCTCAACAACAAAACTGGCTTCAGTCTGGTCGGCGCTTTCGATTTCGGTTATTTTTGGTTTTACTATTTCCATCATGGTGGTAATCCTCCTTATTGGGGTAATATTACTTAGAGTACAACTCAACAATCATGTGTTCAGCTATATTCATATCAATATCTTCACGACTCGGTAAAGTAATTATTGAACCTTTGAGCGTCTTGGGGTCAAATTCAAGCCATTTCAATGAGTTTTTGAAACTTGAATCTTTCAGCTCCACAAAGAACGCCTTTTCTCTCTTGTTTTCCTTTACTGCGATTTCGTCCCCTACTTTGACTAAATACGAAGGAATGTTGACTCTCTTTCCGTTTACGGTGATATGGCCATGGTTGACTATTTGTCTTGCTTGGGCTCTGGATACGCCGATGCCCATTCTGTATACGACATTGTCAAGTCTTCTTTCAAGCAGTACAAGCATGTTCTCGCCTGTGATGCCTCTCATTTTTTCTGCCATTTCATAATACTTGTGGAATTGTTTTTCCATCAAGCCGTAAATTCTCTTTGTTTTTTGCTTTTCTCTGAGCTGGATGCTATAAGGCGTAGGCTTCTTTCTTCTTTGTCCGTGTACGCCGGGGGCGTATTGGCGCTTCAATATAGCGCACTTGCCGGAAAAGCATCTGTCTCCCTTCAAAAATAGTTTTTCGCCTTCTCTTCTGCAAAGACGGCAATCTGCTCCTGTATATTTTGCCATTGTTTCGTTCCCTCCTGATTACAGCCTTCTGCGTTTTGGCGGACGGCAACCATTGTGCGGAATGGGCGACACATCCTTGATTAGTGTAATATCAACATCAGCTGCCTGTACGGCACGGATTGACGGCTCTCTGCCTTGTCCTGTGCCTTTGATATAAATTTCTACTTTTCTCAAACCGTGCATCTTGGCTTCATTGACTGCTCTTTCGGTAACCTGAGTGGCGGCAAATGCCGTCTCTTTTCTGGCGCCTTTCAGTCCGAGCATACCCGACGACGCCCAGCTTATGGTGTTGCCGTTCAGGTCTGTGACGGTTACTATCGTATTGTTGTGGGTGGTATGAACATGCACCTGTCCTCTGTCAATACGCTTGAGGTCCTTTCTCTTTTTTATCGTGGATTTTCTTACTGCCATTTTTGTTTACCTCCTAGGATTTGGCTTTGCTACGGCCGACGGTACGCTTTGGTCCCTTTCTGGTGCGGGCATTCTGCTTGGTGCTTTGTCCTCTCACCGGCAAACCTTTTCTGTGGCGCACACCGCGGTAGCAGCCTATTTCCATAAGGCGCTTAATGTCCATCATTACTTCTCTTTTCCTGTCGCCTTCAACATGTATATTCTTTTCGATATACTCACGAATCTTGGCTACTTGGTCTTCTGTCAAGTCCTTTACTCTGGTGTCGGGGTCTATTTCAGCAGACTGCAAAATTTTGTTTGAAGTCGTGCGGCCGATACCATATATATAGGTAAGACCTATTTCTACTCTCTTTTCACGGGGTAAATCTACACCTGCTATACGAGCCATTAACTAACCTCCATCTTTTTCTGTTTTTGTTTTTATCTATATAAATCACCGAGGAAAATCGTCTTTCCGACAATTCAGCCGCCCTCGGACTGAACTCACATTTATGCGCCGCAAGAATACCTTATTCTTGTGGACTAACCTTTGTATTATACAAAATAAAACAAAGGTTAGCAATCATTTTTGTTTTGTTTATCCCTGTTTTTGCTTGTGCTTGGGATATTTGCTGCATATTATCATTACTTTTCCTTCTCTTTTTATGACCTTGCACTTATCGCACATAGGCTTTACTGACGGCTTGACTTTCATCTTGATATCCTCCTGTTGTTATGCTAATTGTTTTTGTTGCGATAAGTGATTCTGCCTTTGGTGATGTCATAAGGACTCATCGCTATTTTTACTCTGTCACCAACACATACTCTTACGGTATGCTGTCTCATTTTTCCGCAAAGGTAAGCGGTGATAACATGCCCGTTTGTCAATGTCACACGGAAATTGGTTCCCGGCAATATCTCCGTTACTGTTCCTTCTGCTTCGATAATATCATCTCTTGACACCTTCAATCCTCCAATTATGCGTTATATTTCCTTATTATGCTGTTTATTTCGGCATCGTATATCACTTTGCCTTCAAGCAGCTTTTCTCTTATCTTTTCGCTTATGTCGCCCGTTGCCTTAAGATGTTTAATTTTTTTCATTTTCGGCTTTTCCAGTTTGCGCAGCTTGCCGTCTGCCAATTTTACAAAGTTTTCGTCGACGACTTCCGTTACTATAAAAAACCTGCCTGCGTCCCTGCCCGCTTTGGAAAATACTATTGAGCCGATTTGTATGGATTTTTCCACATTCACCTCTCTACAATGTAAGTATCTCTACTCCGTCGGGGAGTATGACAACCGTATTCTCGTAATGCGCTGACGGCGAGCCGTCGGCGGTGACCACAGCGAAATTTTGTTGGCTGAATATCACCTCTTTGCCTCCGAGATTTATCATTGGTTCTATGGCTATCGTCATATTCGTATACAGCCTTGTGCCTCTGCCTTTTATGCCATAATTCGGCACATTCGGCTCTTCGTGCAGCTGGCTGCCTACTCCATGCCCTATGAGTTCCCGAACTACGCTGAAGCCGTGCGACTCCACATACTTCTGTATCTCATAGCCAAGGTCGCCTAGTCTGGCTCCGTCTTTGAGGACTTTTATGCCTTCAAAGAAGCTCTGTTTGCAAACCTCCATCAGCTTGCTTTTCTTTTCTCCTACATTGCCTATGGCAATTGTTCGCGCGGCGTCGGCGTGATAACCGTTATACTGCGCTCCGGCGTCAATCTTGAGCAGCTGACCTTCTTCGAGTATTCGTTTTTTTGAGGGTACACCGTGCACCACTTCGCTGTCTATTGATGTACATATTGAGCCGGGGAAGTCCCCGAAACCCAAAAACGAGGGGTGGGCATTTTGTTTCTTAATGTATTCGTATGCAATCGTGTCCAGATACTTGGTGTTTACGCCCTCCTTAGCATGCTCCTCTACAATGCTGAGTACATCGCGTACGATTTGCCCCGCCTTGCGCATAGCTGCTATTTGTTGGGCATTTTTGATAGTAATCATTTTAGTATCTCTTTTATTGCATCAAAGGTAGCCTGTATTGTCGTGTTGCTGTCAACATTGACTAAGATACCTTTGTCCTTATAATAATCCACCAGCGGCGCCGACTGCTGAGTATATACCTCAAGGCGGTTTTTTATTGTCTCCTCGTTGTCGTCCTTCCTCTGATAGAGTTTTCCGCCGCATTTTGCGCAGTCATCAGCGCTGTAAGTGCTGATATGGTATGTCTCGCCGCAAGCGCACATTCTTCTGCCGCTTATGCGGTTTATGACAAGACCAAAATCAACCTCAAGGTTTATGACCATGTCAATGTCGGTGAGCTTGTCAAGGGCTTCCGCCTGTCCTATTGTGCGGGGGAAACCGTCAAGCAAAAAGCCGTTTTTGCAATCATCTTGCCTTATTCTGTCGGCAACAATGTTTACGACGACTTCGTCAGGCACCAACATTCCCTTCTCGATAAACGACTGAGCATATTTCCCCAGCTCTGTGCCGGCGGCTATGTTTGCTCTCAATGCGTCTCCTGTCGAGATATGCGGTATGTTGTATTCTGCTGATATCTTGGTTGCCTGAGAGCCTTTACCGGCTCCCGGCGCGCCTAATAATATGAGCTTCATTATTTCAAGAATCCTTTGTTTGCTTTCACCAGCAGCTGTGACTCAAGCTGTTTTTCAAACTCAAGCGCCACGCTGACAACGATGAGCAAACCTGTTGCGCTGAACGCATTTGCAAAGCCGAAACTTTCAAAACCTTTCAGCTGTAGTATATATGTGGGTATAAGCGCCACAAAGGCCAAGAACAGCGCCCCGAACAGGGTTATGCGGTTGTTGATTTTGCGCAAGTGGTCGCTTGTGGACTTTCCGGGGCGTATGCCGGGGATAAATCCGCCGTTTTGTTGTATCATTCTGGCGATGTCGTCAGGGTTGAACTGAATCTGCGCATAGAAGTATGCGAAGAATATTATCAGCAGGAACATAAATAGCGGATAAATGTTGCCGCCGACTCCCATCCACTCATACCACCAGATGACAAACTTCGAGGAAGTATTTCCGACGAACTGCATAATCATTTGGGGGAACATAATCAGCGAGCTGGCAAAAATGATTGGCATAACTCCGCCGCTGTTTACTTTTATGGGGATATGGGAGGTTTGACCGCCGTACATCTTGTTGCCCTTGATTTGTTTGGCATACTGCACTGTAATTCTGCGCTCTGAAAGGTCTACAAAGACTATCAGCAAGAACAATAGTACAACCAAAATCAAGAAGCCTAGCAAGTACCATATACCTGCAGTACCCTCTCCGGCTTTGATTTGGTCGGGAATAGTCTTAAATATAGCCTGAGCTATCGAAAGTCCGAGGTTGGATACGATACCAATGAATATTATTAGGGAAGTGCCGTTTCCTACGCCGTATTCGGTTATTCTCTCTCCAAGCCACATAACCAACGACGAACCTGCCGTGAGTATTATGACGATACAAATCATTGTGAATATCTCGCTGGCAACGCTGTCACCAAACACAGGCAGTATTGCGCTTCTCCAGCTGAACATAACGCCTATTGCTTGTACAAGTCCCAGCCCGATAGCAAGATAACGGGTATATTGTGTAATCTTTTTTCTGCCCTCTTCACCCTCTTTGCTGAGCTTTTCGAGTTTTGGTATTACCAAAGTCAAAAGCTGCATGATAATGAAAGAGTTAATGAACGGAATGATACCTAAAGCAAACAATGTGCCGTTTTGCAACGAACCGCCGGTAATCATATATAGCATTTGCATAAAGTCGTTGCTGGCGGCATCTTGAAAAGTTGTCGCGTCAATTCCGGGAATAGGAATATAGCAACCTATTCTATAAATGAATATAATCATAATCGTAAAAAATATCTTTTTACGAATATCCGGAGATAAAAAAGCGTTTTTTAATGTTTGCAGCATTTTATAGTACCTCTACTTTACCGCCTGCCTCGAGTATTTTTTCCTCTGCGGATTTGGTGAATTTGTGGGCCTGCACCGTAAGCTTCTTTGTAAGCTGTCCGTCACCTAATATCTTCAGTCCATAAGGTTCAATTTTGCTGAGAATACCTGCGTCAAGCAAAATTTCCGGGGTTATTACCGCGCCGTCATCAAAAGCCTCGAGAGTCTCGATGTTGACGATGGAATACACTTTTTTGAATTGGTTTTTGAAGCCTCTTTTGGGCAACCTTCTGGTAAGCGGCATTTGTCCGCCTTCAAATCCGGGGCGCACTCCGCCGCCGCTTCTGGCGTTCTGTCCTTTGTGACCCTTGCCGCTGGTCTTGCCGTGACCGGAGCCAATGCCTCTGCCAAGTCTTTTGGGTGCCTGTGTCGCTCCGATTTCCGGGGATAATTTCTCTATCCTCATACCTCTACCTCCTGTTTATTCCGCTGCTTCTTCGGTCTTGACCAGGTGACCCACCTTATCAAGCATGCCGCGAAGCGAAGGTGTGTCTTCAAATACTTTGGCAACACCTATTTTGTTGAGACCCAGCGCCTCAACCGTCCTCTTTTGGTTCTCTAAGCAACCGATTGTCGATCTAATCAATGTAATTTTTAGTTTGCTCATCGTTATTCTCCTTTTTGTACAGGCACGCCTCTCAAAGCAGCAACCATTTCGGCGGTTCTCAATGACCTAAGTCCTTCAAGAGTTGCTTTGACGCTGTTTATGGGGTTGCCGGAGCCGATAGATTTTGTTCTGATGTCCTTTATGCCGCTGACTTCAAGCACTGCGCGCACTGCGCCGCCGGCAATAACTCCGGTTCCTTCGGCGGCTGGCATAAGCAATACCTTGCCCCTTCCGAAAATACCTTCGACAGCGTGAGGAATAGTCGTCCCCTCGGTAGCGATGGTAAACATTGAGTTCTTTGCGACCTTTGTGGCTTTCTCGATGGCTTCGGGAACTTCTTTTGCTTTTCCCAAACCTGCGCCAACTCTGCCGTTTTCGTCGCCGACAACTACCAGCGCAGCAAAACGCATGTTGCGTCCGCCTTTAACAACCTTTGTTACGCGGTTGACGGTAACGGTCTTTGATATTATGCCGTCATCCTTCTCTTCTTGGCGTCTGCCTCTCCTGCCGAACCTGTCGTTCTGTCTGAATTCGCCTTTCTGTTCTCTATTTTCAAATGCCATTTTTGCCTCCTAAAAATCCAAACCGGCTTCTCTTGCGCCGTCGGCCAATGCAGCTATGCGCCCAGTGTATAGGTATCCGCCTCTGTCAAAAACAACTGTGGATATACCCTTTTCTTTGGCTCTTTCTGCAATTACTTTGCCGACAACTTTTGCGGCATCGGTCTTGTTCATGTCAGCTGTCTGAGCAATTATGACTTTTTCGACGGAGGCTGCTGACACCAGCGTATTTCCCGAGCCGTTGTTGGCGGTATCATCGATTATTTGCGCATAAATGTGACCCAGTGACCTATAAACATTCAAACGAGGCTTCTCTGCCGTGCCAGCAATGCGGAAACGCATGCGCTCATGCCTGTCTTTCCTGATTTGGTTTTTGTTCTTTTTGCTAATCATATCTCATCGCTCCTTTATTTGCCGGCAGTCTTGCCCTCTTTCCTCAAGATGGTCTCATCCTTGTAACGGACGCCATAACCATGATAAGGTTCGGGTTTTCTGACTGCTTTTATGTTGGCGGCGCATTGTCCTACTTTTGTTTTGTCAATGCCTTTTACGCTTATTTCGGTGTTCGATACGCACTCAATGGTAATTCCCTCGGGAGCGTCTATATTTACAGGGTGCGAGTAGCCTACATTCAGCACAAGCCTGTTGCCTTGCATGACTGCCTTGTAACCTACGCCTGCAATAATAAGGTTCTTTGAATAACCTTTTTCTACGCCTTCTACCATGTTGGCTATCAATGAACGATACAGCCCGTGAGCGGATTTTACGCTCTTTTGTTCGTTGGCGCGTGTAACATGTATGGCACCGTCCGCAATTTCGACCTTTATGTCGGGGTTCTCAATTTCTTGAGAAAGTTTTCCCAAAGGTCCGGTAACCGTAATGACATTGCCTTCTATTTCCGCCTTAACTTTATCGGTAAGGGTAATGGGTAATCTTCCTATTCTTGACATCGTCTACCTCCTACCAAACATAAGCCAGCACTTCGCCGCCGGCGCCTATTGCACGAGCCTCTTTGTCGGTCATAATGCCTTTTGAGGTGGAAATGATTGCTATGCCTAAACCGTTCAGCACTCTCGGAAGGTCTTCCTTTCTGGCGTACACACGCAAGCCGGGTTTGGAAATCCTTTTTAATCCGGTTATTACTTTTTGGTTATTGGCGCCGTACTTAAGTTCTATGACAATGTTGTCATAAAGTTTTCTCTTTGCTTGGCGCGCGATAGCCTTTCTGTCAATACTGCTTCTGGGTTGGTTGCCGTCTTTTTTGTCCTTTTTGTCGGCGGCAACCGCCTCTTCTTTCGTCAGTACTGTTACGCTTTTTATGAAACCCTCTTTTACAAGAATTTCGGCTATTGCCAACTTCTCTTTTGATGCGGGAACATCTACGCTTTCGTATCTGGCTGTCAGCCCGTTTCTTATACGGGTGAGCATATCCGCGATAGGATCTGTTATTGCCATATTACACCTCCATTACCAGCTTGCTTTCTTTATGCCAGGGATTTGACCTTTGTAAGCCAAATTTCTGAAGCATATTCTGCAAATACCGTATTTTTTCAGAACAGCGTGAGGTCTTCCACAAATGCTGCAACGCGTATACTCTCTTGTGGCGAACTTTTGCTTTCTTTGTTGCTTATTTATCATTGCTTTTTTTGCCATTTTGTCAAACCTCCTACTTGCTGAAAGGCATGCCGATTTGCTTGAGCAACTCTTTTGCCTCTTCGTCGGATTTTGCCGTTGTTACGATGCAAATATCAAAACCTCTTACTTTCTCTACTTGGTCATATACTATTTCCGGGAAAATAAGCTGTTCCTTGATACCGATGGAATAATTTCCTCTGCCGTCGAACGACTTGGGGCTGACTCCCCTGAAGTCTCTTACGCGGGGCAGCGCAATCGATACAAGTTTATCCAAGAAATCCCACATTCTTGTGCCGCGCAAAGTAACCTTGGCGCCAACGCTCATATTCTGTCTAAGTTTGAAGTTTGCTACGGACTTCTTGGCTTTCGTGACGATTGCCTTTTGACCGGCTATGGTTTCAAGCTCGGTGACTGCCGACTGCAAACTTTTGGCATTGTCTTTCACATCGCCCAAACGCATATTCAAGATAATCTTGTCAATCTTGGGAACCTGCATTACATTGTTGTAATTGAAGGTTTTAGTAAGAGCAGGAACGATTTCTTCTTTGTAGCGTATTTTGAGCCTGTTCTCGTATTTCTCGACGGGTGCTGCCGCCGGAGCTTCTTTAGCTTTTGCCATCTATTTACCTCCTCTCCTATTCCTTAACTACTTTCTTTCTTGTTACGGTAGCCGTGGCTTTGGGCGCCGCTGCTGCCTCTTTGGTGGCCTTTTCGGTAACTTCTTCAGCCGCCTTATTTTCGGTTGCTGCTGTTTCTACCGCTTCTGTTGCTGCTGTCGCTTCGTTGTTCTCGACATTCTCTGCAACAGCTTCTTCTTTCTTGGCTCTCTTCTTTACGGTTGCTTTAGCTTTCTTCTCGACAACTTTCTTTGTTTCAAGGATAGCGCCGCACTTCTTGCAAACTCTTTGTTTTTTGCCGTCAACTACGGTGTGTCCGACTCTCGTGGGTTTGTCACACGCTGCGCAGATGGGCATAAGGTTCGAGACATCGATGGTAGCAGGCATATCTATGATACCGCTCTTGTCGGACGCCTTTCTTGCTTTTATTGCCTTCTTCTTAACGGTAAGACCCTTGCCTTCGATTGTGGCGCGGTTGTTATCGGTGTCAATGCCAAGAACAAGTGCTGTTTTGCCCTTATCTTTGCCGGCAATAACCATTACATAATCGTCTTTTTTTATGCTATATTTCGCCATTTCTTCCTCCTACATTACTTCAGGGGCAAGAGAAATGATTTTCATATAGTCTTTTTCTCTTAGCTCTCTGGCTATCGGTCCAAAGATACGAGTGCCTTTGGGCTGCTTCTGGTTGTCTATGATAACCGCAGCATTGTCGTCAAACTTTATATGCGAGCCGTCAGCTCTCATGAGTCCTTTGTGGGTTCTGACGATAACAGCTCTTACGACATCGCCTTTCTTCACTGTTCCGTTGGGGGTCGCAGACTTTACCGAAGCCACTATGACATCTCCGATATTGCCGCTTCTGACGAAGGAACCGCCGAGAACTCTTATGCACATAATTTCTTTTGCGCCGGAATTGTCAGCTACTTTAAGTCTTGATTGTGGTTGTATCATATCTTGCTCCTCCTATTTCGCCTTGTCGATAATCTTGACAAGTCTCCAGCACTTATCTTTTGAGATAGGTCTGGTTTCTTCGATTTCGACAAAGTCGCCTATTCCGCACTCGTTAAGTTCGTCGTGCGCTTTATACTTCTTTGTGGTCTTGATATACTTCTTGTACAGAGGATGCTTAACCTTTCTGACAGCTGCGACTACTATGGTCTTGTCCATTTTGTCGCTGACTACTGTTCCTATTCTGGTCTTTCTTAGATTTCTTTCCATTTCTTGCTCCTCCTGTTATTTCGAGCTTTTTTTGGCTTTCTTTGGCTTGGTTTCCGGCTCAAAGCTGATGTTGAGTTCTCTCTGGCGCAGAATTGTCATAACCCGCGCAATATCTCTCTTGCACTCCACCATAGTCATATTGTTGGACAACTGATTGGTGGCATGCTTGAAGCGGAGATTGAACAAATCAGACTTTAAGGAGTTGTACTTATCATTGAGTTCTTGTGTACTCATTTCAAAAAACTTTGTCGATTTCATTATACCTCACCACCTTCCGCGACTATCATATCAGCCTTGCGTACGAATTTACATTTTAGCGGCAGCTTGTGCATTCCCAATCTCAATGCCTCTCTTGCTACTTCTTCTGACACTCCTGCTACTTCAAAAAGCACTCTGTCGGGTTTTACTACTGCTACCCAATATTCCGGAGATCCCTTTCCGCTTCCCATGCGGGTTTCGGCGGGTTTCTTTGTGACGGGCTTGTGGGGGAATATGTTGACCCAAACCTGTCCGCCACGCTTCATAAATCTTGTCATTGCCACACGGGCGGCTTCAATTTGATTGGAGGTTACCCAGCTAGGCTCTTTTGCTACCAAAGCGTACTCTCCGTATGCTATGATGTTGCCTTTGTTGGCGTTGCCCTTCATTCTGCCCCTGTGCTGTCTTCTTCTTTTCACTCTCTTAGGCATTAACATAATTGTCATTACCTCCTTTACCTACTTTGGTGAAAACCTCACCTTTATATATCCAAACCTTCACGCCTATTATTCCGTAGGTTGTGGAGGCTTCGGCAAAGCCATAATCTATGTTGGCTCTCAATGTCTGGAGGGGAATGGAACCTTCATGGTAGAACTCACTTCTGGCGATTTCGGCGCCGTCAAGTCTGCCGCTGACCATGGTTTTGATACCCTTTGCTCCGCCTCTCATTGACTTCTGCATAGCCTGCTTCATGGCTCTTCTGAATTGTATTCTTCTTTCAAGCTGAGCGGCAATGGCTTCTGCCACCAGCTGCGCATCGATGTCAACTTTCTTGACTTCGTGGATATTCACATTTACGGTCTTGCCCGGGCAAATCTTCTCGATATCTTTCTTTATGAGCGGAATGCCGGCGGCCTGTTTGCCTATTGCTACTCCGGGGCGTCCACAATACATATTCACCGTAATAGTATTGGCGGCGCGCTCAATAGTGATTTTGGAGATGGCCGCTGCAAAATACTTTTTCTTCAAGAGTGTTCTAACCTTGTAGTCTTCGCTGATATTCTTGGAGAAGCCTTTCTTATCTGCGTACCACTGAGAATCCCAACCCTCTATTATGCCTATTCTTAATCCGTGCGGATTTACTTTCTGACCCATCTTTTACTCCTCCTATTGCCTTTCGTCAAGAATAACTGTTATGTTGCTGGTTCTTTTCAATATGCTGCCGGCCCTTCCGTGAGCTTTCGGGATAAACCTCTTCAAGGTTGCTCCCTGGTCGGCAAAGCATTCAGCGACATAAAGCGCTTCTTTGCTCATACTAAGGTTGTGTTCGGCGTTCGCTGCGGCTGATTTCACCACCTTGAGTATTGGCAGCGATGAGGACTTGTTGAGGTTTTCGAGCAAAGCCACGGCTTCGATATATCCCTTTCCTCTAATCAAATCCAACACGGCTCTTACTTTGTAAGGGGAAATACGGATATATTTCGCCTTCGCCATAGGACGCTTGTCGGCATAGTCTTTTCTTGATTGCGCCTTTTCCCTAATTCTGGTTGCCATCTATCTTACCTCCTACTTTTTGCCGGAGGTTTTGCTTCCGGCGTGACCTCTGAAAGTTCTCGTCGGGGCAAACTCGCCCAGCTTCAAACCTACCATATCCTCTGTAATATATACGGGAACATGCTTTTTGCCATCGTGTACGGCAATTGTGTGTCCGACAAAATCAGGGAAGATAGTCGATGCTCTTGACCAGGTCTTAACCGGCTTTTTTTCTCCTGATTCATTGAGCGCTATAATTTTCTTTTTCAGGCTCTCATGTGCATAAGGACCTTTCTTAATTGACCTACTCATTATCGGTTATCCTCCTAATTTATTCTCTTAATTATGAACTTGCTGGAATTTTTCTTCTTCCTGCGGGTCTTGTATCCAAGCGCCGGCTTGCCCCAAGGAGTAACCGGTCCGGGCATACCTATCGGGCTCTTGCCCTCGCCGCCGCCGTGCGGGTGGTCGCAGGGATTCATGACAACACCTCTAACGGTGGGACGAACTCCCATGTGCCTTTTGCGGCCCGCTTTTCCGATGCTGATTATTTCGTGTTCTATGTTTCCTACCTGACCTATGGTCGCTTTGCAAGCGATGGGAACATATCTCATCTCGCCGGAGGGCATTCTGAGCGTAGCTTTCTTGCCTTCCTTTGCCATAAGCTGCGCTGATGTGCCTGCGCTTCTGGCTATTTGTCCGCCTCTGTTCGGCTGCATCTCAATGTTATGCACCATCGTACCGACGGGAATGTCAGCAAGCATAAGGGCGTTTCCGGCCTTAATGTCGCAGCCCTTTCCGCTCAGCACTGTGTCGCCTACGGTAAGTCCCACCGGAGCAAGAATATATCTCTTCTCGCCGTCGGCATAATTCAACAAAGCAATGTGTGCGCTTCTGTTGGGGTCATACTGAATTGAATGTACTTTTGCCGGGATACCGTCTTTGTTTCTTTTGAAATCAATGATACGGTATTTGTTGCGGTTGCCGCCGCCAACATGACGAACGGTAATTCTGCCCGTATTGTTCCTGCCGCCTGAACGGTTTTTGGATACCAGCAAACTTCTTTCCGGCTCTTGAGAAGTAATCTCTTTGTAGTCGGATACTGACATAAATCTGCGCGCAGGGCTTGTCGGTTTGTATCTAATAATCGCCATTTTTGCCTCCTACTCTTATGACAAGCTCTCAAAGAATTCTATCGGCTTGCTTTCTGCCGACAGCTTGACATAGGCCTTTTTGAAAGACGGCCTTCTGCCTTGTGTCCTGCCCATTCTTTTTATCTTGCCCTGATAATTTACGACATTTACTCTGTCAACTTTTACATTGAAGATTTCTTCAACGGCTTGTTTGACTTCTGTTTTGGTCGCCGATTTGGCTACGATAAAGGTATAATCCTTTATTGCAATACCGTCATAGCTCTTCTCGGATAAAACCGGCTTGATTATTATATCGTATGCCTTCATTATTTATTTACCTCCTCAAGCCTCTTGACAGCATCGGCAGTGATGATGCACTTTCCGTTCCTGACTATTTCGTAGACATTCAAAAGGTCTGCGTTGCAGGTGGTCAAGCCCTCAATATTGCGTGCTGCTCTAAGCACAGTTTCGTTGTCTTGGTCAAGAACCAAAAGTGTCTTGCCCTTCAGCGAAAAATTCTTCAGAATGTTCGCCATAAGTTTTGTCTTGGGCGCCTCAAGCGTAAGCGACTCAAGCACGATGAATTCATCTTGACGAATTTTTTGGCTGAGCGCGCTTTTCATTGCGGCTTCTTTCATTTTTTTGTTGATTTTCTTAGAAAAATCTCTGGGTTTCGGCGCAAATACAACACCGCCCTTTCTCCATTGCGGAGCGCGTATGCTGCCCTGTCTGGCTCTGCCGGTGCCTTTCTGTCTGTAAGGCTTGACGCCGCCTCCGCGTACTTCAGCGCGTGTAAGAGTTGACTTTGTGCCCTGGCGTTTGTTGGCGAGTTGCGCCACCACAACCTGGTGAATCAGCGCTTCGTTGTAATCGGCGCCGAGTATCGACTCATCTACACTCAGAGTACCTGTCTGCTTGCCTTCTATATTATATACCTTTAATTCAATCATTGCCGTACTCCTTTATACCTTAAGCGTTTGCTTGACAATGACAAGGCTGTCTTTGGGTCCGGGGATTCCGCCTTTTATGAACAACAGATTCCTTGCTTTGTCTACTCTTGCTATTTCAAGATTTTTTATGGTGACCTGCTCATGTCCGTATTGTCCGGGCATCTTCTTATTTTTGAAGACTCTGGAGGGGTTTGAGTTGGCGGACAACGAGCCTACGCCGCGATGATAACCTGAGCCATGGGCCATAGGTCCGCGGTGGGTGTTCCATCTCTGAATGGTGCCCGTGAATCCTCTGCCTTTTGTCGTGCCTACTACATCAACCTTGTCGCCGACAACGAATGTATCGCACTTTATTTCCTGACCGACCTCGAACTTGTCGCCCTCTTCCGTTCTGAATTCGCGGAGATATCTCTTTGGTTTCAGTTGGCTCTTTGCGAAATGACCTTTTACCGGTTTATTGATGTTCTTTTCTTTCTTTTCGCCAAATCCGACTTGGATTGCTTCATAGCCGTCTTTCTCGGCGGTTTTGACTTGCACAATAGGGCAAGGTCCGGCTTCGACTATCGTCACCGGAATAACAATACCTGCCGGGGTAAATATCTGACTCATACCGAGCTTTCTGCCTAATATAGCTTTCTTCATATAAGTCCTCCTGTTACAGCTTTATCTGAATGTCAACGCCTGCCGGTAAATCCAGCTTCATCAACGCTTCTACCGTTTTTGAAGTAGAATTGTAGATATCGATTAAACGCTTGTGCGTGCGCAGCTCGAACTGCTCGCGGCTATCCTTGTGTTTGTGCGGTGAACGCAGGATAGTCACTATTTCCTTGTCTGTGGGCAACGGTATCGGACCGGATATGCCGGCGCCTGTACGCTTGACTGCCTCAACAATTTTTTGACAAGAATTGTCGATGAGATTGTGGTCATACGCTTTGAGCTTGATTCTAATCTTTTGACCTGCCATGTTTTTGTACCTCCTAGTTTTTGCCTAACTCTTACACTTGTCCGTGTGTGTCGTACTGCTTTTTTTAAAAAAGGTTTTCACCTTTTTTTGAGTTCGGCCGCCTGAGTCTTGCTCCGACGCTTGTCTGCGGAAACTATCCCGATACTCAGGTAACCTCCCGCATCATCCCAATTTTACGCAGCCTAATCACTATATCATAGCAAAAAAGCCGTGTCAAACATTTTTTTGCACTTTTTTTTGAAATTACTATAAAATCGATTTACCTTAATAAAAAAATTCAATTCCTGAGTTTTTCCAGCATTTTCTCCAGTTCTTCATCAGTAATGGTATCCTCTGCTGCGGCTTTTCTTTCAGCTTCTGCAATAATTGTCTTATAATCCAGCAGCGGCTCGTCGTCTATTCTCTCCCGTTCACAAATATAACTGTCCGCCACATTGCAGTTTATTCCCAAATCAGTATAGAGCATATCTTCCAGCAAAGCCTGGCACTCCTTCAACACCTCATTGGTTTTTTCTATATCTTGAGCCAATTTGCCCGCGGCATTCCGGTCTTTAATATATCGCATCCATTTGTCACGGTACACCCTCAGCCGCTGGCATTCAAGAGCGTACTTTATCTTTGCCTCTTGCGCCAGCTCATCAGCCTTTTGCTTTGCCAAAGTAATGACCTGCATTGTCTGCGTCTCGCGACTGCGATACTGCTCCAAAGCAACAGAGAGGTCGTTTACCTCCCTCTTAAGCTCGGCTATCCTCTTTGCCTGCTCGCGCATAATATCGTTGTTCTTTGACAGCGTCTGGCAGTTTTTGCATATCTTTTTCATACATTTTTAATTATGAACTGTTCTTCCATAAATAAAACAACGAATAATGCCGAAATACGCATTATTAGAATAGAAAGATATCATACCCATGGTATTGACAAATGAAGCAGTTTAATTTATAATGATAGCATCTTTATGGGAGGATTTAAATTATGAAAAAATTTGTTTTTTGTCTGCTGTTATCGGCATATTTTTTGCATTAACAATCAGCATGGGCGCAACAGCGTTTGCTTATACTTGGCATCATACAGGGTCACACGCTTGGGATACTGTATACAATGATCATCATTATTTCATGGACGGTAATTTAACTTTAACTGAGCATTATGATGGATGTCACGGGTTAGGACTTAATAATTATACTACAAAACTTACTATTAAAGTTGACCCAGCAACATATGCGCAAGCGGCTTTATCGGAGATATGATGACCGCAACCACTACTGTAACAAAAACAAATGGCTCTGTCGTTTCTCAAACCGATACGCAAATAATCTCGTCTAACAATCGTGCAGTAGAAGAAGCTTTTGTTACCTCAAAAGCAAAAAAGGTTATTCACGATAGCAAGTTAGAAGATCGAAATTCCAGCGGTACTTTGGTTAACACATATTGGACGACAATTACAGTTCAATAATACAATAAGGGGTTTCGAGTGGTTTTCTTAAAATCTGCTTATAGATTGTATCGGAAGAATCGGATACTTTTTTTGCTGTTAATATTGCAAATCTCGGTTTGCGTGGTTATTCTGTATGCCTTGCTCACGTATGTTTTAAGCGCGAATGCAGAGTTCGCAATCTCATCTAAGGCGCTGTCTTCGAGAGGTGGATTCTATATGGTAGAGAGCCAAGCTTTTTTAAGGGAAGACTTCTCCGGTGGCGAATTTGATGAGCTGATCTCCGTACGTGACCTGGAGACAAAATATTCTGAAGAACTGCGCAATTATCGCGTAGCCTCAAGTATGGCAACAAAAACCTCCGACGGAAAAACAACACTGGTTGAAGGTGTTAGCGGCGATATGATGAGACTTTTTGACTTACCTTTATTAAAAGGAAAAGTTTTTACCTCTGTTCCCAATCAAGACGGAGCAATAAATGCCGTTACCTCTTTTGGAAAGGTGGGAGAACGCTTTGAAACGGATATATACTTCGGGGCGAGCGTCAAGCGTGTGACCTTCCTAATAACCGGAATATTAAGGCAATCCTTTCCTTATTTCCGAATGAAGGGCAGCGTAACAGAGTTGTCTTGGGTTTTCAACTGGGGCAAAACCGTTTCTGATTCTATAATATTATGCAACCTCGACGCTTTGGGGGAACAGGGTATAAAACTAAATCTGCATCATACCAATCTTTTTGTATTTAAGAGCGAAGTGACTGACATTCGAATGAAGGAAATCGTAACCGATCTAAAATCCTATGGAACATATTATGATTTATCTGAATTAAAAGCACAATCAATTGTCGAGATGAAGGGAATATTGAATACCTTCTTTCCCATCCTTGGTTTCTTAATGCTTACCACTCTTTCAAATTTCGCTATGGCGGTTGCCCTGTTCACCTTTATCTCAATAAAAGATGTGGCTATCCTGTATCTATGCGGCGCAAAGCGCAAAGACGCAAACATTATAATAATGTTATCGGCCGGAGCCATTTGCATTGTTTCTATTGTTTTATTGATACTGCTTTTGAATTACATAGTTCCTTCCATCGCCTTTATTCGCGCAGCATTGGATACTTGGGTAGCCTTAGTTATGATTGTGTTTGTATGTAGCCTTTTTTTAACGGTAGCGTTCTTTAGTTCGAAGGCGGCATTGAAACAACGCAATATATCTTTGATTTTAAGGCGAGGATAGCAAAATAATGATAAATAAAATTAGCAATCTCTTAAAATTATCTTTCAAAACAATAGCCGCCTATAAAGTCGTTTTCTTGACAATTCTATTATCGCAAGCGGTGGGGTGCGTCACCCTGCTGGGCATGTATTCTTTTCTTTTGGGAAGTTTGAATTCTACTGACATCGGAGTTTTTGACCTAAAGTTCTCTAATGCGCTTACGCTGGAAGAATTCGAGAAGAAGAACGCTTTTTTCACGGACAGCTACGAGAGTGACAATATCATCATTTACCTTGATAACGATTACAAAATATCCGCATCCTTAACAGGTGTTGTCTACAAATATCCTTTATTAGGAGAGCCAATCGATTGGTCAAAATCTGAAAACCAAGTTGTTGCTCCTCAAAATGCCGAAATTAAAATAGGAGAAAGCATTGAATTGTTTGGCAAAGAATACTTAGTTGTGGGAAAGTCCGATGCTGAAATTTTGGAAATCAATTATACCTCATTGCCGAAGACACAGCAAATATATGGCGCTAATATAATAAAAATCGATATAAGAAGCAAAAGGGCAAGAATAAGGTATGCCTCGACTTTATCGGAGATATTCAGTGTAAATGTAAAGACCATGCCTGAATTGACATGGCGAAACATTCTTTTTAGGTCGGAAGCTATCACTCTTTGGCTTCCTGCGGTAAGCGTGCTTATATCTTTCCTTTTGGGTTATAGTTATATCGTAAGGCAACGAATGTCAAGTTTTGAAATTTATCGGCTTTTAGGACAATCTCGCCGCAATCTAACCGCCATACTAACTGCAGAAATTTTTGCGCTCACGCTTATTCAATACCTTTTGTCTGTTTGCCTTTATTTATTTTTTGATATATTTCTTCTGGAAAAGTTGAAGAATCTGATATTTGTGTTTCCAAGACTTTCTTTTTCGGATTATATTGCGGTAGGTCTTTTTTATGTTTTATTAACTGGCGTAGTTTCAATTTCTTTTATTCTACGAACTATAAAAAAAAGGAGGGAAAAAAATGCTTTCACATAAACATAAAGTTATTGCTCTAATAATTTTGCTTTTTCTATGTTCTGTAGGCATTTTGATATCACTTTGCTACGACTTCTCTAATATCAGGATAAATCGCATAACCGATTCGATGAGCGCCCCTCGCGGACGCGTACATTTATCGGTGGAAAAAGAAAGCGCTTTGATTGATTTGGACGACACGCTGAAAAACAATATAAGTTCTTATAAAGGATACATCTACGAATGCAATGTGCTGTATGCTGAAGTTAACTTCGGCAACAAGGTATCCATGGTTCCCGTGATGCTCGTAAACCGCACAATGTTGGAAGAAGCTGATTTTTTTCGTTTGAAGAAAGGTGAAACATTGAGTTTCAGCGACAGTAACATGGCAACAGTCATCTTGACGGGTGACCGTTTGGCAAATATAAAATTAAACACCCCTCTTTCTATTACGCTTTTTTCTGAGGACGGGCAAACCTCAAAGGAAATAGCCGCTAGGGTTTCGGGGGAAGCCGACAATCTTTACGCCCTTCCCGAATATAAGAGATACAGCTCAAAAGATTTTTTAGAATATTCCCAAAACCTTATTCTTCTGCCCGATACCGGAGTTTATGACGATTTGTTTACACAAAGAAGAAACAGTGTCGTTTTACTCAATGATTATATGAGCGTATATGAAAATCAAGAGTATATACAGCTTATCCAAGACCAAAGCGGAATAGCGCAGCTCGATGGGAAAGGCGGATATTATATGAACAGGTATTACCTTTCAACGGTAATAATCAGCATTATTGTTTGCGCAATTTCGCTTATTCTCATTCATTTCTATATAAACAAGCTTTTGCAAGGCATAAACAAACATTATTTGTCAAGCCAAGCCCTCTCCCTACTTCTCATAATTGCCGTTGCTCTTTCAACAATACTTATTACTGTTTTTGTTAATCTGACCGGCTCGTGGCGCAGCTTGAGGTTTGGCTATGCATTATTAGTATTTGCTATTTCACAATTGCCGCTTTTCTTAAAAATCGCAGTAACTTCAATTGTTCGCGTAAAAAATAAGAAAGCAGAGAAGGATATGCACTATGAAAAAATATAATACGCTGATAATAATCGCCTTCGCATTGTTTTTACCGCTTTCCTTGTATTCGGTGGGATTGATTGCGAACAATTTGCATGAAGCATCAACGTCCGCCGAATTATCGCAACATATAATGGATGTTCACTCCTCAAAGTTTGAAGAAAACAGCGTGCTTTTCACTCCCTTTGTTGATGAAGACATGCTTCCCAATCTTTATACGATGCTGAACGAAATAATCGGCGCCGAACTTGAAGGTATATCCTCTTTGAATAATTCTATAACTTTAGGCAACATTCCGGACATTAAAGTTGTCGACCCTTTTCTTTTCAATGAAGATTATTTAGTACTCGAAAAAGGGCGAATGCCGGTGCCACAACAGGAGAACGAAACAATAGAAGTTTTGTTAGGCAGCATAATTACCTCATCAGATACAAATGAAAAATACGATATAGGAACCATATTCAACGCAGGATTTCAAGATATTACTACGGGTAAAAGTATTATGGTGCGTTTTGAAGTTGTCGGCATTGTAGATAGGTATTATTCGTTTCCCTACCCTACTCCAAATGTAGGAAATATAACACATGTTTCCCTTATTATTCCCGACATCAGCAATTATGTCGACATCGAACTGTTGCCCGAACGCTACGAGGCATTATATTTAACTTTTACAGAAAAGGCGGATATTACCGAGGTGACAACTCGGCTGCAAGGACTTGGCAATGTTTTTGCTGTGCCGAAAACCAAAGATTATCTTAGCGGCAACATCGATTTGAAACAAAATTTTC
This sequence comes from Christensenellales bacterium, assembly GCA_050309775.1. GTDB lineage: Bacteria > Bacillota > Clostridia > Christensenellales > DTU072 > DTU072. The sequence goes on along the minus strand of JBNRMV010000010.1, from coordinate 64,826 downwards.
AAGATTCTGAAACCATAAAGGCAATCTCAATTTTCATATTGATTGGCATCATATACACCGTCCTTGCCTTTGCCTTTTTTTCGAGAAGGCGCGAAAATACCTTTATTGTAATACTTGATTTGGCATTGCCCTTCGCAAGCTGGGCATTTTATTATATATGCGCATTCTTTGTCTTGCGCTTTACAGGCAATAACCTCCTATTTGTTCCCTACAGCCTGATTGCCGGCGGGTCTTTGACGGCTATTGCAATAACGGTAAGGACATACCTAATATTCAAAAAACGCAGAGGAAAAAAACATGATAAGTATAAAAAATTTGGTGAAAATATTTAATGAAGACAAGCCCAACGCATGCAAGGCTCTTGGCGGTCTCAGTCTCGAAATACAAGACGGAGAATGTATTGCCATTACCGGTAAATCAGGCTCGGGAAAATCCACGCTATTAAACATTTTATGCGGCATTGAATCGGCGTCCTCAGGTGAAGTAATAGTCGACGGCATAGATATAACACGGCTGAAGGATGTTGAGCTTGCCAAATACCGCTCTCAAAATATTGGCGTAGTAATGCAAGATTTCTGTTTAATAAATGAGTGTTCGGCACTCGAAAATGTCATGCTGCCTTTGAATTTTATAAAAATGAAAGGTTCTGAAAGAATCAAAAGGGCATCCGAATTGATTTATGGCGTAGGATTGGGACATTTCCTCAAGAAAAAAGTTAGTCAACTCTCAGGCGGAGAAAAACAACGCGTAGCCATTGCTCGCGCACTCGCCGCAGACGCAAAATACATATTTGCCGACGAGCCGACCGGCGCTCTTGACACCTCTACTTCAAAGGAAATCATGGATATGTTGCTTCGTATAAATGCCAAAGGAAAAACTATCGTATTGGTTACTCACGAACTTAGTATCGCCGAACGCTGTTCGCGCATCATAAACATAAACGACGGCAAGACGGATTCACCGCATTAAGAGATATAGCTCTAAAATGCCTTTTTCAAAATGGCTATGACATCTTCTTTGGTTGCGCCTACGGGATTGACGACGATGGCGCCGTCATTTATGGCCTTTTCTGCAATGGGAACAATGTCAATCTCGGTAACTCGGGTATCTTTCAAGCGTATGGGCAGACCGCATAGCTTGTTGAGTTTTTCAAGCATTTGTCTGATTTTTTCTACACAGAGTTTGCCCCTTTCCTCTTTCGGCGCCCCTGCATATACATCGGCTCCGGCAAGGTGCAACAATATTTCGGCATACCTGTCTTCACAGGTAGCCATATTGAATTCCATGACATGCGGCAAAAGTATCGCCATTGCGTCGCCATGTGGTATATGGCTGACGCCGCCTGCGGCATGACCTATGGCGTGTGCCAAACCAACCATGGAATTTGAAAAAGCTATGCCTGCCATAAGCGATGCGTTCGCCATAGCCAATCTGGCTTTCTTGTCGGCGGGGGCGCTTACAGCCGTTTCGATATATTCGCCAATAAGCCTAATGGCTGAAAGAGCGTATGCGTCGCTGAGCGGATTGCGTTGCAAGCCGGTGAACGCTTCTATGCTGTGGCAAAGCGCATCCATGCCCGTCGATGCCGTAATCTTTGGCGGCATGGTTTCTACCATGCGGGTGTCAAGCACAGCCGCATCCGGCAGCAACTCATATGAAATAAACTCCATTTTTATGCCCTTGTCGGGGTTGGAGATAACCGCCACCAGCGTGGCTTCGCTGCCTGTGCCGCTTGTCGTAGGCACAACAATGAACGGCACTTTTTTGCCTTTGTTGATAACCTCGCTGCCCATAAGCAGCATAATATCCTCAATTTCCTGACTTATGAGCATACGCACACCTTTTGCGGTGTCAATTACGGAGCCGCCGCCAATGGCTATTATGCCGTCGCACTCTTTCTCAATATATATTTTCCTTATTTCATTGACAACCTTGTCTGAAGAATCCGCCGGAATGTCGGTAAATATGACGCTTGTATCCAATTCTCCGTTTATGGCGGTGATAACCTTGTCAATGGCGCCGATTTTTTGTAATATGGCGTCTGATAATATAATGGGTCTTTTGACGCCAAACATTTTCATTTCATACGGTATATTTTCAAGCGCCTTTGCGCCGGAGAGTATTTTTACGGAGTTCAAAAATTCATAATATTTCGGTATCATAATTCACCTTCCTTATATGTTAGTTAGTACTTTCAAATAAATTCTGGCAGAGGACACAGCTTTTGGCGGTCTTCTGACAAGCAGCTTTTTTGCGATAAAGCCGGGGAACAAATAGTTTTCGACCTTGTCCATGACGCGGATAATTCCCACCGTCTTATAGATATCTCCTACCACCAGTATTCTGTGCTGGCAATAAGCCTCGGCAATGCCCGCCTGCGCCAACAATACCTGTAAGGCGCCGTCAATATTTTTGAACAAGATATCGATATGGGGTTTGCAGGTGGCCGCCTTTGCGCCGGACATGGTATAGAGTTTTCCTTTGTCCACCATAAATGCCAAAGACGGTCCGACCGGCTCAATCTTCATACGAATGATTTCGCCGTCTTGAAAGCTCTCAAATTCTTTTCTGATGGATTCGTCAAGTTTGTATGCGGCTTTCAGCCCTCTTCCAAGAAAGAAAAATACAATTGAAGCAATTTTTCTTTTTATCCTTTTGCCTTGTCTTTTCATAATTCACCTAAAATCCTTTAACTTTATTGTAATATCATTTCCAAAGTTTGTCAACGGTCAACATATATAGCATATACAAAAGCCGACGCAACATAAGTAACAAAAACAACCGTCTTTTAATAATATGGTATTGTGCGCAAGCACAACAAAGGAGAAAAAATATGTGTTACGACGGATTAAATAACTTCAAAGGCTTCTGTGGAAAAGACTGTTTTGACAAAAAGCGTGACGACTGCTTCGATTGCGGTTTCGGATCATGCGCCGAATGCAGAAAACCCGAAAGAAAGCCTTGCTTCTGCTGCAATGTTGTTTTCAATTGCAGACCCTGCCCTCCCAAGCCTAGACCCCTTCCGCCTCCGAAACCCTGCTGCATACCTTTTTGGGGCTGCTTCTGTGTAGACGGATTTCATGACAAAAGGGGAATAATGCCGGAATAAACCTATAATATGGTATTTTAATAAATAAGGATGAGAAACCTTGAGCTTTTGTTGCGCTTAATGCGTACAAAGACGGGAATCTCGTCCTTGTTTAGTTTTATTCAAGATACTCAATTGCTATCTCTTGTCCCGCTGCCGCTTCATCAATATATTCTTTCACCATGTTTGCGCTCAAACCAAAGCCCAATCCCTCGTAAAGGCTTGACGGCGCAATTTTGAAAGTCGCCACTCCGATAAGCTGTCCCTGCGCATTGAACAGTCCGCCGCCGGAATTTCCGGGATTTATGGGTGAGTCGGTACGAATGGCTTCGACAACGCCGCCCATATAGTCAACATTATAACCCTGCGCCGTATCGGCCACAATTCCGGATGACGCGGTTATTCCCAGACCTATCGCGTTGCCTATTACTATTGTCGTATCGCCTATTGCCAGCGCATCAGAATCTCCGATGGTCACCGGCACAAGATTTTCGGGAGTTGACACAAACCTAAGTATTGCCAAATCCTTTGCAATATTGTAATGCACAACTTCAAGGCTGTAGTCTTGGTAGTCGCCGCGGAATTTTCCAATCACAGTATCGAAAAGCGTGGTTTGCGGATTTTCATCATTTGTTTCATATGTCACGCAATGCGCATTTGTCAATATGTAGCCATCGGAAGAAATAATAATGCCGCTGGAAGTTGCTTGCAGATTTTCCGATGTGGCTTTTATTTCAATAACCGATTCAATAAGGCGGTGCTGCGCAATAATAGCCGATATTTCACTTTGGCTATCTTGTCCGCTGGCTCCTATTAAACTGACCAGCCATTGACTTTCCGTACCCTCAAAGCCGCCCAAAACAGCAACATCATAAGCGGATTTTCCGTCCGCTCCCCTCTCTCCGATAAGACTAATAAGCCATTGACCCTCTGTTCCTACATATCCGTTCTGAACGGCTATTTCGTACGCTGACAAGCCATTTTCGCCTTTTTCTCCATTCAAGGACAGCAGCCATTCCGCCTGACTGCCCTTAAAACCTGCGACTTTGGCTATTTCATATGCAGAAAGTCCGATATCCCCCTTTTCTCCGGTTTCACCCTTTTCACCCCTTTCGCCTTGCTCTCCTACCAGCGTAGCCAACCATTGCTCCTCTGTTCCCGTATAGCCTTTTTCTACGGCTGTCTGATATGCTGATTTTCCTTTCAAAGATTCCAGCCATTGAGTTTCGCTACCCTGAAATCCGTTTCTTACGGCAATATCATAGGCGCTCTCTCCCCTGTCGCCTCTTAATACGGCAATAAAATCGTCCAGCTCTCCGGTATAGCCCAGCGCAACCGCCTGTTTGTAGGCCTCTTCATAATCGTTATTCTGTTGCGGCGGCGTCTGGCAACCATAGACCAACAGTACGGAAGCAATCAATATTACCAGAAACGACAGTTTAAGTTTTTTCATAAAATACCCCTTATACGGCTGTGTAATTTATATTTATGTTATTTTGACTTTCTACGCTTGCAATATATGCTTTGACGGAGTTGGACGCTATGGCAAAGCCCAGCCCCTCATTGAGTTCGGATTCAATTATTTTGAAAGATACAACGCCTATAAACTCCGCATAAATGTTAAACAGCGGTCCGCCGGAGTTCCCGGGATTTATTGTCGTATCCGTCTGAATAATCTTTACATCATTATATACTTGCGGAGGATTGGAGACGACTCCCGTTGTCAACGAAATACCCAAGCCCTGAGCATTGCCTATTGCCGCCACCTCTTCGCCCAGGTTGATTAAATCAGAATTGCCGAAAACCACCGGCTTAAGGTTTGCCGGAGGATTTTTGAACTTTATTATGGCAAGGTCTTTGGGTGAGTCATAAGCTATTACTTCCATTTCGTACTGTTGAGTGCTACCCTTGAAGTTCGCCTGAATGGAAGAAAAAACCTTGGTTTCCGTGCCCGTTTTCCAAACCGTCCAGCCGCTTTGTTTATAAATGCCTGCCTCAAAAGTCACGCAATGCGCGTTGGTTATGGCATAGCCGTCAGTGGTGATTACAAAAGCCGAAGACTGGGCTGATATTGTCTGGTTGTCATAGGGCGGATTGTCTTTTCCGCTTGTTTTGAGCTCCAGTACGCTCTCAACCTTAGCGGCGGCAATAACGCCGATGCCCGAATAATTTTCCGGCAGATTGTATTCTCTCTTATAATTCTCGATGACTTCTTCTGTCACCGCCTGAGTGACGGAAAGCGTCGCCGTTTGTGTGACCTCGTCGGTAATTTCTGCGGCAACCAGGTCTGCTATTTCATTCGTCAGTCTGCCGGCAATAGCGCCGTCTATTCTATCGTCCAACTGTGCCTCAAGACGCTGCATATCGCCTGTAAGACTGGCTTTCAGCGTCGATGTTAAAATGGCAAACATTATGACATTTATGGCAAGAAGCACGGCAAAAGCAGCAACAAGCGCCGTCAACAGTTTTTTTCGCGCGACATTACCCGATTTTGGTTGATTGTAAAAATCCATTTTTTCACACCTCATAATTTTTATTAAAATATACTGCCCAAACCTTAGGTCAATATTAAATAATAGTCTGCATGGAAGCAGTTTTCTTTTGACTTTATGTTGTTTTAGTAATACAATTCTAATACTAATATTACAAAAACTCAAACATTTTTGTCAAGGAGCAAAAGATGACAAACCAAACGGCAACACCTCGTTCAGATAAATTACGGCATACGCCTATTGCAAGGTTGCTTATAAGCATGTCTTTGCCTGCCATGCTATCTATGCTTGTTCAATCTTTTTATAATATCGTTGACTCAATATTTGTAGCGCATTTTGACGCAAAGGCTTTCGAGGCGCTTTCGATTGTATTCCCTATGCAAATTTTAATAATTGCATTTGCCACGGGTCTTGGCGTCGGAGCAAATGCCGTTGTCGCAAAAAAACTGGGCGAACGCAAAAGAGAAGATGCCGCCCTTGCCGCTCAAACGGGCTTGCTGTTCACACTGATATCCGCCGTTCTTTTTGTGTTTTTGGGCATTTTTGCCACAAAACCTTTTGTCAGCGCATTTTCAACAGACCCGCAAACAATTGCTTACGGCGTGGAATATCTCTCCATAATACTCATTGCAAGCGGCTTTGTTTTTATTGAAATAATGTTCTCAAAAATTTTGCAATCGACGGGCAATATGAAAATTCCTATGATTTCGCAACTAACCGGAGCCATAACAAATATTATTCTTGACCCTATTATGATTTTCGGGCTGTTGGGCTTTCCGGCCATGGGCATAAAAGGCGCAGCCATTGCCACCATAATAGGTCAAGCCTGCGCATGCGCAGTATCCATTTCGGCGTTTATTTTCGGCAAACAAGAGGTGTCGCCCTTCTTTCATAAAGGCTTCCGCCTCAGAAAAGATATATCCTCGAGCATATTACGGGTCGGCATTCCCACCATTGTGCTGAAAGGTATGGGCAGTGTGACGGTATCGTTCATCAATGTAATACTGAAAGCATTTGAAAATGCCATTGTTGTCCTTGGTATATATATTAAAATTCAATCATTTGTATTTATGCCGGTATTTGGTTTGACGCAAGGCGCGTTGCCGATTCTAAGCTATAATTACGGCGCAAACGACAAAAAGCGCTATACAAAAACTTTCAAATTGTCACTAGCCATCTCCGCCGCCATAATGACCGTAGGACTAATAATCTTTCAAGCGGCGCCCAGTTTGCTGCTCAAGATTTTCAAAGCAACTGAAGCTGTCACAGCTATGGGCATTCCTGCATTGCGCATAATCAGCGTTCACTTTGTATTTGCAGCGTTCTCAATAATAATCGGCGTGATGCTGCAATCTTTTGGCAAGGGAGTGGCGGCTCTTATTTTGTCGCTTATGCGTCAGTTGCTTTTGTTGATGCCGCTTGCCTACCTGCTTTCAATGGCTATTGGCGTCAACGGAGTGTGGTGGAGTTATGCCATAGCCGAAGTTATTACCGCCGCCGTAGCGCTGCCATGGGGGATTGTTACAATCAGAAAGAAGTTTGCCGAGCTGAACGCTCCCCCCTTAGCATGAACTACAATTTTATAGTCACTTCAGCTTCGGGAATAGAGGCTGTTACAAAAAATGAGTTGAAGGCGCTGGGCATAACCGATACCGCCGCCATAAACGGCAAAATTGCTTTTGACGGCACGCTCAACGACGCCGCAAAGTGCAACATGTTTTTGCGCACCGCCGACAAAGTTATGCTTTCATTGGCAAAATTCAATGCCGTAAGTTTTGACGAACTGTTTGACAACACTTTGAGCGTCAATTGGGAGGATTTCCTTGCCACGAACGGCAAATATATAATAAACGGCAAGAGTTCCAAGAGCCGCCTTTTTGCGCTTTCCGCTTGTCAGAAAATTATAAAAAAGGCCATCATTGAGCGGCTGAAAGCTCGCACAAAAAAGAGTTTTTTTTCCGAAGACGGCGAAGAATATTTAATAGATTTCAACATATTTGAAGACAGCGTAACCCTTTCATTGAATTTGTCAGGTAGCGGACTGCACAAGCGCGGATACCGCGACATTTCAGGACAAGCGCCCCTACGTGAAACTCTTGCGGCGGCCATTCTGAAGCTTTCAAATTGGCAATATGACCGACCGCTGATAGACCCTTTTTGCGGCTCAGGCACCTTTCCTATTGAGGCGACATTGATGGCTATGAATATTGCTCCGGGCATAAACCGAACATTTTCGATGGAAAACTACTGTTTCTTTGACAAAAAAATCATGGACGACATTCGGCAATCGGCGCAGGACGACATTGTTCAAAGAGATTTGCGCATCAGCGGATTTGACATAGACAAAAGAGCCATTGCGCTTGCCGCATACCATGCGGAAAAAGCCGGCGTAGCCGACAAAATCCATTTCCAAACGCAAGATGTAGCAAAACTTTCTTCCAGGTTTTCTGGCGGCACGCTGGTATGCAATCCCCCTTACGGCGAAAGACTTATGGACGAAAAAAGCGTGGCTTTGCTATATACAACTCTGGGTAAGGTGTATGCTGAACTTAAAAATTGGAATTTGCTTGCGCTTACATCGGCGCGCAGTTTCGAGCGCAACTTTGGCGCGCGTGCGGCAAAAACCCGAAAACTCTATAACGCCACAAAGGAATGCCGTTTGTATTTTTATTTCGGCTAGTCTTTTACCAATCCTCTGTTTTTGTAGTGTTCTTTACATCATTATAAAAGTCTTTGTAACGGTCCTTGAATGTCCTTTTGTTCTCTTCTTCGGCTTGACGCAAGTCATTGTCCCGTACTTCTTGACGGTCGGCATTGCGAACGATATATTTTTTATACTTTTTCATATACATACTTCTTTATTTCCTCAAGGTCATCGATGACTATGCAGTCGCTTTGTTCAAGCTGATATCTTTTGCAATGACCGCCGCTAAATAATATGCAGTTTGCGCCCATATCCGCCGCCACCTCAAAATCGTGCTTTGTGTCTCCGATAAAAAGCGCCTTTTTGTTCGGGTGTTGTTGCCGCCACTCCCGCCCCAAGTGCATTTTGCCGTGCGCATATACATTGTCAAGCGCCTTTATGTCCTCAAAATACTTTAAGATGTCATAATGCTTGAGCCGTTCAAGCAAAATGTCATAATCCGATGCCGACAATATGGATTGCGGCACATTGTTGTCATAAAAAAACTTAAGCATTTCTTCAACGCCATTGTGAAGTTTTGCTGAGGTCTTGCTCTCGGCAACATAATTTTCAATATACTGCTGAGCAAGCTTTTCGTATTTGTCGCCGCTGATATCAAAGCCTATTTTTGCGTAATAGTTCTTTACGGGGAAGTCAAACTTTTCAAAATATGTGGCTTTTGTCATAAGGGGCAGACCGTGTTCCGAAAGGGACTTGTTTATAGAAATAATGCAGGCGTCTATATCGTCCAGCAGTGTGCCGTTCCAATCCCACAATATATGCTCATATTTTATTTTTGACATATGGTATTCCTTTGTGATAGGTATTATAGCTGTCCAGCTTGCTTTTTAGTATAGAAATAACTTCATCGGCGTCTTTTGCCGGATAAATCTTGTCATCGGGAATATCTTCATAGCGTATGCGCTCGTCAATTCTTCTTCCGGCAAGTTCGGCAGCCCAACCGCCGCCTGTTGTCATTCCGATAATAAGCCGTTTCATCGTCCATGCGCTGGCTATTTCGGACAGTGTGCCGCCGCCTCCCCCTATTGCTACCACCGCATCGGCGTTTGCAACAATGAAATTGCGGAAGATGTCCAAACCTGTGGGTATGACAATGTCCGCATATGGATTTACGCAAGTTCTGTCAAAGCTCGGGCAAATTGCTACGGTATCGCCCTCTTTATAATTCTTTGAGGCGCGCGCGCCACGAAAAGCCGCTTCCATTACGCCTTTCATGCCGCCGCTTTGCACTCTGTATCCGTTGTCTACAAGCGTCTTGCCTATCTCGTAAGCTAATTTATACTTTTCGCCGCTCTCGTCAATCAAAGCGTCTCCGATTACTGAAATTATTTTTTTCATAGTACATCCTTTTTTTCGTATAGTGACATTATATTCCTTGCGGCAATATCATTGACAACATTTGCTGCGCAAAGAGTTTTTTTCCTGCTCTTACTTTTTTCCGCCAAGATATTTCCACCAAGTAAAGCCATACAACCAAGTCAAGCAAAGACTCTCCAATGCGGTGTAGCCATGCGCTTTTCCTTTGGGCAAACCGTACTTGACGGCTTCTGCGGAATGAATGACAAACATGGCCAGCGGAAACATCCAGCCCCACCAAAAGGGAATAAAAATACCGCAGGCAAGCAGAATACACCATTGAACAATAGAAAGAATTTGACCAACGCTGGCTTTTTTATTGTTTGACATAGCTACCTCAAGTGAGAATTTTTAGAAAAATTATATCATATGAAAAAATAATTTACAACCGACTGTCAATTCTGTTTGCATATATTCGGAAAAAATAGTATTATATTTATTGCTTGCGGCAGAGGAGAAGTACCGAAGTGGTCATAACGAGGCGCACTCGAAATGCGTTCGACGGAAACGTCACGTGGGTTCGAATCCCACCTTCTCCGCCACAGACTAGAAAGGGGGCATTTGCCCCCTTTCTACTAGGTCAATATGAAGTTATGGATTCGAACGGGCAGATAAGGCGAAAGCATGGTTGCTTTCGCCCTGCCTCGGCGTGATAGAGCAGGGCAACGACAGCGGGAACAAGCAAAAGTTCTCCTAGCCAAACTATGAATGAGAATGAGTTTATCGCCCAAGCGGAGCGATTTCCACCTTCTCAATCCTCTTGCACTGTTGTTGTATCTGCTTTTTTGGTTCTCATAAGCAAGAACTTATTGACGGGGAACACAAGCAGAAAGCCGGTAACTTGACAGATTATTTTTGCTATCATTCCGGCAATATCAGCGTTCGAAATGACTTTGCACAATGCGGTGTTCAGAATGCCGCCAACATAGAGGTTTAGTCCCACAACTACTATTATCGCCATTATGGCAAAGCCTATGGCGCTTAGCAAAATATTGTTTGTGGACTTAAATGTTTTTTTGAAGTTTGTGATAAATTTCAGGGCTTGACCGATGACTGAAGACACAACAAAAGCAATCAAGGCGCCCAGTCCGCCGGCGGCTGTGGGATATACAAAAAGAAACCAATTTATCGGTCTGTTTATGCCATTCTTGGGCAAAAGGTAGTTTAGCAGCATGAATATTCCCACTTCTATTAAACCGGCCGACACAGAGAATATTGTATATTTTGCAAATTGCCATGCAGTGGGATTTTTGCTAAAAAAGTTCTTCATTCTATTTATCATATTTTTCTCCTTACATAGAATTATTATAAATTACACGCAAGTATCAGTCAAGCCATAATTTTTACGGCTTTTGCACACGTTTGGGTGAAAAGTACAAAAAATTTGCTATCTTGATATAAAATCGTACATGGTGTATACTTGTATTACAGATAATAACTTGGAGGTAAAAATGAAAAAATACAGCAGAATTTTCCCAATAGAAAGGCGGGCTGTTCCCACTCCTAAAGACATGGTAAAGGACGGCAAATGCGTTTTTGGCACCTTTGATAAGGAGTTCGAAACCATGGACCTTCTTGGCATAAAAAACCCGACGGCGGCGCCCGACTTTATGAAAAGGCTTCGCCTTACTCTTTGGCAAGCCACGGAAGTGCATATGAAACAAGGCGTTTTGCTGGCGGTGGTGTGTGATATGGGGATTTTTGGGCTTACGCTCAATATCTATTATGACAAAGCCGAAAGAAAGGTTTATTCTTGGAGCACGCAATTGAAGAGCAAGGATACCATAATTGCGCCAAACCTGATTAACGGCGCAGAATCCAAAGGCGAAACCCCCGTTTCGCATGTGCATTATATCAACAACTTTCAAGACGGCAAGTGCCATCTTGACGGGCATCACAAAGATAACCAAAACAGCATAGAGTACAATTTTGACCTTGAAAGGCTCAGCAAGCCCAGCATTGTCAGCATACCTTTTGCCGACCCTGAGGTGCGTCATCGTCCTTTGTATTCGCAAAAAGACTTTTTCAAAGCAACGGGCACCCTTACTTTCAACGGCAAAACTTACCATACCGACGAGGACTCTGCCGCTGTCGTTGACGACCACAGAGGCTACTACCCCAGAAAGGCTCACTATGATTGGGTGACAACACTGGGCGTAAACGAAACAAACGGAGAGAAGAAATGGTTTGCGTTTAACCTTACGCGCAATCAATCAATAGACCAGGACAAGTATAACGAAAATATTATGTGGCTTGAGAACAAAACTAGTCTGCTTCCCCCCGTAACTTTTGAACGCGATGTGGATACACGTAAGTTTGTAGACGGCGCAACATGGAAAATCAAGGACGACCATGGCATGGTAGATGTCACCTTTAAGGTATATGACATTTTCCGAATGGTTACCCACGCAAAACCCATCGTAAACATTGACTATTTTGTTGCATTCGGCGAATTGGAAGGCTATCTGAAAGACGAAGACGGCAACAAATATATCCTTGACGGCATGATGGGCATGGGCGAAGACAAGACTTTGCTTTTGTAGAGATTGGCAAGAAAAAATAAACTGGTTTTAGATTTGTAGACAACAAGAGAGGGCTTTGGGCTCTCTCTTTTGTTTTGGCGGAGAGTTAGGGATTCGCTCCGCTTGGGCGATAAACTCATTCTCATTCATAATTTGGCTAGGAGAACTTTTGCTTGTTCCCGCTGTCGTTGCCCTGCGCTATCACGCCGAGGCAGGGCGAAAGCAACCATGCTTTCGCCTTATCTGCCCGTTCGAATCCATAACTTCATATTGACCTAGTAGAAAGGGGGCAAATGCCCCCTTTCTAGTCTATGGCGGAGAGTTAGGGATTCGAACCCCAGGAAGCTTTCACTTCAACGGTTTTCAAGACCGCCGCTTTCGACCGCTCAGCCAACTCTCCGTATTTGAATATTTTGCTATTGCTGTTGTTGCGCCTCTGCCCTCTCCTTTCTTTCAGAGACGCTTGCGCAAACGACAGTTCTTATTATCCTTAAAATCTGACGCTTTGTCAAATAATTTTACCTACTTTTGGCGTATACTGCTCTTAAAATGTCATTCAAAGGTGTTCTGGGCTATCAGCAGGTGCTTGAGGTCATAAAGTTTGTCGCTTAAGTCTACCTTGTAGATATGCGGATTTATCAAGCGGTGATATTCTTCCCAAAACTCATTGCGCACCTTTGTGGCATACTCGGCTATTTCGTGCAGGTTGGGAGATGTATAAACCTGCTTGCCGCCGACAAAGATATCAACCATAAGATTGCGCATGGAATACTTGGTAAATGTCGTCTTTTTCCATGTGTCCACCGGATGGAAAATCGTCAAAGGCTTGGTGGTATCAAAAACCTCGTCTTTCAAACAAATGAGGTCGGCAGCCGCCATGTTTTCTTCGTCATATATTCTGTATGTCGTTTTTAGTCCGGGATTGGTTATTTTCTCTTGGGTATCCGATATCTTCATTTTTGGCATCCAAACGCCGTGTTCTTCAATAGCTGCCAATTTATACACTCCGCCCAAAGCAGGGTTTGGCGCCGAAGTAATCAGTTTTGTGCCGATACCCCACAAATCTATTCTTGCTCCTTGTTGGTGAAGCGATGACAGTATGTTTTCGTCAATGTCACCTGATGCCACTATCTTGGCATCGGGATAGCCGGCATCGTCCAACATCTTTCTGGCGCGCTTTGAAAGATACGCAATATCCCCGCTGTCCAACCTTATGCCTAGTGGCTCATAACCCTTGCTGCGCAACTCGTCAAAAACTTTTATGGCGTTCGGCACTCCCGAACGCAAGGTGTCATATGTATCCACAAGTAACAAACAACTCGTGGGGTAGGACTTTGCATATGCGCGGAATGCATCCAACTCGCAAGGAAAACTCATTACCCAGCTATGCGCATGCGTTCCCGACACATTTATACCGAACATTTGTCCGGCAAGCACATTTGAGGTTGATTTGCAGCCGCCGATAATTGAGGCTCTTGAGCCATATATACCGGCATCGGGGCCCTGCGCTCTGCGCAAACCAAATTCCATGACTGCTCCGCCCTTGGCCTCCTGCGTAATTTTTGTCGCCTTTGTGGCTATCAAAGTTTGGTGATTTATGATATTCAAAAGCGCCGTTTCCAGCAACTGCGCTTGGAAAAGCGGAGCTTTCACCGTCAATATCGGCTCTGTGGGAAATATGAATTCTCCCTCCCTTACCGCATAGATATCCCCCGTAAATTTGAAGTCCCTTATCGCTTTGAAAAAATCCTCACAAAACAAATTCAGACTGCGGAGATAGGCTATATCATCATCGGAAAAATGTAGGTTGTTGATATACTCAATAGCCGTATCCAGTCCTGCGGCAACGGCATATTCTATATTTTCGTTGCCACGATAAAAAATATCAAAAACGCTGTTTCTGTCGGCAATGCCTGCCTCAATATAAGCGTTCATCATTGTTAACTGATATAAATCAGTCAATAAGGTGAGATTCCTCAATTCTTGCCTCCTAGCTTGTCTTGCCTTCCTTGAATATGGCGTATTTTACGGGTTTCATAAGTTTGTCGGGAATAGTCTTTGCGTACCACACTCTGACGCCTTTTTTCTTCTGTCTGATAACCATGTATGTCAGCAATGCCGCCGAGGCTACTATAACAACGGCGCAAAGTATCTGAGTATAGTTTACGCCATTTGTGTTTATGCTGCTCTCCACACGCATAAATTCCATAATAAAGCGGATAAGACCGTATGTCATGGCGTAGAGCGGCACTCCGCTGCCTCTCAAAAGCAATCTTCTGGACACAAAGTACAGCGCAAAGAACCCTAAGATATCCAAAACCATTTCATAAAAGAAGGTTGCTTGATAAAAGCCGCCCAGTCTTGCAATGTATACGGCCGCCGGGAAAAACTGCCATGATTCGTTGGTTATGAGTTTGCCATAAATCTCTTGATTGAAGAAGTTGCCCCAACGCCCCAATCCTTGCGACAGCAGTATGACGCATATGATAACATCGGAAAGCCGCAAAAAATCCACCTTGCGCCATTTGCACCACAGCCAGCCCCCAAGAATGCCGCCAGGTGCGCCCGACATAATTGTCAATCCGCCGTCCCATATGGCAAATATATTGATAAAATCCTGAAAATCAAAGCCTTTGAAGAAAAAATCACCGGCGTTTGCTACAACATAGCCCAGTCTTGCAAATATTATTGCCATAGGAATGGCTATCAAAAACATTTCAAGAAGGTCATCTGAGGTAATCTTCACCCTCCGCGCCAATCTGATTGCTGCAAGCAAACCTATGAGCATTGCGCATGTGATAATGATGCCGTACCACGCCACATCTCTTCCAAATAATGTAAACGCTACGGAGTCTACCTTGCCTGTCCAATGCATAATTTATACCTCCACCTTTGTTGTGCCTTTTTTGCGGATAAACAAGTGAAAAATGTTCTCCTTGCCAAAAAGCGGTTGCATGTGTTGTGTAAACTGCTCGGCATGCTGCTTGTCCAACATAGTAAGTATTGTGCCGGCAAAACCTCCGCCATGCACACGCTTTGCCAACAAGTTCTGAAAGCGTTCCGCATACTGCAACGCCAACGGAATGTTTTGTTCGGCATCCAACTTTGCATAACAGTTTTGCAACTGTTCATAACTTGACTTGCCGGAAGCGTTTATCAGCGACAAAAATTCAGCCTTGTCGTTGTTATTTATTGCCGTCAGCGCCTTTTTTACTCTGGTATTCTCATCAAAAAAGTGTTTTGCGCGCAATACGGCTCTACCTCCCAATTTTTTATGCAGCTTGGGAAGTGTTTTGTAAAACTCCGTTTCGGACACAAAACGCAGGCTGGCTGCACCCAACAGTTCCGCCACATTGTGCATATCCTGTCTGATTTCCGCATATTCGCCCGTCAAATCACAGTGGTCGCCGCCGCAGTTTATGATGACCAGTTCCAAATCCGAAAAGCCCCAATTTATGCTTTCCGAAACCGGCATTTTTGAGTCGGCAAAATCCATAAAGCTGACACCGCCTCTTGAGATTGTCAACTGGTCCATAAGCCCGGAGGGCTTGCCAAAATACTCGTTTTCGGCATATTGTGAAATGACTGCTTTGGTGACATAATCTATTTCATTGTTGTTGTAAAGCGTATTAAGTATCTCGCAAAGCAACAGCTCGAAAGCCGCCGACGATGACACACCGGCTCCCTTAAAAATATTCGATGATGTGTTGGCAACAAAGCCTCCTATTTTTAGGCCCCTGTCCAAAAAGCCTTTCAGTACGCCGCGCACCAGCGCATGGCTGCTGCCGTACTCCTGTTTGTTCAAATCAATATCGTCAAGACTTACTCTTACTTGCGGATAACCTTCGGAATTTATGACTATGTCATCTGCTTCGACCACCGCCGCAACTGTGTCAAGGTCAACCGTCGCCGCCAGCACAAAGCCGTTGTTGTGGTCGGTATGATTGCCGATTAGTTCTGCTCTGCCGGGAGAGGAAAAGAAGCTGATATCGCCTTGAAGTCCGTCTGTAAGTTTGCTGTATCTTTCGGCTTCTACACTTATGTCGTTGTTGTACAACTCCCCATGCGAAGCCCGAAAGCGCGGACTGTTGAGGAAATAATTTTGGTCCAAAGCCCTTGCCATAAATACTCCTTTCGTGTATAATTCTTGTAATATTTCTTGTAAATCATTGTAGCACGATTAAAACCACATATCAACAATATTGGGGAAATTCAAATGCCTAACATAAACAAACACATCGAAAACCTATTGTATTATGCCAAAGAAAAGCTGGGGTTGAATTTTGAAGACGCCATTTACGCAAAAAATCAACTGCTAGAACTTTTCAACGCAACGAATGCTTTTGAGCTTGCCGACAGAGTGCCGCTACAAACCGAAATCCTTGACCCAATGGTAAATTACGCCATTGAGAACGGCATAATTTCTCAAGATGACGCATTGCGCTTTGAAACAAAGATTATGGGACTTGTCACCCCTGCGCCCTCGCTTGTCATTGAAGAATTTACAGATTTGTACAGCGTTTCGCCAAACAACGCCACAGATTACCTGTACTCAATGGCCGTCAACACAAACTATATTCGGTTGCAGGACATAAAGAAGAACATACGCTGGATGACCGCAGGCGAACACGGCGAAGTCGGCATCACCATAAACCTTGCCAAACCCGAAAAGGACCCCAAGCAAGTGCTTGCAGAAAAAAACCAAACAGACGAAAAATATCCCAAGTGTCCGCTGTGTTTAGAGAACCTTGGCTTTGCCGGTACGGCAACTCAACAAGCAAGACAAACGCTGCGCTATGTCCCAGTCACGCTGAACGGCGAAAACTGGCATCTTCAATATTCGCCCTTTGTGTATTATGACGAACATTGCATAGCATTGTCGGACAGGCATGTACCGATGAAAATTGACGAACACTGCTTTGCCAGGCTGCTGGACTTTGTGGCGGCTTTTCCGCATTATTTTATGGGCAGCAATGCTGATTTGCCCATAGTCGGCGGCTCCATACTCTCCCACGACCATTACCAAGGCGGCAAAAAGGTGCTGCCTATGTTTTACAGACCGCTAAAAAAACAACTCTCGAACATTGCAGACGCTACTGTCGGCATACGCGACTGGTACAATAGCGTGGTTCATATCGCTTCAAGGAATAAGTTCCGCACGCTTGAAATTGCCGATAACATATTCAAAAAATGGCAGGCATTTTCAGATGAAAGCATTGACATAATTGCGTACACAAACGCTCCGCACAATACCGTTACGCCCATTGCCTCGATTAACCAAAAAGGCGAATATTGTCTGGACTTGATTTTGCGCAACAACCGCACCGACGAAAAGCACCCCTTCGGCATCTACCACCCCACCGAAGACATGCACAACATAAAGAAAGAGGGCATCGGACTTATTGAAGCTATGGGATTGTTTATTTTACCGGGCAGACTAAAGAGCGAAATAAGCGACATCATCAATTTGCTTGCCGCCGGCAACATAGACTTCAAATCGATACACGAAGATGAGCGGCTGTCAAAGCACTTCGGAATGATAGTACAGCTGGCAAACGACCTTGGCGCTTGCGACAAAAAAACCGCGCGCGACGCCGTCATAAATTTTGTAAACCAAACCTGTATAAAAATTCTCGAATGCACGGCTGTTTTCAAGAACGACAAAAAATGCGAATTGGCTTTCGACAAATTTTTGAAATTTGCGCGGGAATAGAGTAGGAGAAAAAACTTCATTATTAAGGTACCGGCGGATAGCCGGTATTTTTTTACAAACCTTTTTCACTTAACTAAAGCAAAGATTTGAAGCAATTTGCCGCAAATTTTGTACCCATAACATAAGCCAATCCTTGCAAAATAGAACATGCTTTATAAAATAAGATTGGTGTTGACCTTTCAAGTTAAAAAATGGTATACTACTATTAGTATTATGAAAAAAACTGCAGTTCATCGCGCCCACGCAAAAATCAATCTGGCTTTGTCTGTTACAGGCGTTAAGGGCGGCATGCACACCATTGACAGTCTGGTAACAAATATTGGTGTGTATGACACCATAAAAGCCACAAAAAGAGCCGACTCCCAAATAAAAGTTGATTATTGGGGGCTTACGGAAGAACTGCGCGGCGACACAGCCAAAAGAATGGCTGAACTCATTCAAAACAGATACGGTACGGCCGGCGCGGATATACTTATTACAAAGCGCATTCCCATGTCTGCCGGACTGGGCGGCTCAAGCGCTGACGCCGCCGGAGTTGCTCATTGTATGCGTACGCTGTACAATCTCGGAGACATACCTGCCGACTTATTACTTGCCGTGGGCAGCGATGTGCCGTACATGTATGAGGGCGGCGACAAAAGGATATCGGGAACGGGCGAAAGACTGGAAAGCGTCTTTTTGCCGCAAGCAAATTATGCCGTACTGGTATGCCCGGGAGGTGTCAGTACCGCTGAGGCATATGCGCTTTATGACAAAATCGGCGGACAAAATCCCGATATCGACAAGATACTTGACAATATGCGGTTGGGCAAGCCTTATATTTTAACTAATGCCCTGCAAAAAGCCGCCGCAGAACTGAACCATAACATAACAACGGGACTGGAGTTGCTCGCCCGTTCGGGTTTTGAAAATACCGTTATGAGCGGCAGCGGCAGCAGCGTAATCGGCGTGACCGCCGACAAAAAAAAGCATGAACAAAATTGCGACACACTAAAAAAGTTGTTGCCGCGCGGATATATATTACTTTAAGAAAGGAACACAAGAATGCCCAAAAACACTTATGATTATCCGATATATCTTTTTAACGAAGGCACAAATTATTCTGCGCACAAGTTTTTTAAGCCAAGCTATATCGTAAAAGACAAAAAGAAAGTATGGCGTTTCCGCATATGGGCGCCGGCGGCAAAATCCGTTTCCATAGTAGGAAACTTCAACAACTGGGACAGAGAAAGCCATCCGCTGACGCATCTGGACGCAGGCGTGTGGGAGGGCTTTGTACGCTCACTAAAGAGGTTTGACATCTACAAATACTCCATAGAACGCGCCGACGGCAGCATTGTGCTGAAAGCCGACCCCTATGCGTTGCATGCAGAGACTCCGCCGGGTACCGCCTCAAAAATATACGATATCCGCGGTTTCAAGTGGACGGACAGGGAGTATATGCAAAAGCGTAAATCAAAAAACCATTATGCCCTGCCTATGAACATATACGAACTGCATTTCGGCTCATGGAAAAAATATGACGATGGCAACTTTTATTCATACTCTCACATGGCGGACGAGCTTATCCCCTATCTTCTGGAAATGGGTTATACCCATGTTGAGTTGCTGCCCATTACGGAGCATCCTTTTGATGGCTCATGGGGCTATCAGACAATAAGCCTCTTTGCGCCGACCTCAAGATATGGCACGCCGCATGATTTTATGTACTTTGTCAACAAATGTCATGAGAACGGCATTGGCGTCATTATGGATTTTGTGCTGTCACACTTCCCGAAAGACGAACACGGGCTTTATGAGTTTGACGGCACATGCCTTTATGAATATAGCGACCCGTTCAAACAAGAACACAAGGGCTGGGGCACAAGAATATATGATTTCGGCAAAAGACAGGTGCGCAGTTTTCTTATCTCTGCCGTTTGTTTCTGGCTGGAATACTATCATATCGACGGCATGCGCTTGGACGCTGTGGCATCGATGCTTTATCTCGATTATGACAGAAAGCACGGGGAGTGGTTGCCCAACAAATACGGCGGCAACCATAACCTTGAAGCCATTTCATTCTTACAACAATTGAACAAAGCAGTATTGTCAAAGTACAAAGATGTCATCATGATTGCCGAGGAATCAACGGCTTTCCCAATGGTGACTTTGCCTCCAGAAAAAGGCGGCCTGGGCTTTAATTATAAATGGAACATGGGTTGGATGAACGACACCCTTGATTATATCAAAATTGACCCGTTTTTCCGCAAGGGCGCTCACGACAAACTGACCTTTTCGATTACATACGCCTTTTCAGAAAATTTCATTTTGCCTTTTTCCCACGACGAAGTGGTGCATGGCAAAGCGTCTATGATTTCAAAAATGCCGGGCGCATACATGGAAAAGTTCGACAGCCTGAAGACGCTTTATGCTTACCAAATGGCTCACCCCGGCAAAAAACTCAACTTTATGGGCAACGAACTGGGACAGTTTATAGAATGGAACTACACAAAGCCATTGGACTGGATGCTGCTGGATTATGACAGCCACAAAAGCCTCAAAAGGTATGTAAAAGACCTGAACCATTTTTACCTCAGAAGCAAGCCCCTTTACGAACTTGACAACACCTATGACGGTTTTCATTGGATTGTCGTCGATGACAACATACAGAATGTCATTGCTTTTACTAGATACGACAAAGAGGGCGACAGCATAATCTGCGTAATGAATTTTTCACGCGCCAAGAGAGAAAATTACGAAATAGGTATCGAACACGACGGCATGTATGAAGTCGTTTTGAATTCCGCCGACACAAAATACGGCGGTTCGGTTGCCGGACATGAAGTCATCAAAGCTGCCGAAAAGCCAATGCACAACAAAAAATACAGTCTCTCGCTTAATCTCGAGGGCAACTGCGCAATATTTATAAAAAAGATAAAGGAGAACTGACCAAAATGCTAAGTAGAAAAGAATGTGTAGCCATGTTGCTGGCAGGCGGGCAAGGAACGCGGCTGGGCGTCTTGACGCAAAATGTCGCAAAACCTGCTGTGCCTTTCGGGGGGAAATACAGAATAATTGACTTTCCCTTGTCCAACACCATAAACTCAGGTATCGACACCATCGGTATCCTGACACAATACCAACCCTTTGAGCTGAACCAATATATCGGAAACGGCCAGCCGTGGGATTTGGACAGACTGAACGGCGGAGCTTTTGTACTGCCGCCCTACCAAAAAGCCAAAAGCGGCGAATGGTACAAAGGCACAGCCAACGCAATATGCCAAAACATAAACTTCATAGACAGATACAATCCTGAATATGTGCTTGTGCTTTCAGGCGACCATATTTACAAAATGGATTATTCGCTTATGCTTGCGGCGCACAAAGAAAAAAATGCCGACTGCACAATTGCCGTTTTTGATGTACCTCTTGAGGAAGCGTCAAGATTCGGCATAATGAACACCGAGGACGACAACAGGATTTATGAATTTGAAGAAAAACCAAAGAACCCTAAATCCACAAAAGCCTCTATGGGAATTTACATATTCTCTTGGGACAAACTGCGCGCATACCTTATACGCGACGAAGAGGACAAGACCTCATCGAACGATTTCGGCAAAAACATTATTCCGCTTATGCTAGCCGATAAGCAGCGTATGTTTGCATATCAGTTCAGCGGTTATTGGAAGGATGTCGGCACCATCAGTTCTCTTTGGGAAGCAAATATGGATGTACTCAATGCCGACTGCGGCATCAGCCTGAATGACAACAGCTGGAAGATATATTCAAGAAATATGGCGGAGCCGCCTCACTTCACCGGCGCAGAAGCCAAGGTCAGCAATTCAATAATCAGCGAAGGCTGCAACATAAACGGACACATAAACAATTCCATCATTTTTACCGGCACGCAGGTTGACCATGACGCAGAAATAAATGATTCCATAATTATGCCCGGCGCAGTTATAGGCGAAGGCGCCAGGATATCTCATGCCATAATAGGCTGGGATGCGGTTATTGGCGAAAATTCAATCATAGGCACAAGACAAAAAGCTCCGGTAAAAGGCGAATGGCAAATAGCAGTCGTTGGTCCCGAAATAAAAATGGAAGCAGGCTCTATCGTAAAAGCCGGCGAAATGGTAGGAGGAAACTAACATGAACAACATAATGAGTATTCTTTTTGCATCAGGAAATGAAAGTAAACTAAATGAACTTACTTTACACAGAACAACAGCTTCGCTGCCCTTTGGCGGAAGGTATCGTCTGATTGACTTCACGCTGTCAAACCTTGTCAACTCCGGCATCACAAACATTGGTCTGGTCACCAGAAGCAACTATTCTTCGCTTATGGACCATATCCGTATGGGCAGAGATTGGGATTTGAACAGAAAAAACAGCGGCATAGCCGTGTTCCCTCCGTTCGGACTCAACACTTCAAGAGAAGTCTACAAGGGCAAGATTGAGGCGCTTTATACAATACTTGATTTTATGCGCAAGTCCAAGGAAGACTATGTCGTTATCTCAAATTGCAACATTGCCGCCAACATTGACTTTGAAGCCATTTACGAAAAGCATATCGAAACAGAGGCGGATGTTACCGTCATCTGCAAATTGGGCAAGACCACCACTTCGCGCCGCATAGTGCTGAATAAGGACTCCCACAACATAATTAGGGACATGTACATTTCCGAAAGCAGCGGCTCTGACGAAAAACTCATAAGCCTGAATATCTACATGGTAAAAAAGGATTTGCTTATCAATCTGGTCGAAAGCGCATATGCCAGAGGCTTTGTTGATTTTGAAAAGGATATCCTATTCAAACTTGTTGACAGCGGAAAAATCTTTGCTTACGAACTGACGGGATATGCCGCTATAGTAGACGACATTAAGACTTATTACGGAGAAAGCATGAAGATGCTCAACCTCGACATAAGAAAACAGCTTTTCAGAAAGGACAACAAAGTCTACACAAAAGTCAAAGACAGCGTGCCGACAATTTATAAACAAGCGGCAAATGTCTCAAATTCGCTTATTGCCGACGGCTGCATCATAAACGGCACGGTAGAAAACAGCATACTTTTCAGAAATGTACGCATTGAAGAAGGCGCCGTCGTAAAGAACTCTATCGTAATGGAAAACGGCTCCGTCCAAAAAGGCGCGTCGTTGCAATACGCCATAACCGACAAAAATGTGTTGATAAGCGAGAACAGGAATATATCCGGATTCATCACATACCCGATAGTAATAGTAAAAGGCAAAACAGTATAAAGGAGGTAAAATATGAAAATTTTGTTTGCTACAAGCGAAGCCGACCCTTTCATAAGGACAGGAGGTCTTGGCGATGTCAGCGGAGCGCTGCCCATTGCCCTAGCAAAAGAAAAACAGGACATCAGAGTAATTCTGCCATTATATGAGAGTATCCCCTCAAAATATCGTCAAACAATGCTCTTTTTAGGGTCTACAATAGTATCCCTGGGCTGGCGCAGACAATACGCAGGATTGTTTTCGCATAACATAAACGGTGTGCAATATTATTTCATTGACAATGAATATTATTTCAAAAGACAGGGCGTATACGGACATTTTGACGACGGCGAAAGGTTTGCTTTTTTCTCAAAAGCCATACTTGATGTTCTGCCGCTGATGGATTTTTATCCCGACATAATACACTGCAATGACTGGCAAACAGCGCTTGTACCCGTTATGCTTGACAGCTTCTATCGTGAGAACGAGAACTATGCCAACATAAAGACAGTGTTTACCATTCACAACATAGAGTTCCAAGGCAAAATGGACAGAAACTGCATAACAGATGTCTTTGGCATTCCCGAAAGCTATCGCAAAGCCGCCGAGTACGACAACAAAACAAATATGCTGAAAGCCGGCATTGAGCAAGCCAATATAGTCACTACGGTATCCGAAACCTATGCAAAAGAGATTATGGACCCCTACTATGCCTATGGACTGGAGAACATTTTGCAAAAGCGCAGCTTTAAGTTGACGGGCATAGTAAACGGTATTGACACTCAGTCTTACGACCCTCTGAAAGACGATTCTCTATTCCAGCGTTATTCCGTAAAAAGCCTGCCGCGCAAAAAGAAAAACAAAGTCGGACTGCAAGAGCTTGTTTTCCTACCCGTCGTTGACAAACCCTTGATTGGCATGGTCACAAGGCTGACCAACCAAAAAGGTCTGGACATTATCATGGAGGCCATTGACGAACTGCTTCAATTGGACATTCAAATGGTCATACTTGGCACAGGCGACTGGAAATACGAAAACGCCCTGACAGAATTGTCAAGGCGCTTCCCCACAAAACTTGCCGTCGTCATAAACTTCTCGAAAGACATTGCGGCAAAAATTTATGGCGGAGCCGATATGTTCCTCATGCCTTCACGCTTTGAACCCTGCGGACTATCACAGCTGATAGCCATGCGCTACGGTACCATACCCATAGTAAGAGAAACCGGCGGTCTGAAAGATACGGTTGTTCCCTACAATCCCGAGAGTGGCGAGGGTACGGGCTTTACTTTCAAGACCTACAACGCCTATGACATGCTTGACGCCATAAAGAGAGCGCTGGCGGTGTACAACAACAAACAAGAATGGCAGAACATAATGAAAAACGCCATGGAGCGTGACTATTCTTGGAACGAGCAAGCAAGGAAATACATTAACTTATACAAAAGTTTATAAGACAGATTTTTTGAGCGGCGGAGACTTCTGTTTGTACCGGGAGTCTCCCCTACGCAAAACAACGCACCCTAAGAAAAAAGAATATTACATAAAAAGAGAATATCTTGGCTAAGAAACAGTCTATTTGTGTATATTCTTGCCTATGTGACGGCTATTGATTTGACAAAAATACTTTTTGGCACTAAACTTTTATTTATGCGTTTTGAACGACAACGCATTATATAGGATATACTGCATATGAGGAGACTTGATGAACACGAAGAATGAAATAAGAGAACTTATAGAACTTAAACTGGCAAAAATGTATGGCATAAAATATGAAGAAGCCAGCAAAAATATTATGTACCGCGCGCTTTGCTTGGTTGTCAAAGACATGCTGACCCAAAAAAGGCTGGACTACAAAAAGACCGTTCGCGAAAAAGGAATGAAACAGGTCTATTATATGTCCATGGAGTTCTTACTGGGCAGATCGCTGCGCAACCACCTCTACAACAGCTGCATTCTTGAAGAGACTCGGGCAGCCATAAAAGAAATGGGCTTTGACCTTGACGAACTCATAGAAATTGAACCCGATGCAGGACTGGGCAACGGAGGCTTGGGCAGACTTGCCGCCGCCTACCTTGATTCACTGACTTCGCAGGGCTATCCCGCCGGCGGTTTTTCCATAAGATATGAATACGGAATTTTCAAGCAAAAGATTGTCGACGGCTGGCAAATGGAGCTTCCCGATGACTGGCTGGCAAACGGCGATGTATGGCTCAATCAGCGTGAAGAGGACTCTTTTGAAGTCAATTTCGGAGGCCATGTTGAGGAGCATTGGGAAGACGGCAAACTGCGCATTGAACAGAAAGGTCACACCACCATTCTTGCAATACCCTATGACATGAACATAAGCGGCTATGACAACCCGGCCGTAAACACAATCCGCCTATGGAGCGCAAAAGCGCCTCTTGGTTTTGATATGACGCTGTTCTCTAGAGGCGAATATGTCAAAGCTATCGAAGCCAAAGCCATGGCTGAAGCTATCTCAAAGGTGCTTTATCCGGCAGACAATCATTATGAAGGCAAGTCGCTCAGATTGCGCCAGCAATATTTCTTTGTGTCGGCATCAATCCAAAGCATAATCAAAAAGCATCTGAAATACAACCCCTCTTTGGACAATCTTCCCGAAAAAGTAGCCATTCACATAAATGACACCCACCCCACCCTTTGCATACCCGAACTCATGCGGCTGTTACTGGATGTATACGGCTATGACTGGGACAGCGCATGGAGGATTGTCACCGAGACGATTTCTTACACAAACCATACGGTTATGCAAGAGGCGCTGGAAACTTGGCCGCAGGACCTTTTTCAAAACCTTTTGCCAAGAATTTTCCAGATAGTACACGAAATAAATCAGCGTTTTTGCGCAGACTTGTGGAAAGTCTTCCCCAACCAATGGGAAAAGATTTCCGCAAACGCCATCATGGGACACAATCAATTGCGTATGGCAAACCTTTGCCTTGCCGCCGCTCACACCATAAACGGCGTGTCCATGCTGCATAGCGAAATTCTGAAAGCAACAGTGTTTGCCGATTATTACAAAGTAGCGCCGCAAAAATTCACAAATGTCACAAACGGCATTACGCACAGGCGCTGGACGGGCGAAGCCAATCCCCTGCTGACGAACTATTTGAAAGAGCTAATCGGCGACGGTTTCTTGAAAGACGCCTCAAAACTTGAAGACCTGCTGGTCTGTCAGAACAACAAACAGGTCATTGACCGTATGGCGGAAATAAAACGATGCAACAAACTGCGTTTAGCCGAATATATCAAAAACGCCAACTGTACGATTGTTGACCCTGACTCCATATTTGATGTACAAGTAAAGCGCCTGCACGAATACAAAAGACAGTTGCTCAATGTTTTCCACATCTTAGACTTGTATTATAGACTGAAAGCCAACCCCAATCTTGACATACAGCCGCGCACCTTTATTTTCGGAGCAAAAGCCGCGTCAAGTTATTTCATGGCAAAAGAAATTATACGGCTTATCTGCACGCTCAGCGAAGTCATAAACAAAGACAAGAGCATAAATGAGAAGTTGAAAGTTATCTTTATTGAGAATTACAGTGTGTCGCTTGCCGAAATCATAATGCCTGCCGCCGAAGTCAGCGAACAAATAAGTATTGCCGGCAAAGAGGCATCAGGTACGGGCAACATGAAGTTTATGATAAACGGCGCCATAACCATGGGCACCATGGACGGCGCAAATGTCGAAATACACGAGAGAGTGGGCGACGAAAATATCTTCATATTCGGCATGCTGGCGCATGAGGTTGAGGAGCTTTACAAGAGTTGCTATCAGCCCACAACATATTATGCCAATGACAAACGCATAAAAACCATTATTGACGGCTTGCGCAACGGCTGGGGCGGCAGAAGTTTCAACGAAATAGCCGATTCCTTGACGATAGGCAGAGGCGGAGTTGCCGACCCATACATGGTGCTTGCCGACTTCTCCAGTTATTGTGAGGCGCAACAAAACCTGAACAACGCCTACCTTGACAAATACCGCTGGGGCAAAATGAGTATCGTCAACATAGCAAAAGCAGGCTTTTTTGCCGCCGACAGGAGTGTGGAGGAGTATGCTCAAAGGATTTGGAACATCAAAAAGATATAATCCGCTTCTTTTCTGTTCGCAAGACCAAAGATACAAGAAGCCCTTCGGCGCTGTTTCCAACGACCAAAATATCGAAATAGCTTTTCCCATAAAAATCCACTATGCCGCCGAGCAGGTGGATTTGGTGCTGCGCCTTGGCGAACACACCAAAAAACTTCGGCTATCAAAAATTGACACAAAAGATGGATACGACATTTTTTATCTGTCTTTCAATCTCAACAAAAGCGGCACTTATTTTTATCGATTTGAAATAACACGCAACAATGCCATTGCCTTTGTCGGCAGGGCCGAACACGGTTGCGCAAAAATACAGGACTGGCTGCCCGAATGGCAGTTGTCCGTATACGACGCAGGTTACAAAGTACCTGAAAACTATGCCGGCGGTATAATTTATCAAATCTTTGCCGACCGTTTTGCTACCGACGGCAACATAACGCCGCCGCGCTACGGAGTGCTGAAGCAGTGGGAAGAAGATGTCACCATAGTTGACAGTGACGGCGTATACCGCGCAAATGATTTTTTTGGCGGCAACTTCAAGGGCATTATCAAAAAACTTGATTATCTGAAGTCGCTGGGCATAACCTTACTTTATCTTACTCCCATATTTGAATCCTCAAGCAACCACCGCTATGATACAGGCGACTATTCAAAAGTTGACGCAATGCTGGGCGGCGACGAGGCATTTGTTGAACTGCTCCAAAAAGCCAAAGAGTACGGCATGGGCGTCATACTTGACGGCGTATTCAACCATACCGGAGCCGACAGCGTTTATTTCAACAAGTTCGGACATTATGACAGTGTCGGAGCTTATCAATCAAAAGACAGCCCCTATTTTGACTGGTACACCTTTCAAAAATTCCCCGACCAATACGAATGCTGGTGGGGTATCACAGTCGTGCCTACCGTCTCACGCAAGGCATACGGCTATCAGGAGATGATTGCCGGAGCCGGCGGCTTGCTTGAAAAATGGACGCAGGCCGGCGTTGCCGGTTGGCGGCTGGATGTAGTCGACGAACTGTCAAGCTCCTTTGTCGAAAAAATTTATGCCGCAGTCAAGTCGGCTTCAAAGGACGCGTTGGTTATAGGCGAGGTTTGGGAGGATGCAAGCACAAAGCATAGCTATGGCGAAGAGCGGCAATATTTCCGCGGCAAACAACTTGACGGCGTAATGAATTATCCTTTCAAAGAAGCAATTCATGACTATGTCATTCATCATAATGCCGCGGCTTTTATTGAAAAAATAATGACCATATGCGAAAACTACCCAATGCCGGCATTGAATGTATGCATGACGCTGCTGGGCAGCCACGACACCGTCAGAGTGATAAACGCTTTGTCAAAAGCAAACACAAAGAATACGACAAAACAACAGCGCAAAGAATATCGTCTTACCCCTGCCGAATACGAAAAAGGGCGCAAAAGGCTGTTGTTGGCAAGCTGTCTGCAATACTTCCTTCCCGGCTTGCCGACGATTTATTATGGCGACGAAACAGGTATGCAGGGCTTTGAGGACCCCTTGAACCGCAGAACCTTTGTCGAAGAAAAAGCCGACAAAGTCATATTGGAGCATTACAAAAAACTTGGAGAGCTGCGCACAAAAAACCGTCAGGCATTTTGCAATCTTTTTGACGGCATATATTGTGACGGCGGAGTGCTTTTCATAAAAAGACAGCGCCACACCCTGATTGTCAATCCCTCCAAAACCCCGTATTTACTCAAAGGCTCATTTATAGATTTTCTGAGCGGCAAACAGGTTGACACAATCGAAGGCGTAAGCGCCGTTATACTTGAAGATTTTTCTTAATGAACTAAATCAGAGATTTCTTTTCCCTTGACGAAACCACCTCATAACCTGCGTCGGTGACGGCTTTTTCGAGAATGGAGTCCTCTATGGGCTCCGCCATCTTGACGATTGCTTGTTTTTTCTTCAGGTCAATTTTTGCCTTTACTCCCTTGATAGCGTTGAGCGCCTTGCCTACTTTTGTTGCGCAATGCTGACAATTCATTCCGTTAATTTCCAAAATCTTTTTCATAAAAACCTCCTGAAAATAGTATTGCTTTGTTTAATGGTGTTTTGGCTTAAAAAAGCGCAGTCTGAGCGCATTTGTCACTACAAATATTGAGCTCAAGCTCATTGCCGCCGCGGCAAACATGGGGTTGAGTTTCCACCCAAGCCACGAAAAGA
The DNA here is from genome assembly GCA_050309775.1 of Christensenellales bacterium. Taxonomy (GTDB): domain Bacteria; phylum Bacillota; class Clostridia; order Christensenellales; family DTU072; genus DTU072. Next base: position 35,426 of record JBNRMV010000010.1, on the reverse strand, counting down.
ACACTCCTGCGGCAAGCGGTATGCCAATTATGTTATAGAAAAATGCCCAGAACAAGTTTTGTTTTATGTTGCGGAAAGCGGCTTTGCTGAGCTGAATAGCCGTCACCGCATCCATTAAATCGCTTTTCATCAGTACGATATCGGCGGATTCTATGGCTATATCCGTGCCTGCGCCTATGGCTATGCCGACATCGGCGCGCGTAAGAGCCGGCGCGTCATTTATGCCATCGCCTATCATCGCCACCGTTGCTCCGCTTTGCTGCAATTTTCTTATTTCGCCTTCTTTGTCCTGCGGCAAAATCTCCGCAACTACTTTGTCTATGCCCAACTGATTCTGAATTGCTTGCGAGGTGTGCTTGTTGTCGCCAGTCAGCATTATTACTTCCATGCCCATTGCGTTGAGGCGCTCAATAGCGCTTTTGCTTGTGGGCTTCAGCGTATCCATGACGGCAATTATGCCCAATACTTTGTTTTCGTCAGCAAAGACAAGCGGAGTTTTGCCCTCCTCGGCAAGTCTTTCATAGTCAGTTTGCATGCTTTTTGTGTCTGCTACGCTTTCAATAAGCGCCATATTTCCGGCAAAATACTTCTTTCCTTTTATTTGGCAAATTATGCCTCTGCCCGGGACAGCTTCAAAACTGTCGGTCGCGCCTATTTCTATGTTTTGTTGGGCGGCTTTTTGCAACACGGCTTCTGCCAGCGGATGCTCCGATGGCTTTTCAATAGTGGCGGCCAGCGTCAATAGCGCAGTTTCGTTCATGTCTGCATATGTGATAATGTCGGTAACCTTGGGTTTGCCCTCTGTGACCGTGCCTGTCTTGTCCAGCACAACAGCGCTGACTTTGTGCGCAATCTGCAAGGCTTCGGCTGATTTCACCAAAATTCCGTTTGAAGCCCCCTTGCCTGTTGCTACCATAATGGCTACGGGTGTAGCCAATCCCAAAGCGCACGGACAGGATATGACAAGTACGGCTATGGCAATTGAAAGTGAAAACTCCACACCCTTGCCGGCAATCAGCCATGCTATCAAAGAAACCAACGCTATGGCAATAACAACGGGTACAAACACGCCGCTTATGCTGTCCGCCAGTTTGGCTATGGGCGCTTTTGAGGAGCCGGCCTCTTCCACTAATTTTATGATTTGTGACAATGCCGTATCTCCGCCTACCTTTTGCGCCTCAAACTTAAAAAAACCAGTCTTGTTGATTGTGGCGCCTATGACTTTGTTGCCGACGACCTTTTCTACGGGTATGCTCTCTCCTGTAAGCGCCGATTCATCTACCGCCGAATTGCCCTCAACTATGACGCCGTCAACGGGTATGGCGGCGCCCGGGCGTACGGCTATTATGTCGCCGACAACTACTTCCTCAATGTGAATTTCCTGCTCAATGCCATTGCGTATGACTGCGGCGGTCTTTGGGGAAAGGTCAAGCAGCTTGCTTATAGCCTCGCTTGTCTTGCCCTTTGAGCCTGCCTCAAGATATTTGCCCAGCGTAATCAGCGCAAGTATGGTCGCAGCCGACTCAAAATACAAATCCATGCTGTACCTTTCCACCAGTTCGGCATTTTGCGCCGCCAAGCCTTCGCCAATGCGGAATATGGCAAATATCCCGTACACAACAGCCGCTGACGAACCTATGGCAATGAGAGAATCCATATTCGGATGCCGCCTTATCAGCGTTTTGAAACCTGTTGTGAAGTACTTCTTGTTGACAATCAATATCGGCAAGGTGAGTAAAAATTGTGAAAACGAAAATGCCAGCGCGCCCTTATAGCCATGCAAAAATGACGGCAATGGAAAACCAAGCATATGCCCCATAGAGATGTACAAAAGCGGCACCAGAAAAGCAAAGGACACTATAACTCTTGTGCGCATATCCTTTATTTCGCCGTCAATAGCCGCAACATTCTTTTTGTCGGGGGCTTTTTGTTTTTCAACGCCATAACCTGCCCTTTCGATTTCGGCAATTATGTCATTCTCTGACAATATTTGTTCGTCAAACACCACCTCTAAAGTTTTGGACAGCAAGTTGACATCGGCGGAGCTGACACCGCCAAGTTTGCGTACTGCTTTCTCTACACTTGCCGAACATGCCGAACAGGTCATGCCGGTTACAATTATTTTTTTCTTTATCATTTAATTTCAAAATCCAAAGCTATGCTGCCGCTCCTTACGCTGTGAATATACTTCTTGACCACATCGCAATGGTAAGCGTCTGCCTGATAATCTTCAAGCGCTTTCCAATCATCGACAAGCACTTCAAGTATGACATCATACGACCTTTCGGTACGCAATTCGTCAAGGTTTACCGATATATCTCTGATTTGAGGCACCTTGCCCTGCATCGACATAAGCACTTCTTTTGTGCGTTCGGCATCGGCTATGTCTTTTAATTTGAAACATACAATGTGTTTTATCATAATTACTCCGTATATATAATTCTTTACGATAATGATAGATGAACCTTTGCGTTTTGTCAAGGTAAATTCTGTTGCTTTTGTTACAGAACTATTTTGTAACATTGCGCTGCACTGCTACAAAAACAAAGAACCCGTTTGTAGCATAATAACGGGTTCTTTGTCTGTCCGATTGCCATAAACAACAATTGGCTGTTTTTTGTAGCCGTAGCTACATAATTTCCTCGATTAGTTTGTCATCCTTGTTGCAAAAACATTTGTACCCGATAGCTGCAAGTATTGCGCCTATCATCGGAGCCAGTATAAACAACCACACCTGCCTGATAGCCATTCCGCCGGCAAATATCGCCGGTCCAAGACTCCTTGCCGGGTTAATTGAAGCATTTGTCAGAGGAATGCCTATTATATAGACTGCCGCAAAGGTCAGTCCGTTTATTATTCCGCCTGAAAATTTGTGCTTTTTGCCGGAAGTCGCGAGAAATACCATTACAAAAAGATTGGTCAACAGTATTTCTGCAATAAGAGCTTGCCACCAGTTCAAATCCCAGCTGCTCATTGCGCCGTACCCATTGGCGCCAAGACCCGTCGCGCGTGAAAAGAATATCATAAGCACTGCCGCGCCTACAATACCGCCGACAAATTGCGCTATTATATAGCCTATAAAGTCTTTGAAGTCAATCTTTTTTGTTATTAGCATTGCCAGCGACACTGCGGGGTTTATGTGGCAGCCGGAAAACTTCATGTAGCAATAGGTCATTGCCATAACCGTCAAACCGAACGCCAACGCAATTGCCAGCCAGCCTGCGCTGAAACCATAAGCCACTGCGCTTCCGCAGCCGACCAGCACAAGAAACATCGTACCAAACATTTCTGCAATATATTTCTTGAATTCCATTTTTCCTCCTTAATTCATCGCTGAATTGTAGTTAGTATTTTGGATTTCAAAAAAATTATGCGTGTTTTATTTGTTACGCCAAAGTATTAGTTCATTAACTCCCGGCTGATATTTCACCATATCATCAATTGGGAAGGGTTTGCCATGACCGGGATAGAGCATCAACGGATTGAGCGCTATGATTTTTTGCCAGGACTTTTTATATTCTGTGACATCTTCAATCAGCAGCGTTTTCCTATTTGTTGCTGGAAAACCGTTCATGGTCATATCTCCGCAAAACAACTTGCCATCATCTGTCAGCAGCCCTATGCTATCAGGAGTGTGCCCGGGCAACTCAACCACCGTCATGGGGAAGCCCTGCTCCGCCAAAACATTTGCGTTGCCGTCACAGACTATGGCGTTCTCTGCATCGATAGGGGTCCAGTCTCCCACGGATTTTCCCGTCAATTTTGTCATTAACGAAAAACATTTTGATATCAAAGTCGAACAGTCGCCCAGCACATTTTTGCCTTCAAGCAGTCTTTCTTTTGCTGCGCTATGTATTATCAATTTGACTCCGGCGTCAAGCAACTCCTTCAAATAGCTTATGTGGTCATTGTGAACATGCGTAAGAAAAACATATTTTATGGCATCAAGGCTAATGCCGAGGGTTTCAAGTTTTCCCAAAAACTTTTCAAAACTGGTATTGTACCCTGCGTCAATGAGAATACAACCATTTTCATATTGCAATAAATAATTATTAAACAATACGCTCCCAAGGTTATGAATATTCATTAGCTTTTCCTCCTTGTTAAATTATATTTAGAAAGATATAAGAAATTAGTTAAAAACTTTTATATCCTTTTATATATCTCTGTTTTTAGCCAAACTTTGCGTACAGCGTCCTCATCGTCATACTCAAGTTTGTCTCCGTCAGCGTCAAAAACCTTTGTGGCGAACTTTTCGTCAAATTGCTGCCAAGGCGCCTTTCCGCTTTTTATGAAGTCCACAACTGCATCTTGCATTCTGTCGGCAAGCGCCATAGCCTTGGCTTTTCGGGGAGTCATGCAAAATAACAGCCGACCTATTCTGTTGTCAAAATTTTTGAAAATGAACAGCAAGTCCAAAGCATGGACGGCATTCATGCCCGTCAGTTTCAAAAACAAGTTCTCATAATCAAAGCGGTACATCCAGACAGGGGCTTTTTTGCTGTGGCTGTTTGCGTACCACTCTGACGGTATACGAATCAGCCAGTCGCGTCCGATAAGCGGATACGCTTTCTTTGGGGGCAAATTGTATGCCGCAAGCAACTCTTCCTTTACCTGTTTTTCGTCCTCCAGCAAATATTCCATTTCGTCATTTGCCATGGTGTTGGAATACTTCAATCGGAAGAGTATGTCCACTTCGCTTTTAGTTACGCCTATCAGCAGCGGTACATAGTGAGCGCTGCCGTCTCTTACGGAAGCAAGGGGTTTTTTCGGAAGAACCATGCCGTCAACGCAAGGCATAAGCAAATCCAGCCCATTCTTTCTGCGGCAATTCTTGGTAAAAGCCTTGGCATGCATGTTGAGTTCATCAACAGTTATGGACAACAGCCTTTTGGGGGCATCCTTTTCTTCTATGCCTATGAATTTCAAAAAATCCTTGGCTATCTCCACGCTGCGCTGTTTTGAGTTTATCATGTCGGGGAATGAGCTGCAAATAATTGCCTTCTTTATGTAAGGCTGCGCCGCCGGCGCATTCAAAAGACATGTCACGCTGATTGCTCCAGCCGACTGTCCGCAAATGGTGATATCCTCGGGGTCTCCGCCAAAATTTGCAATGTTCTCATACACCCATTCAAGCGCTTTGATTTGGTCACGCAAAGCAATGTTGGACGCAAACGATTCGTCAATGAATGAAAAGTTGAGCATGCCGAATACGCCCAGCCGATAATTCAAAGTCACAGCCACCACGCCTTTGGCGGCTATATTTTGACAGTCATAAATGCTTTGAGAGCCGCTGCCCAAAATAAAAGCGCCTCCGTGAATAAACACCATTACGGGCTTGCGCCCTATGGTAGAATCGGAATAAATATTCAAATGCAGACAATCTTCGCTTTGAACTTCTTTTTCTAAAGGGATAAACTGGGGACAAATGGCGCGAAAGCGTTGCGCATCGTATACGCCTTGCCAGCCTTGTGGGTCTTGCGGCGCTTTGAAACGGTTTTTACCGACGGGCGGCGCGGCGTACGGTATACCTCGCCAAACATATCCGTCTTTGGTGCAAACTCCCCTGACTTTGCCATATTTTGTTTGGACCACAACGCTCATAACTTCAAACGGCTTGTCGGGCACCCTTTTCATGGGGATTAGACCACGATAAGCCCTCCTTTTAACAAATAATACCATATGTATGGGCTTTTTTCAAGAGTCAAAAAAGCGCTCTTCTGTACATATTTATAGACTTCTCTTCAAATTTATGCTGCGAAAATCCTTTTCATCCTTAGTTACCGCCACACGGTATTCGGATAGAAACTTTGTTATCTGATACATATCTATCCAGATTTCTTTGGGACCTTGGTATTGGCTTTCGTCAAAAATCAACTGCATGCCCAAATGCAAATGCGGTTTTGTCTTCATGTTGGCATTCTCTTTGGAGCTATATCCCGTCACCCCAAGATAGCCTATTACTTGTCCGGCAACAATGGTGTCGCCCTTTTTCAAGCCTTCAATATACGGTTTATTCTTGCGCAGGTGCGCATAATAATATGACCTTTTTTTGTCAAACGACCTTATGCCTATGCGCCAACCGCCGTATTTGTTCCAACCCAATTCCGTCACCGTACCGCCCTCTATTGCCACTATGGGAGTGCCTATCGACCCCATAATGTCATGCCCGAGGTGCTTTCTTTTGAACCCAAAAGAGCGTGAGGCTCCGAAGTCGTCATAATGTGAGAACCAATACCCCCGTGCAAAGGGATGATAATTCTTGCAACCGTATTTGACATCGCCGCTTGCCGTCTTGTACTCTCCGATAAACTCAGCAAATATGGCATTGTACGCCTCAACATAATATTTGTAATATTTGTTCTCACTGAAAAAATCATCAATTTTTTTGCCGCTCTTAACATGGTAAACCAGATTGTCCAAATTCTTTATGTCCCGCCGCAAATTAAACTTGTTTCCGTTCTTTACAGCCAGATATGCCAGCGCCTTTACAAAATCAAATTCATATTGGCTGCCGTGCATGCTGACATCATATTCGCATGCCCTTTTCAAAATCGCATAAGGTACTTTGCAGTCCACCCATTTTATATAATCTTGGTTTTCAAAGGAAAAGCCCGCGTTGAAAATAAACACGGCGGCAACAACAAATATAAATACAGCATAAAATGCCTTTTTCTTTTGACAAGCGCAGCTCATAAATCTATTTTCTGCTGCTTGCGCAAGAATTATGCGTAACTCAATAGGTTTTTATAGCGCCGATAAGTTGTTTCTTATTTATGGTAAAGAACGAATTTATGCTCAACAGCAAATAAAATGCTCCAAATATAGCAGAAATGGTCAAGGCTATTTTTGTATTTATGGCGCGCATGACATAGATTTGCATTATTGCTATGGTGTTTATCAGCGCATAATTGCACAGCGCAAGCGCCGCGGCCGTCAAACCAAAAGTCACAATCAAGACAAAAACGCTTTCCAGCAATTCGCACAAAAACAATTGCATTCTGCTGACGCCAAGCGAATATAGCTGATAAAACACGCCCTTCCTCTCTTCACGGGAATTCAGTATGTTAGTAAGTATTCCAAAAATGCAAACCAGTATGACAAAATAGGTAAAAATATTGCTGAAGTCTACCAGGTTTTGAAGTACGGTAAGATAGACGCCATAAGCTGCGCCTTTGTTGTAGGCAATTATGTTATAGGTGCCAAGTCCTGCGCGGATTTTTGCAATGGTCTCTTCGACATCTTCGGTGGTTTTGCACACCAGACTGTCAAACAGAGGCAATCCAAAAAGCTCCGACATCAATTCATTGCTCATCACTGCTGTTTTACCAACCGCATAGAAGTACGACTGAAAAAACCCGACTACCGCAATATCTTGCGTTATGCCGCCAATAGTAATGTTGATTTTGTCGCCGATGGCTATGCCAAACACCTTGCTATATGAAATATCAATAAGCATACCCTCTTTCTTTGCAATCATGCTTATAATTTCTTCCCGTGAACTTACGCTGCCGGTATCTTTTATAAACCCAAGATTGTCCGGACTTATGCCGATGAGGTTTATCTCTGTCTTTTCCCCAGCCGCTACTATATCCACTTTTCGCATCTGATAAGCATACACATCATAGACGCCCTCTATGGATTTTATGGTGTTTATCGGAGTTGGGCTTTGCGCGCGGATATTTTCTATGATAATGTCGCTGTCAATATTTTCTACCGTCTGCAACCCCAAATTGTAGGTTATATTTGCCGCGCTGCTGATGATGATACAAATCATCATACCTGCGGTCAACACCCTAAGCGTATTTGCCAGCCCTCTTTCGCTCTCAACATTTTTGAGCGCCAGGTTCGCCACTCCCCAATGGAACACTTTTTGCAGTCCCTTGACAAAATATCTTGCCGCATAAGGCGCAACAAGAAGTATTCCCAGTATGCCCAACAACAGCGAGGCTATGCCCCTATTTGCTTCCAGACGGTATGGGATACAAAGGCAAGCGGCGGTTACAATCATAGCCATGCCCAACAAAAAAACAATAAGGTTGCTTTTCCATACAGTGTTTTTTGCTGCGGAAAAACTTGTCCGAATGGCAACGCCCCGTGTTTTTATTATCGGCAGCAGCGACATTATAAAGACCGTCGCCGCTGTTGCAGCAGAAGAATAAATCATAACATTGCGGTAGAAAATATCGGCGGTATCAAAACTTATTATTTTAGGCAAATAATGCTTAAACAAAAATTTGTTACACAAATACCCCAGTCCTGCGCCAATAACAATATAAATAAAGCATTCCATCATAAAAATTGTTGAAATAAAGCTGTTTTTTGCGCCAACCGACTTGAGTCGGGATATAAGTTCCGCGCGTTTTTTGACGCCTGCATTGAACACCATATAAACAAGCAACAGTCCCAAAAGCAGGCAGCCCAGCACGGCTATGGTGACGGGAATGGCTATCTCATTGGCTCGCCGCCGCAATTCCTCATCTTGGCTGGTTTCTTTTATGTCATAGCCCTTGTAGGCTTCAATTTCCATAATTCTCTTGCCGAGGTCGTCTTGGTTCACTCCGTCAACAGTCTTGATATAAATCTTGTTATATACTTTGCCGAATCCGCCTCCCCAAAAATAGCTGCTTACAAAACTCTCTATGCCGTACATAACTATGGCGCCGGGGGCGTCAAAGCATGCGTGATGCTGCGCAATCTTGCCTACTGTAAAAAGCTGCTGCTTGGAGCCGACGGCAATCATAAAGGTGCTGTTTATCTTCAAACCGTATTCTTCAGCGGTTTTTTGGCTGATGACTAATTCGTGTTTGCGCATTGCTCTGTTTTGTTGCGCAATGTAAGTCAGGTTGTTCAATTTGTCTATGTTTTCTTCGGTGGCCCCACGCAAATTTATATATACTTGCTGTCCGTCCAGCGCAGCCGAGCCATAGAGTTCCAGCACTCCGGCGGCAAATTCAATCTCCGAGTCAAATTGCGAAAGGTGTTCTGCGGTAATTACCCTGGAGCTGCTGCCGGCGGTATATGCCAATCTTAGGTCGGCATTCTCTGATTCTACAACTTTGGTTTCCATAAACTGACCTACTGCAAGGCGATTATAAATCAACCCTAAGAACAGCATAACGCAACTCAAAGCCACGGTAAGCAATATTGCCGCAGTTCTGAGTTTGTTCTTTATGATATTTCTAAAGGTCAGCTTGGCTATCATCATTGAATTTTTCCGTCGTTCATGTAAATACGCCTGTTCGCATAAGCCGCCTGCGCCTCTGAATGCGTGACCATAACGACTGTAGTTTTGTATCTCTCATTGATTTCTTTTATTAGCTGCATAACCGCCGCGCCGGACTTGCTGTCAAGGTTGCCTGTCGGCTCGTCTGCAAAAATAATTTTCGGACGAATAAAAACAGCTCTAAGCAGTGCCGCGCGTTGTTGCTCGCCGCCCGAAAGCTGGTCTGGACGCTTTTTCAGCAAATTTTTTATACCCGCAACCGCCACAATCTCTTCAAGATATCCTTTGTCGGCTGCCGTCAGCCGCCTGTCCATGCGGACGGGCAGCACTATGTTGTCATAGACCGAAAGGTTGGGAATGAGGTTGTAGTACTGATATACAAAGCTGAGCTGGCGCCGGCGTAGCGCAGCCATTTTGCTTTCGGAAAACAGGGAAATATCCTCTCCGTTCAACAACACTTTGCCCGAAGTAGGCTTTTCTTGTCCGCTGAGCAAATATAAAAGAGTGCTTTTGCCCGAGCCGGACGCACCTGTTATAGCGGCAAATTCACCCTCTTGAATATCCAGGTTGATTCCCTTTATTACATTTGTAATAACGCCGCCGTTTTTGTAGTTTTTTGTTAAATCTATTGCTTGCAGTATTGTCATGGTTTTCTCTCTATTATTTTCAATGCATTGGCAATCATATTAAAAAGGCGTCCCGTTTTGGGGACGCCTTTTTGCGTCATTACCTTTTGACGCGTATAAAAGAACCATAAATAATTTCAAAGAGGTTATTGTAAATTGCGTCTATTACAGCATTCATCTCCTCGCTAAATTCTGCATGGTTTTCTTCATAGTTATACTCCATATCCGCCCATTTCTTTATGTTCTCGTAGTTGTCCAAAATAACGGCTACAAGTAAGGCGTTCGGCGAGTGATCTCCTGCATATTCCTCCAAACCTGCGAAGTCCGCTTCTGGTGTGTCTCCGAATATTCCATATATCATTTTGATAAGGTTGTGGTCTAAGTAATGTATATATTCATCAATTTCCTCACATTCATCCACATACCTAACCTCATTGTAAATTCCTATGGTATCCAGAATAAGGTCAATAACTTTTTCAAAGCTATTATATCTCTCGTTGCCGATTACCAATTCCAGGATTGACAAGAATTCCATCATGATTTCTGCCTCTTGAACATTAATGGAATAGGGAATATCTCCATAGAACGCTATAATGTATTTGAGAAGATTATACGCCGTAAGGACGGCCTCTTGCGGCAAATCAATCTGGTTGTCTGCGTAATAGGCTTTTACGGCAGTCAAAGTGCCGGCAATAATTTCTTCCAGCATTAGGGCATAATGTTCGGGAGCGCTCATGTATATGCCGTATTGTTCAATCAGTTTAGCCGCTAATAAAGAAAGTTCTGCAATGTATGCGCCGTCATTTTCATTAAGGATTTCGAGCAACTCAGTAATCTCGAAGGGTTCAGAGGCTAAATAATAATCAATAGGATGCTTTGAAGCGTATATCAGCCAGGACTGGACTTCTTCAACGGTAAACGGAGTGCTGTCCTCATCGTATGCCGTCAATAGCGCATAGAAAATATAAGCAATCTGCGAATCGTATAGACCATACTCAAAGCCAACTCCTCCTTCTTCGTCTGCAGCATTTTTTTCGAGCATAGCTCTGAAGTTTTGGATTTTGGCAATATCTATATCTGCAAGATATAGCGCCACGGTCCACTGTTCTACCTTAGATTCATTAGAATATTCGTCCTCACCGTTCAGATATAGCAACGACATAATCTCTGCTACCTCTTCCATAATCTGGCTTAATTTCATAGTAGCGGGTATTATGAGCAGCTGTTCGATATCCTCCATTGTAATGGGGGGAGTCAGCTCCGCATTCGGGTTCTCGGGAACAGGTGTCATGTCATAGGGCTTGTTGGCAATTTCTTTTATTGCGGCAAACCTTTCGTCGCTGATACAAATCTTATTGCCAAAGCCGTCTTTTATCATATTGCTTAATAAATAGTAGGACATTTCAAATCTTTTGGCGACGGAGAACCCGGGGTCAGCTTTATTCTTCGGTTGGAATCCGCCAAATAAAAACTCAAAAACAAATTCTACAACCGGCTTAAATATTTCAGGGTCATTGTCGGCATAGTTTGCGGCAAATTCTGCAGCGTTATAGTCCTCTCCATAAAGTACCACAAGCGCTTTTGCTTCAAAAATTGCCATATTGAGTTCCGCAAATTCCAATTCGCGATTTATGTTAATATCCTTATCGCCCAGCATAAAGATACTGCTGAGCATATCTTCAGTAATCAACGCCAACAGCCCCGACAGTTTGGTCATACCAAGCTTTGTTTGAATCAAACTAAGCGCAGGCAACATATCCTCGGACACCGGCAGCAATGACAAAATTGTGCTTAATTTGTCGTCAAACTCATCAGCATAGTCCTCAATGAATTCGTCAAGAGTGCTTTTTATGGCGCTAATCGCAATGGCAACTTCGGCAAAACTCTCTATTCCATCGGCTTTGCCGAACACATAGTACTCTTGTATAATCTGCATAATTCCGACAACAATCTCGGTGAATTCAATTATTAACTCTTCGGATATGCTGTCTCTCATTTCTCTGAGTTCCTGCTCGGCAAAATTCGAATACATGATTCGTTCTGTAAGGCCGGCGTAGACATATCTGTGGAACAAGATTCCCAAGTCATCAGAGCCCCATCCGCTTTCTTCATATATCGTCAGCATTCCATCCAAAAACGCTTTCGGGTCAACCTCATAATATCCATCTTCTTCTTTGTCCCTGGTCATTGCTTCATATTCGGTGTATTCCGTAAGCGCTTGTGTAAACGCTTCAAATCTTCCTGCCGGCATATCATCCTCAAACACTCTGCCAAGGGTTTCCTCCAAAACGTATTCGAGCATATATTTTGCTGACACATAATTTCTGTATTCAAAGGATTTACTCAAAAGAGCTATGTATTCGTAAATCATTTCGATGTCTTCAATCTGTCCTTCGGAATTTTCGATAAGTTCTAAATAATCGTTGTAAAAATCTTCATCGTCATACCAGTCCTCATAATCATCAAAATAATCTTTGAAAGAATTTAGCTGAACTTCTTCTTCCCCAGTAAGCGGTTCAAGCCCTCTGCCTCGAACTTGATCATAGGCAGCTAACAAGGCGGCGGCAAACTCGTCCTTGGCCGCTTGATGCGCCTCGGCCTCCGGTGACATCTCCCATTGGGCATAAAGAATAATATCTTTGTAATAATTGGTATTTTGTGTAAAAGCCTCAAGGACATTTTCGGCAGTCGCAGAAACATAGCCATAGTCCTGGGTTTCTTCGTCATACAATTCCACAATCCAGCCTAAGAATTCGCTGCCCGGTCTTGTCGGGGCGGCGGGGGCTTGGTAAGACGGCTCATCGCTGCGTATTTTCATTTTGGGAATTTCCGTACCGTACTCTGTTTCAAAATATATGTACCATGCGGGAACAAGCCTTGCAAAGATATCAATTTGAACATTTTCTTCATTCAATATCTCCCACACTTCGGTGCCATCTATGACATCGACTTCTACATCCGTTTTGTAGTACCAGCCGTCAAAGAAATAATTCTTATCATCAAAGACTGGAAGTTCAAAGGCTTCAGAATGCCGTAAATAAATGCTGTCGGCCGCCTTATCCCACTCTAAATCGTCTTCGTAGAAATTTATGGTATATTTCTGAGCCCAATCTCCATAAATGGTGATTTCTGCAACTTCCTGATTGAAAGCAGCCATAATGGAGGATGCCGTTGCGGCATTTTCAAATTCATCATCCATGAACCAGCCGTCAAACAGATAAAACGCTTTTGTCGGTTGCGTCGGGAAAACAAACTGTTCGTTCTCAAAGAAACTTACGGGCAGACTTAAGCTACCACCCCCATTGTCGAACTTCACCGTATATGTATTAGCCGTTCTCCATTTTGCATATATCGTAATCTCATTGTCTTCCTCGCTCAACTCCGCCAAAACATTCTGGACAGTCGCCGCCGTGGCATAAGTATTTTCAAGGAACCACCCCAAGAAAACAAATCCGTATTTTGTCGGCGCTGCCGGCATTGTAAAGGTTGTTGCCGTCATGGGCAAAACAATCTGCGCAACCGCGCCGCCGCCGTCTGTATCAAAAGAAATATTGTATGTAACGGACGGCTGCCATTTTGCGTAAAGAGTAATCGTCCTTGCCGACGAAGTAAGCGCCGCAAGCACATTCTCAACAGTAGCCGCAGTCGTAAGGCTGCTTTCGAGATACCAACCGACAAAGTCATAATTTGCTTTTGTCGGCGCCGCTGGCATAGTAAAGGTGGTCGCCCCGTAAGCTACGGAAACATTGTCCACCGCGCTGCCGCCGTCACTATTAAACGAAATGGTGTACGCAATGGCATTCCATTTGGCATATAGCGTCACCTCGGTGACCTTTTTGTCAAATTTAGCTATGACATTTGCGACATCGGCTTTTTGTGTAAGCTCGGCATCAAGATACCAATCGTCAAACTCGTAGCCTGTTTTTGTAGGAGGCGTTGGAAAGGTAAATTCCGTATCTCCCTTGTTTAAGGCTATGTTTTCTACTGCCGACCCGCCGTTTGAATTAAACTTTATTACAAAACCGTCGGGGGTACAAGCGTACATTGCGGCCACCAAGACCACAACTATCGCAAGAATTAAAATAATTCCGGATTTTTTCATACATCCTCCTATCATTGTAAAATATTTACTTAATTTGATTATACATCTATCATTTTTGTTAGTCAATATATTTTTTTTGAACAAGTTAAGATATTCCATTGCTGCAAATATGGTTACAAAAAACACATAAAACCTGCAATTTAATCAAAAAAACCTTTAATTATTTATTTTCATTTTGAAAAAGTTGCTTTTTCATCAATCTTGCCGAAGGCGTTATGGCAATGCCGCCAAGTGAAGTCTCTTTTAGTTCAAAAGGCAGCCTTTTGCCCACTCTGTACATGGCGTCAATAATTTCGTCCGCCGCAATGAATATATTTTGATTTGCCAGCGCCATATCTGCGCTAATCAAGGCATTTGCCGCCTGACTGGCATTGCGGAAACTACAAGGAAGCTGCACCAACCCTGCCACCGGGTCGCAAACAAGCCCCATACAATTTATTAAAGCAATGCTGACCGCCTGCTCAACCTGCTCGGCGCTGCCCTTTGAAAGGTACACTGCCGCGCCGGCAGCCATAGCCGCCGCTGCTCCGCATTCAGCCTGACAGCCGCCTTCGGCGCCCGAAAGCGTGGCATTGCGGGCAATAATTGCGCCTATGCCCCCTGCGACAATAAGAGCGTCCAGCATTTCGGTATTGCTGCTGCCGCGCATTTCTCCTACATTTATGATTACGGCAGGCAGTATGCCGCAAGCGCCTGCCGTAGGAGCGGCGCATACCCGCCCCATAGACGCGTTGACCTCGCTTGACGACATCGCCATAGCCATAACATTATTCATAAGTTTTCCGCTCAAAGTACCTGTTGATGCGTATTTTGCTTGTTTGGAACTTTGTCCCGAAATAAGCGCTCCGAACATTTCTTGCGGAGTTTTCAGCGCCTTTTGGGCGCTCTGCCGCATGACTTCAAGGTGCTTCCCGACTCTCGTATAAATAAGTTCTTCGGTTGCCCCCGTGAGCCGCATTTCGCTCTCAAGTATGATTTTATGTAAAGGCTGTTCAGCTTTTTTTGCCGTCGCTATCAGCGTTGACATGTTCTTATACATATTATTTTTCCTTTATAATCAGCGCTTCGATGATATGGTTCATTTGTTTGATTTTTTCTATGACCGGCGCATAATCTATATCGTCATCTGTTTCTATTATGGTTGTGCACAATCCGCCCCGCTCCTCTCTCGTCAACCGCATAATGCCTATATTTATTTGTTCCTTGCTGAGAAGTTGTGTAATGCCGCCTATTACGCCTTTCTTGTCAATATGACGGATAATTATCGTGGGCATCTCGCAGCTTACATCAAGTTTTGCTCCGTTCAGCTCGTTAATGACTATCCTTGCGCCGCCTATGCTTGAAGCAATGACTTCGTCTTGGCTGCCATCGTCATGATACAGCATTATTTTGCAGCTGTTTTCGTGGACTTCGCCCAAATCCACTTCATAAAATTTGTACTCCAGTCCTCTCTCAGCGGCTATGGCATAAATATTTCGTATGTTCTCGTCATTTTCCCGAAACCCCAACACTCCGGCAAGCAAAGCCTTATCGGTGCCGTGCCCAATACCGGTTTTTGCAAAACTGCCATGCAGCCCGAATTCAACTTTTTGAAAGGGTTTGTTGACTATGGCGGCGCCTATCCTCGCCAGTCTGGCGGCGCCGGCAGTATGGCTGCTGCTAGGTCCGATTATGATAGGTCCGATTATGTCGAAAATGCTTATGTTCATACTTTTTCTTTCCTCAGTGCGTATCTCTTAATGGTGAAGTCAACTATTTTTATGACATTTTCCGCAAGGAATATGACCGAAAATAACAATGTAAAGCTGACAAGACTGGATAATTTTGACAGCTTAAACAAATTCAGGCTCTGCGGCAGCATCGGCATAAAGATTGCGCAGCTCAAACCAAGACCCAGCACTGTGATAAACAACACCTTTCTGACCGTATTGAAAGGTTTTGAAATATTGTACAGCACCAGCAAAAACACTCCGAAAATAGCGTAAGTAATGATAGTTTGGTATTCGCCTTTCGGCACATGCAGCCAACCGTTCTTTGTCATAGCCATGATGACAAGCACCGCCACGACAATGGAGATTGCCGGCGGCAGTACATTTTTCATAATGTTTTTGACAAAAGTACCTTTTATCTTGTTGTTGTTCGGCTCCAGCGCCAATACGAAAGATGCAAAGCCTATGATAAACAAGCTGGTAAAAGTCAGCTGTACCGGCTCGATGGGATAGCTCATGCCCGACACTATCAGACAGAACAATAACAGAAAAGAGAACAAAGTCTTTGTGAGGAACAGCGAAGATGTTCTTTCTATGTTGTTTATCACCCTTCTGCCCTCGTTTACTATTGCAGGCATTGAGCCGAAATTTGAATCCAGCAGCACAAGTTGCGCTACATTTCTTGTGGCTTCGCTGCCGTTTGCCATAGCTATGGAGCAATCGGCTTCTTTCAATGCAAGAATGTCGTTCACACCGTCGCCCGTCATAGCCACAGTCTTGCCGGATTGTTTGAAAATTTCGATAAGTAATTTTTTCTGCGTGGGGTTTACTCTGCCAAATACAGTATAATCCAAGGCTTTTTCTCTTATTTCGTCGTCGCTGACATCTTGCAGACTGAGATATTTTTCGGCATTTTCTATGCCTACCCGTTTTGCCACTTCCGACACCGTCAAGGGATTGTCACCGGAAATAACTCTTACATCTACACCGTTTTGTTTGAACAGTTTTATGGTTTCCACAGCTTCGGACTTTATGTTGTCCTCAATTACGATTATGGCGTACGGCGTGGAATGTTCGGGTATACGCTTTTCTTCGGCGGCTTTTGTGGTGTTTATGCCAAAAAGCAGACATCTGTTGCCCTTCGCTTGATACTCCTCAATCTTTGCCGCAAGCGGCTTGGCCATACTCCTTGTGACATATTCCGGCGCGCCTAACACGCAAAGACCAATGCCGCCGAATCTGACGGCATTGGCTTTTCGGTCTGATGAAAACGGCACGACAAACTCTGCCTCGATGTCCGCCGGGCTGGAAAAATACTCTTTCAGCGCTTTTGCCGTCATATTGTCCTCGTCAAGCGCCTTCTGCATGGCGCCGACAATCTCCTCAATGGGATATTTGAATTTGTTTTCGCGCAGGCAGACAAACTCCGTAACCCTCATTGTGCCATCGGTTATCGTGCCGGTCTTGTCTAGGCAAAGCATATTAACCCTGGCAAGAGCCTCTATGGAATACAGGTTTTGGACAAGCGCTTTCTTCTTGGCAAGGCGGATAATTCCCACCGCAAGCGCTACCGAAGTCAATAGAAACATACCTACGGGTATCATTCCTATCATAGCCGCTGAAGTATAGACAACCGACTCTTTGTATGCCAGCCGCACTGCTTCGGGAGGAGCAGAATTTATGAATTTCATTATGTGAGGTATGGACTCAAAAAGTGCGCCGTTGGGTTGAAAGATAGCGGCGGTTTCATTGATTTGCAGCAATTGGGCATTGAGGTTGTTGAGAAATGCCAAAGCTGCGATTGGCAAAATTATGATACCTATGATGCGCATAATCAATTTTATGGAGCGCACAAGTTCGGACTTGTTGTCGCCCAGTTCTTTGGCTTTCTGCGCCAGCTGCTGAATATAGTTGTCCACGCCTATATGCTCAACTTGGCTCTTGGCTTTACCCGATACGACAAAGCTGCCCGAAAGCAGTTTGTCGCCCTTTTCTTTCTTAACAGGCAAAGACTCTCCCGTCAACAAACTTTCGTTGACTTCCAGTTCGCCCTCTATGACAATCGAATCCGTACATATCTGGTCGCCAGCCGAAAGGGTTATGATGTCGTCCAACAATATTTCGTTGAGCTTTATGCTTTTTGTTTCGCCCATGCGCAGCGCCGATACCGTCGGAGAAGAAAGCAGCGACAGCTCGTCCATCTTTGCTTTTGCTTTTAGTTCCTGCACAATACCTATGGCTGTGTTAATAATAATAACACCCATAAATGTAGTGTTCTTAAAGTCCTCGATGCTTTCGGAAACGGAAACAATCCATATAAAAATAAGCAAGCACAGCAAATTAAAAAATGTAAATATGTTGCCGGCAAATATCTTGCCTACTGATTTTGAGGTGCCGACTTTTATGTCGTTGATATATCCTTTTTCTTGGCGTTCTTGAATCTGCGCCTCATCAAGCCCAATGGCAAAGTCCACCAGGCGATTGCTAAGCGGCAGTCTTTCGGTATTAGGTTTTTTTTTCATTTTCTCCCTTGTTTGTTCTCCGAACTGTTTTTATTCGCTTACAGCTATGGCATCAATCTCAAGGTGCAAGCCGTATGAAAGGTGTTTGACCTGAATAAAACTTCTTGCGCATTTGTGTTCGCCGAAGAATTGGCTGTAAATTTTGTTGAATTCTGCGGCGTCGTCAAGGTCGGAGATATATACAGTTACTTTTAGCACCTTGTCGGGAGCGCTGCCGCCCGCCTCAAGGATTGCCGCAAGGTTGCTGAATACTTGTTCTGCTTCGCATATTATGCCGCCGCTGACGGGGTCACCCTTGGGCGTGATGCCGAGAATACCTGAAATATAGAGTATTCCGTTGTGCCTGACTGCCTGATGATAGTGCCCTTTGGGCGGACTTGCTTTGTCTGTAAAGATTATGTCCATAAACCTCCCGGATATGTCTATTGCGGTATTTTTGTTATTTGTTTTTATAAAATTTATTATATCATTATAACATTCATTATGCAATAACAGAATTTACAGTTTTCAAAGAAAAAAAGTTCCTTAATTTATAAAATATAATAAAAATAAAAATGTGCAAAAATGTCAAAATTCTTAAGTAAACCATATGCTAATCAAAAAAAATTGAGAAAATGGGTGTAAATGTTTGTGAAAAACACCCTGCATGTGCTATATTATGAAAATACGGAGGTAATATGTCAAGAGAAAGTCAATACCAAAACTTTATGAATTTTATCGAAAAAGCTGCAGAAATTATGCAACTTTCGCCAAATGATTATATCACACTAAAACAACCCGAAAGAGAACTGAAAGTCAGTCTTCCGCTGAAGATGGACAACGGCGAAATAAAAGTCTTTGAAGGCTATCGGGTACAGCACTCCACTTTGAGAGGTCCGGGTAAGGGCGGCATAAGATACCACACGACTGTGGACATAGACGACATCAAAGCGCTTGCCGCCATGATGACCTTCAAGTGCGCCATAGTAAACCTTCCTTTTGGCGGAGCCAAAGGCGGCATCTGCGTCAATCCTTCCGAACTCAGCTATTCGGAACTTGAACGACTGACCAGAAGGTACACTTCGGCGATATTGCCCATCATAGGTCCGGAGAAAGACATTCCGGCTCCCGATGTCGGCTCAAACTCACAGATTATGGACTGGGTTATGGACACATACAGCATGACAAAAGGCTATCCTATACAAGGCGTAGTCACCGGCAAGGACATTGATGTCGGCGGTAGCCTCGGAAGAAATGAAGCCACCGGCCGCGGCATAACCATAATCACCAAGGAAATAATGAAAACCCTCGGCAAAGATTTCAGCGAATTGCGCATAGCCATACAAGGCATGGGCAATGTCGGAAGCATTTCCGCAACGCTGCTTTATGAATCGGGCGCAAAAATTGTTGCCGTCAGCGATGTATCGGGCGGCATCTTCAACAAAGACGGGCTGAACATTCCCGCCATAACCTCATTCTTAGATAAAGGCAAACGCCTATTGAAAGATTATGATGACGGCACAAGCGTGCATATCACCAACGCAGAACTGCTTGCTACGGAATGCGACATTCTTATCCCTGCGGCTATGGAGAACCAAATTACCGCCAAAAACGCCGACGCTATCAAAGCATCTGTGGTTGTCGAAGCCGCCAACGGTCCCACCAGCAACGAAGCCGACGAAATGTTGCGCAGCAGAGGCATAAGAGTAGTACCCGACATTTTGGCAAATGCCGGCGGCGTCGTAGTCTCTTATTGCGAATGGGTGCAGAACATACAGTCTATTATGTGGGAAGAATCCGATGTAAACAATATGCTTGAAAGAATAATGACAAAGGCATACAGCGAAGTGTTTGACAACGCCATAAAGTACAATTGTACCATGCGTTACGGCGCAATCATACTGGCGCTGCGCCGCTTGACCAATACACTGAAAAAACGCGGCATGTATCCATAAGAGTTGGAATAAATCATAAAAAAAGGGTACCAAATTGTTTGGTACCCTTTTTAATTTTCGATGAGAATTATTCATAAACAACTATTTTGTGTTCCGGCAGCGAATCGCCCAGTTCTTTTATGCCGTTCTCCAGATATTTGCAAATTTCTATCTTTTGTTTGCTCATATGCACTTCGGGGTTGTAGGCTATCGGCTCGCCTATAAGCACCTTGTTGAGGCTTTGCGCGGCATAAACGGGATAATACTTTAGGATTTGACCTGTTTTTTCATAATATTCCTTACCCAAATAAGTAAAACCATGCTGCAACTCAAAAATATACTTATTGACGGGATTCTCCAGTTTTTCGGGAAAGATGATTTGTTGCATGCCGCTTTCAAGCGTTTCTACGGCTTTGTCAAAAGTTTCGGTTATGCGCTTTGTTTGTTTGTATACGGGGATAGGCTCAATGCTGCGGAATGCCCACACAATCAGCGGCAAAATAAGCGTCGCAAAGGGATAAAGCAAAAATTTCGGCTTTCTGTTTCCCAGCACATTGTGGTACATATGTTTACCGACTTCTTTGAAAGTCAGCAAATGCGCGTTTGACCATGGGCGTATGGGTCTGTCATAGCGGAGAAGAAATGCAACTGGCGCATAAATTTTTGTATGATTGCATACAAAAATCAAAGGCTCGTCGTCCGCCGGACGAGGGCACTTCCAAATAAATTCGACCTTAGGAAAAAACAATTTCACTACGGCTTTCCAAAAACGGTAGCCGATACGCAGTCTTCTTCGCTTGTAAAACGGCGAAACGGCACTATAATACCTTTTCATATCTCTATAATATCATACCCATTTTGGCGCTGTCAATCCGGCATTTTTTCAATTTTTTTTGCATGCTTTGAAAGTAGAGTTGAGCTTGGCGTTGTTTTATGCTATATTATTCATAATAACCATAATACGGAGTTTTTGTGAAAAAGAAAGTAGTCATTGGGCTTAGCGGAGGAGTAGACAGCTCTGTTGCCGCGCTGTTGCTTAAACAACAGGGATATGAAGTCATAGGTCTGTTTATGCGCAATTGGAAAGAAGATGACGACGGTTGTTGCACGGCATACGAAGACTATGAAGATGTGCGCAGAATTTGCGCCGTCATCGATATTCCCTATTTTACCGTTGATTTGAGCAAACAGTACTTTGACAATGTCTTTTCGCATTTTATTTCAGAATACAAGGCAGGCCGAACGCCCAATCCCGATGTGCTGTGCAATCGTGAAATCAAGTTCGGGCATTTCCGCGATTTTGCAATGAAACTGGGCGCCGACTACATTGCCACGGGGCACTATTGCGGCACCAAACAACAAGACGGGTTGACATATCTTACAAGAGCATACGATGAGAACAAATGTCAGACCTATTTTCTCAATCAAGTGACTATGGAACAAATAAGCAACGCCCTCTTCCCTTTAGCAAAACTTTTGAAAACCCAAGTTCGGGAGATAGCCGCAGCCAACAACCTTATTACTGCCAAAAAAAAGGACAGCACAGGCATTTGTTTCATAGGAGAACGCAACTTCCGAAAATTTTTATCCGAATATATCCCTATGAAAGAGGGCGACATAATGACGCTTGACGGCAAGGTTGTCGGCAGGCACAACGGAGTATTCTATTACACCGTCGGTCAGCGCAAAGGCTTCGGCCTGGGCGGCAAAAGCGGCGAGAACAACGCTGCGCCATGGTTTATTATTAAAAAGGATATAAAAAACAATATACTATATGTAAATCAAGGCGAACTTGATGAACTTTATTCAAGCGCCCTAATTACCGGTCCTTTCAACTTTATTACAAAGCCTTTGAATGCGGGCGAAAACCGTCTTTCATTCCGTCTGCGTCACCGCCAACCATTGCAAAGCGGCGCAGCGACCGTATTGCCGAACGGCAATGTCAGAGTGGATTTTGACGAAAAACAGCGCGCCGTTGCTGAAGGTCAGTACTGTGTGCTTTATGACGGCGATATTTGCATCGGCGGCGGCGTCATAGAAAAAGTTATATTATGAATAAAAGAGCCTTAATCGGCTCTTTTATTTATTGATTATTCTGCGTAACCGTTGGGGTTTTTGGTCTGCCAATTCCATAAATCTCGGCACATTTCAAAAAGCCCTCTTTTTGCCTCAAAGCCCAGCTCCCTTTTTGCCTTGTCGCAATTTGCGTAACAAGCGTCTGCATCTCCGCTTCTTCTTGGCGCAAACTCATAAGCAATTTTTTTGCCGCTGGCTTTCTCAAAAGCCTTTACCATATCCAACACGCTGTACCCTTCGCCAGTGCCGATATTTATGCTCTCAACGCCATATTTTTCTATTTTTTGCAGTGCAAGCAAATGCGCCTGCGCCAAATCCATGACATGAATATAATCGCGCACGCCTGTGCCGTCATGGGTATTGTAGTCGTTGCCGAATATTTTCAGCTTTGCCAGCTTGCCGACGGCCACCTGTGAGATATACGGCATAAGGTTGTTGGGAATGCCTTTCGGGTCTTCGCCTATCATACCGCTTTCGTGGCTGCCTACCGGATTGAAATACCGCAGCAATACTATGTTCCATTCCTTGTCCGCCTGATACACATCTGCAAACATTCTCTCCCCCATCAGCTTTGTGGCGCCGTAGGGATTTATGGCGGACAACGGACTTTCTTCTGTCAGCGGCAATTCTTTGGGGAACCCGTACACCGTTGCAGAGGAAGAAAACACCAGCTTTTTTACGCCGTGTTTTATCATTATGTCAAGCAATGACAAGTTTGCTATCAGATTGTTTTCATAATAATAAACCGGTTTTGCGCAACTTTCGCCGACGGCTTTTAGACCGGCAAAATGTATTACCGCATATATGTCATGCTCGGTAAAAATCTTGTCCAGCAAGGCTTTGTCGCGGACATCGCCTTTATAAAAAGCTATTTTTTTGCCGGTTATTTGTTCGACGCGTCTTATGCTCTCTTCCGAACTGTTCATAAGGTTGTCAACCGCCACCACATCATAGCCGTTGTTGAGTAATACAACATTTGTATGGCTGGCTATATAGCCTGCGCCGCCTGTAACAAGTATTTTCATAATGCCTCCTAATATAGTTTCTCGAATGAGTTTATTTTGTGAAAGCTGCCGCTGTATGTAGGAAAAAACGAATACAAATTCAAATTTCCCTTGCCGTCAAAATCCTGCCTGTGCAAATTTATGCGGCAACTTTCTTTTTGCCAGCCCAGTTTGCGTAGCTGCTCTTTCGGCAGCGTAATTTTTGCCTGCCAGCTGTCGCTCCTTATATCGGTAACTGAAGTAAAAATACATTTATCTAGTTTCTTTATTATTATATCACCCTCGCCGTCTTTATTTTCAATGATTACACAGTATTGAGCATTATTGCCGTTTGTTTCAATTTCCAAATACCGCTTGGCACTGTCCAGCGTTAGCAACACCTCAAAAATATCCCCCTCGTACAACGGCGCATTGTATTCAAAGTGTTTGTGACATGGCTCTCTCTGCTCTCCGTCAAATACAAAATAAAGGTTTTTGTCGTCCTCCGAACATTCGACATGTGTCTTTAGGTCGGCTTGCCCGCCCATTCGGCATTCTTTCAAAAAGCCTTGCAAAAGCGTCTTATACATAGAATTTTCGCACAAACAATTCCATATCAGGCAGCGCCACTTCCATATCCTGCACCATTTTTAGTTGAGTTCTGGCTCTGTCAAGGTTGTGCCCCTCCCTATGTATCTTGAAATAAGTATCGCCGTTCAAATGGTCGGTAAGAAAACGCATGCCGCATTCATAGGTAAGAAGTATGGCGCCAAATGCCAAATTGTTTATCTCCGCAGTCGTAAGCACATCTCTTGTTTCTTCGACAAAACCGCGGGTAAACGCCTTGAAAAGTTCTATATCAAACCCGACCTTGCTCAAATCACGCTCATCTTCTGCGCCCTTGTTGGCGCCAAAGCGTATGCTGTCTCCAAAGTCATAGACTATGCTGCCTGCCATAACCGTGTCAAGGTCAAGCACTGCCAGCGGTTGGCGCGCCTCAAGGTCTATCATGACATTGTTTAGTTTTGTATCGTTGTGGGTAACTCGCGTGGGTATTTCGCCCTTATTTAGCATTTTTACTATTCTCGGCGCATAGCTTTGTCTTGCCAGATATTCGTCAATTATATCTTGGCAATGAGCTTTTCTGCCTGCGGCATCTTCGGCTATTGCTGTCTTAAATTTTTGCAGCCTGTCAACTGTGTTGTGAAAGTTGGGTATAACTTCATAAAGCTCATTGGCGGCAAAGCCGTCCAGCAGTCTTTGGAATCTTCCGAACGCCCTGCCCGACAGTTCAAATTCAAAGGCATTTGAGATTTTTTCCAAGCACACTCCGCCCTCAATGAACTCATAAAGGCGATAAAAGTTGCCCTCGAACGGCAAAAAACTGTTGCCGTCTTTTGTACGAACCAAGCTCAACAGCAGTCTTTTGTCATAATCCCTGTCCTGTTTCATCTTTTTTTCTATATGGTTTATGACAAGTTCCTGGTTGCGCATCAGCCCTTCAATGTTGGTAAAAATCTTATGGTTTATGCGCTGAAGCACATATTTTTCCGTCGGCGTCGTGATGACATATGTATCGTTTATGTGTCCGTTGCCATAGCGCTGACAGCTTTGGGCCTTGTGGATATCAAATTCTGCTAATAATTTTTTATAATCGAACATTCTACTCCTTTGCTTTGGGAAATTGTGTAATTCTCAGATATGTGCAGCCGTACGGCGTAAGCGGTATGGTGGCCTCTTCGCCAAGCTGCGGTAATAACGGCGGTGACTGCGCGCTGTTTTTTCGCATTTCCCAGTTTTGCACACGGCGCGCTCTGATAGTATATTCTATGCTGCGGTTTTGTCTGTCGAAAGGATACTCTCCCAAAGACGCATTTTTTTCTTTAACAATATCCGGTCTATTGTCCTTAATAATCGGCGCAAAGGCAAAATCTCCGCGCGGAACAAACTCCCGATAATGGAAAGGCTTTTTTCCCCTGACATATCTTTCTTCAAATTCAATGGGCATAGCAAAAAGCAGGTTGTTGCGCTTTATGCTGACGCTGCCGTCGGCATTGTCAAACACTGTCAGGCTGTCGGACAACGCTATTTCTATTTTGTCACCGCTGTTTACGGCAAAACTAATTTTTGAGTCTGGCTGAAAACTTTGTTTTACGCCGTTCAGCGTTATGCTCTCGGCAAATGACGGAATCCTTATGACTATCTGTTGCGCCTGCGCTTCTTTAACGACAAACACAATTTTATTCTCAAAAGGATAGTCGGCAATCTGCGCAATGTTTACGCTCTTGCCGCCAACGACAGTATTGATTTCTACGGGTGAGAACATCAAAAAATACAACTTGTCGCCGTCGGTATATGCCAAATTCTCGGCAAACTTCGGGAACCCCTGATGCATGTTCGCCGCACAGCAACCAAAATTCGGCGCAATTCCAAATATGTTGGCTTCTTTGTTGGTGTCAAAAAACTGACGCGGTTTTCTGTCGGCTGCCGCTTGGTTGGGTTGTTGCACATACTGGTGCGCCGTCATGTCCTGAGTAAAGGTTGCAGGAAAAGCGTTAAAAATATAGTACTCTGTCATGTCGGCAAAAAAGTTGTGCTGCGTCAGCCGTAAAGCCTCCTCAAAAGAATAGCTTTGCTCGGCAACTGCGCAAAGCTCGACTCCGGCAGATGCGTCAAAGCCCATAAGATGCTCATCCGACGAATGCATGCCAATCGACAGCCCATGTCGCTGCATAACTGCGTCAAAGGCGGCCTTTGTCTTTTCGGCAATATCTTTTTCTTTTTTGAAAAATCCGTATGCCAACGGATACTTGTATGCCATAGCTATGTTTACGCCATGGGTCAGCATTATCAGTTTTACCAGCTTGTTGTTATTAAATGCCGCCACCTGCTTTTTCTTTTTTTGCGCAGGTATGCGTTGGCTCATGCGCACCATTCTGTCAATAGGCTCTGCTATTGCCTTGCCCAACTTAAATATGGCTTGATTTGTGTACTTTGTCATAGGTTTCGGGTAAGCAAAGTTTTCAAAATATTCCTTCCAGTCATAGCCGTACTCTTTGAGCTTTTCTATAAGCTGAGGCACAACCTCATCCTTGGTTTGCTCATAGACCTCAAACATGGCCTCAATGCCTTCCAAAGCTCTGGCGCTTGCCCAATAATATGGAGGGAATTCATCAATTCTATCCAGTACAAAGTGATAATAATCAATAAGAAAAGGTAAAATCCTGTTGTCGCCTGTGGCGCGGTAAAAACTAATCAGCGCTTTTTGCGCAACGCTTCTTGGCCAATAGTCAACACTGCGCAGCGGTCCGAACCCAACGGAGGAATTTTTGCTGCCAAGAATGGCCTCCACCCAGTTATAGACCTTTTGTATCAATGCTTTGTCGTTCAGCAAGAAAGCCAAAGGCACCAGCCCGTCAAGATAATACGGACCTCTTTCCCACGCTTCGCCCCTGCCGCCCAGCCACGCATTGTCGCTGCTAAGGTCGGTGAAGTGGTTTTCTATGTTGCCCGTAAGCCCTTTGGACTGCAAGACCAGCTGTTTTTTCAGCCAACCGCCGGGCTTTATGTCTTTCGGGGACAGTTTCTTCAAAATGTTCACAAGCGAACTCCTGTTCGTTATTTATTTTTTGAACTCAAATAACTTTCTACAAGCGGGTTAACTTTTGATTTGTCAAACTTGCCTACCAGCTTAGGCATGAGGTTTTTTATTATCATACCTTTTGTTTTTGGCGAGCTGTCCTCATAGATGTCAAGTTCGGCTATCATCTCCAGCACCTCTGCCTCTGTAAATTGTTTTGGCAGGTATGCCGTCAGTACGGCAATCTTTGCCCGGTACTCATCTGCATCAGGCTTGTCCTTGTACATTTCGAGGATTTCGTTCTGTATCTTTATTTCTTTTACGATACACTCAATAACTTCGTCATCTGCAACGCTTTTGCCCGCTTGCTGCTTTTCTTTTTGGAGTATGGCGGCAAGCACAGCTTCAAGCGCGGCTTTTTTTGTGGAATCACCATTCTTTCTGGCTTCGTTGAAGTCTTTTCTCAAGTCATCTTTAAGCATATACACCCCTTATTATTTTAGCGACATTTTGACTTTTATTTCTTTGTCCGAAATACTGAAGACTTTTTCTGCAGTAGCCTCTGCTATGTCCTCTTCTATGGCGTTCGCCAACACATCTTGCGCTATCTTTTCGGAAAAAAGTTCTATGGCGGTTTTGGCGGCTTCGTCATCGGTGCTTATGGCAACAACTATTCTCTGCTCCACCGCAAAGCCTGCGTCCTTTCGCATAACCTGCATTTGTCTTATGAGTTCGCGCACAAGTCCTTCCTGCAACAGTTCGTCAGAAAGACTGGTGTCCAGCGCAAGCGTTTTGTTGAATTCCTTGGTTACGACAAAATTTTGTTTCGGGCGGAAATGCTTGTCAAACAAGGCGCTTCCAAGGTTTTCAAACTGTCCGATTGTTATGCTATTGGCGGCAAACATCTTGTCAAAATCATTGTAGCCGTTTTGGTCAAGCCCATCGACAAGCGTTTTTAGCTTTTGTGCCTCGCCTTTCAGTTTGGCGCCTGCTACGCGAAAATTCACCGTAAAGTACACATCGTTGAAAGCATTTTCGTCGTCGGCAAAGACCAAGTTCTTTATGTTCAGCTCTTCTTTGATGATATTTACCAAAGGCTGGCAGTCTTTCTTGTCTTTTTCGTTAAGCACTAAATAAAGCGTCTTGAGCGGCTGCTTTACTTTTATTTGCGCCTCGTTGCGCATTCTTTGCGCTGTGGCTATTATGCTTCTGGCAACTTCCGTTTGGCTAAGCAGTTCGGCATTGCCGGGCATGTCTATTTCTTTCGGATAGTCCGATAGATGCACGGAGATTTCGGCATTGGGGTCGATTTCACGAACGCAGCTTTGCCAGATATAGTCCGTAAGGAACGGCAGTATCGGCGCCATAACGCCTATGGCTGATTTAATGGCTTGATACAAGCACCAATAGGCGTTCATTTGGTCGGTTTTGTCAACGCCCTTCCAAAAACGCTTTCTGTTTATACGGATATACCAGTTCGACACATCGTCTGAAAACTGCTCAAATTCTTTCATAAGATTGGCGGTTTTGTAGCTCTTCATAGCTGCCGCCGCTGTGCGAATGAACTGATTTGTGCGCTCAACAATCCACTTGTCGCTGTGCGTAAGAGTGTTGTAATCGGGTTTGTAATTGGCTATGTCGGGATTGTCCAGCGACGCATAAAGGTTAAAGAACACATATATATTCCAAAAGCCAAGAATCTTTCTTCTTGCTTCATCGGCTAGGTTGTACCCAAATCGTACATCGCCGGAAATCGGCGCTGCCGCAAACAAATATCTGATTGTGTCGGCGCCTATTTTCTCCGCCGCCTCATCAAACCTTATCATAAAGCCGGTTTTGCTGAATTTGCCGCCCTCCTCGTTTACTACCGATGAGTGGCAAATGACATTCTCATAAGGCGCTTTGCCCGTCAGCGTAACTGACATAAACAGCAATGAATAGAACCACAACCTTATTTGTTCTTTCATTTCCAGCACCATTTCGTTGGGGAAGTTCTTTGCAAAATATTCCTTGTTGTCAAAATAGCCTTTTGTTGAGAAGGAAGTAATGCCGGCGTCCAACCAGCAGTCGCCGACTTCAGATATTCTTTCCACAAGAGCGCCGCACTTGGGGCAAACTATCTTGACTTCATCAATATATGGTCTGTGCAGGTGAGGTACCTTGTCGAGATTTTTTTCTGCGCTCAGTTCGGCAAGCTCTTCCTTTGAGCCGACAACCGTCAGCTCTCCGCATTTTTGGCAGGGATAAAAAGGCAGGGGCAGTCCATAAAACCTCTTTCTTGAAATGTTCCAGTCCCCCATGTTTGTCAGCCAGTCAATCATTCTCTTGCCGCCAAAGTCAGGCTCCCAATTTACGGTTTTTGCAGCCTCTATCATAAGCGGCTTTATTTCCGTAGTATCGATATACCATTCATCAACAATCTTGAACACAACTTCCGTCTTGCATCTCCAGCAATAAGGATAGCTGTGCGAAATGGGTTCTATCTTGTAAAGTGTGCCGTCAGCTTCCATTCTTGCCAACACGCTTTCAACCACCTCTGTGGTATACAATCCTGTCAATTCTCCGAAACCGTCAAGGAACTTGCCTTCGTCGTTTATCGGGCAAATCATGGGTAAATCCTGCTTTTTGCCCAGATCAAAGTCCTCGGCGCCGCAGCCCGGAGCAATATGCACAACTCCCGTACCTTCCTGCGCGTCAACATCTGTCCATGGCACAACCTTGTGTACAAAATTTTGTTGTTCAAAATCGGGGAATACCGTCGTATACTCCTTGCCGACAAGCTCGGAGCCCTTGAAGCTGTCCAATACTGTGACAATGTCGCCTTTCAGCTTGCCAAGCGCGTCCTTGCCGATAATAAGCGTGCGTGTGTCGGACTTGACTTGTACTCTGACATAATCAATGTCGGGATTGACGGCAAGCGCCACATTTGACGACAGCGTCCACGGCGTCGTCGTCCATACCATTATGCTGTCATTTGAGTTGTGAACAGGCAGTTTTGCATAAATTGAAGTATGCTCAACAACCTTGTAGCTGCCGCTCATCTCGTGTTCGGACAACGAAGTTCCGCAGCGTGGACACCAAGGCATGGGACGGTGGGATTTTACCAGCCAGCCCTTTTCGTGGCATTTTTGCAAAAAGTGCCATATAGCGGTGATGTTGGAATCGCTGTTTGTGTAATATGAATTCTCCCAGTCCATCCACTGTCCCAACCGCTTTGATTGTTCTGTGATGACCGCCGAAAACTTCTTCACACGGTCAATGCATTTTTCGGTGAACTTGTCCAAACCATATTCGGCTATGTCCTTTTTGCTTTTCAAGCCGATTTCTTTCTCGACCTCCACTTCCACCCAAAGCCCTTGAGCGTCAAAGCCGTTCTGATATTGGCAGGACTTGCCGTGCATAGCGTTGTACCTGATATATATATCCTTGAGCGTTCTGCCCCAAGCATGGTGAATACCCATGGGGTTGTTGGCGGTGATAGGACCGTCAAGAAAGCGGAATCTTTCGCCGTTTTTATTCTTTTCGACCAACTTTTCGAAGCACTTTTCGTCCTCCCAAAACTGTTGGATACTCTTTTCCAATGCTATAAAATCCATATTCGGATTTTCTTTCTTCATTCTGACCTCCGTAAAAATCAAGCAATCTCTATAATTATTAGATAATTATACCATATCAATTCACTTAGGTAAACAAATTCCTAATAAAAAAACCGCCCCCTGCGCTTGAAGGGAGCGGTTTTTTATTTGGTTCTTATTATTATCTATCCACAATAAAGGTGAATGTATGAGTCGAACTGCCTGACCATGAGGCTCTTGTGAAGCTGCTACTTAATTTTAATGTATATGTTCCGTTGGCTAGATTCGCGGTATTGATTGAAAAGGAACCATTGCTGATAGATACCGAATTTGTTATGGAAACACTGACTGTGGTAGTATGAGTATGTGCCCCGCTAAAACTAAGTGTGCCGTTTATTTTAGACCAAGCATTTTTTGAGGATAGAGTTCTTACGGCGAATGTAAGGGTGGTATTTCCTGTGAAGAGAAAAACTCCGTTGCTAGTATTTTGATAACAATTACCCGTACTTGAAAGTGTCATCCTGACCGCGCCGGTCCAGTAATATGTACTTCCCGAATACCCAAAACCGCTAAAAACATCCTTTGTTGTAGATGTCACTTTCCAGTAAACAGGACGATTGGAACTATTCCAAGTTGAATTCCAACCGCTCGGTTTGCTTGTCGCTCCGGTATAGATATAGAGATTAGAGCAATTCTGAAACACGTTTGAACCCATGGTTGTCACGGAGCTAGGTATATATATTCTGCTCATTCCTGTGCAACCGTAAAATGCGTAGGTTCCAATGCTTGTAACCGCACTCGGGAATGTAAAACCTGTCAAGCCAGTGCATCCGGAAAATGCGCTGCTTCCGATGCTTGTAATAGTATTTGGTATGGAAATGCTTGTTAATTTTGTGCAACCGGCAAATGTGCCGGCTGTTATCGTTGTAGTTCCGCTTGCAAAATAAACCTGAATCAAATATGCTTTGAAATTTGCCGCGGTTAATGTCGAGTTAGCGCTTCGGTTCCAGGATACCGGAAGGTTCGTACTACAGTTTTGAAAAGCATTAGTCCCGACGCTTGTTACACTATAGGGGATGGTGAAAAATAAAAGACCCGTGCAACCGTAAAAAGCATTGCTTCCTATACTGGTTACGCCGTTTGGAACGGTTATCGACTGAAGCAACGTGCATCCGGAAAACGCGCTGTTTCCTATGCTTGTTACTGTACTTGGGATGCTTATGCTTGCAAGCCTAGGGCTATTTGCAAAGGCATTAGCGGTTATGGACGTTATACCGCTTCCGAAATTTACCTCACGTAAGCACGAGCTAAAATTTGCGGCCGTTAAAGTCGGATTATAGTTCCACCTTAAATACGGGTCACTATTGGCAAACGCATTTGCGCCTACGCTTGTGACGGTATTTGGAATTGTGATGTTTGGCAGATAAGGACTGTTTGCAAAGGCATTTGCCGATATTTGGGTAATTCCAGCAGGAAAATTAACCGTATAGTAATACGAACAAAAAGTAGCCGCCGTCAAAGCCGGATTGTAATTCCACACTATAGACAACGTAGAACAATTCGCAAAAGCGTCCGCTCCAATGCTTGATACACTTTGGGGAATAGTCAACGCCTCTAAACAGGTGCAACCACAAAATGCAGAAGCACCTATATGTGTAACACTACTCGGAATCTGAATAGTTGTCAAGTAAGTACAGTTTTGAAAGGCGTATGCTCCTATATTCGTTACGCCGTTTGGAATGGTTATTGAGGATAGCCATTTGCAGCCTGAAAAAGCGTTGGCTTCAATACTTTCTATGCCTTCGTTGATTACTATCATTTGCAGGAAATAGCTATTAGTAAGAGCAACGGAGCCGTTTCCAACCTTAGTCACCGGCAACCCGCTATAGGTTGACGGAATCACAAGCGTCGTTAAATTTATCGTGCTTATCCCGATTACGGAAAAAGTACCGTTTACTAAAATATATTCTAATCCTTGAGTTCCCTCGACATACCAGATTGCAGGTATGTTGTTCACATAACGCCAACAATTCACCTTAGAAACAGCTGAATAGTAGTAGACAGGACGATAGTGCGCATTCCAATTAACAGCCCAACCGCTAGGCTTTGAGCTTGCTTCGCTGAATATTTCTATCGAGCTGCAAGCAGAAAAGGCATATGCTCCGATGTTTGTTACACTACTTGGAATAAGAATTTGCAATAAGCCGTCCAGTAGGCAAAATGCGTATGCTCCAATGCTTGTTACACCGCTAGGAATTGTTACCGCCGTCAACCTGGGACAGTTCCAAAAAGCATTCTCGCCTATTGTATCTATGTTACTGTTAAAAATAACATTCGATAGATAATTCCGTATATTCAAATCCGTTGCCGAAAAGTTCGGATTGTAGTGCCATGTTAAAGAGGATAACTTCGGGCAAGACGAAAATGTATTTGCGCCGATGCTTACCGCACTTTGCGGAATAGTCGCCGCCGTCAAGCCCGTACAGCCGTAGAACGCGTAATCTCCTATGAAAGATACGCCTTGTTGAAATACAATATTCCCTATGCTTGTACAATTTCCAAACGCATTTTCGCCTATGCTTCCTACGCTTCCCGGTACGCTCAGGCTTGTAAGTCCGGAACAGTCATAGAATGCAAAAGAGCCGATACTTGACACGCTTTGGGGTATGGTTAAGCTGGTTATGCCGGAACAGCCCCAAAAAGCGGCGTTATCTATATTTTCTATACTATTTGAGAGGTTTACGCTAGTAAGCCCCGTACAATCTTTGAATGCTTCAAATCCAATGCTTATTATGCCATCGGAGAATGTTATGGACGTAAGTCCGGTACGGTTTGCAAACGCATTATCAATTATTTCGGTGATGCCCGAGGGAACAGTGACATTTCCTGTGATAGCCTGCGGGATATGAATAAATTGAGTTCTTGCCTTATCATATAGAATGCCGTCTTGGCTTGAATAATTCAAGTTGCTTGAATCCACACCTATGCTTTTTAACGCCGTGCAACCAGAAAATACTGACTCCCCGATACTAGTTATACTAGGTGGTAGGTAAACATTAGTTAAATTTGTACAATTAGCAAAAACTGAATTTCCGATTTCAGTAATTATTGTTCCGTCTATTGTAGATGGGATGTCGATAAATCCTGAGATAGGATACCTTGCGCTTATTATTTTGTTGCCAACAGCGTTTGTATTGTACAAACTATCTAACGTTTTACATCCACAAGCACTGCACTCAAGTTGCCTATGAGTATGGTAAATTATATTACCCGAATCAACAAAGCTATGCGTATGAGCAATTGACATTCTAATTTGAAAACCAATCCAACTAGAAGGCACCCATATATGAGCTTGATCTTCTTCATGACCCCAATGAACAATGAATCCCGGAACTCCCTCTAAAGTAGCATAGCCATAAGCCACAACTACATGAAAACGATTCGCCCCTGTAAAAATTGGCTGAAACCCTAAGATTGTTGGTATACCCGCATCAATATCAGCCCTTGCAGTCGAAGGATAAAAGAGTCCCGACGAAGTAATTGAAACATTATTACTTATATCTGATGCATGAGTGTTTACAAATTGATTAGCAGCATTTTCAATAGCGAAGATATTTTGTCCCAAGCCTGGGAACTCCGGCCAGGTTGTCAAATCAAATATTTCTTCGTAAAAGCCGTCTTCAGTTCCAATCTTTTCACATCCTTGTCCGACAACACGACTTCTCGAAAATTCTGGATGATAGACAATATTTCCATAATCTGTATCAAGAAATCTGCTCCCGCTTGTTGCTACTTCAGGAATTAAACGTCCATCAGAATAATAATTATGATATCCCATCAACATTTGCATAGCAACAGTGGTGCATGTTCCAAGTGAATTATCTGAACCATCATTAATAGCATGTTTGGGATTTAGCAAAAAATAATTGCTGTTAGCAATGTATTGCACATTAGTAAAATTACTAATTGAAATGGTATCAAGGTTTACTATGTTCTCATTTGCCGAATTAAAAACTTAATGCCATTTTCCTTCGTTAACTCATTATCAAGTTCTTCATACCCATACTCATCTTCTAAGGCATGTATGCTAGTTGATTCATTATTTGAAACACCGCAAATACTTGCTATACATATCATTGCCAAGCAACAAGCGATTAATATAACAGGTATTATCTTTCTTTTTTGTTTTGTTAACATAACTCTTTCCTCCCTTATTAAATTAATTTATAAATCATACTCTTTTTTGCAAAAAAACGAAATATAGGCATAAGAATATTTTTCTGATGCGATTTCATATTCATATTCCATTTCTTCCATGGAAACAAGGTTTAAATACTTTTCTCCTCTTTTTACAGCCGGAATTGTATATGTGCTTCCTTCTTGCTTAATTCTTAGCAAATATCTTTTTTCATTTTCAATACTTGCAACCTTAAAGTGGCTTATGTCGTAATAAATAAAATCTCCATCCTCATCAATTTCCCATCGGCGATTAGGATAATAAATACGTCCATAATCGTCTGCCTCTTCAATTTTCCATTGTCGGCCCTCATAAGGTAACGGCTCTTTCCCTTTCTCACATATTTTGTATCGTTGCCAAGTTTTGCCCTCTGAGCGTGTATACATACTTACGCCCCCAAAAAGTTGTTGCAGAGAACTGGTTTTATTTATTTTCACATAAACAAACCCTGAAGGCTCGAGCTCAATTAAAAAGTAAGCAAGCTCGTCTGATTCGTTATATAATGGATATACCTTGTATCCTGTATATTCTTCATTATTATTTAAATAGCGTTTTTCAACCAGATTTGATATCCTTTCACTATGCTCCTCTTCCGAGAAGCTACTTGCCTCTTGAGTGCAAGCCGAAAGTGAAATTAACATAATTAAAATAAATCCCAAACAAATTATTTTTTTTATCATATTTAAACCTCTTAATATTTAATTAACTGTTATATAAGATATTCTATTTTAAGGGCAATGTCTACTTAATTCTATATTCTTTGAAATGTATTCCGTTTTCTTAACAACGATATGCTAATAGAAATCCCCCACAATTAAATCATACAATCTGAAAACCATTTGTCAATACTTTTTTACAAATTATTTTGTAATTTGAA